>NZ_FPBU01000026.1:0-1490 GCF_900116775.1 Pantoea sp. YR525
GATGCTAAACCAACCCTGACGGGCGTTGCTCAGCCTAATACCGTTGTATATTTGCGGGATGCAGCAGGCAATGATATTGGCAGTGCAAAAACTGATGCAGTGACCGGCAAATGGGTTATCGAGCCGAATAATGATTTGCAACAGGGTGAGAACGTATTAACCCTGGTGGCTATTGAAGAGTTTGGCAAAGATGCCAATGGTGCGCCGATTTACCGTGAGGGCAAAGTCTCTGATTCCTTCATCATTAATGTTGGCATGGCTGACTTCGTTACCATCGTCGATGCCCTTGATGATGTGGGGAAATGGAGTGGCGTGCTGAACAATGGCGCGCTTACCGACGACACCACGCCAACACTGCGCGGCCAGACAAATGAAGGCGCTACGGTCATCGTTTACTACCGCAAAGCGGGTGAAAGCACCTGGGCAGGAAGCGCAACCGCAACGGTGAACGGACAAAACTGGAGCTGGACCCCTTCCCCTGCGCTGGCGGCCGGTCAATACGAGTTCCAGGCGGCGACACCTAAAGTCTCTTCTGCACTATTTAACCTGGACATCTTTGCTGCGGGTTCAGGCGATCAGCAGACAAAAATCACCGAAGTCTGGGACGATTTCGGCACCAGTATCGGCAAACTCAACAGCGGTGATTATACCGATGACATGTCACCGAGATTCACTGGTCGGGCAGAATCGAACAGCCGGGTTGTGATTCAGTACACGCTCAATGGCAGCCAGAACAGTGTCACCGTTGATGTAGGCCATGATGGAAAATGGAGCTGGACGCCGTCGGTTGATCTGTTGGCTGGCGACTGGAATTTCCAGGTTAAGAGTGAAGGTGCAGCGGACTGGAATGACAGTTTCGATCTGCATATTTATCCGTCACCTTCGGTGCCGACCACCATAACACAGGTATTTGACGATGTTGGCGTTACCGGGCCTGTCGGCAACAACGGTATCACCGATGACAGCACCCCTACCTTATCCGGTCGCTCTGAAGCGGGACGCTTTGTCCTTATTTACGACGGTAACACACTGCTGGGCTCCACGCAGACAAGCAGTAATGGTGACTGGAGTTTCACGCCGACGGCGCTGGGCGACGGACGCCATAACTTCTGGGCCGTGCAGCGTGACTATTCCGGCGTGTCAAATAAATGGCAGATCGAAATCGATACTTCCGGTTTGGGTCCGGATAAACCAAGCATTACAGGATTGTTCGAGCACCAGGCGAGTGGCGCATACGACAAGTTTGCTAATGGCGGCATTATTGATGATGGCAGCGTAAAGGTTGAAGGCACAGGCCGCGCGCTGAGCGTTATTAATATTTACGATGGCACAACGTTAATTGGCAGCACCACGGCAGGCACCGACGGTAAATGGTCATATCTGCACGACAGTAATTATTCTTCAGGTTTCCACAGTATCACCGCAAGAGAAGTAAAATCAGCAGGCGTCAGCGACCCTTCAAATGAAGCCAGGTTTACGTTGGTGGGTAC
>NZ_FPBU01000020.1:0-25682 GCF_900116775.1 Pantoea sp. YR525
GGTCAGGTTCTGGCTAAGCCGGGTTCAATCAAGCCACATACCCAGTTCACTTCAGAAGTTTACGTTCTGTCTAAAGATGAAGGCGGCCGTCATACTCCGTTCTTCAAAGGCTACCGTCCTCAGTTCTACTTCCGTACTACTGACGTGACCGGTGACGTTCAACTGCCAGAAGGCGTTGAAATGGTAATGCCAGGCGACAACGTAAAAATGACCGTAACTTTGATCAAGCCAATCGCTATGGATCAGGGTCTGCGTTTCGCAATCCGTGAAGGCGGCCGTACTGTTGGTGCGGGTGTTGTTGCTGAAATCATCGCTTAATTGCGTTAATGTCGATGGCTGTTTCGGCAGTCATCGCAGCATGAAAAAGAGCACTTCGGTGCTCTTTTTTTATGTCTGAATTTTGCCGTTTCGATTAATCCCACATAAAAGCTGCGTTTGAAATAAAAACCATTCTCATTTACAATTTGATCATAAATTGTACGGGAGTCCGCAGTAAATGTACGTCTGCTTGTGTAATGCCGTGAGTGATAAAACTCTGCGCGAAGTGGTTCGCCGCTATCAACCCAAATCGATTCAACAATTGCGCCAGTTGGTGCCCATTGGCAAGCAATGTGGGAAGTGCGTGCGCTTTGCGCGGGAAATTATGGAAGATGAACTGCAAAACGTGCCGCTCTACAAAGAGATAGCTTGATAACTTAATCCTGCACTTCACAATACCCACAATAACCGTCGCGTTTTTTTGACTTCCTTTCATCCGCATCTACGCTCTATTTAGTTGGAAGCGGAGGAAGCAAAATGAAGGGCGACGGTAAAATCATAAATCATCTCAACAAATTGCTGGGGAATGAACTGGTTGCGATTAATCAGTACTTCCTTCATGCGCGTATGTTCAAAAATTGGGGTCTGACCCGGCTCAATGACGTTGAGTATCATGAGTCGATCGATGAAATGAAGCATGCGGACAAGTACATCGAACGCATTCTTTTTCTCGAAGGGATTCCTAACCTGCAAGATCTCGGTCGATTACGCATCGGTGAAGACGTGCCGGAGATGCTGCAGTCTGACCTGGCATTAGAACTGGAAGGCGCAAAGGATTTACGCGAAGCGATAGCCTATGCTGACAAGGTTCATGATTACGTCAGCAGAGACATGATGATTGAAATTCTTACGGAAGAAGAGGGCCACATAGACTGGCTGGAAACTGAACTCGATTTGGTGAACAAACTCGGCCTGCAAAATTATCTTCAGTCCCAATTAAAAGATCAGAACGAACACTAGTCTTATGCTCAACCAGCAATGTTATGCAAGCCCGCGCCAGTCAAAAACGATTGCTGCGGGTTTTTTTGGGTCTAAAGCGAGATAGATGTGGTTAAAAACACAACACGGGTTGCTTCCTAAACAGATTTACGTATAATGCGCGGGCCTGCCGATATTGGTGCGGCGCGATTCGAGCAGAATCGCAGGGGATAGCTGTCTATGTATCGCCTAACAATACTCCCAATTGGGGAGTTATATGCTGAACGATTACACTCCTCCATCAATCGTAATGGATGTGGGTAGTAATTCTTTTCGTTTATAAAATGTTTGGAGCCTTGGTCTCATGTCGAACCAAAGAATCCGTATCCGTCTTAAAGCGTTTGATCATCGCCTGATCGATCAATCAACCGCGGAAATCGTTGAGACTGCCAAGCGCACTGGTGCGCAGGTACGTGGTCCGATCCCGCTGCCAACCCGCAAAGAGCGTTTTACCGTTCTGATCTCTCCGCACGTTAACAAAGACGCGCGTGATCAGTACGAAATCCGCACTCACAAGCGTCTGGTAGACATCGTTGAGCCAACTGAAAAAACCGTTGATGCTCTGATGCGTCTGGACCTGGCTGCCGGTGTTGACGTGCAGATCAGCCTGGGTTAATCAGGTCATCGAGCGATTGAGAGGTTGATACAATGATTGGTTTAGTCGGTAAAAAAGTGGGTATGACCCGCATCTTCACTGAAGATGGCGTTTCAATCCCAGTAACCGTTATCGAAGTTGAAGCAAACCGCGTTACTCAGGTCAAAGGCCTGGACAACGATGGTTACCAAGCTATCCAGGTTACCACCGGTGCTAAAAAAGCAAGCCGTGTGAGCAAGCCTGAAGCAGGTCATTTTGCTAAAGCTGGCGTTGACGCTGGCCGTGGTCTGTGGGAATTCCGCACCGAAGGTGAAGATTTCTCTGTTGGCCAGAGCATCAGTGTTGAGATTTTCGCTGACGTTAAAAAAGTAGACGTTACCGGTACCTCTAAAGGTAAAGGTTTCGCAGGTACCGTTAAGCGCTGGAACTTCCGTACCCAGGACGCTACACACGGTAACTCCTTGTCACACCGCGTTCCGGGTTCTATCGGTCAGAACCAGACTCCGGGCAAAGTGTTCAAAGGCAAGAAAATGGCTGGTCAGCTGGGTAATGAGCGCGTAACCGTTCAGAGCCTGGAAGTAGTACGTGTTGACGCTGAGCGCAACCTGCTGCTGGTCAAAGGTGGCGTCCCGGGTGCAACTGGGTGCGATCTGATTGTTAAACCAGCTGTGAAGGCGTAAGGGGATAGCAATGGAATTAGTACTGAAAGACGCGCAGAGCGCGCTGACTGTTTCCGAAACTACCTTCGGTCGTGATTTCAACGAAGCGCTGGTTCACCAGGTTGTTGTTGCTTATGCCGCTGGTGCTCGTCAGGGTACTCGTGCGCAGAAGACTCGTGCTGAAGTTACTGGTTCAGGCAAAAAGCCTTGGCGCCAGAAAGGTACCGGCCGTGCGCGTTCAGGTTCTGTAAAGAGCCCGATCTGGCGTTCAGGTGGCGTGACCTTCGCTGCACGTCCACAGGACCACAGTCAAAAAGTTAACAAAAAGATGTACCGCGGCGCGCTGAAAAGCATCCTGTCCGAGCTGGTACGTCAGGACCGTCTGATCGTTGTCGAGACGTTCTCTGTAGAAGCGCCTAAAACTAAGCTGCTGGTACAGAAACTGAAAGACATGGCGCTGCAAGATGTGCTGATCATCACCGGTGAACTGGATGAGAATCTGTTCCTGGCTGCGCGTAACCTGTACAAGGTTGACGTGCGTGATGCAGCGGGCATCGACCCAGTTAGCCTGATCGCCTTCGACAAAGTCGTTATGACTGCGGAAGCAGTTAAGCAAGTTGAGGAGATGCTGGCATGATCCGTGAAGAACGTCTGCTGAAAGTAGTGCGTGCACCGCACGTATCAGAAAAAGCATCTACTGCGATGGAAAAAACCAATACCATCGTTCTCAAAGTTGCTAAAGACGCGACCAAAGCAGAGATCGTTGCTGCTGTTGAGAAGCTGTTCGAAGTGGAAGTTAAAGACGTAAACACCCTGGTAGTTAAAGGGAAAGTTAAGCGTCACGGACAGCGTATCGGTCGTCGTAGCGACTGGAAAAAAGCTTACGTCACCCTGAAGGAAGGCCAGAATCTGGACTTCGTCGGCGGCGCTGAGTAAGTCGGAGGAGAAAGACAATGGCAGTTGTTAAATGTAAACCGACATCTCCGGGTCGTCGCCACGTAGTTAAAGTGGTGAACCCAGAGCTGCACAAGGGCAAACCATTTGCTCCGCTGGTAGAAAAAAACAGCAAATCCGGTGGTCGTAACAACAATGGTCGTATCACTACCCGTCATATCGGTGGTGGTCACAAGCAGGCTTACCGTATTGTTGACTTCAAACGCAACAAAGATGGTATCCCAGCAGTTGTTGAGCGTCTTGAGTACGATCCGAACCGTTCTGCGAACATCGCACTGGTTCTGTACAAAGATGGCGAGCGCCGTTACATCCTGGCCCCTAAAGGCCTGAAAGCCGGCGATCAGATTCAATCTGGCGTTGATGCTGCGATTAAAGCAGGTAACACCCTGCCGATGCGTAACATCCCGGTGGGTTCTACCGTTCATAACGTAGAAATGAAACCAGGCAAAGGCGGTCAGATTGCTCGCTCAGCTGGTACTTACGTGCAGATCGTTGCGCGTGAAGGTTCCTACGTTACCCTGCGTCTGCGTTCAGGCGAAATGCGCAAAGTTGAATCCGAATGTCGTGCAACTCTCGGCGAAGTCGGCAACTCTGAGCACATGCTGCGCGTACTGGGTAAAGCTGGTGCAACCCGTTGGCGTGGTGTTCGTCCTACCGTTCGCGGTACTGCGATGAACCCAGTCGATCACCCGCACGGTGGTGGTGAAGGTCGTAACTTTGGTAAGCACCCGGTAACTCCGTGGGGCGTTCAGACCAAAGGTAAGAAGACCCGTAGCAACAAGCGTACTGATAAATTTATCGTACGTCGCCGTAGCAAATAATTTTAGAGGATAAGCCATGCCACGTTCTCTCAAGAAAGGTCCTTTTATTGACCTGCACTTGCTGAAGAAGGTAGAGAAAGCGGTGGAAAGCGGTGACAAGAAGCCCCTGCGCACTTGGTCCCGTCGTTCAACGATCTTCCCTAACATGATCGGTTTGACCATCGCTGTCCATAATGGTCGTCAGCACGTTCCTGTCTTTGTTTCCGACGAAATGGTCGGCCACAAACTGGGTGAATTTGCACCGACACGTACTTATCGCGGCCATGCTGCAGATAAGAAAGCCAAGAAGAAATAAGTAGGAGGAAGAGATGGAAACTATTGCTCAACATCGCCATGCTCGTTCTTCTGCTCAGAAGGTTCGCCTGGTGGCAGACCTGATTCGCGGTAAGAAAGTGTCGCAGGCTCTGGATATTCTGACCTACACCAACAAGAAAGCTGCTGTGTTGGTTAAGAAAGTCCTGGAATCTGCCATTGCGAACGCCGAACACAACGATGGCGCTGATATCGACGATCTGAAAGTCGCGAAAATCTTCGTAGACGAAGGCCCAAGCATGAAGCGCATTATGCCGCGTGCGAAAGGTCGTGCAGATCGCATCCTGAAGCGCACCAGCCACATTACTGTGGTTGTGTCCGATCGCTGAGACTCTGGAGACTAGCAATGGGTCAGAAAGTACATCCTAATGGTATTCGCCTGGGTATTGTAAAACCATGGAACTCTACCTGGTTTGCGAACACCAAAGAATTCGCTGACAACCTGGACAGCGATTTTAAAGTCCGTCAGTTCCTTACTAAGGAACTGTCTAAAGCGTCTGTATCTCGTATCGTTATCGAGCGTCCGGCTAAGAGCATCCGTGTGACTATTCACACTGCTCGCCCGGGTATCGTTATCGGTAAGAAAGGTGAGGACGTAGAAAAACTGCGTACGGTCGTCGCGAAAATCGCTGGCGTTCCTGCACAGATCAACATCGCCGAAGTCCGTAAGCCGGAACTGGACGCTAAATTGGTTGCTGATAGCATCACTTCACAGCTGGAGCGTCGTGTGATGTTCCGTCGTGCTATGAAGCGTGCTGTACAGAACGCAATGCGTCTGGGCGCGAAGGGTATTAAAGTTGAAGTCAGCGGCCGTTTGGGCGGTGCCGAGATCGCACGTACCGAATGGTACCGTGAAGGTCGCGTACCGTTGCACACACTGCGTGCAGACATTGACTACAACACCTCTGAAGCGCACACCACTTATGGTGTAATCGGCGTTAAGGTATGGATCTTCAAAGGCGAGATCCTGGGTGGTATGGCTGCTGTTGAACAACCGGAACCGGCTGCTCAACCTAAAAAGCAGCAGCGTAAAGGCCGTAAGTAAGGAGAGTCGCTGATGTTACAACCAAAGCGTACGAAATTCCGTAAAGTGCACAAAGGCCGCAACCGTGGTCTGGCGCAAGGTACGGATGTCAGCTTCGGTACTTTCGGTCTGAAAGCTGTTGGCCGTGGTCGTCTGACTGCTCGTCAGATCGAAGCAGCACGTCGTGCTATGACCCGTGCAGTTAAGCGTCAAGGTAAAATTTGGATCCGTGTATTCCCGGACAAACCAATTACCGAGAAGCCGCTGGAAGTGCGTATGGGTAAAGGTAAGGGTAACGTGGAGTATTGGGTTGCCCTCATTCAACCGGGTAAAGTCCTGTATGAAATGGACGGCGTTCCGGAAGAGCTGGCCCGTGAAGCCTTCAAGCTGGCAGCAGCAAAACTGCCTATCAAAACCACCTTTGTTACTAAGACGGTGATGTAATGAAAGCAAATGAGCTGCGTGAAAAAAGCGTTGAAGAGCTGAACACTGAGCTTCTTAACCTGCTGCGTGAGCAGTTTAACCTGCGCATGCAAGCAGCATCCGGCCAACTTCAGCAAACCCATCTGCTGAAAGAAGTTCGTCGTAATGTTGCACGTGTTAAGACTTTACTGACTGAGAAGGCGGCGTAATGACCGATAAAATCCGTACTCTGCAGGGTCGTGTTATTAGTGACAAAATGCAGAAATCTGCAGTTGTTGCTATCGAACGTGTCGTGAAACACCCGATCTACGGTAAATTCATCAAGCGTACGACTAAGCTGCACATCCATGACGAGAACAACGAATGTGGTATTGGTGACGTGGTAGAAATCCGCGAAACCCGTCCACTGTCTAAGACTAAGTCTTGGGCGTTGGTTCGCGTTGTAGAGAAAGCGGTTCTGTAATAGAATCCGCTTCCTCTAAAAATAAAATGAACGGCTCGTCTGAGCCGTTCATTTTTTCTACCCATGTGCGAGAACCGGTGTTATAATGCCGCGCCCTCAATTATGGGGCTTTTTAACGACCTGAGGTTTGGGTCCCGAAGTAGTAGTTGACATTAGCGGAGCACTAAAATGATCCAAGAACAGACTATGCTGAACGTCGCCGACAACTCCGGTGCACGTCGCGTAATGTGTATCAAGGTTCTGGGTGGCTCGCACCGTCGCTACGCAGGCGTCGGCGATATCATCAAAGTGACCATCAAGGAAGCAATTCCTCGTGGCAAGGTGAAAAAAGGTGATGTCCTGAAAGCGGTAGTGGTGCGCACCAGGAAGGGTGTTCGTCGCCCGGACGGTTCTGTCATTCGCTTCGATGGTAATGCATGCGTTATTTTAAATAATAACAGCGAGCAACCTATCGGTACGCGTATTTTTGGGCCGGTAACTCGTGAACTTCGTACTGAAAAGTTCATGAAAATTATCTCTCTGGCACCAGAAGTACTCTAAGGAGCGAGCAATGGCAGCGAAAATCCGTCGTAACGACGAAGTTATCGTGCTTACCGGCAAAGACAAAGGTAAACGCGGTAAAGTAAAGAACGTCCTGACTTCTGGTAAAGTCATCGTTGAAGGTATCAACCTGGTTAAGAAACATCAGAAGCCGGTTCCGGCCCTGAACCAACCAGGTGGCATCGTTGAGAAAGAAGCTGCTATTCAAGCTTCCAACGTTGCACTCTTCAATGCGGCAACCGGCAAGGCTGACCGTGTAGGCTTTAGATTCGAAGACGGCAAAAAAGTCCGTTTCTTCAAGTCTAATAGCGAAACTATCAAGTAATTTGGAGTAGTACGATGGCGAAACTGCATGATTACTACAAAGACGAAGTAGTCCAGAAACTCATGACAGAGTTCGGCTACAATTCTGTCATGCAAGTCCCTCGGGTCGAGAAGATCACCCTGAACATGGGTGTTGGTGAAGCGATCGCTGACAAGAAACTGCTGGATAACGCAGCAGCTGACCTGGCAGCAATCTCCGGTCAAAAACCGCTGATCACCAAAGCACGCAAATCAGTTGCAGGCTTCAAAATCCGTCAGGGCTATCCGATCGGCTGTAAAGTAACTCTGCGCGGTGAGCGCATGTGGGAGTTCTTTGAGCGTCTGATCACTATTGCTGTACCACGTATTCGTGACTTCCGCGGTTTATCTGCGAAGTCGTTCGACGGTCGTGGTAACTACAGCATGGGCGTTCGTGAGCAGATCATCTTCCCAGAAATCGATTATGACAAAGTCGATCGCGTTCGTGGTTTGGATATTACCATTACCACTACTGCGAAATCTGATGATGAAGGCCGTGCTCTGCTGGCTGCCTTTGAATTCCCATTCCGCAAGTAAGGTAGGGTTACTTAATGGCTAAGCAATCGATGAAAGCACGCGAAGTTAAGCGTGTGAAATTAGCAGACAAGTTTTTCGCCAAGCGCGTAGAACTGAAAGCGATCATTTCTGATGTGAACGCATCCGACGAAGATCGTTGGGATGCCGTTCTCAAGCTGCAGAGTCTGCCGCGTGATTCCAGCCCTTCCCGTCAGCGTAACCGCTGCCGTCAGACAGGTCGTCCGCACGGTTTCTTGCGGAAGTTTGGGTTGAGCCGTATCAAGGTCCGTGAAGCCGCAATGCGCGGTGAAATCCCGGGTCTTAAAAAGGCTAGCTGGTAATTGTCACCATTTGAATCACGGGAGTAACACAGATGAGCATGCAAGATCCGATCGCGGATATGCTGACCCGTATCCGTAACGGTCAGGCCGCGAACAAAGTTGCGGTCTCTATGCCTTCCTCCAAGCTGAAAGTGGCAATTGCCAACGTGCTGAAGGAAGAAGGCTATATTGAAGATTTTAAAATCGAAGGCGATATCAAGTCTGAGCTGGAAGTTACTTTAAAGTATTTCCAGGGCAAGGCTGTGGTAGAGAGCATTCAGCGTGTTAGTCGTCCAGGTCTGCGCATCTATAAGAAAAAAGATGAGCTGCCAAAAGTAATGGCTGGTCTGGGCATCGCTGTAATCTCTACCTCTAAAGGTGTCATGACTGATCGTGCAGCGCGCCAAGCTGGTCTTGGTGGCGAAATTATCTGCTACGTAGCGTAATCGGAGGAATAAAATGTCTCGTGTTGCAAAAGCACCTGTCGTTGTTCCTGCGGGCGTAGAGGTAAAACTCAGCGGTCAGGAAGTTTCGATCAAAGGCAAAAACGGCGAGCTGACTCGTACTATCAACAGTGCTGTAGAAGTTAAGCATGCAGACAACGCCCTGACTTTCGCTCCACGCGAAGGTTATGCGGATGGTTGGGCACAAGCAGGTACTGCTCGTGCGCTGCTGAACGGCATGGTTATCGGTGTTACCGAAGGCTTCACCAAGAAGCTGCAACTGGTTGGTGTTGGTTATCGTGCAGCTGTTAAAGGCAACTCTGTGAGCTTGGCCCTGGGCTTCTCTCACCCTGTTGACCATGCACTGCCGGCCGGCATCACTGCTGAATGTCCAACTCAGACTGAAATCGTGCTGAAAGGCGCTGATAAACAGCTGATTGGTCAGGTTGCAGCTGATCTGCGCGCCTACCGTCGTCCTGAGCCTTATAAAGGCAAGGGTGTTCGTTACGCCGACGAAGTCGTGCGTACCAAAGAGGCTAAGAAGAAGTAAGGTAACACTATGGATAAGAAATCTGCTCGTATCCGTCGTGCGACCCGTGCACGTCGCAAGCTCAAAGAGCTGGGTGCTACTCGCCTGGTGGTACATCGTACCCCGCGTCATATTTACGCACAGGTGATCGCCCCGAACGGTTCCGAAGTTCTGGTTGCTGCTTCTACTGTAGAAAAAGCTATTGCCGAACAACTGAAGTATACCGGTAACAAAGACGCCGCTGCAGCTGTAGGTAAAGCTCTGGCTGAGCGCGCTGTTGAGAAAGGCATTACTAATGTCTCTTTCGACCGTTCCGGGTTCCAATATCATGGTCGTGTCCAGGCACTGGCAGATGCTGCCCGTGAAGCTGGCCTTCAGTTCTAAGGTAGAGGTCTAAGATGTCAAACATCGAGAAACAAGCTGGCGAACTGCAGGAAAAACTGATCGCGGTAAACCGTGTATCTAAAACTGTAAAAGGTGGTCGTATTTTCTCCTTCACCGCACTGACTGTAGTGGGTGATGGTAACGGCCGCGTTGGTTTTGGTTACGGTAAAGCGCGTGAAGTTCCAGCAGCGATCCAGAAAGCGATGGAGAAAGCCCGTCGCAATATGATTAACGTCGCGCTGACTCACGGCACCCTGCAGCACCCTGTTAAAGGTGCTCACACAGGTTCTCGTGTGTTCATGCAGCCAGCTTCTGAAGGTACCGGTATCATCGCCGGCGGTGCAATGCGCGCTGTTTTAGAAGTTGCTGGAGTACATAACGTTCTGGCTAAAGCGTATGGTTCTACTAACCCGATTAACGTGGTTCGTGCAACTATCGATGGCCTGGGCAATATGAATTCTCCGGAAATGGTCGCTGCCAAGCGTGGTAAATCCGTTGAAGAAATTCTGGGGTAATCACGATGGCTAAGACAATTAAAATTACACAAACCCGCAGTTCAATCGGCCGCCTGCCTAAGCACAAAGCGACTCTGGTTGGCTTGGGTCTGCGTCGCATCAATCACACCGTTGAGCGTGAAGATACGCCTGCTGTACGCGGTATGATTAACGCGATTTCCTACATGCTGAAAGTGGAGGAGTAAGAGATGCGTTTAAACACTCTGTCTCCGGCCGAAGGGTCTAAACACGCTTCTAAGCGTCTGGGTCGTGGTATCGGTTCTGGCCTCGGTAAAACTGGTGGTCGTGGTCACAAAGGTCAGAACTCTCGTTCTGGCGGTGGCGTACGTCGCGGTTTCGAGGGTGGTCAGATGCCTCTGTACCGTCGTCTGCCGAAATTCGGTTTCACCTCTCGCAAAGCAATGATCACGACAGAAGTTCGTCTGTCTGATCTGGCGAAAGTTGAAGGCGGTATTGTTGACCTGAATACGCTGAAAGCGGCCAATATTATCGGTGTTCAGATTGAATTCGCGAAAGTGATTCTTTCTGGTGAAGTTTCTGCACCGGTAACGGTTCGCGGTCTGCGTGTCACCAAAGGTGCTCGTGCTGCAATCGAAGCTGCTGGCGGTAAAATCGAGGAATAAGTAGCAGATGGCAAAGCAACCGGGATTAGATTTTCAAAGTGCCAAAGGTGGCTTTGGTGAACTGAAGCGCAGACTGTTGTTTGTAATCGGTGCACTCATTGTCTTCCGAATTGGCTCTTTTATTCCAATCCCCGGTATCGATGCCACTGTACTTGCCAAACTGCTTGAGCAACAGCGTGGCACCATCATTGAAATGTTTAACATGTTCTCTGGTGGTGCTCTCAGTCGTGCCTCAATCTTCGCACTGGGTATTATGCCGTATATTTCGGCTTCTATTATTATCCAGCTGCTGACGGTGGTTCATCCAGCGTTAGCTGAGATTAAGAAAGAGGGTGAAGCTGGTCGTCGTAAGATTAGCCAGTACACTCGCTACGGCACACTGGTTCTGGCTGTATTCCAGTCAATCGGTATTGCTACCGGTTTACCGAATATGCCTGGAATGCAGGGACTGGTAATGAATCCAGGCTTTGCATTCTACTTTACCGCTGTTGTAAGTCTGGTTACCGGGACAATGTTCCTGATGTGGCTGGGCGAACAGATTACTGAACGAGGTATTGGTAACGGTATCTCGATCATTATCTTCGCAGGTATTGTTGCGGGCCTCCCGCCGGCCATTGGCCATACCATCGAGCAAGCGCGGCAAGGTGACCTGCACTTCCTTCTGTTGCTGTTGGTTGCAGTTCTAGTATTTGCAGTGACGTTCTTTGTTATTTTCGTCGAGCGTGGCCAGCGCCGCATTGTGGTCAACTACGCTAAACGTCAGCAAGGTCGTCGTGTATATGCTGCACAGAGCACACATTTACCGTTGAAAGTGAACATGGCGGGCGTAATCCCAGCTATTTTTGCTTCCAGCATTATTCTGTTCCCGGCGACCATAGCATCATGGTTCGGGGGCGGTACCGGTTGGAACTGGCTGACAACAATTTCGCTGTATTTGCAACCAGGACAGCCGCTTTATGTGCTACTCTATGCGACTGCAATCATCTTCTTCTGTTTCTTCTACACGGCGTTGGTCTTCAACCCACGTGAAACAGCAGATAACCTGAAGAAGTCTGGTGCATTCGTACCGGGAATTCGTCCGGGAGAGCAAACGGCGAAGTACATCGATAAAGTAATGACACGTCTGACCTTAATTGGCGCACTGTATATTACTTTTATCTGCCTGATCCCGGAGTTCATGCGTGATGCTATGAAAGTTCCATTCTACTTTGGCGGCACATCGCTGCTCATTGTAGTGGTCGTCATCATGGACTTTATGGCTCAAGTGCAAACTCTGATGATGTCAAGTCAGTACGAGTCTGCATTGAAGAAAGCTAACCTGAAAGGCTATGGCCGTTAATTCGGGTGCTTGAGAAGTTACGGAGAGTAAAAATGAAAGTTCGTGCTTCCGTCAAGAAATTATGTCGTAACTGCAAAATCATTCGCCGCGACGGTGTCGTACGTGTGATCTGCAGCGCCGAGCCAAAGCATAAACAGCGCCAAGGCTGATATTGTCACATATTTTTCTTGCAAAGTCGGGTTGAGCTGGCTAGATTAGCCAGCCAATCTTTTGTATGTCGATGCGTTACCATTTGAGTATCCTGAAAACGGGCTTTTCAGCATGGGACGCATTTGTTTAATTATAGGAGTGCATAGTGGCCCGTATAGCAGGCATTAACATTCCTGATCAAAAACATACCGTTATCGCATTAACTTCGATTTTCGGTATCGGTAAAACTCGTTCTAAAGCCATCTGCGCTTCAACGGGTATTGCTGAAAATGTTAAGATCAGAGAGCTGTCTGAAGAACAAATTGAACAGCTGCGTGAAGCAGTTGGTAAATTCGTTGTTGAAGGTGATCTGCGCCGTGAAATCACCCTGAGCATCAAGCGTCTGATGGACCTTGGTTGCTATCGTGGTTTACGCCATCGTCGTGGTCTGCCAGTTCGCGGTCAGCGTACTAAGACCAATGCACGTACCCGTAAGGGTCCGCGTAAACCGATCAAGAAATAATCGGGGTGAGTAAATAATGGCAAAGGCACCAGTTCGTGCACGTAAGCGTGTAAGAAAACAAGTCTCAGATGGCGTGGCTCATGTCCATGCATCTTTTAACAACACCATCGTTACCATTACTGATCGTCAGGGTAACGCACTGGGTTGGGCAACCGCCGGTGGTTCCGGTTTCCGCGGTTCACGTAAATCTACTCCGTTTGCTGCTCAGGTAGCTGCAGAGCGCTGTGCAGAAGCAGTGAAAGATTACGGTATTAAGAATCTGGAAGTTATGGTTAAGGGTCCGGGTCCGGGTCGCGAATCAACAATTCGTGCTCTGAACGCTGCTGGTTTCCGCATCACTAATATTACTGATGTGACTCCAATCCCTCACAACGGTTGTCGTCCGCCGAAAAAACGTCGCGTTTAATCGCCCGTTTTTAGGTTAGTTGGAGAAAGAAAATGGCAAGATATTTGGGTCCTAAGCTCAAGCTGAGCCGTCGTGAGGGTACCGACTTATTCCTTAAGTCTGGCGTTCGCGCGATCGATACCAAGTGCAAAATTGAACAACCACCTGGTCAGCATGGTGCGCGCAAACCGCGTCTGTCTGACTACGGCGGCCAGTTGCGTGAAAAGCAGAAAGTTCGTCGTATGTACGGCGTGCTGGAGCGTCAGTTCCGTAACTACTATAAAGAAGCAGCACGTCTGAAAGGCAACACAGGTGAAAACCTGCTGGCCCTGCTGGAAGGTCGTCTGGATAACGTTGTTTACCGTATGGGCTTTGGCGCCACTCGTGCAGAAGCACGTCAGCTGGTTAGCCATAAATCTATCCTGGTGAACGGTCGCGTTGTTAACATCGCTTCTTATCAGGTATCTCCGAATGATGTCGTAAGCATCCGTGAGAAAGCCAAACAGCAATCTCGCGTGAAGGCCGCTCTGGAGCTGGCTGAGCAGCGTGAAAAGCCAACCTGGCTGGAAGTTGATGCTACTAAGATGGAAGGTGTGTTCAAGCGTATTCCTGAACGTACTGATCTGTCTGCGGACATTAACGAACACCTGATCGTCGAGCTTTACTCTAAGTAAAGCTTAGTACCAAAGAGAGGACACAATGCAGGGTTCTGTGACAGAGTTTCTAAAACCGCGCCTGGTAGATATCGAGCAAGTGAGTTCGACGCACGCCAAGGTGACCCTTGAGCCGTTAGAGCGTGGCTTTGGCCATACTCTTGGTAACGCACTGCGCCGTATTCTGCTTTCTTCCATGCCGGGTTGCGCGGTGACCGAGGTTGAGATTGATGGTGTGCTTCATGAGTACTCCACCAAAGAGGGCGTACAGGAAGATATCCTGGAAATCCTGCTTAACCTGAAAGGGTTGGCGGTAAGAGTTCAAGGTAAAGATGAAGTCATCCTTACTCTGAATAAATCTGGCATTGGCCCTGTGACTGCAGCCGACATCACCCACGACGGTGATGTTGAAATCGTCAAGCCGCAGCATGTGATCTGCCACCTGACCGA
Organism: Pantoea sp. YR525; assembly: GCF_900116775.1. Lineage (NCBI taxonomy): Bacteria > Pseudomonadati > Pseudomonadota > Gammaproteobacteria > Enterobacterales > Erwiniaceae > Pantoea > Pantoea sp. YR525. The sequence goes on from NZ_FPBU01000020.1 coordinate 14,239, forward strand.
TGAAAACGCATCTATTAGCATGCGTATCAAAGTTCAGCGTGGTCGTGGTTATGTGCCGGCTTCTGCCCGAATTCATTCGGAAGAAGATGAGCGCCCAATCGGCCGTCTGTTGGTTGACGCTTGCTACAGCCCTGTAGACCGTATCGCCTACAATGTTGAAGCAGCGCGTGTAGAACAGCGTACCGACCTGGACAAGCTGGTCATCGAAATGGAAACCAACGGCACAATCGATCCTGAAGAGGCGATTCGTCGTGCGGCAACCATCCTGGCAGAACAACTGGAAGCTTTCGTTGACTTACGTGATGTACGTCAGCCGGAAGTGAAAGAAGAGAAACCAGAATTCGATCCGATCCTGCTGCGCCCTGTTGACGATCTGGAATTGACTGTCCGCTCTGCTAACTGCCTTAAGGCAGAAGCTATCCACTACATCGGTGATCTGGTACAGCGTACCGAGGTTGAGCTGCTTAAAACGCCTAACCTGGGTAAAAAATCTCTTACCGAGATTAAAGATGTGCTTGCTTCACGTGGTTTGTCTCTGGGCATGCGTCTGGAAAACTGGCCACCAGCAAGCATTGCTGATGAATAACCCGATCACAGGTTAAGGTTTCACTGAGAAGGATAAGGTCATGCGCCATCGTAAGAGTGGTCGTCAACTGAACCGCAACAGCAGCCATCGTCAGGCTATGTTCCGCAACATGGCTGGTTCTCTGGTTCGTCATGAGATCATTAAGACGACTCTGCCGAAAGCCAAAGAGCTGCGCCGCGTAGTTGAGCCGCTGATTACTCTTGCCAAGACCGACAGCGTAGCTAATCGTCGTCTGGCATTCGCCCGCACTCGTGATAACGAGATCGTGGCAAAACTGTTTAACGAGCTGGGCCCGCGTTTCGCGAGCCGTGCCGGTGGTTACACTCGCATTTTGAAGTGTGGCTTCCGTGCTGGTGACAACGCTCCGATGGCTTACATCGAGCTGGTTGATCGTCCAGAAGCTCAAGCAGAAGCTACTGCAGAGTAATTTGCAGTATCGTAGAAAACCCGCTTCGGCGGGTTTTTTATTGTCCTAATTCCTTCCCATTTACTCCCCTTTCGCTATGCTGATGGCAGATATACCCGTCAGGAACGTTCTTATGTGGCTAATTGATCAACTTGTTGAGCAGCACATCCGTGAAGCTCAGGAAAAAGGTGAACTGAGTAATCTGCCCGGCGAAGGCGCGCCTTTACAGTTAGATGATGACAGCGGAGTGCCGGATGAACTGCGAACGGCATATCGTCTATTAAAAAACTCTGGTCACTTACCGCCGGAACTTGAAATGCGTCGGGAAGCCTTAGCGTTAAATGATCTGCTTCGTGAACTGAATCCTGATGATGGCAAGGCACGTGAATTATCGAAACGCTTAGCGCTGCTAGAAATAAAAATCCAGCAAGCCGGAATCAGTACCGACTTCTTGCGAGGCGATTATGGCGACGTCATCCATCATCATTTGCAGCGGGAGAAATAACATGTACCGAATTGGCCAGCTGGCAAAAATGGCGGATGTTACGCCAGATACCATCCGCTTTTATGAAAAACAGCAGATGATGAATCATGAGGTACGAACAGAGGGCGGCTTTCGCCTTTATAGTGAAGATGATTTACAGCGGCTGCGTTTTATTCGCTATGGTCGCCAACTCGGCTTCAGCTTAGAATCAATTCGTGGTTTATTGTCGATCCGCATCGATCCTGAACATCACACTTGCCAGGAATCCAAAGCCATTGTGGCGAAGCGTTTGGATGAAGTTAATGGCATGATCGCTGAACTGCAGACGATCCAGCGTTCATTGCATCGTTTGGCTGATACCTGCTGCGGCGACGCACATAGCAGCGCCTGCTGTTCAATACTTGAAGCTCTGGAAAGAGGTGAAGAGCCGCAGCCTGAAATTTGTTGTAGCAAGGATTGAATTTTGCGCTGGAAGGAATATAGTTGCGCCGTTAATAACCGGAGGAAGAGATGACTCGCTATCAGCACCAAAAAGGTAAAATCAACGACAATGCACTTGAAGCATTATTACATGATCCACTGTTTAGGCAGCGCGTTGAAAAGAATCAGAAAGGAAAAGGCAGCTATCAACGTAAAAACAAACATGCTAAAGGACGTAACTGGGAGGCCAGTGATAAGCAGAAAAGTTTATCACTGGTCTTCTTCTTTAGAGACAAAAAAGCCGCCTCATTTGGGCGGCTTTTTCATCATAATTTATCGTGATTTTGTTGTTTTAACAGGTCACGGATTTCAGTAAGCAGTAACTCTTCATTTGTTGGCTTAGGTGCCGCTTTCTCAACTTCTTTTTTCTGATAAAGCTTATTCATTACTTTAATTGCCAGGAAGATTGCGAAGGCAACAATAACGAAATCAAATACAGTCTGAATAAAGTTACCGTACTCCATCACTACAGCAGGAATATCACCTTCTGCTGGCTTTAGTACCCACTTGAACTGTTTGAAATCGACGCCACCAATCAACAAGCCGAGTGGCGGCATGATGATATTGGCGACCAGTGAAGAAACAATCTTACCAAAAGCGGCACCGATGATGACACCGACTGCCAGATCAACCACGTTCCCACGCATTGCAAAATCACGAAACTCTTTGAATAAACTCATTGTTATCTCCTTGCCTTGGCCAATGGCTAAAGTCTAACAAACCTTTCTGCAATTGCCATTAGAACAATGGATTAAGCAAAACTTTCACGGCGGGCTTTCGCCTGCAGCTTTTACAGGAAGAATGGACTTGGCTGGAACAGACGCTCAACATCGGGCACAAACTTCTTATCCGTCAGGAACATAATTACGTGATCGCCCTGTTCAACACGCACGTTATCATTGGCGATGATCACTTCATCACCGCGCACCACAGCACCGATAATGGTTCCTGGCGGCAGCTTAATATCTTCTATAAGGCGTCCAACCACGCGAGATGTTGTTTCATCGCCATGTGCGATAGCTTCGATGGCTTCTGCAATACCGCGGCGTAGTGAAGAAACGCCAACGATATCTGCTTTACGTACGTGGCTAAGCAGCGCCGAGATGGTGGCTTGTTGTGGCGAAATCGCAATGTCGATCACGCTACCTTGAACAAGATCGACATAGGCGCGGCGCTGGATCAGCACCATCACTTTCTTAGCGCCCATTTTCTTGGCCAGCATGGCCGACATAATATTAGCTTCATCATCGTTAGTGACCGCAATGAAGAGATCCACCTGATCGACATGCTCTTCGGCCAGCAATTCCTGATCCGAAGCATCGCCGTAAAACACGATGGTATCGTGCAAACGCTCCGCTAGTTCTGCAGCCCGCTGTTGATTACGTTCAATCAACTTCACGCTGTACTGTTTTTCGAGGCGTTGCGCCAATCCAAAGCCGATATTGCCGCCGCCAACCAGCATGATGCGCTTATACGGTTTTTCCAGACGCTGCATTTCGCTCATTACCGCGCGAATATGCTGGCTCGCGGCAATAAAGAACACTTCATCGCCGGCTTCCACAATCGTAGAACCCTGCGGCCGAATTGGGCGATCCTGGCGGAAAATCGCCGCGACTCGCGTATCAATATGCGGCATATGTTCACGCATGATCGACAAAGGATTTCCGACCAGCGGGCCGCCATAATAGGCTTTTACCACCGCGAGGCTCACTTTGCCTTCGGCAAAATTCACCACCTGAAGTGCGCCAGGATACTGAATCAAACGGTAGATATTGTCGATCACCAACTGCTCAGGAGAGATTAGATGATCAATCGGCACGGCTTCCGGCACAAACAGCTTTTCAGCATCGCGTAAGTATTCAGCGGCACGAATACGCGCGATACGATTGGGCGTATTGAAAAGCGAATACGCAATCTGACAAGCCACCATATTGGTTTCATCGGAGTTGGTTACCGCCACCAGCATATCCGCATCTTCAGCACCGGCTTCACGCAAAATACGCGGATGGGATCCGTGACCATGCACTACGCGCAGATCAAATTTGTCCTGCAACACGCGCAAACGCGTGGCATCGCTGTCGACGACGGTAATATCGTTATTTTCCCCGACCAAATTTTCTGCCAGGGTTCCGCCGACCTGGCCGGCGCCGAGGATAATGATTTTCATGGCTTAGATGCTCTTGTCAGCGTGCGCAGCACTATTTTTTCATCAGCTTAGCGTAGAAGAAGCCGTCGCCGCCATCGATGGTCGGGAAAACCTGCCAGCCATTGGTTTGTCCTTGTGGCAACGTCTCAGCCACCGCGTCGCTGTGCGCTGCCAAAAAAGCGCTGATTTGATTGTGGTTCTCTTCCGGCAATATGGAGCAGGTGGCATAAATCATCGTGCCGCCAGATTTCAGACGCGGCCAAACGGCCTCAAGAATTTCACGCTGCAGATTCGCCAGCTCAGGAATATCACGATCGCGACGCAACCACTTGATGTCTGGATGACGACGAATTACGCCTGTGGCAGAGCAGGGCGCATCGAGCAGGATGCGATCAAACTGCATATCACCACACCAATCTGCCGGTGTACGGCCATCGCCCTGACGCACTTCAGCCTGCATGCCTAAGCGCTGCAAGTTCTCATGCACGCGGAGTAGGCGTTGCGGGTCAACATCGACAGCCAATACTTTGGCCTGCGGCGCGATTTCGAGGATATGTGTGGTTTTACCACCCGGAGCAGCGCAGAGATCGAGAATAGATTCCCCGTCTTTTGGCTCAAGCAGCAGTGCGCAACGTTGTGCTGAAAGATCCTGCACCGTTACCCAACCCTGATCGAAGCCCGGCAGCTGGCTTACTGGAGCGGGTGATTCCAGACGCAATGCATCTTGCGCATCGCCAGGAAAAGCAACTTTCTCTTCTGCCTGCAATAGTGCCAGCCAGGCATCACGACTGTGATGCTGGCGATTGACGCGCAGCCACATCGGCGGTCGCTGATTGTTGGCTTCAACAATCTGTTGCCACTGTTCTGGCCATGCTGCTTGCAGACGTTTCAGCAACCAGCCTGGATGCCAGTAACGTTGCGAGCCCTGATCGACTTCGGCTAACAGCGCTTCTTGCTGGCGCAGGAACTGGCGCAACACGCCGTTTAACAGCCCTTTCAAAGCCGTGCGCTTTAGTACTTCAGCACCCGCCACGGTTTCTGCCAGCGCCGCATGGGCCGGCACGCGGGTATAAAGTAGCTGATAAAGGCCAACCATCAACAGGTAATGCAATACTCGCTGCTTACCGGTTAACGTGCGCTCCATCAGTTTGCCGATTAAGGCTTCCAGCTGCGGCAGCGTGCGCATCACGCCAAAACAGAGCTCTTGCAGCAGCGCGCTATCTTTATCGGATAAGGTCTTTTGCGCGCCCGGCAAAATGGCACTTAGCGACTCGCCTTTGTCCACAACGCGTTCAATGAGTTGCGCGGCCAGGCTGCGCAAGTTGGTAGCTTTTTTCATGTTATTTCATCAAACAAAAAGCCCGGTTAAACCGGGCTTGGAAGATCAGGCCAGAACGGTTCCAGGTACGAACCATTCGCGGCGCGAATTGAGCAGGTCCTGAGCGGACATGGCTTTTTTACCGGCAGGTTGCAGCGATACCAGATTCAGCACACCATTGGCCGTTGCAATCTGAATGCCTTGTTTATCAGCATGAACGATTTCACCGGGTTGTTTGTTCTGATGCGGCAAAACCGTTGCCCGCCAGACTTTTACCGGTTGCTCTTCAATCATGAAATAGCTCATTGGCCATGGATTGAAGGCACGAATACAACGTTCCAACTGCGCTGCTGAAAGTGACCAATCGAGACGCGCTTCTTCTTTACTCAGCTTCTCGGCATAAGAGACCAGCGCTTCATCCTGAACCTCAGGCTTGGCATTACCACTTGCCAGCAGATCCAGCGTTAACAGCATGCCTTGTGGACCGAGTTGCGCCAGTTTCTCATACAGCGAAGCGCTGGTATCTTCAGCCGTAATTGGGCAGGAGAGTTTATGCAGCATGTCGCCGGTATCAAGGCCAACATCCATCTGCATGATGGTGACACCGGTTTCGGTATCGCCGGCCCAGAGAGAGCGTTGGATTGGGGCCGCACCGCGCCAGCGTGGCAGCAGCGAACCATGCACATTAATACAACCCAGGCGCGGCATCGCCAACACGGCTTTCGGCAGGATCAAGCCATAAGCGACCACCACCATGATATCGGCCTGCAGATCGGCAACCAGATGCTGATTCTCTTCAGGCTTCAGGGATTTCGGCTGAAATACGGGAATATCGTGCGCCTGTGCCAGGACTTTGACTGGGCTTGGCGTAAGCTTGTTTCCGCGTCCGGCTGGGCGATCTGGCTGGGTAAAAACGCCAACAACCTGATGCTCAGAAGCAAGCAGCGCGTCTAAATGACGCGCTGCAAAGTCAGGTGTACCGGCAAAGATAATTTTGAGCGGTGAAGACACAGTTTAACCTTCTATTAGCACTTAATCTTCGCGTGCGTTAAGGCGGGCCAATTTTTCCAGCTTCTGTTTGATGCGCTGACGTTTCAGTGGCGACAGATAATCAATGAAAAGTTTGCCATCGAGATGATCGATTTCATGCTGGATACAAATCGCCAGCAGACCGTCGGTTTCCAGCTCAAAGCTTTTACCGTCACGATCCTGCGCACGCACTTTTACCCACTCTGCGCGCGGCACAAAAGCACGTTGTTCAGGGATGGAAAGGCAGCCTTCTTCAATACCGGTTTCACCGCTTTTTTCCAGCAGTTCCGGATTGATCAGCACCAAACGCTCGTCACGGTTTTCTGAAACATCAATAACAATGATGCGCTGATGAATATCGACCTGAGTCGCCGCTAAACCAATACCTTCTTCGGCGTACATGGTTTCAAACATGTCGTCGACAATACGCTGAACGTCTGCGTTAACGGTTGCCACCGGCGCAGCGATTTTGCGAAGGCGATCATCAGGGAAATGTAATACCTGCAAAACTGACATAAATATCCAGATCTGTATGCGTTAAAGAAAAGATTACTGCCTCATATTGTAGACTTTTTGATGCCTGATTGACAGCATTGCACCGCATGATAGCGCGGCTGACAGGGAGTGCAGCATGGAGAGAATTGAATGGATGCTTAGGCTGGCAAATGTGAAAGGCTTAAGCGGTCAGGTTGTCAGACATTTAGCTCATGCATTGCAGAGTAATGCTCAGGTTGATGACGATCTTTTACAGGATCAGGGATTAAACGAAACCCAGCGACAACAGTTTAAAGTGCTGTGTCCACGCCAGTTAGAACGAACGCATCTGTGGCTGGAGGATGAACAGCATCAGCTAGTTTCCTGTATCGATGAACATTATCCCTCGACGTTAGCGGAAATCAGTCGAAGACCCTCATTGCTGTATGTCGCTGGAAGTTTGGATGCTTTGCAGACGCCCCAAATCGGTGTCGTGGGCAGCCGTCATTGCACGCATTATGGTAAGCAGTGGGGAAGTTGGTTTACACAGCAATTGGCGCTGAGTGGATTGACCATCACCAGCGGCCTGGCGCGTGGAATTGATGGCGTGGCGCATCGTGCCGCGCTAGAAGCGCAGGGTAAAACTGTGGCGGTGTTAGGTAGCGGACTACAGCATATTTACCCTAAAAGTCATCAAGCGCTGGCACGCGAGATCATCACCGGCGGTGGCGCACTGATCTCGGAATTCCCCCTTGATACAGCACCGCATGCGGTGAATTTTCCCCGACGTAATCGCATCATCAGTGGTTTAAGCCTTGGCGTATTGGTGATTGAGGCCACTTTGAAAAGCGGATCGCTGGTGACGGCACGCTACGCTTTGGAACAAAATCGTAACGTTTATGCGTTACCCGGCGCGCTAGGCAATCCCGGCAGTGAAGGAACGCACTGGCTTATCCAGCAAGGCGCGCTGCTGGTGGCGCATCCCAACAATATCCTTGAAGATTTACATTCAACACTTCAATGGTTGCCTGATAGCAGTTCAGAAACAATATATTCACAACACAGTGACGATGTGCCATTGCCATTTGCAACTGTGTTGGCTAACGTAGGTGATGAGGTTACACCTGTTGACGTCGTCGCTGAACGTGCCGGCCAACCTGTGCCAGTTATCGCAGCTCACCTGCTGGAGCTGGAGTTAGCAGGATGGATCGCAGCTGTACCCGGCGGCTATGTCCGATTGAGGAGGGCATGCCATGTTCGACGTACTTATGTACTTGTTTGAGACGTATATCCACAACGAAGCTGAAATGCGCGTTGATCAGGATAAATTGACCGATGATTTAACCGATGCCGGTTTTCATCGTGAAGATATCTACAATGCGTTGAATTGGCTTGAACGGTTAGCGGATTATCAGGAAGGCTTGGTTGCGCCTGTACTCATGGCAAACGATCCGCTCTCAATGCGAATCTACACCGAAGAGGAAAACCAGCGCTTAGATGCAGAATGTCGCGGTTTTATTTTGTTCCTGGAACAGGTCCAGGTGCTGAATATGGAAACGCGCGAAATGGTCATCGAACGTGTAATGGCCCTTGATACCCTCGAATTCGATCTTGAAGATCTCAAATGGGTGGTGTTGATGGTGCTGTTTAACATCCCAGGATGTGAAAACGCCTATCAGCAAATGGAAGAACTGTTATTCGACGTCAATGAAGGTATGCTGCATTAATAATCTGCGATTGATGCAACCGGTAATATGAGTAAATCAGCACTATTCTCCGTGCCTAAACACGATCCCTGCCCCGCTTGCGGGGCAGAATTAGTTATACGTTCTGGCAAACACGGCCCTTTTCTGGGGTGTGTGAATTATCCAACCTGCGATTACATCCGCCCGCTGAAAAGTCAGGGAGATGGTCATGTCGTTAAAGTACTGGAAGGCCATGCGTGCCCTCAGTGTGGCGCAGACAAAGTTCTGCGTCAGGGACGATTTGGCATGTTCGTGGGTTGCAGTCATTATCCGGAATGTGATTACACCGAAACCATCGATAAGCCAGATGAAACAGCTATCGCCTGTCCGCAATGTCAGAACGGTAAACTGGTACAACGGCGCTCGCGCTATGGCAAAACCTTCTACTCCTGCGATCGCTATCCAGATTGTCAGTTTGTCCTTAACGCAGCGCCGGTTGAAGGCGTTTGCCCGCATTGCCAGTTCCCATTATTAATAGAGAAGAAAACCGCACAAGGCATGAAGCGCTTCTGCGCCAGCAAACGCTGCGGTAAGCCTATCGTCCAGGACGAATCATCATCATGAAGCCAAGTCAGTATTCAGCGGGTAGTCTCGATTATTGCATTGAGAAGCTACAGCAACAGGAAGTTATCGCCTATCCAACCGAAGCCGTATTTGGATTGGGCTGCGATCCCGATAGCGAAGAGGCCGTAATGGCGCTTTTGGCGCTCAAGCAGCGCCCAGTGGAGAAGGGACTCATTTTGATTGCGTCCGATTACGCGCAGCTGGAACCTTATATCGCGGATCGTGAACTCTCGGTGCTGCAGCGCGAGCGTATGTTTGCAAGTTGGCCAGGCCCGGTGACCTATGTGGTGCCCGCCTCGCCACATACGCCGCGTTGGTTAACCGGGCGTTTCGACTCACTGGCCATTCGCGTTAGCGATCATCCGGACGTACAGGCTTTGTGTCGTGGTTTTGGTAAACCTCTGGTTTCGACCAGCGCCAATCTTTCCGGCGAACCGCCATGCCGTAATGCGGATGAGGTTGCTAAGCAATTTGGTCCGCAGTTCCCGGTCTTGCATGCTGAAACAGGTGGGCGACTGAATCCTTCTGAAATCCGCGACGTCATTAGCGGTGAACTTATTCGTCAGGGCTAATTCATGGAAAATTTTGCCGTTTTTGGTCATCCCATTGCGCATAGTAAATCTCCTTTCATTCACCGCCTGTTCGCTGAGCAAACTGGCATTGAGCATCAATATGGCAAGGAGTGCGCGCCACTTGAGGGATTTCCACAGTCGATCGCGGATTTCTTTGCGCAAGGCGGTAAAGGTGCCAATGTCACACTGCCTTTTAAACAGCTGGCGTGGGAATTTGCTGATGAGCTCAGCGAGCGCGCAGCATTATCTGGTGCGGTTAATACCTTAAAGAAAGATGCGCAGGGCAAGATCTTCGGCGATAACACGGATGGCATCGGTTTGCTCAGCGATCTGGAACGATTGCAGATGATCCATCCCGGCGATCAAATTCTGCTGGTGGGCGCCGGTGGTGCTGCGCGTGGCGTGATCCTGCCTCTGCTTTCATTCGGATGTTCGCTGGTGGTGGTGAATCGCACCGTGGAACGCGCCGAGCAACTGGCAGAGATTTTCCAGCATAGCGGGGATATTAAAGCGGCCAGCTTTGAGCAATTAGCAGATCAGCAATTTGATCTGATCATTAATGCGACCTCAAGTGGTGTTGATGGCAAAGTTCCGGCGTTGGCCACATCGCTAATTCATGCGCAAACGCGGTGCTATGACATGTTTTATCAACAAGGTTTGACACCATTCTTAGTGTGGTGTCAGCAGCAGGGCGCGCAGCAGCTGGCAGATGGCGTTGGTATGTTAGTGGGGCAAGCCGCTCATGCTTTCCATTTATGGCATGGCGTGATGCCAGAGATCACGCCAGTGATTGCCAAACTGAAGCAATCGATGCAGCAGGTATAAGGTTGGCGATCAGGGATGAGTTTGGCTTTCCTGATCGAGATATTCATTCTTCCAACCCACATAGTTGTTGGACGAGTAAAGCAACCCGGCAATCTCCGCTTCACTGAGCGGGCGCACTTGTTTAACCGGGCTGCCTAAATATAGGTAGCCACTTTCCAGCCGTTTACCCGGCGGCACCAAACTGCCAGCGCCAATCATCACATCATCTTCAACGATCACGCCGTCCAGTAGAATGGATCCCATACCAACCAATACGCGATTGCCGATAGTACAGCCGTGCAGCATCGCTTTATGCCCTACTGTGACATCTTCGCCGACAATCAGCGGATAACCTTCTGGGTTGCTGGTGGACTTGTGAGTGACATGCAGTACGCTGCCATCCTGAATATTGCTTCTTTTACCTATCACCACTTTATTGACGTCACCGCGAATCGCAACCAGCGGCCAGATGCTTACGTCATCGGCAAGTTGTACTTCACCCACCACCACGCTGCTGCTGTCGATCATCACGCGATCGCCTTGTTGCGGAAAATGGTTCTTATAAGGTCGTAGGGCTGTAGACATGATCTTCTCCTTTTACGTTTTTACCCAAGCCTGCGGCTTAATAGGCGGATAAACAAGATGATTTTTGAGCGGATCGCTCGCGATCGCAGCGAAAAGAGTGAAAACTCGCCAGTCGATTAAAAAGATCGAAAAAAGGGGTTGTGCAAAAAATTCGGATCCCTATAATGCGCCACCACTGAGACGGCAAAGCGGTAACGCAGACGGCTCAGCAGGGAGTGAAGAAATTCATCCCGCCGGATGAAAACGCTGAA
>NZ_FPBU01000018.1:0-45433 GCF_900116775.1 Pantoea sp. YR525
ACCTGACCCCATGCCGAACTCAGAAGTGAAACGCCGTAGCGCCGATGGTAGTGTGGGGTCTCCCCATGCGAGAGTAGGGAACTGCCAGGCATCAATTTAAGACCCGCTATCGGGTCGTGACCTTCCCAGTGACGCGGGAAGGGCGAAACACCTGAAATCAGAACGATTGTCTGATATCAGTACAGAATCGGTGGAGCGGTAGTTCAGTTGGTTAGAATACCTGCCTGTCACGCAGGGGGTCGCGGGTTCGAGCCCCGTCCGTTCCGCCACCCTAATTAGGGGCGTAGTTCAATTGGTAGAGCACCGGTCTCCAAAACCGGGTGTTGGGGGTTCGAGTCCCTCCGCCCCTGCCAGAAAATAATCCTTTGCTTCGGCAAAGGATTTTTTTTGTCCAAAATTTGGCAGTGAAATGAGTTTGAGTTTCACTGTGATCCACTCAAACTCCCTCATTTATTATCTTATTGTGTCAAAACCGGATATTTAAGCAGCTGACGAATGTGACTTTGCTGATCGCTATTCTGCAGCCACACCGCATATAACGGTCGCACGGCGACGGGTGTATCTGGAATAACCATCAAATCACTATAAATGCCGTGCCAAAAATCAGGTAAAAATGCACATGCACCGGTGGTATGCAGTAATTCGCGCGTTAAATGTGCCGATGTCGTAGTTAATACAGGGACATCATCACTGGACAGATAACTTTCATGCTGATGAAAATCTGCGCCCCATTCCAGCTTGATATAGTCATATTTTTCACGCTTCTCAGTTTTGCGCGCCCGGAATAATGCGAGAGAAATATGACCTATTTGCTGGCTGGTTAACTCATCCATTTTTGGTGCTTCGGTAGTGATCAACAGGTCCAACTGACGTTCATGCAACTGCTTAACCAGCAAGTGTCGCTGGGCGATGCGCGCCTCAAGATGGAGGCTTTCGCGATTCTCATAAAGTGTTTGCAACCAAGGGGTTAAATACGCTTCCCAAAGGGATGCGCTACCTCCTATCGAAAGCTCATGATGCTGTTGTGTATGTGAAACTTCCTTTTTGGCCATCAGCCAGGTACTCATCAAGCTTTCGGCATAGGGCAATAAACGCTCGCCCGCTGAAGTCAGCCGGATGTTATTACGGTGACGAGTAAAAAGATTTACGCCCAGCTGGTTTTCCAGCTGACGAATGCGAAAACTAACGGCAGATTGCGTGAGGTAAAGCGCTTCAGCAGCACGCCCGAAATGGCGTGTTCTGCTCACTTCGAGGAAAGTTTTCAGTAATTCCGTATCCACTGCATTCTCCCAAAAATTGTTTGTCGTAATGATTTAAATGTTTTGTTTTACACTCTGTCAAGCCTATCTAATACTCCGCGCCATAAATAGCACGGCCATATGAGAGTCAGGAGCGTGTAAAATGGCGGATAGCTTCGCAACAACGAATCGTTTCTTTGATAACAAACATTACCCACGTGGTTTTTCGCGTCATGGTGATTTCACCATTAAAGAAGCCCAGCTTCTGGAGCGCCACGGTTACGCCTTTAATGAACTGGATCTCGCTAAGCGTGAACCCATTACAGAAGAAGAGCGTTCATTTTTAGAAGTATGTCGTGGTCTTCGTGAGCCGCAAACGGAAGCTGAACGTGTATGGTCGAAATATACCGCACGTATCAAGCGACCTAAGCGTTTCCACACGCTATCTGGCGGCAAGCCGCAGATGGACACGGTGGAAGATTTTAGCGATAGCGATGATTAAGAATAGCGGGGCTTATATAAGCCCCGTTTTTTATTCCAGAGTTTTGTGCAGATAGATCATTAAGCGGTCGATGCTGCGATATCCCACTGCTTCCTGCAAATGGCTCCGCGTAATCAGCTCTTCACCTGCTAAATCAGCGATTGTCCTCGCCACCTTTAAAATCCGCTGCCAGGCGCGTACCGAAAGCCCCAACGAATTCAACACCTCTTCCAGCCATTCAGCATCCTGCTGCTTCAATGGACACCAACGTAAAATCTCCGGGTTTGAGAGATGAGCATTCACTTTTCCGCTGCGTGCTGTTTGAATCTGTCGCGCGGCAAGGACGCGTGCTAAAACCTCAGCGCTGCTTTCGCTGACTTGTTGTTTCTTACTCAGCGATCCGCTTGGAAGAAGTGGAACTTCTAACGATAGATCAAAGCGATCAAGAAAAGGTCCTGATAGGCGATTGAGATAGCGCAACACCTGCTGAGGTGATGAGCGATTATGGTTGCCCTGATAATGCCCAGTCGGGCTAGGATTCATTGCACCGATCAATTGAAAGCGCGCGGGATAAGTCACTTTAGCGCGCGTGCGTGAAATGGCGATTTCCCCGGATTCGATCGGTTCGCGCAACGCATCCAGCGTTCTGCGCTCAAACTCGGGCAGTTCATCGAGGAATAACACACCGTTGTGTGCCAAAGATATTTCCCCAGGCCGTGGCAATGAACCGCCACCAACCAACGCATACAGTGATGCACTATGATGAGGCGCTCTGAACGGCCGTTTGCGCCACTGATGATGGAGATTGCCACTGCTTACCAGACTGGCGATAGCGGCGCACTCCAGTGCTTCCTGGTCGTCTAATGGCGGCATGATACCGGGCAGACGAGTTGCCAGCATGGTCTTGCCGGTGCCCGGCGGTCCAATCAGTAACAGGTTATGCCCGCCAGCTGCAGTGATCTCCAGTGCTCGTCGGCCCTGATCCTGACCAATGATATCACTGAGGTCCTGCTTTTCCTGTTCAAGCGTTTCAGGGTGATAATGCGCAACGGTGAGGGTAGTTTTGTTATGTAGAAACGCACAGATTTCTACCAGATGTTTGCCAACCAGCGTCTCGCCTTGTTGAATCAACCCAACATCCTGTTGATTCTGTTCAGCTAACACCATTTGTCTGCCCGCTTGCAGCGCCGCCATCGCCGCCGGAATAGCGGCCTGAACGCCACAGAGCGCGCCGTTAAGCGCTAACTCCCCCAGGAATTCATATTGCCCTAGTTTTGCGTCTGGCAGCTGCTCAGAGGCTGCCAGAATGGCGATAGCGATGGGAAGGTCATAGCGTCCGCCTTCTTTTGGCAGATCGGCAGGTGCCAGATTGATGGTGACGCGTTTCGCCGGAAAGGTAAATCCGCTATTAATAATCGCGCTACGCACCCGCTCCCGCGCTTCTTTTACCGTGGTTTCAGGCAGTCCAACCAGCGTCAGGGCCGGCAAACCGTTGCTAATGTGTACTTCCACCGTCACCAGCGGAGCCTGAACACCTAGCGCAGCTCGTGTTAATACTTTGGATAAAGACATAACCGCTCCTTGTTGTCCTTATCATCAGAGCAGCCAGGTGGATGAACAATGGCTATCTGCTCAACATCAGAACCAGATTCCTGACATTCGCTGAGAATTGCAGCGGTTTCACTAAAAATCAGAGCCTGTTCGTAAACCGCAAATGAAGATTACGAAGCGGGCGTTATGAATTTTTATCACAAATGTAAATAACCTTTTACTTACAATGTGATAACGCAAAGCCGCCAGCGCCGTCATAAAAATTCCCAATGAAAATTATTGTCAATGACGTGCTAACTATGATAACTCTGTAGGTATTACTTCGAACAATCGAAAAAACAAACAACACATGAAAGCCCTTCTACAAGTGATTAGCCTAGTCGTGATTAGCGTGGTGGTGATTATTATCCCACCGTGCGGGGCATCGCTTGGAGAAAGAAAGGCTTAAAAATCAAGTCTGGAATTCCAAAAACCCCCGCACCGAAAGGTCCGGGGGTTTTTTTTTAACCAGGCTAAATATCAGCAAATTAGCGAGGAACAGATTATGAGCAGTAGCATAAAATTCTGTTGTTCCCCTAGGAATACAGGAGAATAACCATGACAGGTGCACAGTGGGTAGTTCAGGCTTTACGCGCGCAGGGTGTCGATACAGTGTTTGGCTATCCTGGCGGCGCAATCATGCCAGTGTACGATGCGCTCTACGATGGCGGCGTGGAACACCTACTGTGCCGTCATGAGCAGGGTGCGGTGATGGCGGCCATCGGTTATGCCCGCGCAACCGGCAAGACTGGCGTCTGTATCGCCACTTCGGGTCCGGGCGCCACCAACCTGATCACCGGTCTGGCGGATGCGATGATGGATTCGATCCCGGTTGTAGCGATCACTGGCCAGGTCTCATCGGCCTTTATCGGTACCGACGCCTTCCAGGAAATTGACGTTCTCGGTTTATCCTTAGCCTGCACTAAACACAGTTTCCTCGTTGAATCCCTTGATGATTTACCTTCGGTGATGGCAGAAGCCTTTGCTATCGCGCAATCGGGTCGTCCCGGCCCGGTTCTGGTTGATATCCCAAAAGACATTCAGATCGCCAACGGCGAACTGACGCCGCATCTGCTGCCGGTTGAGGAAGAAATCAGCCACTCAGCGCAGCACATTGCGGAGGCGCGCGCATTGATGGCGCAGTCGCATAAGCCGATGCTGTATATCGGTGGCGGCGTTGGTATGGCGCAGGCGGTCCCTGCCTTACGTGCCATGGCGCAGGAAACCGGCATCCCGATGGTTTCCACTCTGAAAGGGCTCGGCAGCGCAGATGCCAGCAGCGATCTCTATCTCGGGATGCTGGGCATGCATGGCACCAAAGCCGCTAACCTCGCAGTACAATCCTGTGATTTGCTGATTGCCGTCGGCGCACGCTTTGACGACCGCGTTACTGGCAAGTTGGATACCTTCGCGCCGCACGCCAGCGTTATCCATATCGATATCGATCCTGCCGAGCTGAACAAACTGCGCCGCGCGCACGTTTCACTGCAGGGCGATATGAATCAGGTGCTGCCCGCACTTAGCATGCCAATGCACATTGATGGCTGGCGCAAAGAAGTCAGCGCGATGAAAAGCGAGTTTGACTGGCGTTACGATCACCCAGGCGAAGCAATCTACGCGCCGTTGCTGCTGAAGCAGTTATCCGATCGTAAAGCGGATAGCGCCGTGGTCACCACCGACGTCGGCCAGCACCAGATGTGGGCCGCACAGCACATGAGTTTCACCGCGCCAGAAAACTTCATCACCTCCAGCGGCCTCGGCACCATGGGCTTTGGCTTGCCGGCGGCGATTGGTGCACAGGTTGCACGTCCAGAAGATACGGTTATCTGCGTATCTGGTGACGGTTCCATCATGATGAACATTCAGGAGCTGGGCACTATCAAGCGCGGCAAATTGCCGGTGAAGATTCTGCTGCTGGATAACCAGCGTCTCGGCATGGTGCGCCAGTGGCAGCAATTGTTCTTTGATGGTCGCTACAGCGAAACCATTCTTACTGATAACCCCGATTTCCTCACGCTGGCCAGCGCCTTTGATATCCCAGGCCAGCGCATTAGCCGTAAAGATCAGGTCGACGCCGCCCTCGATGCTCTGCTGAACAGTGAAGGTCCTTACTTCCTGCATGTTTCGATAGATGAGCATGAAAACGTCTGGCCATTGGTACCGCCGGGTGCCAGCAACGCAAACATGATGGAGAAAACCGCATGAATCAGCATCAATTGTCTATCGAAGCCCGCTTTCGTCCTGAAATATTGGAGCGCATTTTGCGTGTCGTGCGTCACCGTGGTTTCCAGGTGTGTGCGATGAATATGGCCTCCGCGGTCAATGCCGAGAACATTAATATCGAAATGACCGTTGCCAGCCAACGCTCAGTCGATTTACTGTCTTCGCAGTTAAGCAAACTTATGGATGTCGCTTGCGTCGAGATCCAACAACAGACAACACAACAAATCCGCGCATAGTCGCCAAAGGAAAAAGCAATGAGTACGAAGAAAGCAGACTTTATTTGGTTCAATGGTGAGATGGTTAAGTGGGAAGACGCCAAGGTCAGCGTTATGTCTCACGCACTGCACTACGGTACTTCTGTGTTTGAAGGCGTGCGTTGCTACGACTCACACAAAGGTCCTGTCGTGTTCCGCCACCGTGAGCACATGAAGCGTCTGCATGAATCCGCCAAAATTTACCGTTTCCCGATTAAAGCCAGCGTTGATGAGTTGATGGAAGCGTGCCGCGAAGTAATCCGCGTGAACAAACTGAAAAGCGCTTATATCCGTCCGCTGGCCTTCGTCGGTGACGTGGGTCTGGGTGTGAACCCGCCAGATGGCTACACCACCGATGTAATCATCGCCGCCTTCCCTTGGGGTGCTTACCTGGGCGCTGAAGCGCTGGAAAACGGTATCGACGCGATGGTTTCTTCGTGGAACCGCGTTGCACCAAACACCTTGCCGACCGCCGCGAAAGCGGGTGGTAACTATCTTTCTTCTCTGCTGGTCGGTAGCGAAGCGCGCCGCCACGGCTATCAGGAAGGTATCGCCCTCGACACCAACGGCTATATTTCAGAAGGTGCTGGCGAAAACTTGTTCGAAGTGAAAGATGGCATTCTGTTCACGCCACCGTTCACCTCTTCAGCGCTGCCAGGCATCACCCGTGACGCCATCATCAAGCTGGCGCAAGACATGGGTATCGAAGTGCGTGAGCAGGTTCTGTCGCGCGAATCCCTGTATCTGGCAGACGAAGTCTTCATGTCAGGTACTGCAGCGGAGATCACTCCGGTGCGTAGCGTCGATGGCATTCAGGTCGGCGAAGGTAAACGTGGTCCGGTCACCGGTCGTATCCAGAAGGCATTCTTTGGCCTGTTCACTGGCGAGACGGAAGACAAGTGGGGCTGGTTGGATCCGGTTAACGCATAACGAGATTTTTTGCGGGCGTCAGATGGCGCCCGCAACCTGATTATTACTGGAGTAAATAGAGCATGCCTAAGTACCGTTCCGCCACTACCACCCATGGACGTAACATGGCCGGTGCCCGTGCCTTGTGGCGCGCGACAGGAATGACCGACGACGATTTCGGTAAGCCGATTATCGCCGTGGTCAACTCATTCACCCAATTCGTACCGGGCCACGTGCACCTGCGCGATCTTGGCAAACTGGTTGCTGAGGAAATCGAAGCAGCGGGCGGCGTGGCTAAAGAGTTCAACACCATTGCGGTGGATGACGGTATCGCCATGGGTCATGGCGGCATGCTGTATTCACTGCCTTCACGCGAGCTGATTGCCGATTCAGTGGAGTACATGGTCAACGCGCACTGCGCCGATGCCATGGTCTGTATCTCCAACTGCGACAAAATCACCCCAGGCATGCTGATGGCGTCACTGCGCCTTAACATTCCGGTGATCTTTGTGTCTGGCGGCCCGATGGAAGCCGGTAAAACCAAACTGTCTGATCAAATCATCAAACTGGATCTGGTTGATGCAATGATTCAGGGCGCCAACCCGAACGTCAGCGATGCCGACAGCGACCAGATCGAACGTTCTGCTTGCCCAACCTGCGGTTCCTGTTCCGGTATGTTCACCGCCAACTCGATGAACTGTCTGACCGAAGCGCTGGGCTTATCTCAGCCAGGTAACGGTTCACTGCTGGCCACGCACGCCGATCGTAAAGAGCTGTTCATCAATGCCGGTAAGCGCATCGTTAGCCTGACCAAACGCTATTACGAGCAGGATGACGTCAACATGCTGCCGCGTAACATCGCCACCAAAGCGGCGTTCGAGAATGCGATGACGCTGGATATCGCCATGGGCGGTTCCACCAACACCGTTCTTCACCTGCTAGCAGCGGCGCTGGAAGGCGAAATCGACTTCAACATCTCCGATATCGATCGCTTGTCTCGCAAAGTACCGCAGCTGTGTAAAGTGGCGCCAAGTACGCCGAAATATCACATGGAAGATGTGCACCGTGCGGGTGGCGTTATCGCCATTCTCGGTGAGTTGGATCGCGCCGGTTTGATCGACACCAGCGCGCGCAACATCTTGCAGCAGAGCATGCGTGAAACCCTGGATCAGTACGACATCATGCTGACCAAAGATCAGGCGGTGAAGGATATGTTCCGCGCCGGTCCTGCTGGTATTCGTACCACCAAGGCGTTCTCGCAGAATTGCCGTTGGGACACGTTGGATGACGATCGTACCGATGGTTGTATTCGTACTCGCGAACACGCTTACTCGCAGGATGGCGGCTTAGCCGTGCTTTACGGCAACATTGCGGAAGATGGCTGCATCGTTAAAACCGCTGGCGTAGACAAAGAGATCCTCACCTTCAAAGGCCCGGCCAAAGTGTACGAAAGCCAGGATGATGCGGTTGAAGCGATCCTTGGCGGCAAAGTTGTAGCCGGCGACGTGGTAGTGATCCGCTACGAAGGACCGAAAGGCGGGCCGGGCATGCAGGAAATGCTCTATCCGACCACCTATCTGAAATCTATGGGCCTCGGCAAAAGCTGCGCACTGATCACCGATGGTCGCTTCTCTGGCGGTACGTCGGGCTTGTCGATTGGTCACGCCTCTCCGGAAGCGGCGAGCGGCGGCACCATCGCGCTGGTGAAAGATGGCGACATGATTGAAATCGATATCCCGAACCGTGGCATCAAGCTGGCGGTACCGGATAACGAACTGCACGCACGTCGTGAAGAAGAGCAAGCGCGTGGCGATGCGGCTTATACCCCGCACGGCCGCGTGCGTGAAGTCTCCTTTGCCCTGCGCGCCTATGCATCATTGGCGACCAGCGCAGACAAAGGCGCGGTGCGCGATAAGTCTAAGCTGGGAGGCTAACCAATGGCTGAGTCTCAACCGCTCTCCGCAAAGCCAAACGGCGCGGAGTATTTGCGCGCAGTGTTACGTTCACCGGTGTATGAAATTGCTCAGGTGACGCCGCTGCAAAAAATGGAAAAAATTTCATCGCGTCTTGGCAACACTATTCTGGTGAAGCGTGAAGATCGTCAGCCGGTGCACAGCTTCAAGCTGCGCGGGGCTTACGCGATGATTGCCGGGCTGAACGAAGAGCAAAAAGCGCGCGGCGTGGTGACGGCTTCGGCCGGAAACCATGCGCAGGGCGTGGCGCTCTCGGCCAGCACGCTTGGCATCAAATCACTGATTGTGATGCCGTTGGCCACGGCAGACATCAAGGTTGATGCAGTACGCGCATTTGGCGGTGAGGCTTATCTGTTTGGTGCCAACTTCGACGAGGCGAAAGCTAAGGCGATTGAGCTGTCAGAGCAGCAGGGTTACACCTTCGTTCATCCGTTTGACCATCCGGCGGTGATCGCCGGGCAGGGCACGCTGGCGATGGAGTTGCTGCAGCAGGATGCGCATCTCGATCGCGTCTTCGTGCCGGTCGGCGGCGGCGGTCTGGCGGCGGGCGTGGCGGTGCTGATCAAGCAACTGATGCCACAGATCAAAGTGATCGCCGTGGAGTCGGAAGATTCGGCCTGTCTCAAGGCGGCGCTGGATGCCGGAGAGCCAGTTGATTTGCCGCGCGTGGGCTTGTTTGCTGAAGGCGTGGCGGTCAAACGCATCGGCAGCGAAACCTTCCGCCTGTGTCAGGAGTATCTTGATGACATCATCACGGTAGATAGCGATGCGATTTGCGCAGCGGTGAAAGATCTGTTCGAAGATGTGCGCGCCGTGGCGGAACCTTCTGGTGCGCTGGCGCTGGCGGGGATGAAGAAGTACATCCAGCTGCACGACATCAAAGGCGAGCGTCTGGCGCACGTGTTGTCGGGTGCCAACGTGAACTTCCACGGCTTGCGCTATGTCTCTGAGCGTTGCGAACTGGGCGAACAGCGTGAAGCGCTGCTGGCGGTCACCATTCCAGAGCAGCAGGGCAGTTTCCTCAAGTTCTGTCAGACCATCGGCGGACGCTCTATCACCGAGTTCAACTATCGCTACGCAGATGCGGATAACGCCTGCATTTTCGTCGGCGTGCGCTTAACGCGCGGGCTGGAGGAGCGCAGTGAGATCATCAGCCAGCTGAGCGAAGCCGGTTATAACGTGGTGGATCTGTCGGATGATGAAATGGCCAAGCTGCACGTGCGCTACATGGTGGGCGGACGTCCATCGAAGCCGCTGCGCGAACGCCTGTTTAGCTTTGAATTCCCGGAAGCACCGGGCGCGCTGCTGAAGTTCCTGCAGACGCTTGGCGCGCACTGGAATATCTCGCTGTTCCATTATCGCAGCCACGGCACCGATTACGGCCGCGTGCTGGCAGCCTTTGAAGCCAACGATCAGGAACCGGATTTCGAAACCCATCTCACCGCGTTGGGTTACGAATGGCGTGATGAAGCAGAGAACCCGGCGTTCCGTTTCTTCCTCGCCGGGCAGTGATTACAACTGGTGCCAGAATGCATTGATAAGCGGCTCTCCGAGCCGCTTTTTTTGTACGCAAACGCCGAGTTCCAGCGGCGCGACAGATTCCACATTCTCCAGCGTTAACACGCGATTGCGCACCGGTTCCGGGCTGTTCTCCAGTACCACATCCGGCAACAGCGCAATACCGCATCCCAGCGCCACCATCGACACAATCGCTTCATGACCAGATACCGTGGCATAAATCTGTGGATTAGGAATGCGCTGGCGGCGGAACCATAAATCGATACCACGGCGTGCAGGTCCTTGTTCCGGCAGGATAAACGGAATCTGCGCCCAATCGGGTTGCTCCTGCGTTGCCTGATTGCGTACCGGACAAGGCAGCGCCGGGGCGATCAGCACCAGCGGAATCAGGCCCAGTGGCGTAAAATCTATGCTGGCGGGCAGCGATTCAGGGCGACCGGCAATGGCGAGATCGGCGTCACCGGATTGCACCATCTCAATCGCATCGGCGGCATCACCGGTAGTAAGTTTGATTTCTACCTGCGGATGTTCAGCGCGAAAGCGATCGAGAATCGGCGGCAAATGGCTGTAAGCGGCGGTCACCGAGCAAAACAGGCGCAGCTCGCCGCTCAGTGAAGGGCCGTTAAGATCCATCACATGGCGCAACTGCTGATACTGCAGCAACGTCTGCTGCGCAAACTGGCGCAGGCGCTCACCGGCTTCTGTTAGCGTCACGGTGCGGTTATCACGCAGGAACAGCGCGTGACCGACATCCTCTTCCAGGCGCTGAATCTGGCGCGATAGGGTTGAAGGGCTGACGTGCATGGCACGCGCGGTGCGACCAAAGTGGCAGCTTTCAGCCAGATGAAGGAAGAGTTTCAGGTCTCGTAAATCCATGCGCGTATCGCCTCAAGGTTATGTTGCAAATTTTGCAATGTGACCTTGCTAATATATCAATTTAAGCAACGGATTTCCTGTCATATGATGGGGTCATTCGCGGCGTAAGAGACAACGTCGTTACTGAACAAAAACAAACACAACATCTAACCGGAGTACCCATGGCTAATTACTTCAACACATTGAATCTGCGCAACCAGTTAGCGCAGCTGGGCAAATGTCGTTTCATGTCACGCGACGAATTCGCAGATGGCGCTAGCTTCCTGAAAGGCAAGAAAGTGGTCATCGTTGGTTGTGGTGCTCAGGGTCTGAACCAGGGCCTGAACATGCGTGATTCTGGTCTGGACGTGGCGTATGCCCTGCGTGCTGAAGCGATTGCTGAGAAGCGTGCCTCTTTCCGCAAAGCGACCGATAACGGCTTCAAAGTCGGTACTTACGAAGAGTTGATCCCACAGGCCGATCTGGTAGTAAACCTGACGCCAGACAAGCAGCACTCCGCGGTAGTTCAGGCTGTTCAGCCGCTGATGAAAGATGGCGCTGCGCTGGGGTACTCACACGGTTTCAACATCGTTGAAGTGGGCGAAACCATCCGCAAAGACATCACCGTTGTGATGGTAGCGCCGAAGTGCCCGGGTACTGAAGTACGTGAAGAGTACAAGCGTGGTTTCGGTGTTCCTACGCTGATCGCCGTTCACCCGGAAAACGATCCAAAAGGCGAAGGCATGGCGATTGCTAAAGCCTGGGCAGCAGCGACCGGCGGCGACCGTGCGGGCGTGCTGGAATCTTCCTTCGTTGCGGAAGTGAAATCTGACCTGATGGGCGAGCAGACCATTCTGTGCGGTATGCTGCAGGCCGGTTCTCTGCTGTGCTTCGACAAGCTGGTGGCTGAAGGTCACGACGCGGCTTACACCGAAAAACTGATTCAGTTCGGCTGGGAAACTATCACCGAATCACTGAAGTTCGGCGGCATTACGCTGATGATGGATCGCCTGTCTAACCCGGCGAAAATCCGTGCTTATGCGCTGTCTGAGCAGTTGAAAACCATCATGGCACCGCTGTTCCAGAAGCACATGGATGACATCATCTCTGGCGAATTCTCTTCAGGCATGATGGCTGACTGGGCTAACGACGATAAAAACCTGCTGACCTGGCGTGAAGAGACCGGCGCAACTGCATTCGAAAACGCACCGCAGTTTGATGGCAAAATCGAAGAGCAGGAATACTACGACAAAGGCGTCGTGATGGTTGCGATGGTGAAAGCAGGCGTTGAGCTGGCGTTCGAAACCATGGTTGACGCGGGCATCATCGAAGAGTCGGCTTACTACGAATCACTGCACGAGTTGCCGCTGATTGCTAATACCATCGCACGTAAGCGTCTGTATGAGATGAACGTAGTTATCTCGGATACCGCAGAATACGGTAACTACTTGTTCTCCTTCGCGGCAGTTCCACTGCTGAAAGAGTTCATGACCACGCTGCAGCCGGGCGATCTGGGCAAAGCAGTTGAAGGTACTCAGGTTGATAACGCACAGCTGCGTGACGTCAACGAAGCCGTTCGTCAGCACCCAATCGAATCTGTAGGCCGCAAACTGCGTGGCTACATGACCGATATGAAACGTATCGCTGTCGCTGGCTAAGCCACGCACGACACCGTTTTCAGCACAATAAAAACCCCGGCTTGCCGGGGTTTTTTGTTATGTAAGATTGTCGATTACAACGTAGGGTCGCCATTCATGGCGACCTGGTTTAAACCGCACCCAATAAAAAACCCGGCCTAAGCCGGGTTCTCTCAACGCTCTATCAATTACACCGCTTCATACAGCGTCTGATTACGCGTCTCTTTACAGGCAATCAGCGCGATCAACGTCAACACCGCCATCGAAGCCAGATAGAAACCCACCGCCTGTAAACCGTAATTGGCATTCAGCCAGGTCGCGATATAAGGCGCCACAGAAGCCCCAAGAATCGACGACAGATTGTAGGAGAAGGATGCACCGGTATAACGCACTTCCGTCGGGAACAGTTCTGGCAGCAGCGCGCCCATCGGACCGAACGTCAGGCCCATAATGCTCAGACCAAGGATCAGGAAGCCCATCACCAGCACCTGAGAACCGGAACCCAGCAGCATTGGGAACATCAATGCGAAGGCGATGATCATCAGCGTAATGGTGATCATGGTTTTACGACGACCAAAGCGATCGGCCAGCAGACCGGCAACCGGTACCATCACACCAAAACCAATCACCGCCACCATCAGCATCCACAGGAAGCTGTTACGCGAATAGCCAAGACCAGCCGGCGCGGGCGCGGTGCCGTAACTCATTGAGTACACGGTCATAATGTAGAACAGCGTGTAAGTGGCGAGCATGATAAAAGTGCCGAGAATGGTGGCGGTCAGATGCTTGCTCAGCAGCGTGCCAATCGGCATTTTCACCTGCTTGTTCTCTTTCTGCACTTTGGCGAATACCGGGCTTTCATGCAGCGAAACGCGCACATACAGGCCAATTAACACCAATACCGCAGAGAGAATAAACGGCACGCGCCAGCCCCAGTTCATGAACTGCTCGTCGGTCAGCAACCATGAAAGCAGCAGGAAGGTGCCGTTAGCGAAGAAGAAGCCAATCGGCGCGCCGAGCTGTGGGAATGAGCCATAAAGCGCACGTTTTTTCGCCGGGGCATTTTCGGTCGCCAGCAGTGCTGCGCCGCCCCATTCGCCACCAAGCCCAAGGCCCTGACCAAAACGCGCCAGCGCCAGCAGCAGTGGCGCTGCCACGCCAATGGTTTCATATCCTGGCAGCAAACCAATCAGCACTGTCGAAACGCCCATGGTCAGCAGCGATGCCACCAGGGTTGCTTTACGGCCAACGCGGTCGCCAAAGTGGCCGAACACGGCAGAACCGATAGGACGCGCCACGAAGGCGATAGCGAAGGTTGCCAGCGACTGCAGCGTGGCCACGGTCGGATCGCCCTGCGGGAAGAAGATGTGCGGGAAAATAATCACCGCGGCGGTGGCATAGATATAGAAATCGAAGAACTCAATGGCGGTGCCGACAAGCGATGCCACAACCACTTTGCCACGTGAATTGACCGGCGCGTCGTCGTGTTTTTTGTCGAGTGTTTCTGTGATGGAGGCTTGCATAAGTGTTTCTTAATTGTAAATGTAGACAGAGAATCTTACGCACCTGGTTTGCGGCATTCAATGGCGAAAAACCGCGTCAGACCGGGCTTTTTCGGCGAATAAGTGGATAATTTCTGAGTTGCTGCAATCAGTGGCGGATGGGAACGGGAAGTGTCATTTTTTTGGCGGGAATCTCTGCAAAAGGGCCAAATTAAAGTGACCCTTTAGCGTTTCCTGCTGGTTTTTGCTGAAAAAGTAGCCAGCAGGAAACATTTTTAGCTAGTACGGCAAATGTAA
Organism: Pantoea sp. YR525; assembly: GCF_900116775.1. Classification (NCBI taxonomy): domain Bacteria; kingdom Pseudomonadati; phylum Pseudomonadota; class Gammaproteobacteria; order Enterobacterales; family Erwiniaceae; genus Pantoea; species Pantoea sp. YR525. The sequence goes on from NZ_FPBU01000018.1 coordinate 14,478, forward strand.
CAACCTCGTCGGCTTATTTAGCCTGATGCGGTTGCGGCATCTCTTTATCATCTTTGTATTTAGCGGTGGCGATCCACGCAGCGCAGAACAGCGTCAAACGCGCAAAGAAGTAGAAGAACGCCATCAAGCCGAGCACCGAACCAAAAGCCGCACCCGATGGCGATGTCGCCAGCTTCGGCAGCGTCAGCGTCATCACAAACTTAATCACCTCAAAACCAATCGCCGCCAGCAGCGTGCCACGGAACAGTGCTTTTTTACGTGGCTTGTGGCGCGGCAGAATCCAGAAGATCCACAGGAACAGCAGATAGTTAGCAAAGATGGAGATAGATAACGCAATCACCGTCATCGCCGGGCGCAGCCACTCAATGTCTTCCAGCCCGAGCGCATTAACGATCGCCGCCTGCGCCGCACCGGCAATCGAGGTCAGCGACAGTGTAATCACCAGCGCAAACATCAAACCCAGCAGCGAAAGCAGGTCGCGTGCGTACTTCTTCCAGAGTTTCTCCTGATCGTCTGGCGTGCGTTCCCACACGTCGCGCGACTGCGCACGCACCGCTTCACGCAAATTGCCCATCCAGTTGATGCCGGAATAGAGCGCCAGCAGCAAACCGGTTATCCCCACCGTAGCGCGCTGTTGAATCGCGGTATTCACCGTATTCTTCAGCGTGGTGGCCAGCGTCGGATCGCTGATGCTGTTAACGATTTTGTTGATCAACTCGGTGAGCAAATCCTGATTCGACGCCAGCACAAAGCCGACCGCCGCAAAGGAGACCATCAAAATCGGTATCAGTGAAAGAAATGAGAAGTAGGTGATAGCCGCGCCAAACTGGCTGCCGAGCCGATCGTTAAAGCGTTCCAGCGCGCGCATAAAATGCGCCACTGCCGGAATCGCCTGAAACCAGGCAGCGAAGCGCGACACATTTTGAATCGAGCCATCCACGGTTTTATTGCCGGTTTTAATATCAATTAGCGGCTTGGCTTCTGCCTTGGCCGCTGTCTCTGTAGGTTTTTTGTCCGTCATAGACGATAGTCATCCTGTTCACTGCGAAAATACAATTATAGCGCCTTATGTGACGTACTCCTGCAAGACGTGGCTTAACCACTCCATAAACACGCGTACGCGGCGCGCCACGTTACGGCGATGCGGGTAAAGCAGCGAGATCGGCATCGGTTTCGCCGGGAAGTGATGCAGTACTTCAACCAGTTGTCCTGACTCCAGCAGCGGTTGCACGCCAATCGCTGGCACCTGAATAATGCCGAGCCCGGCCATGCACGCCGCGCGATAGGTTTCGGTGCTGTTTACCGTCACCACGCCGCCGGTTTGAACGTAATGACACTGTTTGCCATCAAAATATTCAAAGCCCAGTGAAGGTTGCCCAAGCTGCTGGGTGTAATGCACCATCGCGTGTTGCGACAGATCTTCCAGCCGCACCGGCATGCCGAAGCGGGAAAGGTAGCCGGGGCTGGCGCAGTTGATCAAGGCGTGCGAACCGATTTTCCGCGCAATCAGCCCGGAATCTTTCAGCTCGCCAACGCGCACCACGCAGTCAAAGCCTTCGCGAATCACATCGACCTGGCGATCGCTACTGCTCAGCTCAATTTCCAGACCGGGATAGTGCTGCAAAAATTCTGGCAGGCGCGGCAGCACAAAGCCGGTTGCCATCGCCACCGACATATCCACGCGCAGCTTGCCGCTTAAGGTGCCGGGATCGTGCTGGAACAGGCTGTCCATGTCGTCGAGCATCGAAAGTAAATCGAGGCAGCGATCGTAATAAACCAGGCCGTCCTGCGTCAGATGCACGCGCCGCGTGGTGCGATGCAGCAGGCGCGTTCCCATTTGATTCTCCAGCGCCTGCAGCTGGCGCGATACGCTGCCTTTCGGTAAACCTAAACTTTCTGCTGCACGGGTAAAACTGCCCATTTCTGCCACTCGCACAAAAACCTGCATTGCGTGAATTTTATCCATGTTGTTCACCGATTGTTGTTGTTAGTGAAACAGTGCTGCGTATTCCTCTGCGTTTATAGATCAATTATTCACGAATATCCTTAACACGTGTTCAATTTTCCAACTGGAGCGAAACATGAGTCATAAAATTGCATTGATTACCGGCGGAAATCGCGGTTTAGGCAAGAATGGGGCGCTGAAACTGGCCGCCAAAGGCACCGATATCTTGTTTACCTATCGCGGTCACGCGGAAGAAGCGCAGGCGGTAGTGCAAGAGATTGAAGCGCTGGGCGCGCGTGCGGTGGCGCTGCAGCTGGATGTGGGCGATAGCAGCACGTTCGATGGCTTCGTGGCGCAGGTGAAAGAAGCGCTGCAGAAAACCTGGCAGCGTGACAATTTTGATTATTTAGTGAACAACGCCGGTCATGGTCACTACAAGCTGTTCGCCGAGACCACCGAAGATGAGTTTGACGCGCTGGTGAATGTGCACTTCAAAGGACCGTTCTTCCTGACGCAAAAAGTGCTGCCGCTGATCGTTGATGGTGGACGCATCCTGAATATCTCCAGCGGTTTAACCCGTTTGACGCTGCCGGGTTCAGGCACTTACGCCTCAATCAAAGGCGCGATGGAAGTATTAACTCGCTATCAGGCAAAAGAGTTGGGCGAGCGCCATATTCGCGTCAACATTCTTGCGCCTGGCGCGATTGAAACCGACTTCGGCGGCGGCCGCGTGCGTGATACCAAAGATCTCAACGATCATATCGCCTCGGTGACCGCGCTGGGCCGCGTCGGCTTGCCGGATGATATCGGCGATGCCATCAGCGCGATCCTCAGCGATGAAACCGGCTGGATCACTGCACAGCGCATCGAAGCCTCAGGCGGACAAGGCCTGTAATCCGTAGGGTCGCCATTCATGGCGACCTCGTTAAACAGCGACGCCAGCCAGGTTGCCATAGATGGCAACCTTACAGATCAATCGTCCCATCAATCACCGTCACCGTTTGGCCGCCAATCCAGATCGCTTCATCCGTAAAACTCACCTGAATCCGACCTTCACGCTGAATCGCGCTGCCCTGACGCGCCCGGTAATCCCGCGTTTGGTGGTTCGCCTCGAAGTAGCGTGCCAGACAGGCGTTGGCGCTGCCGGTCACCGGATCTTCGGTCAAACTGCCGTTCTCAACCAGCAATGCACGCACTTCATACTGCTCGTTTTCACCTGCTGGTAACGCACCAAAAATCGCCGTGCCGTTCACCTCGGCATGCTGCTGTAAACGGTGTAAATCGGCTGCTGATGGCACCACATCCAGCACCGCTTGCGCGCTACTCATCGGAATCAGCAGCCAGCGAATGCCCATATCAACGATGGTCGGCGTTTGGCTAAGATCGAAAGCTTCACTGTTCAGCGCGCTGCTCATCAGCGCATCGCTGAAGGGCGTTAAGCGAGCAGCGGGTGCGGCAAAGGCCAGCACGCCGTCGTCGCTGATTTTCACCTCAACCAGACCCACGCCGCACTCCTGTACGATTTTGCCCGGCGTTTTCAGCGGCCAGCCCGCTTCCAGCAGCGCATGCGCGGTGCCGAGCGTCGGATGTCCGGCAAACGGCAGTTCGCCTTCCACGGTAAAAATGCGCACGCGGTAATCTGCCGCCGCATCCTGTGGCGGCAGCACAAAGGTGGTTTCGGACAGATTGGTCCAGCGCGCAATCGCTGTCAGCTGCGCATCACTCAATCCCTGTGCATCCATGATCACCGCCAGCGGATTACCTTTAAACGCCGATGAGGTAAACACATCCACCTGTTTAAATGCGACCTTCATTGTCACTCCTTCCTCGTTGAGGTTGTCTGAAATCGGGATTTACATCCTGCTGATTGCGAAAGGCCAGCAACAGGGCTATGAATAGATTAAGAATTCTGGAATCGGAGTCCGCAATGTTAAAAGTTCTTGGCCGTACTTCTTCAATTAACGTGCGAAAAGTTCTGTGGCTGTGCGCAGAACTCGATATTGCGTACGAATTAGAACCCTGGGGCGATGATCCGCAATCGCTGCACTCGCCAGAGTTTATGGCGCTCAATCCCAACGCCATGGTCCCGGTAATTATTGAGGACGACTTCGTGCTGTGGGAATCCAACACCATTCTGCGCTATCTCGCCAACAGCAATGGCGGCGAATGGCTCTATCCTGACAATCCACGCGCACGCGCGCCGGTCGATCAGTGGATGGATTGGCAAGCCACCGAACTCAATACCTCATGGCGCTACGCGTTTATGTCACTGGTGCGCAACTCGCCAGCGCATCAGGATCCCCGTTTGCTGGCGGCGGCCGTTAAAGGCTGGACGCACACCATGAACATTCTCAACCAGCATCTGGAGAAAACCGGGCGCTACGTCGCAGGCCGCAACTTCTCGCTGGCAGATATTCCGGTTGGTCTGGCGGTGAACCGCTGGTTTGAAACCCCGCTGGAGCATCCTAACTTCCCGGCGGTCCAGACCTATTACGAGCGTCTGACCGAGCGCGAGCCTTACACCACCTGGGGCCGCAACGGCAAACCCTGATCCTGTCCCGGCGCCAAACCTGTCATTTCACAGGCCAGCGCGCCGGTACGCTGCAATGCCCACGTATAACGCTCATCGAACGGATAACAGCAGGAGAGACGCAAGGCGTGTTTATAACGATCGCTCAGCGAGTAGAGCGCGCCTGGCGTCACACAGATTTGCTCCTGCAGCAGACGATGGAACATCTCCACGGTATCAATATTTCCCGGTAGTTCGACCCAAAAAACAAACCCGCCGCGCGGCAGGGTAGCGCGCGTGCCTTGCGGAAAGTGGCGAGCCAGGATACCGCGCGCTGCATCCAGATTGGCGGCATAGCGCCGACGCAGCGTGCGCAGATGATGATCGTAGCCGCCGCTGGCAAGGAATTCGGCCAGGGTTTCACTCAACAAGCGTGATTCCGCCATCGACGAAACCGCTTTGAGGTGAGCGATAGCATCATGAAAACGCCCGGCGGCCGTCCAGCCGACGCGGAAATCGGGCGCCACGGTTTTGGTAAAGCTGGTGCAGTAAATCACCCAGCCATCGCTATCAAACGCCTTCACCGGCGGCGACAGCGGCCACTCAAACTGCAATTCGTCATACAAACCATCCTCCAGCAGTGGAACGTGGTAAGTATTCACTAACTTCGCCAGCCGCTTTTTGTTCTCCAGCGGCATCACGTATCCCAACGGGTTCTGCGCGCCCGGCATGGCGATCACCGCCTGAATCCGCTTCTCCTGTAACAACATCTCCAGCGCATCCAGCGACAGTCCCTGTTGCGGATCGGTGGGAATTTCCAGCGCCTTCAAACCCAGCGACGCCAGCAGCGGGAACAGGAAGAAATAGGTTGGCGATTCCAGACCAATACAATCGCCAGGTTTGGTCACCGCACGCAGCGCCAGCTGGAGCGCTTCCATGCAGCCGTGCGTCAGCGTGATCGCCTGCGGCGGCAGATTGATGCCGTTGTGCAGAGCGCGACGCGCAATCTCCTCCCGTAAGCGCTCACTACCAGGCGGAAGCGCATAGCGTCCGATAATGTCGGGATTCTGGCGCAAAATCGACGCAGTAATTCGCGCTATTCGCGCCGCCGGATAGAAGGTGCCATCCTGCGGACAGGCCAGCGAGATATTGGTGTAATCGGGATTATTTTGCGCCGCGAACACTTGCTCAATCAGCTCCAGCTTTTGCGCGCTGGGATCGTTGATTTTTGCTGGCAGCGGTTTTACCGGGCGCGTCACGGCGGGCAGCACGCCACGTACGTAGTAACCCGACTGCGGACGCGATTCAATCAAGCCACGATCTTCGAGAATTTGCCACGCATTAAGCACGGTATTGATACTCACCTGATGCGATTGTGCCACGCGACGTATCGCCGGCAGCCGCTTGCCGGGCTTCAACGTGCCCTGATGAATCGACTCGGCAAAGCTATCGACCAGCTGCTGATACAGCGTTTGACCAGATGAAAGTGGAAGGGACACAAAAGCCTCCGCGCGCAATAGGTACAATTCATTTTTGAGACAACTGTATCCATTACAATAGTGGTTTTGTGTCTCTGTTTCCATTGCAGCGTTCGCACTAGCATGAAGACATCATTGATACTTCAGGAAGCGCATCATGCTCGATCCCTCATTCTTCAGCTACGTCACCGTTATGTCGATCACGCCAGGTCCGAACAACCTGTTGCTGGCGACGTCGGGCGTTAACTTTGGCTTTAAACGCACGCTGCCGATGCTGTTTGGCATCCTGCTGGGCTGTGCGATACAGATGCTGCTGGCGAGTGTGGCGCTAGATGTGTTGCTGCACTGGATGGGTGCGATTCGCCTGCCGCTGACGGTGGTTGGCTGTAGCTATCTGCTGTGGCTTTCGTGGAAGATTTTCCGTGCCGGCGCGCCGCAACTGCGTGAACGTCCGCGTCCCATGACGTTGGTGGGCGGCATCCTGTTTCAAGCGGTCAATCCCAAAGCCTGGCTGATGGTCACCAACGTGGCGCTGATGTACGCCAACAGCAACGGCGTGCTGACGGTATTGCTGGGATTTGCGGCACTGAATCTGCCGTGCATTTTGATATGGGCAGCGCTCGGCGATCGCCTGCGCAGCCATCTGCAGGTGGCTTGGAAACGTCAGGCGTTTAACAGCTTAATGGCGCTATCGCTGGTGGCGACAACGGGCTGGATGTTGTACGACGCGGTATTGTTGAGTTAATCATATTCATTATCCACGTTGCTGCTTATTACGCAGCAACGTGGGTTTAATAGTGTTTTCATTGCGATAAAATATTAACACCGTTTTAGCTCTATTCCCGCTTGCTTACCCATCATCGTCAGCATTAATTCAGCTAAGTCTTTATCTCCGGCGTGGAGTTTATGAAAAAGCGTTTCAACCACGCTGATTGTCAAAAAATCGGCATTAGCGGGGAAGTGGTCATTAAAGGTAATGCCGCGCGAAACAAAATCCCAGCTGGCAGTCGTTTCTGTTTCAATAATTTTGTCATTAATCTTCTCAACCAACGCATCTATATATTGAGGTATTTTTTTTGTCATATAAGCTTCATCAGCTTCAGAGAATTGTTGTTCCATGATCATATTATCTCTTTGAATAATTCATTGTTTGGGAGGTGAGCTTAAGCTTGCTGCCAGCGAACTAAATCTTGTTTAAGCAATGTTAAACCAATAGCTACAACCATAATATCTTTTAGTATAAAACTATCGATCGTGCCAAGCTGTGGCAGTAGGCTCAATGTCACCACACCCGTTAAAACGATCAACGTGGCGCCAGCGGCACCCGCCATCGGATTTTTGAATCCCAGCACCAGCAGCGCCACGGTGGTTAATTCCACTACGCCAAGAAAGTAGCTGGTGCCATGCAGTCCCAGCATGTCCTTCAAAATACTGAGCCATGTTGTGGTAATTATCGGAGTCAGCGCCTCCACTTCAAATTCAAACCACTTGGCGATACCAAAAAATAGGAAAACAACGATCAAGGATAACCGCAGGGCGATGGTATCTTTTTTATTGAGAAAACGAATGGCGCAGGATGAATAATTATTTTTCACTGTCATCGCAATGACCTCATTATACATTAAGAGATATTTGATGCGGGTTAATATGATTGCATCAATTCGCGTATAGAGAGTATGCGAAGTCAGTTAAATCAATTTTATACAGGAAAAGGTTTTTAGCATTTAATTAACGCAATCATTAAATATAATCAACGATGTCAATAATTACGGGGGAATAGAAAAAAGGAATAAGGGGCGAGCGACGCTCACCCCTTGTAGGGTCGCCATTCATGGCGACCAGGATAGAACTACCTTATTACTTCCCCACCACGTGCGCCGTTTCGCGCGCTTCATCGTTGGCGGCATCAGGTGTAATCACCGGCTCGTAATCGAGTTGCAGCACGCGGCTGGTGTCAGCCAGCACTTTCTCGGTCAATGCGACGTCGCCGTTCAGCTTGCGGCCCCACGATGGGATAACCATGCGGATTTTGGTCTGCCATTCCGGTGAACGCATCTGTTCCGGGAAGGCTTTCGCCATCAGCTCAAGCATAATCGGCGCGGCGGTGGAGGCGCCTGGCGAAGCGCCCAGCAACGCCGAAATCGAACCATCTTCCGAGGTCACCACTTCGGTACCAAGACGCAGCACGCCGCCTTCAACGGCATCGTTCTTGATGATCTGCACGCGCTGGCCGGCAGTGACTAAACGCCAATCTTCCTGCTTCGCCTGCGGCACGTAAGCGCGCAACGCTTCCATACGATCGCTGTCGCTTTGCAAAACCTGATCAACCAGATATTTCACCAGGTCGAAGCTCTTCAGGCCAACCTGCACCATCGGCTTGAGGTTGCTGGTGTTCATCGCGCCGAACATATCCAGCAGCGAACCCTGCTTGAGGAATTTGGTGGAGAAGGTCGCAAACGGCCCAAACAGCAGCACCTGTTTGCCATCCAGCACGCGGGTATCGACGTGTGGCACCGACATCGGCGGTGCGCCAACGCTGGCTTTGCCATACACCTTCGCCATGTGCTGTTTCACGACGTCAGGATTTTCCGTCACCAGGAATGAACCGCCCACCGGGAAACCGGCGTAGCCTTTCACTTCCGGAATGCCGGATTTCTGCAGCAGCGGTAACGCCGCGCCGCCCGCACCAATAAACAGCTGGCGCGTGGTCAGCACGCGATTTTCACCGCTGGCCAGATTATGCAGCGTAACCTGCCAGCGACCGTCGCTCAGGCGTTTGATATCACGCACTTCATGGCGCAGACGCAGGCGGAAATTGGCTTTCTTCTCTAAAGAAGCAATCAGCTGACGCGTCACTTCACCGAAGTTCACGTCGGTGCCCATTTCGGTCCAGGTAGCCGCGACTTTCTGTTTGCTGTCACGCCCGTTCATCACCAGCGGAATCCACTGGGTGATTTGATCGCGGTCTTCAGAGTAATTCATGCCACGGAACAGCGTGCTTTTCTGCAACGCATTGAAACGCTTGCGCAGGAATTCAACGTTATCGTCGCCCCAGACGAAACTCATGTGCGGCGTACTGTGGATAAAGCTTTTAGGATTGCGCAGGTTGCCTTTCTGAACGTGATACGCCCAGAACTGGCGCGAAATCTGGAACGATTCGTTAATCGCCACCGCTTTGGCGATGTCGATGCTGCCATCCGCCTTCTGCGGCGTATAGTTGAGCTCCGCCAGCGCGGCGTGTCCGGTTCCGGCGTTGTTCCAGCCATTAGAGGATTCAACAGCCACGTCATCAAGACGTTCAACCATCTCAATCGACCAGTCAGGCTCGAGATCTTGCAGCCATGCGCCCAAAGTCGCACTCATCACGCCTGCGCCAATCAGCAGTACGTCGACGTCTTTTCGTTCCTGAAGGTTTGCACTTTCCATGCCAGCGGCGGCGAGCGCCAGATTTACCGCAGTAGTACTCATGAGGCGACATCTCCTCTCTCTGTTGACCTGAAGCTCAACAGGTTCGCAGGCGAAATAGCCGCGCTTCTTTCGAGCGCGTGGCGCTATCTCTCAAAGGTTAAGACTCAGGTATAAGTCATGGGGACGATAACGGTTAACTGCACGTTATGCATATGCATTCGAATATAACATTCTCGTATCGGAATTAAACGTTTGTTTATTTTTTAAAGGCGGAAATGATTCAGCATAAGAATTAATCAGCTCAACCCCGCGGTCATAAGGGATTTTTATCTCTTAATCAGACGGTTAGAGTAATGCAGTTGTTACGCTATTGTGAGTGCTTTTGGTGGGATTGAAAACGTTGAGTGAGGTGTGTCACATTTTAATGTGTTGAAAATAATGAGTTTTAACTAAATTGATTATTTATGCGGATTTTATGTTGCGCGATATTTCGCCATATCGTGTAAAAGTAATGTTACATTTTTGTGGTGATGAATTTCAGCTTGGGCGTGGGTGCCCGCCAGAAGAAAAATGCATCACCTTGCCGGAAAAATGATCAGCGCGATCGGCGGCGCCAGAGGAAGCGAATCACGAAAAACTCAATCGCGCCCAGCAGTAAAAACCACAAACTAAAGACGATGGTATACAGCTGATTAACATCCATCAGGTGCAGGCTTTCCTGCAGCTGTTTTGCCAGCTCAATACCAAATGAAGGTGCGGGCAGCAGCAGTGCAGAAAGAAAGCCCAGTAGCAGAATGCCGCCTGGGATGATCAGCGTTTCGAATGGGTTATTCATGGTCGTTTTCCAAATCAGTTAGCGCGGGCATTAGCGCATAAAACCGCGCTAGGGTGCAATCCCCGTGCCGAATCACGCTAAGAAATTTCTTCTATTCCATTCACTTAGCGTCAAAAATAGCGAAAGTTAAGAGTTATAGCCTTTGCTATACTTAAATCCCTGATTTTACTGTCTTTTTTTTGCCGTTTTTGCGTGTTAGACTGCGCGCACTTTTTCATTACTGAACAATAAATGCGGATAAGTAGCGGCTTTAGCGCCTGTTCCGCAGCATTGATTGAAAACCCATGACATTTATCGCAACCCTGATTTTGGCCTTTGGCATGTCGATGGACGCTTTCGCCGCAGCATTGGGCAAAGGCGCATCGCTGCATCGCCCGAATTTCAAAGAAGCGCTGCGTACCGGTTTGATCTTTGGCGTCATCGAGATGTTAACGCCGCTGATTGGCTGGGCAATTGGTCTTGCGGCCAGCCGCTACATCATGGCGTGGGATCACTGGGTGGCGTTCGTGCTGTTAACCGTGCTGGGCGGCCGTATGATGATGGAAGGTTTCCGTCAAACCGCCGATGAGCCGTGCGAAGCGCCGCAGCGTCACGGTTTTATGGTGCTGGCGTTAACCGCCGTCGCCACCAGTCTTGATGCGCTGGCCGTGGGTGTTGGCCTGGCGTTCCTGCAGGTGAATATCATCATGACCGCCATCACCATCGGCGCCGCTACCACTATTATGGCGACCACCGGCGTGCTGGTTGGCCGATTTATCGGTCCGGTGATGGGCAAATGGGCCGAAGTGCTGGGCGGCGTAGTGCTGATCAGCATTGGCTGCACCATTTTAAGCGAGCATTTAGGCTGGTTTTAATTTGTAGGGTCGCCATTCATGGCGACCTCTTCTTCACATCCGCACCAAACCCCAATTCTGTGATCTACTTCAAAAATAATTGCGGTAAAAACGCTCAGCGGCTATACTTTTTGCGTATTTCTTCAACAATTTTTGAACCAGGTGCCTTATGAAACGCTTTTTCCGCTACGTGTTTAACGCTTATGTTGAAACCTTCAAGCACGTACCGCCAGGCGCACAGCATTAATCCAGCGCAAACAGAATACCCTCGATAATCGCGGTCAGGGATCGACCTGTGGTTATCAACTGTTTTCTTATCTCTCCAGCCGCAATTCCCCCCATTTTCCCCCTAACTTGCTGATAAAACCCTTCAGCCATCAGATTTCGATCTGGCTATAGCCGCACGTTATACCCCGCAACTAAACAAGCATTCGTCACCCCTTCTCCTGCATGAAATAGTCAATTCAGGCCCTATAAACCGTCTGAAACGAGAAACATCATGCTGATCCCACAACCTTATTTACTCTTCCTCGGCGACGTAACCGATCCACTGGCCGCTAAAACCGCACGCGGCATCCACGTCTGGCGTCCAGAGCAGTGCGTTGGCGAAATCAAATTGCCGGGCTGCACCGTATCGCTGGGCCTCGAGGTCCTCGACATTGCCGCTGCCAAAGCGCGCGGTGCTAAAACGCTGGTGCTCGGCACCGCGAATGCCGGCGGTTACTTGCCCACGCATTGGCTCGACACGGTAAAAAGCGCCATCTCTGCCGGGATGAACGTTGCCAGCGGTTTGCACCATCGTCTGGTGGATGAGCCAGAGCTGGTGGCGTTGGCCAAAGAGTTCGGTGTTGAGCTGTTCGACCTGCGTCACATGCGTCCAAAACTGGAAGTAGGCAGCGGTAAAAAGCGCACAGGTAAGCGTGTACTTACTGTCGGCACTGACTGCTCGGTAGGCAAGATGTACACCTCGCTGGCGCTGGAAGCCGCGATGCGTGAACGCGGCATGAAAGCCGATTTCCGCGCCACCGGCCAGACCGGCATTTTGGTGGCGGGCGAAGGTATCGCGATTGATGCAGTAATTGCCGACTTCATCGCCGGTGCGGTTGAAGCGCTGTCACCAGCCAATGACGCCGATCACTGGGATATCGTCGAAGGCCAGGGTTCGCTGTTCCATCCTTCCTATGCTGGCGTCAGCATGGGCCTGATCCACGGTGCGCAGCCGCACTGGCTGGTGATGTGCCATGAAATGGGCCGTCCGCATATGCGTCATCTGCCGCATCAGCCGATGGTCAGCCTGAAAGATTGCGTTGAAGCCAACCTGCGCGCGGCGCACGTTACCAGCGACGCGGTGCAACTGGCCGGTTTCGCTATCAACACCTCAAACTACAGCGAAGAAGAAGCGCGCGCCTATTGCGCAGAAATCAGCGCAGAATTCGGCGTGCCAGCCACCGATCCGGTGCGTTTCGGCATTGCGGATATCGCCGCGCTGCTGCAGGAGCGTGGCTAATTATGCGGCGCATGCAGATTGAAGTGCTGGAGCTGCCGCTGGCGCGTCCGTTTGCCATCTCACGCGGCACACGCACGGCGGTCACGGTGATTCGCGTGACGCTGGAGCAGAACGGCTTTATTGGCCGCGGCGAATGTACGCCCACGCCGCGCTACGATGAAACGCCAGAAAGCGTCAACGCCGAACTGGAAGCGCTGCGCGCCGACATGGAAGCAGGCCTGAGCCGCCTCGATCTGCAAAGCCGTTTGTCTGCCGGTTCAGCGCGTAATGCGCTGGACTGCGCGCTGTGGCGTCTTGATGCCGCGCTGGCGAAGCACACGCTGTGGCAACAGTGCGAGCGTCGTCAGCCGCCATCGGTGATCACCGCCGAAACCCTTAGCCTCGATTCCATCGAGAACATGGCCGCCGCCGCTGCCGATGCGGTATCACGCGGCGCCATCCTGCTGAAAATCAAACTCAATCGCGACGAGATTCTGGAAAAAGTCGCCGCGATTCGTCAGGCCGCGCCGCGCGCCACCTTAATCATTGATGCCAATGAAGCCTGGTCGGGCGTGGATTTGCCCAGCCTGTTCAACGCGCTGGCGAGTTTTAACATCGCGATGATCGAGCAGCCGCTACCAGCGGGCCAGGATCAGGAGTTGCAGCGCTTCGCACACCCGATTCCGGTGTGTGCCGATGAGAGCTGCCACACACGTGAAGACATCGCGAAGCTGCGCAATCGCTACGAGATGATCAACATCAAGCTGGATAAATGCGGCGGGTTGACCGAAGCGCTGGCGATGGTGGAAGAGGCGCAGAAGCGCGATATGCGGTTGATGGTCGGCTGCATGCTCGGCTCTTCACTGGCGATGGAAGCAGCGCTGCCGGTGGCGATTGCCGCTGAGCATGTCGATCTCGATGGCCCAATCTGGCTGGCCGCCGATAGCTCGCCCTTCCTTTCTTACGCTCAAGGCCAAATCTGGCTGTAACCCGCACGCGGAGCAACGATGACGGACACTTTACTTACACCCAACGCCGCCAGCGTTGCCGGTTCAGCACCGGTGCTCGCGATTCAGGATCTCAGCGTCAGTTTTCGCGGCCGCAGCGGCGAAAATCAGGCGCTGAAGGGCATCAGTTTTAATATTCATCAGGGCGAAATTGTCGCCGTGGTCGGTGAAAGTGGCTCGGGTAAATCGGTCACTTCGCTGGCGGTAATGGGTTTGCTGGCCGCATCCGGGCGTATCGATCGCGGCAGCATGCAGTTCCGTGATCGTCAGGGCAACGCGCATCAGCTTGCCACACTGAATGAAACCCAGCGCCGTGCTTTGCGTGGCCGCGAAATGGCGATGATTTTTCAGGAGCCGATGACCTCGCTCAATCCGGTGCTGCGCGTCGGCGATCAGCTGACCGAAGCGCTGCGGGATCATCAGATTTGCGACAAAAGTCAGGCCGAGGCGCGCGCCCGTGAGTTACTTCGCCAGGTGCGCATTGCTGATGTCGATCGCGTGATGAAAAGCTATCCGCATTCGCTATCGGGCGGCATGCGCCAGCGCGTGATGATTGCTCAGGCGCTGGCCTGCGATCCGCAACTGCTGATCGCCGATGAGCCGACCACCGCGCTGGATGTCACGGTGCAGGCGCGCATTCTGCACATCCTGCGTGACCTGCAACGCGAGAAGCAGATGGCGGTGCTGTTCATCACCCACGACATGGGCGTGGTGGCAGAAATCGCCGATCGCGTGGTGGTGATGCTGCGCGGCGAGGTGGTTGAGCAGGGCACGGTAGCTGAAATCTTCAACGCGCCGCAGCATCCTTACACCAAAGCATTATTGGCCGCAGTGCCGAAGCTCGGAGATATGCGCGAACACGCATGGCCGCAGCGCTTTCCGTTGTTGGGCAGCAATGCCAGCGATAACAGCGAGCAGCGCACCGCGCGCTACGACGAAACGCCGCTACTGGATGTACGCGGCCTGAAAGTCTACTACCCGATTCGCAGCGGCATTTTCTCAGCGCTCACCCATCAGGTGCACGCGGTGGAGCAGATCGATTTCAGCCTGTGGCCGGGCGAAACCCTGGCGATTGTCGGCGAAAGCGGTTGCGGTAAATCCACCACCGGTCGTGCGCTGATGCGGCTGATCAACAGCGACGCCGACAGCATTCATTTCCAGGGCAATGAAATCGCCAACCTGAAAGAGGCGCAGTTCCAGCCGCTGCGCCGTGAAATTCAGATGGTGTTTCAGGACCCTTACGCCTCGCTCAATCCGCGTCTCACCGTCGGCTTTACCATTGCCGAACCGCTGCTGCTGCACGGCATGGTGAAGTCGCTGGAAGAAGCGTCGCCGCATGTCGATGCGTTGCTGAAAAGCGTGGGCTTATTGCCGGAACATGCGCAGCGCTATCCGCATGAATTTTCTGGCGGCCAGCGTCAGCGTATCGCCATTGCACGCGCCATGGCACTGAAACCCAAAGTGATCATCGCTGACGAAGCCGTCTCGGCGCTGGATGTGTCGATTCAGGCGCAGGTGGTGAACCTGATGATGGATCTGCAACAGCAAACCGGCGTGGCATGGATTTTTATCTCGCACGATATGGCGGTGGTGGAACGTATCGCTAACCGCGTGGCGGTAATGTATCTCGGCCAGATTGTTGAGCTGGGGCCGCGTCAATCGGTGTTCAACCAGCCGCAACATCCGTATACCCAACGTCTGCTGGCCTCGGTGCCGGTGGCCGATCCCCAGAACCGTCAACCCCGCACTTTCGAGGAAAGCGAAATTCCTTCGCCGCTGCGCAAGGTAGGAGAAACGGTCGTTAAACCGCGTTATCGCCAGGTTGCTCCGCAACACTGGGTCGCTGATTTTGTTTCGCGCTAACCCTCAATACCAGGAGATTTCATGAACCCGATTTTCCGCCGTACTGCGCTCGCGCTGGGATTGACCCTCTCGCTGGCCGCCGCCGCTCAGGCGCAGGATCTGCGCATTTCGATGTATGCCGACATCACCGGCCTCGATCCGCACGATACCTCCGATAACGTCAGCTACTCGGTGCAGAGCGGCATCTTCGAACGTCTGTTCCAGTTCGATGCAAAGATGAAGCTGCAGCCGTGGCTCGCCACCAGCTACACCAGCAACGACAGCGCCACCGAATTTACCCTGACGCTGCGTAAAGACGTGACCTTCCAGGACGGCACGCCGTTCGATGCCGCAGCGGTAAAAGCCAACCTCGATCGCCTTGCCGATCAGACCAAAGGCCTCAAGCGCAACAGCCTCTACAAGATGATTGCCAAGGTGACGGTGCTGGCACCGGATCAGGTGAAAATCGAGCTGAACCAATCGTTTGGTGCCTTCATCAACACGCTGGCGCATCCGTCGGCGGTGATGTGGAGCCCGGCGATTCTCAAGCAGTATCCGGAAGAAGCGCAGCTGCGCCTGCATCCGGTCGGCACCGGTCCCTTCAAATTCGTGACCTGGCAGCCGGGTAAAGCCGTGACGCTGGCGAAGTACGACGGCTACTGGCAAAAAGGCTGGCCGAAAGTGGATAACGTGATCTTCTCGCCAAGCCCGGAAGATGCCACGCGCGTTGCGGCACTGAAGTCCGGTCAGGTGGATGCGATCTGGCCATTGCCATCCGATCTGATCGCCACCGTGCAGAGCGACAGCAAACTGGCGGTGCAGCGCGATCCGAGCATTTATCTCTATTACATGGCGATCAACACCCAGCACAAACCGCTGAATGATGTGCGAGTGCGTCAGGCGATCAACTATGCCATCGACCGCGATCTGTGGCTGAAAGTGGCATTTGCCGGCATGGGCAAACCGGCCAGCTCGGCGATTCCGGAAGGCGTGCAGTTCTATCAGAAGCAGAGCGCGCCGAACTATCGCTATGCGCCGGATGAAGCCAAAGCGCTGCTGAAAGCCGCCGGTTATCCGAACGGCCTCGATCTTAAACTGTGGGTCACCAACGCCACCGCCAGCGTGCGTGCCGCGCAGGTATTGAAAGCGCAGCTGGCAACGGTGGGCATTCGCGCCACGGTAACGCCGATGGATTCCGGCACGCGCAACGCCAAACTGTGGGGCGTGAAGGACCCGAAAGAGGCGGAATTTGATCTCTATTACGGCGGCTGGTCGACATCAACCGGTGATGCCGATTGGGCCTTGCGTCCACTCTACGCCACCGAATCCTGGGTGCCGACCTCGTATAACGTCTCGTACTTCAGCAATGCCGAAGCCGACAAAGCAATTGCCGGTGGTTTAGCCACCGCCGATCCGGCTAAGCGTGGCGAGGCCTACGCCGAGGCACAGAAAGTGTTGTGGAAAGAGGCGCCAGTCGCCTTCCTCGGCACGCCAGACAATCTGGTCGGCAAACGCAGCACGCTGAGCGGAGTGTCGATGCTGCCAGATGGCAACTTCCTGTTTAATCAGGCGACGTTTAAGTAAAGGTTGGCGGTCGCCATTCATGGCGACCCTACGTTGTAGGGTGCGCATTCATGCGCACCTGGAACAATCCGCACCCAACCAAAAGGAACCGCATGTTCGCATACATCATTCGCCGACTGCTGGAGATGATCCCCGTATTGCTGGTGGTCTCGCTGCTGGTCTTCGGCTTCATCAAACTGCTGCCTGGCGATCCGGCGCGCATCTACGCCGGACCGGATGCGCCTTTGGCCGCGGTGGAAGCAGCGCGTCAGCATCTTGGACTCAACGATCCGCTGCCGCAGCAATATATCAACTGGATTGGCGGCCTGCTGCGCGGCGATTTGGGCGTCACTTACCGCACTCAACAGCCGGTGCTGGACGTGATCAAACAGGGCTTTATGCCCACGCTGTGGCTGGCGCTGGCCGGTTTTGCCTGGTCGGTGATTCTGGGCTTATTCCTCGGCGTATTTGCCGCCCTGAAACGCGGTAAATGGCAGGACTGGACCTTAATGAGCGTCGCCGTCGGCGGCATCTCGATGCCCACTTTCTGGCTCGGCCTGCTGCTGATCCAGTTCGTCGCCATGCCGTTTGGCCTGTTCTCCGTCAGCGGCTTTAACCAACCCAGCGACATCGTATTACCGGCAATCACGCTCGGTTCCTCGGTGGCGGCGGTGATGGCGCGCTTCACCCGCTCGGCATTTCTCGAAGTGGCGCAGGAAGATTACGTGCGCACCGCCAAAGCCAAAGGGCTGCGCAATCGGCTGGTGACGTGGAAACACGTCATGCGCAATGCGTTGATCCCGGTGATCACCATGCTCGGTTTGCAGTTCGGTTTTCTGCTCGGCGGATCGATCGTGGTCGAGAGCGTGTTCAACTGGCCGGGATTGGGCTGGCTGTTGATCGAGTCGATCAAGGCGCAGGATCAGCCGGTGATCCAGGCGTTAGTCATGCTGTTCGTGTTTGAATTTATTGTCATTAACCTGCTGGTCGATCTGCTGTATGCCGTGGTCAACCCAGCGATTCGCCTGCGACAGGAGCCCTGATGAGTCTGCAATCTCTGCCTGCCCACGCGCAGGAGGCGATCCGTTCGCCGTGGCGCGATTTCCTGCACGCGCTGGTGCGTAATCCGCTGGCGCTGGTCTCCGGCGGCTTTGTGCTGCTGCTGGTGCTGGTGGCCATTTTCGCGCCCTGGCTGGCGCCATGGGATCCGATGGCACCCGACTGGATGGCGCTGTCATCGCCGCCCTCCAGCACGCACTGGATGGGCACCGACGAACTCGGCCGCGATCTGTTCAGCCGCATCATCTTTGGCGCGCGTATCTCGCTGTATGTCGGCGTGTTGTCGGTGACGCTCGGCATGGTGGTTGGCGTGCTGCTCGGCCTGCTGGCGGGCTATTACGGACGCTGGATCGATATGCTGATTATGCGTGGTTCCGACGTGCTGTTCGCCTTTCCCGGTATGCTGCTGGCGATTGCGGTGGTGGCGATTCTCGGTCCAGGACTCAACAACGTCATCATCGCGGTAGCGATCTTCAGCGTGCCGGTGTTTGCCCGCATCGTGCGTGCGTCAACGCTGTCGCTGAAACAGGCGGCGTATGTCGAAGCGGTGCGCTGTGCCGGTGCGCCGGATCGCGTGATTCTGCTGCGCCACATTTTGCCGGGCACGCTGTCAAACGTGATTGTCTATTTCACTATGCGTATCGGCACCAGTATTCTGACCGCCGCCGGGCTGAGTTTTATCGGCCTCGGCCCGGAACCCGATGTGCCGGAGTGGGGCAATATTCTGGCGATGAGCCGCAGCATGATGATGGCTGGCTTGTGGCACGTCAGCGTGTTTCCAGGTCTGGCGATATTTATTACCGTGCTGGCGTTTAACCTGTTGGGTGATGCGCTGCGCGACACGCTCGATCCCAAACTGAAGAGCTAAGCATGGACTTTCAACAACTGCAGCGCGACGCGCTGCTGCAACGCTGGCGCAGCGAGCGTCAGCTTGGACAACCGCGCAGCGCCAGCGGGCCAACCAATCGCATTAGCGATGTGCCGGGCGTGCGCGTCGGTCACTACACGTTAGCCGATGGCGAACGGCAAACCGGCGTCACCGCGATTGTGCCGCCGGGCGACAATCTGTTTACCCAGCCGCTGCCTTGTGCGGCGGCGGTGTTTAACGGTTTCGCCAAGCCGGTTGGCCTGGTGCAGGTTGAAGAGTTGGGCGTGCTGCAAACGCCGATATTGCTAAGCAACACGCTGGCGGTCGGCACGCTGTTTACCACGCTGGTGCGCGATGCCATCAGCCGCAACAGCGAGTTGGGCCGCAGCTTGCCCACGGTCAATCCGCTGGCGCTGGAGTGCAACGACGGCTGGCTCAACGATATTCAGGCGCTGGCGATCACTGAAACGATGGCGCAGCAAGCACTCTATGACGCCACGGCAGATTTCGATCGCGGCAGCGTTGGTGCCGGGCGCGGCATGAGCTGTTTCAGTTTGAAAGGCGGCATTGGTACAGCATCGCGCATCATTCCGTCGCTCAACGCCACGCTGGGCGTGCTGGTGCTGGCGAACTTCGGCGCATTAACCGCGCTGACGCTGGATGGCGTGCGCTTTGGCGAAATGATCGCGCCGCTGCTGCCGGAACTGACGCCGCAACGCGATGCCGGTTCCATCATCATTATTATGGCGACCGATGCACCGCTTGATGCGCGTCAGCTGAAGCGCATCGCCAAACGCGCCGGGGCCGGTTTGGGGCGCATGGGCAGCTATTGGGGCCACGGTTCGGGCGATATTGCAGTGGCATTTTCCACCCAGCCACAGCCGCAACCGCCAGAAGAATCCACGCTGGAACCGATGCTCGCCGCCGCCGCCGATGCCACCGAACACGCGGTGCTGGATGCCTTACTCAGCGCCGAAGCCGTCACCGGTTTCCGCGGCCATCATCGCCCGTCGTTAACCGAAGTATTAGATCGATTAGCTGCATCGTAGGGTCGCCATTCATGGCGACCTCTGCCAATAACCGCACGGAACCAACCTCATGAAAATCTTCATCTCTGCCGACATCGAAGGCATCGCCGGCGTCATGCGCCCGGAACAGTGTTCTCCCGGCCACGCGGAATACCAACTGGCGCGCGGACTCATGGAACAAGAAGTCAACGCCGCCATTGATGGCGCCTTTGCCGGTGGCGCGACGGAAGTGGTGGTGGCCGACAGCCACGCGCAGATGACCAACCTGCGCGCGGAAAATATTGATCCCCGCGCGCGCATGGTGCAGGGCAAACCGCGCGGCTTATCAATGGTGGAAGGCATTGAGCAGCAACCGTTTGATGGCCTGTTCTTTATCGGCTATCACAGCGCGGCGGGCGAACCCGGCGTGCTGGCGCACACCATTAATGGCCGTGCGTTCTGGCGCATTCACATCAACGGCAAGGTGATGGGCGAGACCGACATCTACGCCGCAGCCGCTGCCGAACAGGGCACGCCGCTGTGGCTGGTAAGCGGTGACGATCAGCTCAAAGGCTGGATTGCCGAGCATTATCCCTCGGTGGATTACGTCTGTGTGAAACGCGCCATCTCGCATACCTGTGCAGAATCCATCAGCCCGCAGGCAGCGCAAAACGCCATTCGCGCTGCGGCAACTGCTGCGGTGCAGCGCAAACGCCAGATCAGCACCACGCGGCTGAGCGCGCCTTATGAGATGCAGCTGCAAGCCAGCAAACCGGTATTGGCGGACCTGTTCAGTCTGATTCCCGGCGTGACGCGTATTGACGCGGTCACTGTTGGCTATTGTGCCGACGACATGAACACGTTAATCAGCCTGCTGAGTGCCTTCTCCTATCTGGCAAGTACACAATCGTGATCGTAGGGGCGCCATTTATGGCGACCGCGCTAAATCATCAGGTCGGTCCGCATTTCCTGCTGAATTTTGCTAACCTGCGCGCAATTTATATATAACAACGAGGCAGTCATGCAGCTCTGCAGTTTTTATCTTATTGACCAGGAAAGAAAAAGTTACGGTATCGTGCAGCAAGAGGGCGTGATTGATATCGGCGTGCGTCTCGGCGCTGACTGCCCGGACCTGAAAACCTTGCTGCAACGCGGCGCGTTAAGCGATCTCGACGCCTTCGTGTCACAGCCCATTGATCATCCGTTTAGCGCTATTCGCTTCCTGCCGGTGGTAGAAAATCCTGGCAAAGTGTTCTGCGTTGGCATGAACTACGCCGACAAACGCAAAGAGTTCGCCGAGACGATTGAAGCGCCGACGCTGTTTGTGCGTTTCGCGGATTCGCTGGCGGCGCACGAGCAGCCGCTGCTGAAACCCGCTACCACACAGGAATTTGATTACGAAGGCGAACTGGCGGTGATCATTGGCAAAGCGGCCTATCAGGTGAAAGCCGCCGATGCGCTGAATCACGTTGCGGGTTACAGCTGCTTTATGGATGCCACAGTGCGCGACATGCAGTTTACCTGGTTCACCGCCGGGAAAAACTGGCAGCAAACCGGCGGTTTCGGGCCGTGGATGACCACCGCCGACGAGATCCCCGATCCGCAGCAGCTGGCGATCAAAACCTGGCTCAATCAGCGCGAAGTGCAGAACGACACCACCGCCAGCATGGTGCATCCGGTGGCAAAGATTATCGAGTACATTTCCGCGTTCAGCCCGCTGTCGCCAGGCGATGTGATCATCACCGGTTCACCGGGCGGCGTCGGTAAAAAACGCACGCCACCGCTGTTTATGTTCCCCGGCGATGAGATTGAAGTTGAGATTGAGAAAATTGGCAGATTGCGTCACCGCGTGGCATAAAATCCACGCAGCGATGCGACGTTGTAGGGTGCGCATTAATGCGCACCTGGCGTCAAAGTGCGCGAAACGGTCGCCATAAATGGCGACCCTACGATGTCTTAACGTACAAATTTAATGATGCGGCTGCGATTCAACAGCAGCCGCAGCGTATCGCCTTCGCGCGCAATCGCGAAGCGCTTCTCCCACGGTCCATCCTGCGCGGTGGCTAATAGGCGATTGTTGCCCAGCGACTGCAAACGCGCACGAATCGCCGCCGGGCCGATGCCCATGATTAAGCTGTCGCCCTCAATCACCAACTCGCTGCGCCACTGCGGCGCGAACCAGCGGCCTTGCAGATTATCGAGACTGGCCTGATCGGCCTGCACCGGCACAAAACGTCGTGCGGCATGCCCAATTTCACCGACAATCGCCGTGCCATCATGACGTAACCGCATCGGGAAAGTGCTGGAGAGCGACACCGCCGTACCGTGCACATCGTCACGCCACAAGGTTTCGCCTGCGCCGAGCCAGGTGGCGGTCACGCCTTTAATTTCCAGCCAGTCGGCGGCGTCTTCCGCCACGTAAAGTCCGGGCGTTAAATCGTGTCCTTTCTCCGGTAATGCGCGGTTGAGTAGCGCCGCCATCACCCGCAGCACGCTTTCCGACGTGGTGACATCTTCGCGGTTGGCGACCAGCGCCACGCCGATTTTCAGTTCCGGATGCAGCAGGAAATAGCTCTTATAACCGGCATGCGAACCGCCGTGACCAAACAGCGTCTGGCTGCCGAGCGTCGAACTGGTAATGCCCAAACCGTATCCGCTGGTGCGGCCATCGTTGAGATTACGCGGCGCGCTCAGGCGCTGCAGCACGCCTGCGCCCGGTCCGCTATCGGCCAGCAGGCTTTGCAGCCAGCGCGTCAGATGATTCAGGCTGCCAGTGACGCTGCCCGATGCCGAGAGATGCAAACCGGCGCTGGAGAGCTGCCACTGCGCGCCGTTTTGCCAGTAGCCAGGCACCAAACCAGGCACGATATCGAACCAGCTTTCCGGCGCAATCAGGTTGATATCCAGCGGATCGCAGATGTACTGCTGCAGCAGATCATTGAATAACACGCCTTTGGCTTTCAGCGCCTCTTCCACCAGCCGATAGCCGGTGTTGGTGTAGGAGATTTCGCTGCCGGGCGCATAGTTGAGCTCGCCTTCGCGCGCGATAAAATCCAGCAGGTCGTCGGCGCGGGTGGCGTTGTACACCGACAATCCCAGCAGCGATAAGGTTTCGCGCACGTCCGGCAAACCGCTGCTCATATCCAGCGCCTGGCCGACGGTGATTTGGCCGTTGGCTCCGCTCAGCTGCGGCAGATGCTGCGCCAGCGCATCGTCGAGCTTGAGGTAGCGGCGTCCCGGCCCGGTCACCAGCGCGGCGAACAGATGTTTGGTGATGGAGGCGAAACGCACCACGCTGTCGGCGCTGAACGGCGTTTGCTGCGCCAAATCGGCCAATCCGGCGCAGTGGGTTGAGTGAATCTGGTGCGCATCAAACAGAACCATTGCGCCGCCCGGCGCGCCCGGCTGTTGCCAGCTTTCAGTGATCTGTTGTGCGACATCCGCGGCGTGTTGCCAGTTAGCGGTCATGCCGGTTCCTCCAGCGTCATGCTGAGATCGAAAAGTTGGGCGGTATGCGGATGCTGGATGCGCCGCTCGCGCAGATCGTCGGCGCTCAGCTGCTCCACCATCTCGCCATTCTGCATCACGCCAATGCGCTGACACAGATGCGTTACCACCGCGAGGTTGTGCGTCACCATAATGTAGGTGAGTTTGCGCTCGCTGCGTAGGTCGCTGAGTAAATTGAGGATTTCGGCCTGCACCGACACATCAAGTGCCGAGGTCGGCTCATCCAGCAGCAGCACTTCCGGTTCGGCGATCAACGCGCGTGCAATCGCCACGCGCTGACGTTGGCCGCCCGACAGCTGATGCGGATAGCGGAAGCGTACCGAGGCGGGCAAGCCCACTTCGGCTAACGCCTGGCTGATGCGCTGTTCGGCGCGATCGAGCTGATGCACCAGCAGCGGTTCGTGCAGGATGCGATCGATAGTTTGACGCGGATGCAGCGAACCAAACGGGTCCTGAAAAACCATCTGCACCTGACGATAGAAGGCGCGGCTGCGTTTGGCGCTGAGCTGCATGCCGCCAAACAACATACTGCCTTGCCAGTCGGCATTCAGTCCGGCGAGCGCGCGCAGGATGGTGGATTTGCCCGAGCCGCTTTCACCGACCAGGCCAAAGCTTTCACCGTTACCGACCGTGAAGCTGACGTCTTTCACCGCCGTGTGCGCACCAAAGTTGATGCGCAGGTTTTCGATTTGAATCATGGGAAGCCTGTGAATTCTGTGCGTCCATTTAAACGGTCGCCATGAATGGCGACCCTACGCTGTGCGCCGATAATTAATCGCGCCACGCGGCATCGCGCTGCAATACGGGTAAACGCTCGCGCGGATGGCGCAACGACGGCAAACACGCCAGCAAACCGCGCGTGTACGGATGCTGCGCCTGCTGCAATTGTCCGGCATCAAGCAGCTCGACGATGCGACCGGCGTACATCACCGCCACGCGATCGCAGAAGTGCGACACCAGCGGTAAATCGTGGCTGATCAGGATCAGCCCCATGCCGCGCGCCGATACCAACTCGTCAATCAGCTTGAGGATCTCCGCCTGCACCGTGGCATCCAGCGCACTGGTGGGTTCATCGGCGATCAACAGTTCCGGATCTGGCGCCAGCATCATGGCAATCATCACGCGTTGACCCATGCCGCCTGAGACTTCATGCGGATAGCGTTTCGCCACGGCTGCGGGATCGCGAATTTTCACCTGCTCCAGCAGCTCAATCGCCGCCTGCATCGCCGCTTTATGGCTGCCGCCTTTGTGCTCGCGCCAGGCTTCGGCGATTTGCTGGCCGATGGTCATCACTGGATTGAGTGAATATTTCGGGTCCTGCAGGATAAAACCGACGCGCTTGCCGCGGATTTTGCGCAGCACTTTCTCGCTGGCACCGCGCAGATCGATACCATCAAAGCGCAGCACATCGGCGCTGACTTCCGCGTTGCCCGGCAATAACTGCATCAGGCTGCGCGCGGTCAGCGACTTGCCGGAACCGCTTTCGCCGACAATGGCGAACTTCTCGCGGCTCACGCTAAAACTGACGCCGCGCACTGCTTCAAAGGTTTCGCTGCGCGAACGGAAGGCAACACGCAGGTTCTCGATTTCCACCAACATTTAGCGCTCCTTGGGATCCAGCACGTCACGCAGACCGTCGCCGAGAAAGTTAAACGCCAGCGACGTCAGAAAAATCGCGATACACGGCATTAATGGCACCCACCATTCGCTGAACAGGAAGCGACGTGCGGTGGCGATCATCGTGCCCCATTCCGGTGATGGCGGCTGTGCGCCCATGCCAAGGAAGCCAAGGCTGGCGGCGGTGATAATGATGGAGCTCATGTCCAGCGTGACGCGCACAATCAGGCTTGGCACGCACAGCGGCATGATGTGGCGCAGAATAATGCGCAACGGCGACGCGCCGGTCAGACGGCTGGCGGCGATAAAGTCGCTGTGGCGGAACTGCAGCGTCTCAGCGCGCGCGAGACGTGCATACGGCGGCCACGATGTCAGGGCAATCGCCAGAATCGCGCTCTCGACGCCAGGTTTCAGCGCGGCGACAAAAGCCAGCGCCAGAATCAGACGCGGGAAGGCGAGGAAGATATCGGTCAGGCGCATCAGCGCTTTATCGATGAAACCTCCGGCATAACCGGCGATACAGCCAATCAGCAGGCCGAGCGGCGCGGTAAGCAGCACCACGGCGATCACCATGCCGAGCGTGGTGCGGCCGCCATAGATAATGCGCGTCCAGACATCGCGGCCCAGTTCATCGGTGCCGAGCCAATGCGCGGCAGAAGGTGCCGCAAGACGGTTTTCCAGATGCTGCACGCCAGGATCGAACGGCGTCAGCCACGGCGCAAACAATGCCAGCAGCAGCATCACCGTCACCACCAGCAGTCCGGCCATCGCCAGTGGATTACTGCGCAGGCTGAGCCACAGGCGATAACGCCGGCCCCACACCGCCTGGCGGCGATTGGCGGGCGTATCGTCGAGCAGCCATTCTCGTGAGAAGAAGATCATTTTACGCGCGGGTCCCAAAGTCGATAGAGAAGGTCAGCCAGCTGATTGAGCAGCACATACACGGTGCCGACCAGCAAGGTTGCGCCGATTACCGGGTTCATGTCGGCGTTCATCAGCGACGTGGTGAGATATTGGCCGATACCGGGCCAGGCGAAGACGTTTTCCGTCACCACCGCGCCCTCCAGCAATCCGGCGTAGGTCAGCGCCAGCACCGTGACCAGCTGAACCGCCACGGTGGGAAACGCATGCCGCCAAATCACCCGCCGTGACGACAAACCTTTGGCGCGCGCGGTAATCACGAACTCGCCACTCAGCGCGTTAAGCATAAAGGTGCGCGTCATACGCGTGATGTAGGCCATGCTGAAGTAGGCCAGAATCAGCACCGGCTGCGCCATGTGCGCCAGCGCATCCCAGAAGGCGTCGGTTTCCCCGGCCAGCAGCGAATCTATAGTCAGAAAGCCGGTGACCTGCGGCACCATATCCTGCCAGATGATGTCCTGCCGTCCGGGACCGGGCGCAATGCCGAGTACCGCGTAGAACACCAGCAGGCTCAGCAACGCCAGCACGAACACCGGCAGTGAATGGCCGGCGAGACAAATGACGCGAATGGTTTGATCGACCCACGAACGTTGGCGCACCGCCGCCCACACGCCGAGCGGAATGCCGATCAGCGCCGCGATGATGATCGCCGCCGTCGCCAATTCCATGGTGGCGGGGAAGAAGCGGGCGATATCGGTAATCACCGGATTCGAGGTGAGAATCGATTTACCGAGATCGCCATGCAGCAGTTGATTGAGGTAGTGACCAAACTGCACGTAAAGGGGCTGATCCAGCCCCATTTCCGCACGCACACGCTCAACCACCGATTGCGGTGCGTTATCACCGACCGCCGCCAGCACCGGATCGGTGGGCATGACGCGGCCAATGAAAAAGGTCAAAACCGACAGACCAAACAGCGTCAGCACCAGGCTTCCCAGGGTGCTGACAATTCTCTTCAGTAACGGCATCAGGCTTTTTTCACCTGCGCATACGGCCACTGCTCCAGCACGGTCATGTGGACATCACTCAGCGCTTTGCTGGTGGCCACGTTTTTGGTCTTCTGCATCATGAAAATGAACGGGCTCTTCTCGCGACCTAACTGCTGAATCTGCTGATAGAGCGCGATGCGCTTCGCTGGATCCGGCTCATGCAAAGCCTGCTCGGTGAGTTTGTTAAATTCATCGTCTGACCAGCTGCAGCGCCACGCCAGCGTACGCGCACGCGCGTTATCGCTGTTGTCGGTGTTAACGCAGAAGGCTTCGGTGTTGGAGTTAGGATCAAAGTAATCGGCTCCCCAAACCGTCAATGCCAGCTGATGCTGACGCGCGCGCATTTTGGTCAGAACCTGACGGTTTTCGGCGGCGATCAGTGACACTTTGATGCCAATCGCGCCCAACTGCGTTTGAATCGCCTGCGCGATGTCCGGATACGGTTGCATTGAGTAGTGATCGAGGGTGATTTCGAAGCCATCCGGATAACCCGCTTCGGCCAGCAGCGCTTTGGCTTTCGCCAGATCTTTGTGGAATGGCGTATCGTCCAGCGCCGCCGGGAAGCCGCTCGGCAGGAAGCTTTGATGGGTGACAAAACTCATCGACAGAATGTTTTTCTGGATGCTTTCGTAATCCAGCGCCCACTTCAGCGCCTGCCACACCTGCGGTTTTTTCAGGTACTGATTATTGGTGTTGCACGACATCAGCATGATGGCCGACAGCGACTGATTCACCAGTGAC
The DNA here is from genome assembly GCF_900116775.1 of Pantoea sp. YR525. Taxonomy (NCBI): domain Bacteria; kingdom Pseudomonadati; phylum Pseudomonadota; class Gammaproteobacteria; order Enterobacterales; family Erwiniaceae; genus Pantoea; species Pantoea sp. YR525. The sequence goes on from NZ_FPBU01000018.1 coordinate 42,093, forward strand.
ACGCTGCTGTCGTTTTTCACCTGCAGCAGCTGTTCGGTGGTGAGGTCATACGCGGCATCGACATCGCCTTTTTTCAGCATCAGCGCCTGCGCGGCTGGGTCGGCGATGTGCTTGAGGATCACGCGTTTGGTTTTGCTTGAGCCTTTATATTGCGGGCTAATCTCCAGAATCACCGTTTCGCTGGCATTCCAGGTGCGCAGGGTAAAGGCACCGGAACCGGCGCTGTGTTGCTTCAGCCAGCCGTTACCGAAGTCATTGTTCTGCTGGTTCGCCAGGCAGACTTTCTTCGACACGATGCTGCCGACGGTGGCGGATAAGCAGTAGAGCAGGAAGGTTTCGGCCGCCGGCGCGCCGAGTTTCATCTCAACGGTGTGCGCATCTTTCGCGGTCACCAGCTGCGTCACGTTGTCTTTGGTGAAGCCGAACTGATTGATAATAAAGGCCGGGCTTTTATCCAGCTTGACGATACGTTCAATCGAGAACGCCACGTCTTCTGCAGTGAGCGGCGAACCATCGGCGAATTTAGCTGCCGGATCGAGATGGAAAGTGTAAGTGCTGTTATCGCTGCTGACGTCCCAGCTTTGCGCCAGTTGACCAATCACTTTGTCGGCTTGCTTTGGATCGGGCGTGACTAAACGTTGATAGAGGTTGCCACAGATCTGGCCGCCGGTGGCTTCGAAGCTTTCGTGTGGATCGAGGCTGGTGATGTTATCGAGCTGCATCGCGATCACCAGCATGGTCGGCGGCGTCGCGGCAAAGGAAGAATTCAGGCTGAGGTAGGAAACAACAGGTACAGCAGTGCATCCTGCAAGAAAACGTCTTCTGGTAACCATGTAAACTCCCAACTGATTGATAAGTAAAATAAAAAATTGTTATTTGATTGTTTTTTGTCTTGACTTTACGCACCTGCCGGAGGATTAATACCGGCTCTAAGCCATTTGTTTCACGCGTGTGTGCTCGCCCTTTTTTGGTGCAATTTGCTCCGCCAGCTGGCAGTGCTGCGCTTTCCCCCCGAACATGGAACTGAACAACATGTCTGACTCGATTACCCTCGATATTCCGGTCTTTGACGGCCACAACGATGTGCTGAATAAGCTGTGGCAGCACCATCAGCCGGACGCGGTTAATGCATTTTTCACTGGCACCAAAACGGGCCAAATGGACTTTCCGCGTATCCGTCAGGGAAATATGTTAGGTGGCATTTTCGCCACCTGGGTGCCGTCCCACCCTCTGATTGCAAGAAGTGCGCCAGACCTCGCAGATTTTCCTCAGGAAATTATCAACTCAGCGCGCGACGCGACGTTTTCTATGCTGGCGCTGCTGCTGCGCATTGAGCAGGCCTCAAACGGCCAGGTGAAGATTTGCCGCAGCGTGCGCGATATTCGCCACTGCATGGCAAACAAGGTGTTAGCGGTGGTGATGCACGTGGAAGGCGCGGAAGCGCTGGATACTCACGGCGAACTGCTCGACATGCTCTACGCCAGCGGCTTGCGCACGCTGGGGCCGCTGTGGAGCCGCCCGAATCAGTTCGGCGATGGCGTACCGTTCCTCTATCCTTCGTCGCCGGATATCGGCAACGGCCTGACGGCCGCGGGCAAGCAGCTGGTACGCGACTGTAATCGCCGCCGCATCATGGTTGATTTGTCGCATATGGATGAAAAAGGCTTCTGGCACACCGCAGAGATCAGCGATGCGCCACTGGTGGCGAGCCACTCCAACGCGCATGCGATCAGCGCGCAGTCACGTAATCTCACCGATCGCCAGCTGGCGGCGATTGCCGAAACCAGCGGCTTTGTCGGCGTCAATTTTGCCGTGCCGTTCCTGCGTGAAGATGGCGATCGCCATGCGCCGACCGGCGTCGATGCCATTGTGCGTCACGTTGAGTATCTGCTGGAAAAAGTCGGGGAAGATGGCGTTGGTTTTGGTTCAGATCTCGATGGTGCCACCATGCCTGGCGATTTGAAAGACGTGGCCGGATTCCCGCTGCTGGTGCAGGCGCTGGCGGCACGCGGCTATTCGCGTGAGCTGCTGGAGAAGATTTGCCACGGCAACTGGCTGCGCGTGCTTGAAGCCACCTGGGGCGAATAATCATGCGGCTGCGGCATATTGAAGTGTTTCAGGCGATTGTGCAGACCGGCAGCATCAGTGCGGCGGCGCGTTTGCTGAATGTGTCGCAGCCGAATGTCAGCCGCGTGCTCAATCACGCCGAGCAGCAGCTCGGTTTTGCGCTGTTTGAGCGGCGTGCGCAGGGCATGGTGGTGACGGCAGAAGGGCGGCGTTTGCTGCCGGAAGTGGAAGACATCTACCAACGTTTACAAGCGATTACCCAGCTGACCGAGCAACTGCGGCGCGGCGAAGGGCAAACGGTGCGCGTCGGTGCCGCTCATGCGTTTGGTCAGATGGTGTTAGCGCCAGCGCTGGTGAACTGGCGGCAACAAGCGGCATCGGTCAGCGTGGAATTGGTCACCGAGCATTTCAGCACCTTGTGCGGCATGATCATGGCTAATCAGCTCGATTTCGCGCTGGTGTTTGGTCAGCAGGTGGATGCGGATTTACTGGCGGAGCCGCTGTTTCAGTCGTCGATGGTGGCGCTGCTGCCGCGCGATCACACCCACAATGAGCCGGTGACGCTGGAGTGGCTGTGCGCTAACAACCTGCTGATGATGCAGAATCAGGATCCGCTCGGTCGCGTGCTGCACCGCGCGCTGCGCGATAAAGGGCTCAATCCAGCGGTTTCGCTGTCGATCAAAACCTATTCGGTGATTGCCGATATGGTGCTGGCGGGAGGTGGCGTCGGGATTGTCGATCTGTTTACCGCCTGCCGTTATGCCGACCAGCTCAAGCTGTTGCCGGTCGCGCAGCCGCTACCGTTTGAAGTAATGTTAATCAGCCGCCGCGATCAGCCGCAGTCGCAATCCACGCTGCAGCTGAAACAGGTGATTCGCAATAAGCTGTGGGAGATCGCGCGCCAATGTGAATCGCAGTTTTTCACCCGCCCAACGTAATCCCGATTGCCGGTGCGCATATTTATGCGCACCAGGTCGCCATGAATGGCGACCCTACGGAGTTTGTAGCGATTGTGAGTTAAGAAAACGCAATGCTGCTGCAGCGCGGGTGTTGAGGCGACATCCCAATCCGCTGAACGAGTGAGGGATTCCAGGATGAGCCGCATGGATGCGGCGAGAGGTGGCGTTGAGCAGGAGCGAATCGACACCGGTCCGTCAGGAATCGCGAATGAGTGAAGGTACCGCGAAGCGGCGGGTTGGGCTGGCGCAGGGCCCGGGAGTGCAGAGGGCGTGGCCATGCACTGAACCCCGGATCCTGGACAAACAATCCAGAAT
>NZ_FPBU01000019.1:0-26194 GCF_900116775.1 Pantoea sp. YR525
GGTCAGGTTCTGGCTAAGCCGGGTTCAATCAAGCCACATACCCAGTTCACTTCAGAAGTTTACGTTCTGTCTAAAGATGAAGGCGGCCGTCATACCCCGTTCTTCAAAGGCTACCGTCCTCAGTTCTACTTCCGTACTACTGACGTGACCGGTGACGTTCAACTGCCAGAAGGCGTTGAGATGGTAATGCCAGGCGACAACGTAAAAATGACCGTTACTTTGATCAAGCCAATCGCTATGGATCAGGGTCTGCGTTTCGCAATCCGTGAAGGCGGCCGTACTGTTGGTGCGGGTGTTGTTGCTGATATTATCGCTTAATTGCGATAACATTTGACGCAATGCACAAGGAAAGGGCATCATTTGATGCCCTTTTTGCACGCTGTTACATAGAACCTGGCTCATCAGTGATTTTCAATCATAATCATTGTTGAGACAGGCTCTGTTTCACGGCGTTGGATACCGAGTTACGCTCAAAAGCTCATTCGGTTTGGATGCCTCGCTCTGCGGGGCAGAATAGTTTCTGAATTATTGTGGCAGGTTGGTTTATGAGTGCGAATACCGAAGCTCAAGGAAGCGGGCGCGGCCTTGAAGCGATGAAATGGGTAGTTGTGATCGCATTGCTCCTGGTAGCAATTGTCGGCAACTATATTTATCGCGATGTAACACTGCCGCTGCGCGCGCTGGCTGTAGTAGTGCTGATTGCTGCAGCAGGCGGCATCGCATTGCTGACAATCAAAGGCAAAGCGACTGTTGCATTTGCCCGTGAAGCAAGAACCGAAATGCGCAAGGTCATTTGGCCAACTCGCCAGGAAACATTGCACACCACGTTAATCGTTGCCGCGGTAACTGCCGTGATGTCACTGATTTTGTGGGGGCTGGATGGTATTCTGGTCCGCCTGGTATCGTTTATCACTGGCCTGAGGTTCTGAGATGTCTGAAGCTCCAAAAAAACGCTGGTACGTCGTTCAGGCGTTCTCCGGTTTTGAAGCTCGCGTAGCTAAGTCGCTGCACGAGCATATCAAACTGCACAACATGGAAGAGCTTTTTGGCGAAGTCATGGTGCCGACTGAAGAAGTCGTCGAAATCCGTGGTGGCCAACGTCGCAAAAGCGAACGTAAGTTCTTCCCTGGCTACGTATTGGTTCAGATGGTAATGAATGACGCCAGCTGGCACTTAGTACGTAGTGTACCGCGTGTGATGGGCTTTATCGGCGGAACTTCCGATCGTCCTGCGCCAATCAGTGATAAAGAAGTTGATGCGATTATGAACCGCCTGCAGCAGGTTGGTGATAAGCCGCGTCCAAAAACGCTGTTCGAGCCAGGCGAGATGGTACGCGTCAGCGACGGCCCGTTTGCCGACTTCAACGGTGTGGTCGAAGAAGTGGATTACGAGAAGAGCCGCTTGAAAGTTTCCGTTTCCATCTTTGGTCGTGCAACGCCAGTGGAACTCGACTTCGCTCAGGTGGAAAAAGCTTAACCCTTTTGTTCACTTTTTAGCTCTTGCGGAAGGCGCGAAATTTACCTATAATTTCGCGCCTTTTGTTTTTATGCGCTGCTACTAGCGTGTAAATCGTTATCACGGGGAGCCTGTTTTTCAGGCGTTAAAACCCAATTGAGGAAATATCATGGCCAAGAAAGTACAAGCCTACGTCAAGCTGCAGGTTGCAGCTGGTATGGCTAACCCAAGCCCACCTGTTGGTCCAGCTCTGGGTCAGCAGGGTGTTAACATCATGGAATTCTGCAAAGCGTTCAACGCTAAGACAGAATCTCTGGAGAAAGGTCTGCCTACTCCAGTTGTTATCACCGTATACAGCGACCGTTCTTTCACTTTCGTTACCAAAACGCCTCCGGCTGCCGTTCTGCTGAAAAAAGCAGCAGGCATCAAGTCTGGCTCTGGTAAGCCGAACAAAGATAAAGTCGGTAAAGTGACTCGTGCTCAGGTACGTGAAATCGCAGAAACTAAAGCTGCGGACATGACTGGTTCTGACGTAGAAGCGATGACTCGCTCTATCGAAGGTACTGCTCGTTCCATGGGCCTGGTAGTAGAGGATTAAGAAATGGCTAAGCTGACCAAGCGCATGAGCGTAATTCGCGACAAAGTTGACGCGACCAAGCAGTACGACATCACCGAAGCTGTTGCTCTGTTGAAAGAACTGGCTACCGCTAAGTTTGTTGAAAGCGTTGACGTTGCTGTTAACCTCGGCATCGATGCACGTAAATCTGATCAGAACGTGCGCGGCGCGACCGTTCTGCCACACGGTACTGGTCGTTCAGTACGTGTTGCCGTCTTCACCCAGGGTGCAAACGCTGAAGCTGCTAAAGCAGCTGGCGCAGAGCTGGTTGGTATGGAAGACCTGGCTGAGCAGATCAAAAAAGGCGAAATGAACTTTGACGTTGTTATCGCATCTCCAGATGCAATGCGCGTTGTTGGCCAGTTGGGCCAGGTTCTGGGCCCACGCGGTCTGATGCCAAACCCGAAAGTTGGTACTGTAACCCCTAACGTTGCTGAAGCAGTTAAAAATGCTAAAGCAGGTCAGGTTCGTTATCGTAACGACAAAAACGGCATTATCCACACCACCATCGGTAAAGTGGATTTTGACACTGACAAATTGAAAGAAAACCTGGAATCTCTGCTGGTTGCGCTGAAAAAAGCTAAACCATCACAGGCGAAAGGCGTGTACATCAAGAAAGTTAGCATCTCTACCACCATGGGCGCCGGCGTTGCTGTTGACCAGGCTGGTCTGAGCGCATCAGCAAACTAATTGCTGCTTGTAACGGGCGAAAAATTCATCTAGAATCTTACGCCCGTTGTTCTGGTTGTTAACGCAATTCAGAACCCAGATTCAAAGCGAGTGAGTGACTAAGTCTAAAGACTCAGTTGTTCAGTCGCTTAGGTTGGAGCCAGGCCTTATCCTGGCCTCCGTCCGAGACCGCAGGAGCAGAATATTTTCGGATATCTTGCTTAATACCCTGCGTAGACGGTGACAGAACCAAAAAGAATTTTTTCTTCGCTGGATTCTGCTCACCGTGTAATAGCGCTTATCGCCTTCGGGTGAATGAGTGAAGTGAGTTCCGGGAAATTATTCCCGGCCAATCCAGGAGCAAAGCTAATGGCATTAAATCTTCAAGGCAAACAAGCGATTGTTGCTGAAGTTAGCGAAGTAGCCAAAGGCGCGCTTTCAGCGGTTGTTGCGGATTCCCGCGGCGTAACCGTTGATAAAATGACCGAACTGCGTAAAGCAGGTCGTGAAGCTGGCGTTTACATGCGTGTTGTTCGTAACACCCTGCTGCGCCGCGTCGTTGAAGGTACTCCTTTCGAGTGCCTGAAAGACACGTTTGTTGGTCCGACCCTGATTGCATATTCTTTGGAACACCCGGGCGCTGCTGCTCGTCTGTTCAAAGATTTCGCTAAAGCGAATGCAAAATTTGAGGTCAAAGCTGCAGCCTTTGAAGGTGAGCTGATCACGGCGGCCAATATTGACCGTCTGGCAACTCTGCCGACTTACGAAGAAGCACTGGCACGTCTGATGTCGACCATGAAAGAAGCCGCTGCTGGCAAACTGGTCCGTACTCTGGCTGCTGTGCGCGATGCAAAAGAAGCGGCTTAAGGCCAAATTCTTTTCCTTCGTGCTTGCTAACGTATAAACTTTTTCTGATTTTTAGGAACAATCGATATGTCTATCACTAAAGACCAAATTCTGGAAGCTGTTGCCGCTATGTCCGTAATGGAAGTAGTTGAGCTGGTTTCTGCTATGGAAGAAAAATTCGGCGTTTCTGCTGCTGCTGCTGTAGCTGTTGCTGCTGGCCCAGCTGAAGCTGTTGAAGAGAAAACTGAATTCGACGTAATTCTGAAAGCTGTTGGCGCTAACAAAGTCGCAGTAATCAAAGCAGTACGTACTGCAACTGGCCTGGGCTTGAAAGAAGCTAAAGACCTGGTTGAAGCTACTGGTACTATCAAAGAAGCCATCAGCAAAGATGACGCAGCCGCTCTTGAAGCTGCTCTGAAAGAAGCTGGCGCTGAAGTTGAAGTTAAGTAAGACAACCTTTGGGTTGCAGCCTGAGTAACATTAGGCTGATGGCTGGTGACTGTTTAGGTCACCAGCCTTTTTGCGCTACAGGGGAATGATGGCGTTTCGCACTGTTTGTCCATCATTCCTCTTCAATATCTTTTTCTATCGACGCCTTAATATATCGCTCTCCTGCGAAGGTTCCCTGCCTGAGCAACGGCGATGAAATGATTTAAGAGTGATAGAAAGATGTATTGCATGGGGTGCTGCGCATCGCATGAAAAACAAAAAATAGTGTTGCATGAACTGTCCTTTTCAGGACGGACAGCGTGGTTCGACATGTCAGCTAGCTGAGGAACCCCATGGTTTACTCCTATACCGAGAAAAAACGTATTCGTAAGGATTTTGGTAAACGTCCACAAGTTTTGGACATACCTTATCTCCTTTCTATCCAGCTTGACTCGTTCCAGAAGTTTATCGAGCAAGATCCAGAAGGCCAGTACGGTCTGGAAGCAGCCTTCCGCTCCGTATTCCCAATCTCAAGCTACAGCGGCAACTCTGAGTTGCAGTATGTTAGCTACCGTTTGGGTGAGCCTGTCTTTGACGTAACTGAATGTCAGATCCGTGGCGTGACCTATTCGGCACCGCTGCGCGTGAAACTGCGTCTGGTGATCTACGAGCGCGAAGCGCCGGAAGGCACCGTAAAAGACATTAAAGAACAAGAAGTCTACATGGGCGAGATTCCACTCATGACGGACAACGGTACCTTTGTTATCAATGGTACTGAGCGTGTTATCGTTTCTCAGCTGCACCGTAGTCCTGGCGTGTTCTTCGACAGTGATAAGGGTAAAACGCACTCTTCCGGTAAAGTGCTGTATAACGCACGTATCATCCCTTACCGCGGTTCATGGCTCGACTTCGAGTTTGACCCGAAAGACAACCTCTTCGTCCGTATTGACCGTCGTCGTAAGCTGCCGGCCAGTATCATTCTGCGCGCGTTAAACTTCACCTCAGAACAAATCCTCGATCTGTTCTTTGACAAAGTCGTTTATGAAATCCGCGATAACAAACTGCAGATGGAACTGGTGCCTGAGCGCCTGCGTGGTGAAACCGCTTCCTTCGATATCGAAGCAAACGGCACGGTCTACGTTGAGAAAGGTCGTCGCATCACTGCGCGCCACATCCGTCAGCTGGAAAAAGACAACATTCAGCACATCGAAGTGCCAGTTGAATACATTGCTGGCAAAGTGGTTGCTAAAGACTACGTCGATCTGAACACCGGCGAGCTGATCGTTCCAGCGAACATGGAATTGTCACTGGATCTGCTGGCGAAGCTGAGCCAGTCAGGCCACAAGCGCATTGAAACGCTGTTCACCAACGACCTGGATCACGGTGCGTATATCTCCGAGACTCTGCGTGTTGACCCAACCAACGATCGCTTAAGCGCGCTGGTTGAGATCTACCGCATGATGCGTCCTGGCGAACCACCAACGCGTGAAGCCGCTGAAAACCTGTTTGAGAACCTGTTCTTCTCTGAAGATCGTTACGATCTTTCTGCGGTTGGCCGCATGAAGTTCAACCGTTCTCTGCTGCGTGATGAGATCGAAGGTTCAGGTATCCTGAGCAAAGACGACATCATCGAAGTGATGAAAAAGCTTATCGGTATCCGTAACGGTATCGGTGAAGTGGATGATATCGATCACCTCGGCAACCGTCGTATTCGTTCTGTTGGCGAAATGGCAGAAAACCAGTTCCGTGTTGGTCTGGTTCGTGTTGAGCGTGCAGTTAAAGAGCGTCTGTCTCTGGGCGACCTCGATACGCTGATGCCTCAGGACATGATCAACGCTAAGCCGATTTCGGCGGCGGTGAAAGAGTTCTTCGGTTCAAGCCAGCTGTCCCAGTTTATGGATCAGAACAACCCGTTGTCTGAGATTACGCACAAACGTCGTATCTCTGCTCTGGGCCCTGGCGGTCTGACCCGTGAGCGCGCCGGCTTCGAAGTGCGTGACGTACACCCAACCCACTACGGTCGTGTATGTCCTATCGAAACCCCGGAAGGCCCGAACATCGGTCTGATCAACTCACTCTCTGTTTACGCGCAGACTAACGAATACGGTTTCCTTGAAACCCCGTATCGTCGCGTTGTTGACGGAAAAGTGAGTGATGAAATTCATTACCTCTCTGCAATTGAAGAGGGTAACTACGTTATCGCTCAGGCGAACACCAACCTCGCAGAAGATGGCAGCTTTGTTGACGATCTCGTCACCTGCCGTAGCAAGGGTGAGTCAAGCCTGTTCAGCCGCGATCAGGTTGACTACATGGACGTTTCCACCCAACAGGTGGTTTCTGTCGGTGCGTCACTGATTCCGTTCCTGGAGCACGATGATGCTAACCGCGCCTTGATGGGTGCGAACATGCAACGTCAGGCGGTTCCAACTCTGCGCGCTGATAAGCCGCTGGTTGGTACCGGTATGGAGCGTGCAGTAGCGGTTGACTCCGGTGTAACTGCCGTCGCGAAACGTGGTGGTACCGTTCAGTACGTTGATGCTTCTCGTATCGTTATTAAAGTTAACGAAGAAGAGATGTATCCGGGCGAAGCGGGTATCGACATCTACAACCTGACCAAGTACACCCGTTCTAACCAGAACACCTGCATCAACCAGATGCCGTGTGTAAACCTGGGTGAACCGATTGAGCGTGGCGACGTGCTGGCTGACGGCCCGTCTACCGATCTCGGTGAACTGGCGCTCGGTCAGAACATGCGCGTGGCGTTCATGCCATGGAACGGTTACAACTTCGAAGACTCCATCCTCGTATCCGAGCGCGTGGTTCAGGAAGACCGTTTCACCACTATTCACATCCAGGAACTGGCATGTGTGTCTCGCGACACCAAGCTGGGGCCAGAAGAGATCACCGCTGATATCCCGAACGTGGGTGAAGCTGCGCTTTCTAAACTGGATGAATCCGGCATCGTGTATATCGGTGCAGAAGTGACTGGTGGCGACATTCTGGTTGGTAAAGTGACGCCGAAAGGTGAAACCCAGCTGACGCCAGAAGAGAAACTGCTGCGTGCGATCTTCGGTGAAAAAGCCTCTGACGTGAAAGATTCGTCACTGCGCGTTCCGAACGGCGTATCCGGTACGGTTATCGATGTGCAGGTCTTCACCCGCGATGGCGTGGAAAAAGACAAGCGCGCGCTGGAAATCGAAGAAATGCAGCTGAAGCAGGTTAAGAAAGACCTGTCTGAAGAACTGCAGATCTTTGAAGCGGGCCTGTTCGGCCGTATCCAGGCAGTTCTGATCTCGGGTGGTGTTGAAGCTGAGAAGCTGGACAAACTGCCACGTGAGCGCTGGTTGGAGCTGGGCCTGACTGACGAAGAGAAGCAGAATTCTCTGGAGCAGCTGGCTGAGCAGTACGACGAGCTGAAGCACGAGTTTGAGAAGAAACTTGAAGCTAAGCGTCGCAAGATCACCCAAGGCGATGATCTGGCACCAGGCGTGCTGAAAATCGTTAAGGTGTATCTGGCCGTTAAACGTCAGATCCAGCCTGGTGACAAGATGGCAGGTCGTCACGGTAACAAGGGTGTTATCTCTAAGATCAACCCTATCGAAGACATGCCTTACGATGAGAACGGTACGCCGGTCGACATCGTACTGAACCCGCTGGGCGTACCATCGCGTATGAACATCGGTCAGATCCTGGAAACTCACCTCGGTATGGCGGCGAAAGGCATTGGTGAAAAAATCAATGCGATGCTGAAGAAGCAGGAAGAAGTCTCCAAACTGCGTGAGTTCATCCAGCGTGCTTACGATCTGGGCACTGATGTGCGTCAGAAAGTTGACCTGAACACCTTTACAGACGACGAAGTGCTGCGTTTGGCAGAAAACCTGAAGAAGGGTATGCCAATCGCGACTCCGGTGTTTGACGGTGCGAAAGAGAGCGAAATCAAAGAGCTGCTGCAGCTCGGTGGCTTGCCTTCTTCCGGTCAGATCACCCTGTTCGACGGCCGTACCGGTGAGCAGTTTGAGCGTCAGGTAACCGTAGGTTACATGTATATGCTGAAACTGAACCACCTGGTCGACGACAAGATGCACGCACGTTCTACCGGTTCTTACAGCTTGGTTACTCAGCAGCCGCTGGGTGGTAAAGCGCAGTTCGGTGGACAGCGCTTCGGTGAGATGGAAGTGTGGGCACTGGAAGCATACGGTGCCGCGTATACCCTGCAGGAAATGCTTACCGTTAAATCTGATGACGTTAACGGCCGTACGAAGATGTATAAAAACATCGTCGACGGTAACCATCAGATGGAACCGGGCATGCCGGAATCCTTCAACGTACTGTTGAAAGAGATTCGCTCGCTGGGTATCAACATCGAGCTGGAAGACGAGTAAGTACTCGCAAGTACTGGTTACGGGACGTGCACTTCGGGTGCGCGTCCCTGAGAGTTCCACTCCGACGGGAGCTAATCCGTGAAAGACTTACTTAAGTTTCTGAAAGCGCAAACTAAGACCGAAGAGTTTGATGCGATCAAAATTGCTCTGGCCTCGCCAGACATGATCCGTTCATGGTCTTTTGGTGAAGTTAAAAAGCCGGAAACCATTAACTACCGTACCTTCAAGCCTGAGCGTGACGGTCTTTTTTGTGCCCGTATTTTCGGACCGGTAAAAGACTACGAATGCCTGTGCGGTAAGTACAAGCGTTTAAAACATCGCGGCGTGATCTGTGAGAAGTGTGGCGTTGAAGTTACACAGACCAAAGTACGTCGTGAGCGCATGGGCCACATTGAGCTGGCTTCTCCAACTGCGCACATTTGGTTCCTGAAATCACTGCCTTCGCGTATCGGCTTGCTGCTGGATATGCCACTGCGTGATATCGAGCGCGTGCTGTACTTCGAATCTTATGTAGTTATCGAAGGCGGCATGACCAACCTGGAAAAACGTCAGATTCTGACGGAAGAGCAGTACCTTGACGCGCTGGAAGAGTTCGGTGACGAATTCGACGCGAAGATGGGTGCGGAAGCTATCCAGGCGCTGCTGAAAAATATGGATCTGGAGCAAGAGTGCGAGCAGCTGCGTGAAGAGCTGAACGAAACAAACTCCGAGACCAAACGTAAAAAGCTGACCAAGCGTATCAAGCTGCTGGAAGCGTTCGTTCAGTCTGGTAACAAGCCAGAGTGGATGATCCTGACCGTTCTGCCGGTTCTGCCGCCAGATCTGCGCCCGCTGGTACCGCTGGATGGTGGTCGTTTCGCTACGTCGGATCTGAACGATCTGTATCGTCGCGTGATCAACCGTAACAACCGTCTGAAACGCCTGCTGGATCTGGCTGCGCCAGATATCATCGTACGTAACGAAAAACGTATGCTGCAGGAAGCGGTTGATGCACTGCTGGATAACGGCCGTCGCGGTCGCGCCATCACTGGCTCGAACAAGCGTCCGCTGAAATCTCTGGCAGACATGATCAAAGGTAAGCAGGGTCGTTTCCGTCAGAACTTGTTGGGTAAACGTGTTGACTACTCTGGTCGTTCAGTTATCACCGTTGGTCCATACCTGCGTCTGCATCAGTGCGGTCTGCCGAAGAAAATGGCTCTTGAGCTGTTCAAACCGTTCATTTACGGCAAGCTGGAACTGCGTGGCCTGGCCACCACCATCAAAGCCGCGAAGAAAATGGTTGAGCGCGAAGAAGCTGTCGTTTGGGATATCCTGGACGAAGTGATCCGCGAACACCCGGTACTGCTGAACCGTGCACCAACTCTGCACCGTTTGGGTATCCAGGCGTTTGAACCGGTTCTGATCGAAGGTAAAGCGATCCAGCTGCACCCGCTGGTTTGTGCGGCATATAACGCCGACTTCGATGGTGACCAGATGGCTGTTCACGTACCGCTGACGCTGGAAGCCCAGCTGGAAGCGCGTGCGCTGATGATGTCGACCAACAACATTCTGTCACCAGCGAACGGCGAGCCAATCATCGTTCCTTCACAGGACGTTGTTTTGGGTCTGTACTACATGACCCGCGACAAAGTGAACGCCAAAGGCGAAGGCATGGTGCTGACTGGCCCGAAAGAAGCTGAGCGTGTTTACCGCGCTGGCCTGGCCGAGCTGCATGCACGCGTTAAAGTGCGTATCACCGAATATACAAAGAACGAGCAGGAAGAGTTCGTTGCGAAAACCAGCATTATCGACACCACCATTGGTCGTGCGATTCTGTGGATGATCGTTCCGAAGGGCCTGCCTTACTCCATCGTCAACCAGGCGCTGGGTAAGAAAGCAATTTCCAAGATGCTGAACACCTGTTACCGCATCCTGGGCCTGAAGCCGACCGTTATCTTTGCTGACCAAACCATGTACACCGGTTTTGCTTACGCAGCCCGTTCAGGTGCCTCTGTAGGTATCGACGACATGGTCATCCCAGCGAAGAAAGCGGAAATCGTAGCCGAAGCGGAAGCGGAAGTTGCTGAGATTCAGGAACAGTTCCAGTCTGGTCTGGTAACTGCTGGCGAACGTTACAACAAAGTTATCGATATTTGGGCCGCTGCTAACGAACGCGTTTCCAAAGCGATGATGGATAACCTGCAAACTGAAACCGTGATCAACCGTCATGGCGAAGAAGAGCAGCAGGTGTCGTTCAACAGCATCTACATGATGGCCGACTCCGGTGCGCGTGGTTCTGCTGCACAGATTCGTCAGCTGGCCGGTATGCGTGGTCTGATGGCTAAGCCAGATGGCTCAATCATCGAAACGCCGATCACCGCGAACTTCCGTGAAGGTCTGAACGTACTCCAGTACTTCATCTCCACTCACGGTGCGCGTAAAGGTCTTGCGGATACCGCACTGAAAACCGCTAACTCCGGTTATCTGACGCGTCGTCTGGTAGACGTAGCGCAGGATCTGGTTGTTACCGAAGATGACTGCGGCACGTTCGAAGGCATCATGATGACTCCGGTCATCGAAGGTGGCGACGTTAAAGAGCCGCTTCGTGAGCGTGTACTGGGTCGTGTAACGGCTGAAGACGTTCTGAAGCCGGGCACTGCGGACATCCTGATCCCGCGTAACACCCTGATCGATGAGCACTGGTGTGATGTGATCGAACTGAATTCAGTCGATGCGATCAAAGTGCGCTCGGTTGTTGGCTGTGAAACCGACTTCGGTGTGTGTGCACACTGCTATGGTCGCGATCTGGCACGTGGTCACATCATCAATAAAGGTGAGGCCATCGGTGTTATCGCAGCACAATCCATCGGTGAGCCGGGTACTCAGCTGACGATGCGTACGTTCCACATCGGTGGTGCGGCATCTCGTGCGGCTGCTGAATCCAGCATCCAGGTTAAGAACAAAGGTACTATCAAGCTGACCAACGCGAAGTCTGTAACCAACTCCTCAGGGAAACTGGTTATCGTTTCACGTAACGTTGAGCTGAAGATGATCGACGAGTTCGGTCGTACCAAAGAGAGCTATAAAGTGCCTTACGGTGCGGTTATGGCTAAAGGTGATGGCGAGCAGGTTGCAGCGGGCGAGACCGTAGCAAACTGGGATCCGCATACCATGCCGGTAATCACCGAAGTGGGCGGTTTCATTCGCTTCACTGACATGATCGACGGTCAGACCATTACGCGTCAGACTGACGACTTAACCGGTCTGTCATCGCTGGTGGTTCTGGATTCTGCAGAACGTACTGCGGGCGGTAAAGATCTGCGTCCTGCGCTGAAAATTGTTGATGCCAACGGAAATGATGTTCTGATTCCAGGTACCGACATGCCAGCACAGTACTTCCTGCCGGGCAAAGCGATTGTTCAGCTGGAAGATGGCGTTAAGATCAGTGCCGGTGACACGCTGTCGCGTGTTCCGCAAGAATCTGGCGGTACCAAGGATATTACCGGTGGTCTGCCGCGCGTTGCTGACTTGTTCGAAGCGCGTCGTCCGAAAGAGCCAGCAATCCTGGCGGAGATCAGCGGTATCATCTCCTTCGGTAAAGAGACCAAAGGTAAGCGTCGTCTGGTAATCACGCCGGTTGATGGTAGCGATCCGTACGAAGAGATGATTCCAAAATGGCGTCAGCTTAACGTATTCGAAGGTGAGCGCGTAGAACGTGGTGACGTCGTATCTGACGGTCCAGAGTCTCCGCACGATATCCTGCGTCTGCGTGGCGTCCATGCTGTGACCCGTTACATCACTAACGAAGTGCAGGAAGTTTACCGTCTGCAAGGCGTTAAGATTAACGATAAACACATCGAAGTCATCGTTCGTCAGATGCTGCGTAAAGCAACCATCTCGAGCGTGGGAAGCACCGACTTCCTGGAAGGTGAGCAGGCTGAATACTCTCGCATCAAGATCTCTAACCGTGAACTTGAAGCGAATGGCAAAATCGGCGCGACATTCATGCGCGATCTGCTGGGTATCACCAAAGCGTCACTGGCAACCGAATCGTTCATCTCTGCAGCATCGTTCCAGGAGACCACGCGTGTCCTGACTGAAGCAGCAGTTGCAGGTAAGCGCGATGAACTGCGCGGCCTGAAAGAGAACGTAATCGTGGGTCGTCTGATCCCAGCCGGTACCGGTTATGCTTATCACCAGGATCGTATGCGTCGCCGCTCTGCGGGTGAAGCACCGGTTGCACCGCAGGTTACTGCGGATGAAGCCTCTGCTAGCCTGGCTGAATTGCTGAACGCCGGTCTGGGCGGAAGCGACGACGAGTAATTCGTCTGCTAAAGCTGACCAATAAAAAACCCTGCCTCGGCAGGGTTTTTTTTCGTCTTAATTTTGTCAGAACTTGCGGCAGACATCTTCGCGTGTCAGTCCGATATCCCGCAGCTGATTGTCACTCAGTTTTGACAGGATTCGATGTGTTTCACGCCGTGCTTTCCAGTGTTTAACCATACGTACTGCGCCACGGAAGATATCCAGTAAAGTGACATCAAAAGGTTTAGCCGCGCGGTTTTGATCGAATTCCATAATCCTTGCCCTCAGTAGGTTGCCTGAGATGCATTGTCCAATTCCTGCACATTATGATACAGACGCAAAAATCACTTATCTTTAACATACAGATTGCGCTGTGATGGATCTGAATGGTAATAATAAGGACTATCTGTACTGGTTTGTTATGATCTAAGGCTGAGTGAGGCATACGATGACGCGCTACCAACATTTGGCATGTTTGCTTTCAGATCGTATTGAGCAAGGGCTGTACCGCAGCGGCGAGCGTTTGCCATCGGTGCGCACGCTTAGCCTGGAACATGGCGTGAGCATCAGCACCGTTCAGCAGGCGTATCATCTGCTGGAAGAGAAACAGCTGATCGTACCGCAGCCACGATCCGGGTATTTCGTTGCAACGCGCAAAGCGACGCCGCCGATGCCGGCCATAACCCGACCGGCACAGCGCCCGGTGGAGATCACCCAATGGGAATCGGTGCTGGAGTTGCTCAGTAGCCGAACGAACAGCGATGTGTTGCAACTCGGCAGCGGTATTCCCGATCTCACTCAACCCACATTGAAACCGCTGTGGAAAATTCAGAGCCGCATGGCCCAGAGGCAGGATATTGATCAGCTCAACTATGACAGTTTGTTGGGCGTCGCGGCATTGCGCGAACAGGTTGCGCGCCTGACGATCGACAGCGGTTGTCAGCTCACGGCAGAAGATATCGTGATTACCACCGGCTGCCATGAAGCGCTGTCGATTTCGATTCGTGCGATATGCCAGGCCGGTGACATCATTGCGGTTGAGTCGCCCACTTTCCACGGCACCATGCAAACGTTGCGCGGCTTCGGCATTCGCGCCATTGAAATTCCTACCGATTCGGTCACTGGCATTAGCCTGGAAGCGTTGGAACTGGCGTTCGAGCAGTGGCCGATCAAAGCGGTGGTGGTAGTGCCAAACTGCAATAATCCGCTGGGCTTTATCATGCCGGAATCTCGCAAACGTGCGCTGGTAACGCTGGCGCAGCGTTTCGATGCCGCGATTATTGAAGACGATGTGTATGGTGAGCTGGCGTGGGAGTATCCGCGTCCGGTTACTATCAAGTCGCTGGACAACGATGGCCGCGTGTTGCTGTGCAGTTCGTTCTCCAAGACGCTGGCGCCGGGACTGCGTGTCGGTTGGGTGGCGCCGGGGCGCTATCGCGATCGCGTGCTGCATATGAAATACATCAGCACCGGATCGACGGCAACACAGCCGCAGCATGCGGTCGCCGAGTTTATTCGCCTTGGTCATTATCTTCCGCACTTGCGGCGCATGCGTCAGGTGTATCAACGCAACTACGAAACTTTCAGCTGTTGGGTGCGCCACTATTTCCCATGCGGAATTTGTGTGTCGCGTCCTCAGGGCAGCTTCCTGATGTGGATTGAGTTGCCAGAGGCGTTTGACGCAGTCAGGCTCAACACCGAATTGCGGGAGCTGAACATGCAGGTTGCGGTCGGCTCGCTGTTTTCGGCCTCGGGCAAGTATCGCAACTGCTTGCGCCTGAATTATGGTTTGCCAATGAATGAGCATACGGAGCAGGCGATAGCCCAACTCGGTGCAGCGGTAGAACGTGCCATGCTGGCTTGCAGTGTAGAAACCGTGCATACCTCCTCCCTGACCATGTAAAGAAAGGCAGGGCTGGGAGAGGTTAAGACCAGCCCTGGCCCGCTGCAAGCGACAGCGGGCAGGCACACTTTAGCTTTATCAGGAAAGGACGCTAGCCATCACATCACGCTGCTGCGCGGCAGATTCCAGCGTTTCATCCTTACTTACCACGCATTACATAGCTTTTGCAGGTTCGATTCCATTTTCCACCAGTGACAGCAACTGCTGCGTTGCTGCGCGCCAGTCTGCGGCCTGGGTAATCGCGCTCACCACCGCAATACTGCCCACGCCGGTGGCCAGCACTTCAGGCACGCGCGCCAGTGAAATACCACCAATCGCCACAGTTGGCATATCCTGTAAACGCGTCAGATGGCGTTTCAATTCCACCACGCCCTGCGGTGCAGAAGGCATGTCTTTGGTTTGCGTAGGATAGATGTGGCCAAGCGCAATATAAGAGGGGCGCAGCGCCAGAGCCCGATCCAGCTCGGCATCATCATGCGTCGATAAACCCAGGCGCAATCCCGCCTCACGGATGGCCGCCAGATCGGCGACATCGAGGTCTTCCTGGCCAAGGTGCACGCCATAAGCGTGATATTTAATGGCTAATCGCCAGTAATCATTGATAAACAGCCGAGCGCGATACTGTTTGCCAAGCGCAATCGCCTCGCGCACGACATCTTCCACCTCATGATCTTCACAATCTTTGATGCGCAGCTGAATGGTGCGCACACCGGCTTCCAGCAAGCGCGCGATCCATTCCACGCTATCAACAACCGGATACAGCCCCAGTTTTGGGGCCGTGGCAGGAAAGGCGTCGGTCATACATTTTCCTCTTTAAGGGTATCGGCAGCGTGATAAAGCTCGCCGCCACGATTGCGGAAGGCATCCGACATTTGCGCCATACCAATCTCTATCGGCTGAGCTTCAGCCTGTTGGCGTGCGGCAAACTCGCGCACTTCCTGAGTAATTTTCATTGAGCAGAATTTTGGGCCGCACATCGAACAGAAGTGCGCGACTTTGCCTGATTCCTGCGGCAGGGTTTCATCGTGATAGGCGCGTGCGGTGTGCGGATCAAGCGCCAGATTGAACTGATCTTCCCAGCGAAATTCAAAACGCGCTTTCGACATCGCATTGTCGCGGATCTGCGCGCCCGGATGACCTTTCGCCAGATCCGCTGCGTGCGCGGCGATCTTGTAGGTGATCAGCCCTTGTTTCACATCCTCTTTATTCGGCAAACCGAGGTGCTCTTTCGGCGTCACGTAACAGAGCATGGCGCAGCCGAACCAGCCAATCATGGCCGCGCCGATGCCAGAAGTGAAATGGTCGTAGCCGGGCGCGATATCGGTGGTGAGCGGGCCAAGCGTGTAAAACGGGGCTTCGTGGCAGTGCTCAAGCTGTTCGGTCATATTGCGACGAATCATCTGCATCGGCACATGGCCCGGACCTTCAATCATCACCTGCACATCATATTCCCAGGCGATTTTAGTCAGTTCGCCCAGCGTATGCAGTTCGGCAAATTGCGCCTCATCGTTGGCATCCTGAATCGAGCCGGGACGCAGGCCGTCGCCGAGCGACAGCGCCACATCGTAGGCGGCACAAATTTCACAAATCTCGCGGAAGTGCAGATAGAGGAAACTTTCGGTGTGATGTGACAGGCACCATTTCGCCATGATCGAGCCGCCGCGCGACACAATGCCGGTCAGGCGTTTGGCTGTCATTGGCACGTAGCGCAGCAGTACGCCAGCGTGAATGGTGAAGTAATCGACACCTTGTTCTGCCTGCTCCAGCAGCGTGTCGCGGAAAATCTCCCAGTTGAGATCTTCTGCAATACCGTTCACTTTCTCCAGCGCCTGATAAATCGGCACTGTACCAATCGGCACCGGGCTGTTTCGCAAAATCCACTCACGCGTTTCATGAATGTAGCGGCCGGTTGAGAGATCCATCACGGTGTCTGCGCCCCAGCGCGTCGACCACACCAGCTTCTCCACTTCTTCTTCAATCGATGAACTCACCGCCGAGTTACCAATATTGGCATTTACCTTCACCAGGAAGTTGCGGCCAATGATCATCGGTTCTGATTCGGGATGGTTGATGTTAGAAGGGATGATGGCGCGGCCGCTGGCGACTTCCTGGCGGACAAATTCAGCGGTGATATTTTCCGGCAGATTAGCGCCAAAGCTGTGGCCCGGATGCTGCTGTAGCAGCACTTCACCGCGAATGCGCTCGCGGCCCATGTTTTCGCGCAGCGCAATAAACTCCATTTCCGGCGTGATGATGCCCTGACGCGCATAGTGCAGCTGGGTAACCCGGCGACCCGCTTTGGCGCGGCGCGGTTGTGGCAGATGTTCAAAACGCAGGTGATCCAAGCCTTCATCCGCCAGACGTTGCTGCGTGTAGCTGGAACTTAGCTGGTGGATCGTTTCACTGTCGCCACGATCTTCGATCCAGTTGGCGCGTAGTCTTGCAAGTCCCTGATGCACATCAATAGTGGCTTGAGGATCGCCATAAGCACCGGCGGTGTCGTATACCGGAACCGCTTCATTCGGCTCATATTGCGGATGTTCTTTGCTGCCGCCGATGTGCGTCGGGCTGAGCTGTATCTCACGCATTGGCACACGAATATCCTCGCGGCTGCCAGTGATCCAGATACGTTTGGAGTTGGGGAAAGCAGTTCCCTGCAGGGAATCGATAAATTCTTGCGCCTGAGCGCGTTGTTCACGACGAGAAGTTTTAGCAGACATAGCAAGTTTCCGGTAAAGGTTGGAAGTTGCTTGTCCAGAGTTCGGAAGGAGTAACAGCGACGATGCTGGGCGCCAGCTTGCAACGTGCTGATGATGTCTACTCTTGTTCCCTTCGCAGGTACTAACCTGATCAGGTTCCGCGGATCCCGAATTAACGGTCTCAGCCCCAGAGGGCACTCCGACAAGGTTGTGTTTTGTGGTTTAAGCTACTTTGCTTGCCATTTTGCACCTGGGCAGTGCTCGTGACCGTCACGTACTACGTGTACGCTCCGGTCCCTGCGCGCTGTCCGAGTGCAAACTGGCTGCGCACGCTACGCTTAAACCGCAAAATTTGGCTCTTCATGTTTTGAAGAGGCAATAAAAAAGCCCATTCAGCATAAGAGGGCTTTTCTTGAATAACAAGTTTTTTACATCTTCGGGATGTTAAGCCGGGCGGGCGATGACGCTGTCGTTGGCAACCGGCGGACGCGCCAGTTGGTGATCCCAGGCGAGCTGCACCAGCTTATCTTCCAGCGTAAAGCGCGATTCCAGCACCTCGCCGACTTCGGAGAGCGCGGTTTGAAAATCCACGCAATTATCATCGTTAATCGCTTGCTGCAGATGGGTGTCGTAAAGCTGCATGATGCGATCGGTATTCGCCTCGAGTGCCGGATAAATCTGCGCGGCCACGATTAATGGGCTATCACCCTGCATCTCACTAATGATGTGTTCATACACGCTGAAATGGCCGGTAGACAGGTAATCCACCAGGTTGTGACAAAATGCATCCAGCGCCTGTTCATCCAGCGCGGTTAACGCATCTTTTTGTGGCTTCATGCCAATAAGCTCGTAGTAAGTGACGAGCAGCTGTCGACGGGCGCGCAGCCATGAATCCACCAATTCATTTCTGCCACCTACACGCTCTGTCAGGTTCTCTAACTGGTTAAGCATATGGGGCTCCAGGTAGGTTATAGTTGTTTATTACACACTTAATATTAGGATTTCAGCGTGCGATTTGACGCTAAGGACAACGATTAAGATGCAACGTGAGATCTCAAGCTTAGACGCTGGTTGGTGGGTTGTCAGCCATGAGCAAAAACTTTGGATGCCGCAGGGTGAATTGCCGCATGGCTTAGCCACCGATTTTGGCATGAACGGCAGCAACGGCATTTTGATTGGCGAGTGGCAGGGCGAGAATGTCTGGCTGGTACGCGAGCCGCGCCCGGACAGCATGGGCTCCGTGCGCCAACTGATTGATGAGGATGTCGGCCTGTTCCAAATCGCCGGACGTGGCGTGCAGCTGGCGGAGTTTTACCGCTCGCATCGCTGGTGCGGCTATTGCGGCCATGAGATGCACATCAGCAAACGCGAATTTGCCTGCTTGTGCAATCACTGCCGCGAGCGCTATTACCCGCAAATTGCGCCGTGCATCATCGTGGCCATTCGCCGTGGCGATGAGATTCTGCTCGCCAATCATGCGCGCCACCGTAACAACATCTACACCGTGCTGGCCGGCTTCGTCGAAGTGGGCGAAACCTTAGAACAAGCGGTAGCGCGGGAAGTGATGGAGGAGAGTAACGTGCGGGTGAAAAACGTGCGCTACGTAACCTCGCAGCCGTGGCCGTTCCCGCACTCTCTGATGATGGCGTATATGGCGGAATATGATGGCGGCGATCTGCAACACGACGGTAAAGAGCTGCTGGATGCCGGTTGGTATCGCTATGACGATTTGCCGCTGTTGCCGCCGCCCGGCACGGTGGCGCGTCGCCTGATTGAAGATACCGTTGCCCTGTGTCGCGCCAGCACGGCGTGAAAATGCTACACTGCCGGCCTTAGCATGAGAGAGCCCATTATGAGTGAACTGAAGAACGATCGTTATCTGCGCGCCCTGTTACGTCAGCCGGTAGATGTCACGCCGGTATGGATGATGCGACAAGCCGGGCGCTATTTGCCGGAGTACAAAGCCACGCGTGCTGAAGCCGGTGATTTTATGTCGCTGTGTAAGAATGCTGAGCTGGCGTGTGAAGTCACGCTGCAACCGCTGCGTCGCTATGCGCTGGATGCGGCAATCCTCTTCAGCGATATTCTCACCATTCCGGATGCGATGGGACTTGGGCTCTACTTTGAGACCGGCGAGGGCCCGCGTTTCTCCAATCCGATCACCTGCCGTGCGGATGTCGACAAACTGCCGGTGCCGGATCCAGAGCAAGAACTCGGTTATGTGATGAACGCGGTGCGTACCATTCGTCACAACCTGAAAGGCGAAGTGCCGCTGATCGGTTTCTCCGGCAGCCCGTGGACGCTGGCAACCTATATGGTTGAAGGCGGCAGCAGCAAAGCCTTCACGAAAATCAAAAAGATGATGTACGCCGAGCCGCAAACCCTGCACAAGCTGCTGGATAAGCTGGCCGATAGCGTGATTCTTTATCTCAATGCGCAGATCAAAGCTGGCGCGCAGTCGATCATGGTGTTCGACACATGGGGCGGCGTGCTGACCGGACGCGACTATCGCGAATTCTCGCTCTATTACATGCATAAAATCGTCGATAGCGTGCTGCACGAGAATGAAGGTCGTCGCGTACCTATTACGCTGTTCACCAAAGGTGGCGGCCAGTGGCTGGAAGCGATAGCCGCGACTGGCTGTGATGCGCTGGGACTCGACTGGACCACCGATATCGCCGATGCGCGTCGTCGCGTGGGTGACAAAGTGGCACTGCAAGGCAACATGGATCCTTCCATGCTGTATGCACCGCCTGCGCGCATTGAGCAGGAAGTGGCCGGGATTCTCGAAGGTTTTGGCGCGGGCGAAGGCCACGTGTTTAACTTGGGCCACGGCATCCATCCAGATGTGCCACCTGAGCATGCCGGTGCGTTTGTAGAAGCGGTGCATCGTCTGTCACGTCCTTATCATCAGGGCTGATAGTGGATTTAGCCGCACTACGCCAGGAACAGTTGCAACGCGCTGCTGATGTAGTGCGGCAGGATGATTTCGACGTGCTGCCGCCGCGCTTTATTGGTGGTGCCGACGTAGGTTTTGAACAGGGCGGTGAGATCACACGCGCTGCTCTGGTCATCCTCGAGTATCCATCCTTAACGCTGGTGGAACATCGCATTGCACGCGTGGCTACCACCATGCCGTATATTCCGGGCTTCTTATCCTTCCGCGAAATGCCGGCACTGCTGGAAGCCTGGCAGCAGCTCTCCCACATGCCCGATCTGCTGTTTGTGGATGGTCACGGTATTTCCCATCCTCGTCGGCTTGGCGTAGCGGCGCATTTCGGATCGCTGGTGGATGTGCCTACCATTGGCGTAGCGAAGAAGCGCCTATGCGGACGTTTTGCTGAGCTGGACGCAGAGCCAGGCAGCCGTCAGCCGCTACTCGACAAAGGTGAACAGATTGGCTGGGTATGGCGCAGTAAAGCGCGCTGTAATCCGCTGTTTATCTCCACCGGCCATCGGGTCAGCATGGATAGCGCCTTGCATTGGGTGGAAGCCTGTACCGCAGGCTATCGTTTGCCGGAACCGACGCGTTGGGCAGATGCTGTCGCCTCTGGACGCCCGGCCTTTCTGCGCTGGCAAAATACGCCTTAACGCTGTTTGTGCCCGGCTTTTGCGGTACACTGCCGCCAGCTAACCTATTGAGAGTAAGTTTGATGTTACAGAATCCCGTCCATTTGCGTCTGGCGAAGCTTGAAAGCTGGCAGCATATGACTTTCATGGCCTGCCTGTGCGAGCGTATGTTCCCCAACTATTGGGCTTTCTGTCAGCAGACCGAATTCGCCGATCCGCAACTCTATCGCCGCATCCTCGATCTGATCTGGGAAAGCCTGACGGTGAAAGATGCCAAAATCAATTTCGACGGTCAGCTGGAGAAATTTGAAGCGGCGATCCCTGATGGTGACGATTTCGAGGTTTACGGTGTACATCCGGCGATTGATGCCTGCGTGGCATTAAGTGAACTGCTGCATGCACAGCTCAGCGGTGAAACGCTGGAGCACGCTGTTGAAGTCAGCCGTACATCGATCACCACCGTGGCGATTCTGGAAATGACGCAGGCCGGTCGCGAAATGACCGACGAAGAGCTGCGTGAAAATCAGGCGGTAATCGATGAATGGGACCTGCAGTGGGAGATTTTCCGCCTGCTGTCTGAGTGCGAAGAGCGCGACCTGGAATTGATTAAAGGCCTGCGTGCAGACCTGCGCGAAGCGGGAATCAGTAACATCGGTATACTTTTTCAGCAATAAGGCAAGAAAACGTGACTTCAGGCCCGAATTACCGCGCCTGGAGGCTTCACATCGGCCCCCTGTCTGGTCTACATTTGGGGGGCTGAAAATTGTGGCTATCGGTGCGTACCGGCTGAACAAGGCCTGAGAAGGGCTTTTCCCTCGCACTCGTTGCTTAGCAAGCGATAAATACACTTTAAGGATAACTTATGAACAAGACTCAACTGATTGATGTGATCGCAGAGAAAGCTGACCTGTCTAAAACCCAGGCTAAGACTGCGCTGGAATCTACCCTGGCTGCGATCACTGAGTCTCTGAAAGAAGGTGATGCTGTACAACTGGTTGGTTTTGGTACTTTTAAAGTGAACCACCGCGCTGAGCGTACCGGTCGCAACCCGCAGACTGGCAAAGAGATCAAAATTGCAGCGGCTAACGTGCCAGCGTTCGTTTCAGGCAAAGCTCTGAAAGACGCTGTTAAGTAAGTTTCCGCATTGCGGTTTAGCTTTAAAAGAGGGGGCGTTAGCGCCCCTTTTTGTTGCCGGGACCTGCTATGCTGAATTCAATTCCTCAGCGCGTTTGCGCCCTATTATTTGGTGCGCTGCTTACGGGCTGTAGCTCCACTCCTGATCTTCCTGCCTTTACGGCGAGCGGCTACCTGGCCGACCGCGGCACCGTGCGCATCTGGCGCAAGAATAGCGACCATCAAGTGGTTCACCTGCGTACGGTCTTCACGCCGTTTAATGGCGATGCGATGGAAACCACTGATTACAACTGGCAGCAGCAGAAGCTGATTAGCGTCGAACGACGTGTTGCCGGTGCACAGCCGGACGATGTCACCTTACGCTTCGATCATCAGGGCAATCTCAATTTCATGCAGCGCCAACTGGCGGGACGACGTGAAGCGGTTAGCGCAGATAGCGTTGAGCTGTATCGCTTCGATGCGCAGCGCATGTTGGATCAGAGCAATGCGTTGCTTGCAGGCCGCGTATTGCTGCGTCAGGGCCATTGGCTGGGCGGCAATCAGGTACGAGAGTGCGATGACAAGCTGGTGAATGCGGCATTTGATCGCGACACGCTGTATACGCTAAGTCGCCAGCAGCAGAGCCAGTCTGCGCCGTTGATGGTGTCGTGGCTGGAAGCGCCGGAAGGTGTGCAACTGCTTCGTGCTACGCCGGATGACGAATGCAGCTGGCAGCCAAAAGAGAGCGATTTCTAGCAGGCGGATAAGAGAAGGGGCACATGCTGTGCCCCTTTGCGTACTTATTTGCGGTTAATGGCGCGGTAACCGATATCGCGGCGGCAGAAGCTGCCATCCCACGAGATATGCTGCGCCAGCGCATAAGCGTTCTGCTGCGCAGCGGCTACATCGTCGCCCAGCGCGGTCACGCACAGTACGCGACCGCCGTTGGTCACCACCAGATCGTCTTTCATGG
The DNA here is from genome assembly GCF_900116775.1 of Pantoea sp. YR525. NCBI lineage: Bacteria > Pseudomonadati > Pseudomonadota > Gammaproteobacteria > Enterobacterales > Erwiniaceae > Pantoea > Pantoea sp. YR525. Next base: position 22,940 of record NZ_FPBU01000019.1, read on the forward strand.
TGGTGCCAGCGTGGAACACTTTGCCGTCCGGCACTTCTTCCAGCGGCAGACCGTGAATCTGATCGCCCGTGTTGTAATCGCCCGGATATCCTCCCGCCGCTAACACCACGCCGAGAGAGGGACGCGGATCCCACTGCGAGGTTTGCTGATCCAGTTTGCCATCGGTCGCCGCCAGACATAGCTCAACCAGATCCGATTGCAGACGCAGCATGATCGGCTGAGTTTCCGGATCGCCAAAGCGGCAGTTAAATTCGATCACTTTAGGCTGACCGGCTTTATCGATCATCAAACCGGCGTACAGGAAGCCGGTATAGATGTTGCCTTCAGCTTTCATACCGCTGACGGTTGGCCAGATGATCTGATCCATCACGCGCTGGTGGATCTCATCAGTCACCACTGGCGCCGGAGAATACGCGCCCATGCCGCCGGTGTTTGGACCGGTATCGCCATCGCCGACGCGCTTGTGATCCTGGCTGGTGGCCATTGGCAGCACATTGTTGCCGTCGACCATCACGATAAAGCTGGCTTCTTCGCCATCAAGGAATTCTTCAATCACGATGCGGTGACCGGCATCGCCGAACGCATTGCCAGCCAGCATGTCTTGCACTGCTGCTTCGGCTTCAGCCAGTTCCATCGCCACGATCACGCCTTTACCGGCGGCCAGACCGTCAGCTTTAATGACGCTCGGTGCGCCTTTCTCACGCAGATAGGCCAGCGCAGGCTCTACTTCGGTGAAGTTCTGGTACTCGGCGGTTGGGATCTGCTGACGTGCCAGGAAATCTTTGGTGAACGCCTTTGAGCCTTCCAACTGGGCAGCGGCTTGCGTTGGGCCAAAGATCTTCAGACCTGCAGCACGGAACGCATCAACCACGCCAATCACCAGCGGTGCTTCCGGGCCAACGATGGTCAGGTCGATTTTTTCCTGCTGAGCAAAAGCCAGCAGCGCGGGAACGTCGGTGGCGCTGATTGCCACGTTCTGCAGAGCCGGCTCGAGCGCGGTGCCCGCATTGCCCGGCGCGACAAACACGGTTTCGGCCAGTGGCGATTGTGCCGCTTTCCATGCCAGCGCGTGCTCACGTCCGCCATTACCAATCACTAAAATTTTCATCTGTACTGCTCCCAACAATTAATGGCGGAAATGACGCATGTCGGTAAAGATCATCGCGATGCCGTGCTCATCAGCGGCGGCAATCACTTCATCATCACGGATTGAACCGCCTGGCTGAATCACGCAGCTGATGCCGACAGCCGCTGCGGCGTCGATACCGTCGCGGAACGGGAAGAATGCATCAGACGCCATCGCGGAGCCTTTCACTTCCAGACCTTCGTCACCCGCTTTGATGCCGGCAATTTTGGCCGAGTAAACGCGGCTCATCTGGCCGGCGCCAATGCCGATGGTCATATTGTCACGTGCGTAGACGATGGCATTGGATTTAACGAACTTCGCCACTTTCCAGCAGAACAGCGCATCACGCAGCTCCTGCTCAGTTGGCTGACGCTTGCTGACAACGCGCAGCTGGCTGGCATCGACCATGCCCAGATCGCGATCCTGAACCAGCACGCCGCCGTTAACACGTTTGAAATCCAGCGCCGCAACGCGACCTTGCCACTGACCACACACCAGAACGCGTACGTTCTGCTTAGCGGCGGTCACTTTTAGTGCTGCTTCGCTGGCGGATGGCGCGATGATCACTTCAACAAACTGACGGCTGATGATCGCCTGTGCGGTGGCTTCGTCCAGCTCGCGGTTGAAAGCGATGATGCCGCCGAAAGCAGAAGTCGGGTCAGTTTTGTAGGCGCGCTCGTAAGCGTCAAGAATCGAACCGCCAACCGCCACGCCGCATGGGTTAGCGTGTTTAACGATCACGCAAGCGGCTTCGTCGAACTCTTTCACGCACTCGAGTGCGGCATCGGTATCGGCGATGTTGTTGTAAGAGAGCGCTTTGCCCTGAACTTGCTGCGCGGTGGCAACAGAAGCTTCAGCAACATTCTCTTCTATATAGAAGGCAGCATCCTGATGGCTGTTCTCGCCGTAACGCATATCCTGCTTCTTAATGAAGTTGAGGTTAAGCGTGCGCGGGAAGCGGCCGGCCGGTTCTTTGCTGTCGCTGTGATAAGCCGGCACCAGGCTACCGAAGTAGTTGGCAATCATACTGTCATAAGCGGCAGTGTGTTCGAAGGCTTTGATGGCCAGATCAAAACGCGTTTCCAGCGTGAGCGAGTTTTCGTTGGCATCCAACTCGGCAATGATTGCCTCGTAATCGCTGCTCTTCACCACGATCGCCACGTCTTTATGGTTCTTCGCCGCTGAGCGAACCATGGTTGGGCCACCGATATCGATGTTCTCAACCGCGTCAGCTAATGAGCAATCAGGTTTGGCAACGGTTTGTGCGAAGGGATACAGGTTGACGACCACCATGTCGATTGGGTTGATGGCGTGTTCAGCCATGATCGTATCATCCTGACCACGACGACCCAAAATGCCGCCATGCACTTTCGGGTGCAGCGTTTTGACGCGTCCATCCATCATTTCCGGGAAACCGGTGTAGTCAGAAACTTCGGTGACGGGCAGGCCCGCATCTGCCAGCAGACGTGCGGTACCGCCTGTGGAGAGCAGCTCAACACCACGACTGGAGAGTGCCTGAGCAAATTCGAGGATACCGGCTTTGTCAGAGACACTGAGTAGAGCGCGGCGTACAGGACGACGTTGTTGCATGGTGGTTTTATCCCTTGGCTTTGTTTCGCGTAAAAAAGAGCGTTACATCAAGCTTAGTGTCTCTCTTCTATATAGAAGGAAACGCTTGCCTCATGTAACGCCCCAAAAGGGGCATCCTTGACGTCGCCGGGCATTGTAGCGAAAACGTTTGCGTGATGCTCGCCTAAATTCATTTGTGCGGCAGAGTGTGGATAACACTGTGTGTAACTGCGTATAAGGCGGGGTTTTGCTGTGGAATGCAGCGAACGGTTGTTTTTATTGAATTTAGTGGTTGCGCGCTGAGAACAACTCCCTATAATGCGCATCCATCAACACGGCACAACGGTTTACGAAATGCGGTGTTGGTGAGGAAGATTCGATAAGAACTTCCGCCGGATGAAAACGCTGAAAAAAAGTGTTTGACTCCGAAGGAGAGTAGCGTAATATACGCCACCTCGCGACAGGCGGTTCAGCCGCTGTTCGCAACGCTCTTTAACAATTTATCAGACAATCTGTGTGGGCACTCGCAGGATTGATATCAGCGTCTCCGGACGTAAAAA
>NZ_FPBU01000005.1:0-402499 GCF_900116775.1 Pantoea sp. YR525
CACGAACGAATTTGTCTCAGAACGGGCATGAGCCCGGTGGAATACCGGGCATCAAAAGAGATGTAAAATGTGTCCAGGTTTTGGGGTTCAGTGCATGGCCACGCCCTCTGCACTCCCGGGCCCTGCGCCAGCCCAACCCGCCGCTGCGCGGTACCTTCACTCATTCACGATTCCTGACGGACCGGTGGCGATTCGCTCCTGCTCAGCGCCACCTCTCGCCGCATCCATGCGGCTCGCCCTGGAATCCCTCATTCGCTCAGCGGTTTGGGATGTCGCCTCAACACCCGCGCTGCAGTAGCAATGCAATTTTCCGACTCACAATCGCGACTAATTCCGTAGGGTCGCCATTCATGGCGACCTGGTGCGCATGAATGCGCACCCTACGAAAAACCCGTTCGGGTACTGTCATTATTGTGCGATAACCTCTGCGGCTGGGGCGACCTGATGGCCGCAGGCTTCGATTTCGCTGCGCACAATGGTGGCGAGCGCCAGCGAACCTGGCGTGTCGCTGTGAACCAGAATCGAGCGCGCTCGCACTGCAATCTCTTCACCTTCAATCGTCGTCACCGTGCCATGCTGCAAAAACTGTCGCACGCGGGCGCGCAAGGCGGCTTCCTCTTTGATTACCGCACCGGCAATGCCGCGTGGAACTAAGCGGCCTTGCGCGTCATAGGCGCGGTCCGCCAGAAACAGCGTCAGCGTCTTCAGGCCAGCCGCCTGCGCGGCGGTTTCGATGATCGTATCGGGCTGGGCGAAGATGATCAGATCGCTATTGATGCGCGCCACCAATTCCATCACCTGTTGCGCCAGCGCGGCATCGCGGTTGACGATGTTGCCCATCGCGGCGTGGAAACTGAAGTGGGAAACATAGGTGCCTTCCGCGCGGGCAATCGCCGTGAGCGCGCCGAGCTGATAGGCCACCTGCTGGCAAATCTCTTCGGCGCTAAACGGCAGTTCGCGGCGGCCAAAACCCTGACGATCCGGTAAACCGGGATGCGCGCCAATCCCCACGCCATGTGCCTTCGCCAGCCGCACCATGTTGGTCATGATCGCCGCATCGCCCGCGTGAAAGCCGCAGGCGATATTGGCGGATGACACCACTTTCATCAGCGCGGCGTCATCGCACAGCTGGTAAACGCCAAAGCCTTCGCCCATATCGGAATTCACATCAATCTTCATGCCTGGTTTCCTTATGCGGATTAAACGGTAAGCGCTTTACGCAGTGGCTGGCAGCTGAGACGCAGGCGGCTCAGCCAGCGCGTGACTTCCTGTTCGATGGCGATCGCTTCACGCACATCGCATTGGATCAGCTGGATCGACTGGCCCGGCAGCACTTGTCCAAGTCGCCATAGATCCTGCTCGATCACGCCCGCGATCTTCGGATAGCCGCCAGCGGTGTTGGCATCGCTCAGCTGGATGATCGGTTCGCCGCCCGGCGGCACCTGCACAATGCCGGGGATCAGCCCGTAAGATCGCATTTCAACGGTTTCTGACGGGAAGATCGGATCGCCTGAAAGCCGATAGCCGGTGCGATTGCTTTGATTCGATACCTGCCACGACTGCTGCCAGAAACGCGCAGCATCGGCGGCAAACAGCGGGTATTCGCCGGAGGGAATGGCGCGCAGCTGAATTTCTCCGGCGGGGTTGCGGGGAAAACATGCGTGTAATGCGCTGTCTGGCGGTTCAATGCCGATGCCGCTGTGGGGAAGTAACGGGCTGCGACTTTCGCCGAGCGCCAGCCGATCGCCACGCTGCAGCGGACGACCTTCAACGCCGCCGAAGCCGCCGCGCAGCGCGGTACTGCGCGAGCCGAGCACCAGCGGCACATCGATGCCGCCAGCAATACACACATAGCCACGCGCGCCGCTGCGTGGATAACGCAGCTCCAGCACTTGCCCGGCGCGTACGCTGCAGCCCCACCACGGCGGCAGCGGCGTGCCATCCAGCGTGGCGCGGCAATCGGCACCGGTCACCGCGATGCTGCTGTTTTGCAAAAAACGTACGTGAAACGGAAACAGCTGCACTTCAATCGCCGCTGCATTTTCGTCGTTGCCGAGCAGGAGATTACCGGCACGCAGCGCCAGCGGATCCATCGCGCCGCTTACTGACACGCCCATGTGGCGATAGTTGAAGCGACCTAAGTCCTGCACCGTGTTCAGCGCACCGCTCTGTTCGATCTCAATCACAGCTCTATCCTCTGCGGCAGAAAACGGATGCGATCGCCCGGTGCCATCAGCGCGGGCGATGCGGCCAGCGGATCAAACACCGCCAGCTCGGCAAAACCAATCGCGTTCCAGCCGTTTGGGCCGGTCAGCGCCGAGACGCCCGCCTGTGCGCCGCCGATGGTGACGGTGCCTTTAAGCATGCTGAGCGACGGCACTTTCTTGCGCGGCGTCGCCAGCAGCGGATCCAAACCATGCAGATAACCGAAGCCAGGCGCGCTGCCCAGCGCAAACACCGTGTATTCGCTTTGATGATGCAGGCGTACCACCTCGCGCGGGCTTAAGCCGGTATGGCGACATACCGCCTCGAGATCGATGGCGTGTTCGCCGCCGTAATGCACCGGGATTTCAATCAGTTTGCCCTGCGGACTGATCGCCTGCGCCTGATCCCAGGCAGCATGCAGCTGCATGCGCACGGCGGTTTCATCGGCTGGGATATGGCGGAACAGCACCAGCAGATTGGTGACGCCGGGGATCAGCGCTTCAATTGCTTCATCGGCATGCAGCAGGCGCGCCAGCGACCAGATGCGCCGCTGCGCCGGGAGATCGAAACCGCCCGGCGCTTCCACCAACCACGCGCGTGCGCCGATGGTGGAGAGCTTGATATCAGAGGAGCAAACCAGCGCGGGGGCGCTGGCGGGCGGGAGAGCAGAGTGCGACTTCACGGGCATGGTTATTCCAGCGGTTCAAATTTCAGACTGGAGAGCGGCTGTACGCGCTCTTCGCGCACCATTTTGTATTCGGTGTTAGGCCCAATCCATGTATCCCAGATTTTGTCGATGGTGCCGTCATCGTCCATCGCCTTCAGGCTGCTGTTGACGCTGGCCAGCAGTGCCGGTTCATCACGCTTCATGCCGACACCAATCGGCTCCAGCGCCATCGGCTCTTTGATCATCGCCAGATTGATGCCGTCTTTTTTCGCCTGTGAAATGGTTTTGATGCCGGTCATGGTGTTGGTGACGAAGCCGACTGATTTGTTCTGCTCCAGCGCGAGGAACGCGGAGGCCGAATCCTGGAAGGTCACCGCTTTGCCGCCTTTAATGTGGATCGACTGCTCAGAGGTGGTGCCTTTGGTGGCGCTGATGCGTTTGCCCTGGAAATAGCTCAGCGGCTTGTCGGCCAACGGTGCTTTCACCAGCAGCATCTCTTTGGCGACGTAGTAGGGATCGCTGAACTGAATCTGGTTGCCGCGAGTTTTGGTGTAGGCAAGGTTAGCGATCAATACGTCGGCGCGACCGGTGGCAATCACCGCAATACGCGCTTCCACCGAGGTGGGCACCAGCGTCAGTTTGACGTTCATCTGCTTCGCCAGCGCGTTGCACAGATCGATATCCATGCCCGCCAGCTGGCGCGTTTTCGGATCCGGGGAAGAGAAGGGCGGCACGTCCGAATAGACCGCGCACTTTAGCTCGCCGCTGGATTTGATGTTCGCCATCATGTCTGCATGAGCAGCCGAAATAGCCAGCAGCGGCAGCAGTGCCAGCCCGATGGTGGTACGTCTTTTCATGGTCATGTGAACTTCCTCAATGATGAATACCACGGCGTCACCGGGACGGAGCGCCTGATTTCTCGCTTTTCTGGACTATATCGGCTTTGTTTTCAGACGAAAAAGAGGGAAACCCTGTCGTGCGATAGCAAAAAAATATGGCTAAGCGGCGCATAAGTTCTTTCTATTCGGGCAGAGCAAAAAAGTGTTATCCAGCGCACACTTTTATCGCCAGGCTGGTTGCATGTCCTCTCGGCAGTCCCGCCGATTGCATGTGGTAGAGAGAAGTGAAAAAGCATGAATGCCCGATTAGGCGTGTTATTGAAGATAGTGGCCGCGCTGTGCGCCACCTTGATGCTGGCGTGTGTGAAGGGGCTAAACGGTGCCATTCCCACTGGCGAAGTGATTTTTTTCCGCAGCTTTATCGCGCTGTTCCCGCTGCTGATTTGGCTGAAAATGCAGGGCAACGTGCTGGAAAACCTCAAGACGCGTAACCTGTTTGGTCACTTTATACGTGGCTTCTCCGGCACCGGCGGCATGTATTTTAACTATCTGGCGCTGGTGTATATCTCACTCGCTGATGCGACCGCGCTCAGCTATGCCGCGCCGCTGTTTACCGTGATTATGGCGGCGATGCTGTTGAAAGAGCGGGTGCGGGTTTCGCGCTGGATCGCGGTGGTGGTGGGATTATCCGGCATTCTGATCATGCTCTCTTCCAGCCTGAGCGCCAGCGGCGCGCTGTTTTCTCATGGTGCCAGCAATGCGACGGCGAGCATCGGCGTTGCATTTGCGTTGCTGGCGGCGCTGTGTTCCGCGACCTCTAACGTACAAATCCGCTTCCTCAACGGCATCGAAAAGCCGGGCGCGATTGTGTTCTATTTCTCTGTAATGACGACTCTTATTGGCCTGGCGACGGCGCTGTTTGGCTGGAGCAAACCCAGCTCCATACAGCTGTTATTGCTGGTGGGCTGCGGCCTGTTTGGCGGTCTCGCACAGATTCTGGTGACGCTTAGCCTGCGTTATGCCGATGCCTCACTGCTGGCACCGTTCGATTACACCACGCTGGTGTGGTCGATGCTGATTGGCTATCTGTTCCTGAACAGCCTGCCGGGCAGCACCACCTTGCTGGGCGCATCGATTGTGGCGCTGGCCGGGATTTTTGCGGTGTGGCGTGAGAACCGGCAGCGTAAGCTGGCAATGGTGAGTAGTACGCCGTAGGGTTGCCATTTATGGCGACCTGGTGCGCATAAATGCGCACCCTACGACGGCGAAAGATTAGCGGAACACATCATCAATGATTTCAACCTGCTTGGTGCGCAGCGTCTCATCCAGCCAGCTGCGTTCCAGCGCGCCGGTCTTCGCCAGCTCGAAGTTGTGTTCATCAACGATGAGATATGCCTGCGCTGCTTCGAGAATGCGTGCGGCATCCTGGCGAGGAATCACAATCACACCATCCGCATCGCCCAGCACGATATCGCCCGGCGAGACGTGAATTTTACCGCAGGCAATCGGCACGTTGATCTCGCCGGGACCGTCCTTGAACGGGCCACCCGGCGTGTGACCGGCGGCGTAGATGGGGAAATCCATGCGTGACAACCCTTCGATATCGCGGACCGGGCCGTCCAGCACAATGCCTTCCATACCGCGCTGTCTGGCATAGGTCGCCATCACTTCACCCATCAGCGACTGACTGCGATCGCCTTCGTTCGACAGAATAATCACATCGTTTCGGCCCGCCATATCCAGCGCTTTGTGCAGCATCAGGTTGTCGCCGGAACGCGCTTTAACCGTCACCGCCAGGCCACACATGATCGTCTGGCGCGGCGCGGTTTTCAGACTGATCTCCGCCGACAAGGCGGGCAAGCGGCTCATGCAATCCGCTACCACCGCCGCCGGTAAACGGCGAAAAGCTTCCAGCAGCGGTTCGGCATCGGCGGGACGGCGTAAATAGATTCGGTTTCCTGCGCTCATGGTTATTTTCCTGTAGGGAGTGATTTAATTAATCGAATCGTGTTTCTGAATAAATAATTAAAGATGGAAGTAAGACGTTGTATTTTTCTTTGTGAGAAGTCACTACTTCAATAATTAGGGCGTTAAGCTAACAAGCTGAATCAGCGGGTGATTACTAGTATGAAATTAAGCTTACGCGATTGCGCAGGTGTTACGTATGGGATGTTACGGCTAACGGAGGCAGGATCACGAATTAATATTTTGGGTGGGTTTAAATCACTGATAATTAATTTCATTGGATTTTATTATGGTGAGATAGATTAAAAGTATTAGCTGAGTCGTTAATTTATTTTCAGAAGCGTCTCTCAAATCTAAGACGTTCAGTACATCGGCAAGCAGAAATCATGATGCAAATCATCTCTCAAAATATAACTTCCAGTTTATATGGTGTCGATATAAACTACAGTTTATGAGAGGCAATTTTGAACAGTTGGGAAGTCGAAATTACTTTGCTCTTTGCAGCATGGCTGCAAGAACAAGATGATGAAATGGTTGAAGATGTGTTGTCGAGTCTCGAAGTGCTAAAGGTGTTTGGCCCAATGTTGGGGCGACCGGATGTCGATACGGTCACCGGTTCTCGTTTTGCCAACATGAAGGAACTTCGCGTCCAAAGTAATGGAAGGCCGATTCGCGCATTTTTCGCGTTTGATCCTGCAAGGAAGGCTATCGTGCTGTGTGCGGGGGATAAAACCGGTGTTAATCAGAAGCGCTTCTACCAATCGATGATCAAACTGGCTGATAAAGAGTACAAGCAGCATCTGGAGGAATTAACCAATGCCAAAACTTGAAGAGCTGATCGCACAGCGTTCTCCTGAGTCCCAGGAGCGCATTAAAAATAAGGCCGACCAAAAAATCATGGAGATCCGCCTGCGTCAGTTGCGTGAGGAGCTGGAACTTTCACAGGTGCAGTTGGCTGAAAAAATGGGTATCTCGCAGCCTGCTATCGCCGCGATTGAAGCGCGAGGTGACGAGATAAAACTTTCCAGCCTGAAAAAGTATGTCGAGGCGTTAGGCGGTAAGTTGAGTCTCAATGTTGAACTTCCCACCGGAGATGGTCGGATATTTCAGATCTGATGTGGAGGAAGATGTCCGTGAGAAACCGGCATCTTTTTCAGAACGCAGAAAAGTAAAAACCCAGCCATAAGCTGGGTTTTCAGAATGTTGGTGCCCGGACGCGGAATCGAACCACGGACACGGGGATTTTCAATCCCCTGCTCTACCGACTGAGCTATCCGGGCAACGGGGCGCATTAAACCCTAATGGCTTATCGTCGTCAACGGCTTTCGTCAAAAAAGCGTAGCAATCGTGATTGATTGCTTGCTTTTCAGACAAGGTGGATAAAAAGGCTACGCCAGCGCACCATTTTTGCGGCACAGCGCGATGCCGAGTACATCTTCCGCCAGGCGGCGCGCCGTTGCCACATCCTGCACGTTGCGTTTCACCAGCAGCTTGCTCAGGCAACCTTCCAGAATCAGCTCCATCTGATCGGCCACCATGGTGGGATTATCCAGCGCTAAATCGACCAGAATTTCATGGGTAAATTGCCAGGAACTGCGCTTTTGCTGTTCGGCTAGCTGATGCACCGGCTGATCGGGTTGCGGATAGAAGCTGCAGGCGGCGATAAACAGGCAGCCGGGAAAGCGGCCTTTGCTGACGTGTTCACTCAGCACTTCGTAGCGGGCCAACAGCTTTTGTTCGGCGCTGAGATGTTCATTGAGCTGCACCTGACGACGCCAGCTATCAATCTGCTGGCCGTGATAGCGCAGCGCGTCGTACAGCAAGGCATCACGATCGGGCCAGAAACGCGTCAGCTGTTCTGCTTCAAGACCGGTTTCGCCAGCCAGTTGGCTCAGGGAAGTGGTGGCGGCCAGGCCGCTCTGTTCGAGCACATTCAACGCATGCTCGAGTATTTGTTCACGTTGCAAGTGACTCTCCTCTGGAATGCGGGCCCGCTCGCGGACGAGCGGGCAGTGTTCTGCTGACAGTGTCGTTTAACGTGACAAATTCTGCAAATGCGTGCGGAAATCGGCGGCGTTGAGGAAGCCGGTGACGCGCGAATCAGGGATCTCTCTGCCTTGCGCGTCAAAGAACAGAATGGTCGGCAAACCTAAAACCTGCAGATGCTGCAACAGCGCGTTGTCCTGGGCGTTATTGGCGGTGACATTGGCTTGCAGCAGTTGCACCTGACTTAATGCGTTACGCACGCCTTCATCGCTGAAGGTGTATTTCTCGAACTCTTTACAGGCCACGCACCAGTCGGCATACAGATCGACCATAGTGATGCGGCCTTGCGCCTGCTGCAGCGCGCTATCGAGCTGCTCGCTGCTATTGATGGTTTGGAACGGCAGATGCGCCACGGCTTGCGCGCTGGTGCTGCTGCCAAACGCCCAATCCTGTAACGGGCGAGCACTGACCAGCGCGGCGGCGAGCATGATGATCTGCAGCACACGCCATTTACCGCTGGCGCGCAGGCTAAGGCTGAATGCCCAGGCAAAAAACGCCACGCCGAGCAGGCTCCACAAACGGATGCCCCACAGATCGCCAATCACGCGTTCCAGCAGGAATACCGGCAGCGCCAGAATCACAAAGCCAAAACCTTCTTTGACGGTTTGCATCCACGGCCCGCTTTTCGGCAGCAGCTTGTTGCCAAACATGGTCACGGCAATCAGCGGCAGGCCCATGCCGAAAGCATACAGCCACAGCGTGCCAGCACCGGCCCACAGATTACCGCTCTGCGCGATATACAGCAGAATGGCGCTGAGCGGTGCGGTGGTGCAGGGCGAGCAGATCAATCCCGCCAGTGCGCCCATCATAAATACGCCGGGCAGCGAGCCACCTTGCTGGCGATTGCTCCACAGTGTCAGGCGCGTTTGCAGGCTGGCAGGCAATTGCAGCGAGAACAGGCCAAACATCGACAGCGCCAGCACGATAAACAACGCCGACAAGCCCATTAACACGTAAGGATGCTGTAGCGCGGCCTGGAAGCGTAATCCCGCCGCTGCAACCACCATGCCGAGCACGGTGTAGGTCAGCGCCATACCTTGCACATACACCATCGCCAGCGCGAATAATCGCCCCATCGAATAGCGGCGCGGGCCACCTAAAATGATGCTGGAGATCAGCGGATACATCGGCAATACGCATGGCGTGAAGGCAACGCCAATACCAATCAGTAGCGCCCACAGCGGTGAAAACGGCAGCGGCGTGCTGTTTTTGGCGGGCTGCGCGCTGACTGCGGGCGCAGCCTGATTGGCGGCAACCGCGCTCAGCGGCACGGCGCGGGTTTCAGGCGGATAGCAGAAACCGGCGGCGGCGCAGCCTTGATAGGTCACGGTGACGGTCGCGCCGGCATCGGCCTGGCGCAGCGTGATCGGCAGTTGCAGATCTTGCGGATAGATTTCACTTTTGCCGTAGAACTCATCTTCGTGCGACTGGCCTGGCGGCAACGTCAGCGGGGCAATCTGCGCTTTTTGCGGCGTGACATGGATTTGCTGGCGATAGAGATAGTAGCCATCCTTCACTTTCCAGCTGAGCGTCAGCTGATTGCCCTGCTGCGAGAAATCGAAGCCAAACGCTTGATCAACCGGCACAAAGCGGCTGTTGTTGTTCGGGGCGAAAAGTGAGGCTTGTGCCGAAAGGCAGAAAACCAGCGCCAGGCAAAAGCCGGCAAGGCGAAAGAGTCGTGCAGCCATAGCGAATGAATGAGCTCCGGTGGCGAATAGGCCGCGATAATAGCACGACCGCTTCGCCACGAGGTTTTCAGGATGTAACGGCGCTATAGAATCAGGCTGCCAAACAGGAAGCCAAACGCCACCGAGAAGGCAATTGCCAACACGCCGGGAATAATAAAGGAGTGGTTAAACACAAACTTGCCGATACGGGTTGAACCGGTGTCATCCATTTCGACGGCGGCCAGCAGCGTAGGATAGGTCGGCAGCACGAACAGCGCGGAAACCGCTGCAAAGGAGGCGACAGCGGCCAGCGGCGAGACGCCCAGCATCAACGCAGCAGGCATTAACGCTTTGGTGGTGGCGGCCTGCGAATAGAGCAGCGTGGCGGCGAAGAACAGCACCAGCGCCAGCATCCACGGATAACCTTGCAGCATATCTCCGGCTAACGCCTGAATGTCGTTGAGGTGCGCTTTAACGAAGGTATCGCCCAGCCACGCGACGCCCATCACGCAGATACAGGCACTCATGCCTGATTTAAAGGTGCTGGCGCTGAGGATTTCACCGGTATCGACTTTGCAGGTCAGGCAAATCAGCGTGGCAACGGTCAACATAAACACCACGATGGCTTCGTTGCGCGGCAGCACTGGGTTGGTGATGAGGCCAACGCTGTCGCTAATCGCGGTGGCGTAGAGCACCACGGCGGCAATGCCGATCAGGAAGAGGAAGACAGCACGCTTCGCGCCTGGTTTGATGTCATAAACCTGCTCACCGCGCAGCCTCACTTCACCTTTTGCCAGTCGCGCCTGGTAAACCTCATCATCCTTAAGTTCTTTGCCGAGGAAACTGGTGATGATGGCGGCGCAGAAGATTGCTGCCATGGTGGAGGGAATCGCAACGCCCAACAGCGCCAGATAACTTACGCCGCGCGGTTCAAGAATGGAGGCGAAAAATACCACTGCCGCAGAAAGCGGCGACGCGGTGATGGCAATCTGCGAGGCGACAACCGCAATCGACAGCGGACGAGAAGGGCGCACGCCTTGCTCTTTCGCCACTTCAGCAATCACCGGCAAGGTGGAGAACGCGGTGTGGCCGGTACCGGCCAGCAGCGTCATGACATAGGTGACCAGCGGCGCGAGGAAGGTGACATAGCGCGGATGACGGCGCAGCAGGCGCTCGGCCAATCCCACCAGATAGTCGAGACCGCCAGCAATCTGCATCGCGGCAATCGCGGCAATCACCGCCATGATAATTTCGATCACATCGAAGGGAATCGCGCCGGGCTTTAAGCCGCAAATCAGCGTTAACGCCAGCACACCTAAACCGCCCGCGAAACCGATGCCGATGCCGCCAAGACGCGCACCGAGCCAGATCGCCAGCAGGACAATAACTAACTCCACTACTACCATTCGTTCCGCTCCCTGAGCCGTGGATCAATTTCGACTCTTAAAGTTGTAGCCGCCAAAATGAAAAAAGCACGCCGCATTGTATACGGGCGTGCTTTTGGCAACTTGATCCGGAACGGATTACTGTTCGTTTTCGTCGGTGTAGCGTTTGGCTTTATATACCGGATGCATCAGGTTCTGAATGGAGAAAATATCGTCCAGTTCGGTTTCCGTCAGCAGGCCGCGCTCCAGCACCACTTCACGTACGCTCTTGCCGGTTTCGGCACAAATCTTACCGACGATGTCGCCGTTGTGATGGCCGATGTACGGGTTGAGGTAGGTGACGATACCAATCGAGTTGAACACGTAAGCTTCACACACCGCTTTGTTGGCGGTGATGCCGTTAACGCATTTTTCCAGCAGGTTGAAGCAGGCGTTAGTCAGGATGCTGATCGATTCGAACAGCGCCTGGCCAATTACCGGCTCCATCACGTTGAGCTGCAGCTGACCCGCTTCAGACGCCATGGTGACGGTGATGTCATTGCCGATCACTTTGAAGCACACCTGATTCACCACTTCTGGCACCACTGGATTCACTTTGGCGGGCATGATTGATGAACCGGCCTGCAGTTCTGGCAGGTTGATCTCATTCAGGCCGGCGCGCGGACCGGAAGAGAGCAGGCGCAGGTCATTACAGATTTTCGACAGTTTCACCGCCAGACGTTTCAGCGCCGAGTGCACCATCACGTATGCGCCACAGTCGGAGGTGGCTTCAATCAGATCTTCTGCAGGCACCACCGGCAGATTACTCACTTCTGCCAGACGCTGTACCGCCAGCTGCTGGTAGCCATCTGGCGTGTTGAGACGCGTACCGATGGCGGTCGCGCCAAGGTTCACTTCCAGCAGCAGTTCGGCGGTGCGCAGGATGCTGCGGGTCTCTTCATTCAGCAGCACGTTAAACGCGTGGAACTCCTGGCCGAGCGTCATCGGCACCGCATCCTGTAGCTGGGTACGGCCCATTTTCAGGATGTTTTCGAACTCAACCGCTTTGCGCTGGAAGCCTTCGCTTAGCTGATTGATGCCGTCGAGCAGTTTCAGAATCGAGGCGTAAACCGCGATACGAAAACCGGTTGGATAAGCGTCGTTGGTGGACTGACACTTGTTCACGTGATCGTTGGGATTGAGGTACTGATACTCACCTTTCTGGTGGCCCATCAGCTCCAGACCGATGTTGGCCAGCACTTCATTGGTGTTCATGTTGACCGAGGTGCCCGCGCCGCCCTGATAGACGTCAACCGGGAACTGATCCATGCATTTACCGTTATTCAGCACTTCATCACAGGCCTGAATAATGGTGTTGGCGATATTACGGGGAATGGTCTGCAACTCTTTGTTGGCGAGCGCGGCTGCTTTCTTCACCATCACCATACCGCGGACAAACTCCGGTATGTCGCTGATTTTACTATTACTAATATAGAAGTTTTCAATCGCACGCAGAGTATGAACACCGTAGTAAGCGTCTGCCGGAACTTCGCGCATGCCTAACAGGTCTTCTTCGATACGAATGTTGTTCGCCATGATTACCTTCTTATTATTGCTGCCTGGTTACTGCCGGGCGTCCGAATGGACGGGCGGCAATTAACGTGCAGGTGAAGCGATTATATTGTCGTGGAATGTCAGCGCCGACATATTATCCATCTTCGCGCTGACGGGCACGATCATATTCTGATGTTACAGAATTGTTTGTGCACAGATCACTTTACGGGCTTTTACAGGCCCAGCGGTAATAACGATATGTGATGTACTTCGCAATTTTAAGTCAGTGGGAAAAAAATGGCAGGATCAGTTGAAAATGCCGGTGCAAATGCCCATCTCTATCAATACGGTCCTACAGACCATCCCTTTCTGCTGTCTGGCAATTTGCGGGGCAGCTCCAACTCACAGGAGAATTCGGTGCGCTGGTTACCGTTAGTGATTTTTTTTGTTTTGGCCTGGATTGAGATCTCAATCTTCATTCAGGTCGCGCATGCGCTGGGCGTGCTGCTCACCATGCTGCTGGTGATCTTCACCTCGTGTATTGGTGTGTCGCTGGTGAAAAATCAGGGCATGAAGAACTTCCGGCTGATGCAGGAGAAGCTGGCGCGTAACGAAAGCCCGGCGGCTGAGATGACCAAAAGCGTTTCGCTGATCATCTCCGGCTTCCTGCTGCTGTTGCCTGGTTTCTTCACCGACTTTCTCGGTTTACTGCTGCTGTTGCCGCCGGTGCAGAAGCATCTGACCTTGAAACTGATGCCGCATCTGCGCGTGTGGCGCGGACCGGGCGCCGGTCCGGATGCCGGT
Source organism: Pantoea sp. YR525 (assembly GCF_900116775.1). Taxonomy (NCBI): domain Bacteria; kingdom Pseudomonadati; phylum Pseudomonadota; class Gammaproteobacteria; order Enterobacterales; family Erwiniaceae; genus Pantoea; species Pantoea sp. YR525. The sequence continues at coordinate 13,112 of NZ_FPBU01000005.1, forward strand.
TTCACCGTGGACGGTGAATACGAGCGCAAAGATCAGGACCGAATTGGTCACGATAAGGACCAATAAATTCATCAAGGCGGCGCAAGCCGCCTTTTTGCTGCATTTTTCGCCATCTGTTGCAGAAACGAAAATATTTATATTTTTTGCCCTTGAAAGCCCACTTATTGCCCCTATCTCTTCCAGCACGAGGCCGGAAGCCATGCAGTCCGGTTCAACCCCAAAAAATGAATGATTGGACTTCTCAAAGGAGAGCTATCAAATGAAAATTCGTCCATTGCATGATCGCGTCATCGTCAAGCGTAAAGAAGTTGAAGCTAAATCAGCGGGCGGCATCGTGCTGACCGGTTCAGCTGCCGGTAAATCTACCCGCGGTGAAGTCCTGGCTGTTGGCAAAGGCCGCATCCTGGAAAACGGTGAAGTTAAGCCACTGGACGTAAAAGTGGGTGATCTGGTGATTTTCAGCGAAGGCTACGGTGCTAAAACCGAGAAAATCGACAACGAAGAAGTTCTGATCATCTCCGAAAGCGACATCCTTGCAGTAGTTGAAGCGTAATTTACGCGTAATTCACTGAACGAAACGAATTTAAGGGATATTTGAAATGGCAGCTAAAGACGTAAAATTCGGTAATGACGCACGCGTGAAAATGCTGCGTGGCGTAAACGTACTGGCAGATGCAGTAAAAGTTACCCTGGGCCCGAAAGGCCGTAACGTGGTTCTGGATAAATCTTTTGGTGCACCGACCATCACTAAAGATGGTGTTTCTGTTGCGCGTGAAATCGAGCTGGAAGACAAGTTCGAGAACATGGGTGCACAGATGGTGAAAGAAGTTGCCTCTAAAGCGAACGACGCAGCAGGCGACGGCACCACCACCGCAACCGTTCTGGCTCAGGCGATCATCACCGAAGGCCTGAAAGCTGTGGCTGCGGGCATGAACCCGATGGATCTGAAGCGCGGTATCGACAAAGCAGTTATCGCTGCCGTTGAAGAACTGAAAGCGCTGTCTGTACCTTGCCAGGATTCACGCGCTATCGCACAGGTTGGCACCATCTCTGCTAACTCCGACGAAACCGTGGGTACTTTGATCGCTGACGCGATGGACAAAGTGGGCAAAGAAGGCGTTATCACCGTTGAAGAAGGCACCGGCCTGCAAGACGAGCTGGACGTGGTTGAAGGTATGCAGTTTGATCGCGGCTACCTGTCTCCGTACTTCATCAACAAGCCTGAAACAGGCGCAGTTGAGCTGGAAACCCCGTTCATCCTGCTGGCTGACAAGAAAATCTCTAACATCCGCGAAATGCTGCCAGTGCTGGAAGCCGTTGCTAAAGCCGGTAAGCCACTGCTGATCATTGCAGAAGACGTGGAAGGTGAAGCACTGGCAACGCTGGTGGTGAACACCATGCGCGGTATCGTGAAAGTGGCTGCGGTTAAAGCACCTGGTTTCGGCGATCGTCGTAAAGCTATGCTGCAGGATATCGCTATCCTGACCGGCGGTACCGTGATCTCTGAAGAGATCGGTATGGAGCTGGAAAAAGCTACCCTGGAAGATCTGGGTCAGGCTAAGCGCGTTGTCATCAACAAAGACACCACCACCATCATCGATGGCGTGGGCGATCAAGGCGCTATCTCTGGCCGTGTTACTCAGATTCGTCAGCAGATCGAAGAAGCGACCTCTGATTACGACAAAGAGAAACTGCAGGAGCGCGTAGCGAAACTGGCAGGCGGCGTTGCCGTTCTGAAAGTGGGCGCAGCAACTGAAGTTGAAATGAAAGAGAAGAAAGCACGCGTTGAAGATGCTCTGCACGCGACCCGTGCTGCAGTAGAAGAAGGCGTGGTTGCAGGTGGTGGTGTGGCGCTGGTTCGCGTTGCAGCGAAAATCGCCGCATCTGGCCTGAAAGGCGATAACGAAGATCAGAACGTGGGTATCAAAGTTGCGCTGCGCGCAATGGAAGCGCCACTGCGTCAGATCGTTTCTAACGCCGGCGAAGAGCCTTCAGTTGTTGCTAACAACGTGAAAGCGGGCGACGGTAACTACGGTTACAACGCGCAGACCGAAGAGTACGGCAACATGATCGACTTCGGTATCCTGGACCCAACCAAAGTGACCCGTTCTGCGCTGCAGTACGCTTCATCTGTTGCAGGCCTGATGATCACCACCGAAGCGATGGTGACCGATCTGCCTAAAAACGATGCACCTGATTTAGGTGGCGCTGGCGGTATGGGTGGCATGGGCGGAATGGGCGGCATGATGTAATTGCCCCTGACTGCTTAAGTCATCTGGAAAACCCCCGATCGGAAACGGTCGGGGGTTTTTCTTTTGCTGGGGAACAAGGTATAAGTAAGGGCGCAATACTTCGGCTTTACGGGTTTAGGGCAATGAATGTTCAGAAAAAAAGTGCGCTTTTCTGCTACGCTGCCGCCCGACACTGATGATAATAAATGGGGATTACAATGCGGATTAACCTCTTGCTCGGTCTGGCAGTCGGAACTTTACTGCTGGCGGGCTGTAGCAGCTCCAATCAACTGAGTGCTGGCGGCGAACGTGTGACCTTCGTCGACCAACAACCCGCGAGTCAATGTCAGCTGCTGGGAACGCTTACCGGCTCCCAGAGCAACTGGCTGAGCGGTTCAGGCGGTGAAGGCAGTTCACTGCGTGGCGCAGCTAACGACCTGCGTAACCGCGCGGCTGAAATGGGCGGCAACGTGATTTATGGCGCCACCAGCCCGACGCAGAATTTGCTGTCAGCTTTCGCGCCGCTCGATAGCAAAATGACCGGCCAGGTGTATAAGTGCCCGTGATTTTTCCGGCCTAATGGCCTGAAAGATGAAAAGCAAAATGGCCGAAAATTCTCGGCCATTTTGTTATTTGCGCAACGCTGCCATCTCATTACGTACGCGTGTTAGTTCGTCCTTCGCCTCAGAGAGTTCTTCGCGCTTGTCCTCTAATCGACGTTGATATTTGCGAATTCTTTTCGCATCGCCATCCATGCGGGCGCGCTGTAGATCAAACTCGATTTCTCGAATAGATTTCTGCTTACTCGCGACTTTATCGCTGAGTTTATCCAGCTGACGCTGCGTGTCTGAAATAACACTACTTCTGCTGCAGTGGGCATCCAACTCGGTGAGTGCACTGCGCAGGCCAGCGATGCGGGCAGGGTTATTATTGGCTTCGGCGTAACGTAACTCTTCGCTGATGGCCGCGTGACGTGAGCCGCAATCCTGAGCCGCTTTAGCCTTCATGCTTAAAAATAAACTCAATGACAATAATGCCAGCAATATCAATGCTAACTTTTTCATAAAAGCTCCTGGCTTCCAAAAGCACACTATGTGCTCGATCGTTCCAGGTGCTTTTATAGAGGAACTGAACTGGGGAAACACCCAGTCGTGTCTGGCTTATTCCTGACGCAGCTGTAAATCCAGCGGCGTCTTGCTTGGCTCTCCGCCAATCTCTCGCGCCAGTTTTGGCACCATATAACCGGACACCATCGCCAGCAGCTGGCGCACCAGCACGCGCGCTTCTTCATCGGAAACAAAGAAGTGCGCCGCGCCTTGCACCTTATCCAGCACGTGCAGGTAGTAGGGCAGAATGCCGGCATCAAACAGCGCATTACTGAGATCCGCCAGCGTCTGCGCATCATCATTCACATCACGCAGCAACACGCTCTGATTAAGCAGCGTAACGCCTGCACGCTTCAGCATCTGCATGCCGTAACGCAGCTCGTCATCAATTTCCTGCGCGTGGTTGATATGGCTCACCATCAACACCTGCAGACGCGTGTCGGCCAGAATCTGACACAAGCCTTCAGTGATGCGCGCCGGGATCACCACCGGCAAACGGGTGTGAATACGCAGGCGTTTGAGGTGCGGGATTTTTTCCAGCGCGTCCACCAGCCATGCCAGCTCATGATCTTTCGCCATCAGCGGATCGCCGCCGGAGAAGATAATCTCATCCAGTTCCGGATGCGTGGCGATGTAATCAATCGCCGCTTGCCAGTTGCGCTTGTTGCCCTGGTTATCCTGATAGGGAAAATGACGGCGGAAACAGTAGCGGCAGTTGACCGCACAGCCGCCTTTTACCAGCAGCAGCGCACGGTTTCTATACTTATGCAGTAAACCCGGCACCACGCTGCTTTGTTCATCCAGCGGATCGGTGCTATAACCTGGCGCATCAATAAATTCCTGACGGCTGGTGAGCACTTGCAGCAGCAGCGGGTCCGTTGCATCGCCTTTTTTCATGCGTGCGATGAAGGCGCGCGGTACGCGCAGGGCGAAAAGCTTGCGTGCATCAGCGCCTGCAGCCAGATCAGCATGCTGATCAAGAGATAAAAGTTGCAGTAATTCAGCAGGTTCGGTGACAACATCAGCTAGTTGCTGCAACCAATCTTCTCTGACGGGGGGATTTAGGGTTACAATGTGTGCCATTTTTTTGGCTATTTACCAGTTCAATATTTACAGAGGGCCTTTATGGCGACTTATCTTAGCAACGATTTCCGTCCCGGTCTTAAAATCATGTTCGAAGGCGAGCCATATGCCATCGAAGCCAGTGAGTTCGTTAAGCCGGGTAAAGGCCAGGCATTTGCGCGCGTAAAAATGCGTCGTCTGCTGACCGGTTCTCGCGTTGAGAAGACCTTCAAATCTACTGACTCTGCCGAAGGCGCAGACGTTCGTGATATGACGCTGCAATACTCTTACAACGACGGCGACTTCTTCTACTTCATGCACCCGGAATCTTTCGAGCAGTATCAGATCGAATCTAAAGTGCTGGATGACGTGACCAAGTGGCTGCAGGACAATGCGGATTGTATCGTTACCCTGTGGAACGATAAAGCGATCGCTGTTCAGCCACCAAACTTCATCGAAGCTGAAGTTATCGAAACCGATCCAGGCCTGAAGGGTGATACCGCAGGTACTGGCGGTAAGCCAGCTACGCTGTCGACTGGCGCGGTAATCAAAGTGCCACTGTTCGTACAGATTGGCGAAGTGGTAAAAGTGGATACCCGCTCTGGCGAATACGTTTCTCGCGTAAAATAATCGTCAAATCAGGCGCATCATCGATGCGCCTTTTTTCTCTCTGTGTGTTTCCCTTCTCTTTTTTCATCCGCCCAATCCGCAGTTTTACAGATCAAGACTATGCTTTAAGAGCTGTACTTTTACTGCAACCAAAAAGGATATGGCTATGTTAAAGAAAAGTATTGTCGCGATTTTTTCCGTGCTGGTGCTCTCATCCGTTCTGACCGCTTGTAACACCACGCGTGGTGTTGGCGAAGATGTTCAGGCGGGCGGCAAAGCGATTCAGCGCAGCGCACAGTAAGATATTCCGGTGTGAAAGCGACTTTCGCACCGGTTCTCTCTATTTCTGCTCCACCCAAATCAGTTCATCCACCGGGAATCCGGCACTTCTGGCCTGTTCAACCAAACGTTGTTTAACGCTTTCATCCAGTTGCGGCGTACGCGACAGAATCCACAAGTAGCTACGATTCGGCCCGCACACCAGCGCATAGCGATAGTCAGGATCCAAGGCAATCACGTTGTAACCGCCATAGAACGGGCCAAAGAATGACACTTTAAGCGAGGCGCGCTGTTTATCGCCGGTGAAGTAGGCTTTGCCCACGCTCTCCTGCCAGCGCTGTTTCTGCTGATTGTAGCCACGATTGATCACCTTTAAGCCGCCATCGTCGCGCGGACTATAATTGGCAGTAACCTGTTGTAATCCTCGCTCAAAGCGGTGATCGAGGCGGGCGATCTCATACCATTGGCCGAGATAGCGCTGACTATCGAAACCTTCTACCACCGTGACGCCTTTGGGCGGCGTGGTCGTGCAGGCAACGGAGAGAAAGGCGCTCAGGCTGGCGAGCAGGGTTTTCCATGGGGACATTGTGGGATTCCTTTACGATTTAATGGGTTAAGTATAGCTGCCCGATACCAAATTGCTGCCTGCGCCCGCTGTCGTTGTTTGCTATCGGCAATGCGGGTAGACTTCCACCCCTTATCTGTATGAGGAGTCATCAACATGAGCGAAACGGCAAGCTGGCAGCCGAGCGCATCCATTGCCAATTTGTTGAAACGCGCCGCTATCATCGCGGAAATACGTCGTTTCTTTGCCGATCGCGGCGTGCTGGAGGTCGATACCCCGGCGATGAGCCAGGCGACCATCACTGACATCCATCTGGTACCGTTCCAGACGCGTTTTGTTGGGCCAGGCGCAGCCGAAGGGCGCGATTTGTGGCTGATGACCAGTCCGGAATATCACATGAAGCGCCTGCTGGCGGCCGGAAGCGGCCCGATTTACCAGATGGGCCGCAGCTTCCGTAACGAGGAAGCAGGACGTCACCACAATCCCGAGTTCACCATGCTGGAGTGGTATCGTCCGCACTACGATATGTACCGCCTGATGAATGAAGTGGACGATTTGATGCAGCAGGTGCTGGAGTGCGACAGCGCTGAATCGCTGTCGTATCAGCAGGCGTTTATCCGCCATCTGGAAGTGGATCCGCTGTCGGCCGATAAAGCACAGCTGCGCGAAGTGGCGGAGAAGCTGGGCGAGGGCGAGCTGGCGAATCGTGAAGAAGACCGCGATACGTTGCTGCAACTGCTGTTTATGCTGGGCGTTGAACCGAAGATTGGTAACGATAAGCCGTGCTTCGTCTACCACTTCCCGGCAACACAGGCCGCGCTGGCAGAGATCAGTACCGAAGATCACCGCGTCGCCGAGCGCTTTGAGGTTTATTACAAAGGGATTGAGCTGGCGAACGGTTTCCGTGAGTTAACCGATAGCCGTGAGCAGCGTCAGCGCTTTGAGCAGGACAATCGTCGTCGTGCTGCGCGCGGCCTGCCACAACATCCTATCGATACCAATCTGCTGGATGCGCTGGCGCACGGTATGCCTGCTTGTTCTGGCGTGGCGTTGGGCGTAGATCGTTTAATCATGCTGGCGCTGAAAGCCAGCTCGCTGAGCGAAGTGATCGCCTTCCCGGTCGATCGCAGCTAAATCATCAGGGCGCGCAAGCGCCCTTATGGCGTGGTGGTGGCGGGCGCGGTCACTTCCGGGAATTCCTGAATCGTCACCGGCAAGGTCATTTTCTTTTCATTGCGCAAAATCTGCACGTCAATCACCGAACCCGGACGAATTTCTGCCACCTGATCCATGGTTTCCTGCGCCGAGAGCGCCGGTTTGCCATTCACTTCCAGCAGCACGTCATTAGCCTGAATGCCGGCGCTATCGGCAGGCCCGCCCGGCGTGACGTCGCTAACGATAATGCCCTGTACGCGATCGAGATTATTGCCCTGGCCATGCAGCGGCGGCAGTTCACGTCCGGTAATGCCGATATAGCCGCGAATCACCCGGCCATCACGAATCAGCTTATCCATGATTTTGCTCGCCAGCGCGGTGGGAATGGCGAAACCAATCCCTTCCGGCGTTTCGCCATCGCTGCTTTTATCAAACGTCAGGGTATTAATGCCCATCAGTTCGCCCAGCGAGTTAATCAATGCGCCGCCCGAGTTGCCCTGATTGATTGAGGCATCGGTCTGCAGGAAATTTTGTCGTCCGGATGAGCTCAGGCCCACGCGTCCGGTGGCGCTGATAATGCCTTGCGTCACGGTTTGGCCTAGGTTGTAAGGGTTACCGATCGCCATGACGACGTCGCCGATGTGCGCGATACGTTTGGCGTTGATGGGGATAACCGGCAAGTTGGAGGCGCTGATTTTCAACACCGCTAAATCGGTCATGGCATCGGAACCCACTAAGGTGGCTTCGAAGAAGCGTCCATCCTGCAGCGCGACGATGATCTGATCGGCGTTATTAATCACATGTTTATTCGTGAGGATGTAGCCTTTGCCGTTCATGATCACGCCGGAGCCGAGCGTGGTGATGCCGCGATTATTGTTGCCGTGGGCGCTGCGGTTATAGACGTTGACGACTGCGGGCACGGCGCGTCGCACACCCTGATTAAAACTAACGGGTGCTTCATCGTCGCTATTGTCATGTTCAAAGGTGATGTTGCTGCCCATACGCAGCGCAGGGATCGCGACAAGCAGTAAGCCAGCCACGATCAGGCCCATCACCACAGAACGCAAAAGTTTAAGAAACATGGTGTTATTTCAAGCCAGGTGAGATCGCAGGGCAGAATAGCATGAGAAAGGCGGACAAACACCTGCTTGTCCGCCTGATGCGAGGATTATCGCAGAAGCAGGTAAATACTCTCTTCGCCGCGCACCACGTTCAGTGCCAGCACCGGCGGTTTGCCTTCCAGCACTTTGCGCATTTCGGCAATAGAAGCGACGCGATTGCGGTTCACGCCGATGATCACATCATCTTTCTGCAAACCGACTTGCTCCGCTGGTGTGCCTTTTTCGATGGCATCGACTTTCACGCCTTTATCACCGGTTTTGGTCGCGCCGTCGCTCAGCGTTGCGCCTTGCAGTGCCGGAGACATCAACTGTGCGCTGGCGGTGGTTTGCGCACTCTGTTCCAGCGTAACGGTAACGTTGACCGGTTTGCCTTCACGCAGCAGGCCGATTTTCACGTCCTGGCCCGGCGGCGTGGTTCCGACTTTCACGCGCAGCTCGGCAAAGCTGGTGATCGGCTTATCATTGATCGAGGTAATGATATCGCCGGCTTTGATGCCCGCTTTCTCGGCGGCTGACTTCGGCAGTACTTCTGAAACAAAGGCACCGCGCTGCGCATCAACGTTAAACGCTTTGGCGATATCGGCAGTCATTTCCGTGCCTTTGATGCCGAGCTGACCGCGCTTCACTTCGCCGAACTGAATCAGCTGCTGCGCCAGATTCATCGCCATGTTGGCGGGAATGGCGAAGCCAATGCCGATGTTGCCGCCGCTTGAGGCCAGAATCGCGGTGTTGATACCAATCAACTCGCCATTCAGGTTCACCAGCGCACCGCCGGAGTTACCGCGGTTAATCGCGGCATCGGTCTGAATGAAGTTTTCCAGACCTTCCAGATTCAGGCCGCTACGACCCAGCGCGGAGATAATGCCCGATGTGGCCGTTTGACCCAGACCAAACGGATTTCCGATGGCCACGGCAAAATCACCCACCTTGAGCGAATCGGAATCGGCGATTTTTATCTGCGTGAGATTTTTCGCGCCTTCAACCTGAATCAAGGCGATGTCGGTTTGTTCATCGTGACCAATTAACTTAGCGTCATATTCGTTGCCGTCACCCAACTGCACGCTAATTTTATCGGCGTTGCTGACCACATGGTTGTTGGTGAGGATGTAGCCTTTAGCGGCATCGATGATCACGCCAGAACCCAGACCTTCAAAGGGCTGCGGCTGAGATTGGCCCGGTGCCTGACCAAAAAAGCGCTTCAGCGGTTCAGGAATCTCCTGCGCCTGCTGGCCGCTGTCGGTACCTTCAACACGCACGCTCACTACTGCGGGCAGAACTTTTTCCAGCATCGGTGCCAGGCTTGGCAATGCTTGTCCCTGAATCTGGGCAGGAAGAGTCGCCAGCGCACTCGGCGCCGCAGCCAAACTCATCCCGATACCCAAGGCTAATGCGCTTAACAGACGTGCTTGTTTTTTCATTGCTACAACGCTCTCGCTGCGAAAGGGATAAAAGAAGTGTGACAGTAGTTTGTGGTTTGTGTTCGAAAACAAAAAGGGCACAGCCAAGCTGTGCCCCAAAAGGATTAATTACGCGGTGCGCGGTCGCTGCCACGTAACAGGCCGGATGCGCCTTCAGAGTAATCGCGCGGCATCTGTACCGGCGCCTGATCGTTATCCGCTTCGGCTTCCGTTAGCTGGTAGGCAAACGGGTTTTTCTCGCCTGGCAGGTTTGGCAGCAGGTCGTTAGAACCTTTCGCCATGTGCTGATACAGCTGGCGATAATCATGCGCCATGTTGTCCAGCAGCTCGGCGCTGCGGGCGAAGTGGTTAGTGAGCTCCTCGCGGTAATCCGCCAGCTCCGACTTCGTTTTTTCCAGTTCATACTGCATGCTACGCTGCTCGCGCAGCTTCTTGTTGCCAAAACGCATGACGACTGCGCCGACAATAATGCCAATCACTAAACCAATCAGCCCGTATTCCCAGGTCATAATGACTCCCGTGTAATTTCCGTTGTTTCGTAGGGCATTGCTTCTGTTGCAACATCAACTTCAATAGCAGCCACTATACCCAATAATCTATTGGAAGTGGAACTATCGGGCTGCATCGCTTAGTGTAGAGCGGCCTAATTTTCGTCAACCGACCCGTGAATCGGACTTTTTCAGGGATTCTGAGAGAACCATGCAAACCTCATCTCCGCTTGCACGCTACGAGCAGGCGCTGTCGCAGGGCGAATTCCGCCCGGATGACGTACAACGAGAAGCGATTACCCGCTTAGATACCATCCAGCAAGGATTGATTGCCCGCCAGCAACAGGTTGAACCGGCTGCCAAAGGTCTGTTTGGCCGCTTGTCTAAGATGATCAATAAAGAGAAAAGCACCCACGAAGCGCCCGTGCGCGGCCTTTATATGTGGGGCGGTGTGGGACGCGGTAAAACCTGGGTGATGGATCTGTTTTTTCAGTCAATTCCTGGTGATCGTAAGCTGCGCCTGCATTTCCACCGCTTTATGCTGCGTGTCCATCAGGAACTGACGCAGCTGCAAGGCCACAGCGATCCGTTGTTGATTGTTGCCGATCGCTTTAAAGCAGAAACCGACATTCTCTGTTTCGATGAGTTTTTTGTCTCGGATATTACCGATGCGATGCTGCTGGGCACGCTGATGGAAGCACTTTTTGCGCGCGGCATTTCGCTGGTGGCAACCTCGAACATTCCGCCGGATGAGCTCTATCGCAATGGTCTGCAGCGCCCGCGTTTCCTGCCTGCCATCGAACAAATCAAGCGTCATTGTGACGTGATGAACGTGGATGCCGGTATCGATTACCGCTTGCGCACCTTAACCTCAGCGCATTTGTGGAACTTCCCGCTCAACGATGCCACGCACAGTGAAATGGAGCGCATGTTCCGCGCGCTGTCAGGCAAAGCGCGTGAAGACGCGCCGGTGCTGGAGATCAACCATCGCCAGATGCCGACGCTCGGTGTGCATGAAGGCGTGCTGGCGATCAATTTCCTGACGCTGTGCGGCGAAGGGCGCAGTCAGCACGACTATATTGAGCTCTCGCGCCGTTTTCATAGCGTCTTGCTGTATGATGTGCCGGTGATGATTTATAAGACCGAAGATCAGGCGCGCCGCTTCCTGGCGCTGATCGATGAGTTCTACGAGCGCCACGTGAAACTGGTTGTCGCGGCTGAAACATCACTGTTTGAAATTTATCAGGGCACACGCTTGAAGTTTGAGTATCAGCGCTGCTTGTCGCGTTTGCAGGAGATGCAGAGCGAAGAGTATTTGCGTCTGCCGCATCTGCCCTGATGACGTGGCATAAATCGTAGGTTTTAGATGCAAAAAGGTTCGATCTTTGAGTTCGACTTCTCTATAATCTTGCGACCCCACGTTACAGCATCGGTTTTCTTTCCCAAGAACTCGATGTGATCCGGTAACTCACTTGAAGGGGTGGCTTGCTGGGCAAAATGGTCGTGTGAGCCTCAATCGTTTACTTAGCGTTTGGGATTTCACCAACGTGTAACTTTTTATTTGGGTAAGCTTTTCAATGAAAACTTTTACAGCTAAACCAGAAACCGTACAGCGTGACTGGTATGTTGTTGACGCAACGGGCAAAACCTTGGGTCGCCTGGCGACTGAACTGGCGCGCCGTCTGCGTGGTAAGCACAAAGCGGAATACACTCCGCACGTTGATACCGGTGATTACATCATCGTTCTGAACGCAGAAAAAGTTGCTGTAACCGGCAACAAGCGTACTGACAAGATTTACTATCACCACACTGGCCACATCGGTGGTATCAAGCAAGCGACCTTTGCAGAGATGATCGAGCGCCGTCCTGAGCGTGTGATTGAAATCGCGGTTAAAGGCATGCTGCCGAAAGGCCCACTGGGTCGTGCTATGTACCGTAAACTGAAAGTTTACGCAGGCAACGAGCACAACCACGCGGCGCAGCAACCGCAAGTTCTTGACATTTAATCGGGATTATAGGCAATGGCTGAAACTCAAAACTACGGCACTGGTCGCCGCAAAAGCTCTGCCGCTCGCGTCTTCATCAAGCCGGGTAGCGGTAACATCGTAATTAACCAGCGCTCTTTGGAGCAATACTTCGGTCGCGAGACTGCACGCATGGTCGTGCGTCAGCCGCTGGAGCTGGTTGATATGGTTGGTAAATTTGACCTGTACATCACTGTTAAAGGTGGTGGTATTTCTGGTCAGGCTGGTGCGATCCGTCACGGTATCACACGCGCTCTGATGGAGTACGACGAGTCTCTGCGTTCTGAACTGCGTAAAGCGGGCTTCGTTACCCGTGATGCGCGTGAAGTTGAACGTAAGAAAGTCGGCCTGCGTAAAGCACGTCGTCGTCCGCAGTTCTCCAAGCGTTAATTGTTTGCTGCTTCGGCAGCGGCAGTTGGCTCAAAAAACCCGCTTCGGCGGGTTTTTTATTGTCTGCATTTATGATTTTTTCCCACGAAAAACGCGAGCTTTACCCGCATTTTGCCCGCAAATCATCACGCCCGCCCCACAAGCTGCTTAAAATCTGGTAAACTCACTGTCACTTTGCGCCTGCGAGACGCAGCGTTGTGCTTGTCGTTCCTGTCGGGAAGACCGGACGATGCGACTAACGCTGACGGTAGGCGAATCTGATGAGCCGGTGAGTCGCCGCGTGGTTGGCTATTCGCAGTATCTTTTTGTGAACAAACTTGGAGGTTTTCATGGCTGTCGCTGCCAACAAACGTTCGGTAATGACGCTGTTTTCTGGTCCGACTGACATTTTCAGCCATCAAGTACGTATCGTACTGGCTGAGAAGGGCGTCAGCGTGGAGATCGAGCAGGTTGAAACGGATAACCTGCCGCAGGATCTGATTGACCTCAACCCGTATCGCACCGTACCGACGCTGGTCGACCGTGAACTGACGCTGTATGAATCACGCATCATCATGGAATACCTCGATGAGCGTTTCCCGCATCCACCGCTGATGCCGGTTTATCCGGTCGCGCGCGGTGAAAGCCGTCTGATGATGCACCGCATTGAGCAGGATTGGTACAGCCTGATGCGCACCATCGAAACCGCCAACGGTGCAGAAGCCGACGCAGCGCGCAAGCAACTGCGTGAAGAGCTGCTGGCGATTGCGCCACTGTTCGCACGCACGCCGTTCTTCATGAGCGAAGAGTTCAGCCTGGTGGATTGCTATCTGGCGCCGCTGCTGTGGCGCTTGCCGCAGATGGGTGTTGATCTGTCTGGCGCGGGTTCAAAAGAGCTGAAAGGCTATATGACGCGCGTGTTTGAACGTGACTCTTTCCTTGCGTCACTGACGGAAGCAGAACGTGAAATGCGCCTGCAAGCTCGGGGCTAATGTATGGAAATGTCGCAACTAACGGCGCGTCGTCCTTACCTGTTGCGGGCGTTCTACGACTGGTTGCTTGATAATCAGTTGACGCCGCATCTGGTGGTCGACATCAATCTGCCTGGTGTGCAGGTGCCGCTGGAATATGCGCGTGATGGGCAGATCGTTCTGAACATCGCGCCGCGTGCGGTAGGTAATCTGGATCTCGCCAATGATGAAGTGCGCTTCAACGCGCGTTTCGGTGGCGTACCCCGTCAGGTTTCTGTGCCGATGGCTGCGGTTCTGGCGATTTATGCCCGTGAAAACGGCGCTGGCACTATGTTCGAACCGGAACCGGCTTATGAGCTGGCAACGGACGATCAGGATGGTAGCGGTCAGGAAGAGACGATGATGTCTGTGATTGATGGCGATCGTCCGGATGATGCGACTGACGACGATCACTCGCCAGATGATGAGCCCCCGCCGCGTGGCGGACGACCTTCACTGCGTGTGGTGAAGTAAAACGTGCAATAAAAAACGGGCCGATTGGCCCGTTTTTTTATACCTGCGCGTCTTAGTAGACGTCGCGCAAGTAGCGTTTATCTTTCTTCAGCTGATCAACGTAAGCCGCCGCACGCTCGCTGGACAAGCCACCGAACTGACGAACCACTTCATACAGCGCGGCATCAACATCTTTTGCCATGCGTGATGCATCGCCACACACGTAGAAGTACGCGCCATCCTGCAGCCAGGCGTACAGCTCAGCGCCTTTCTCCAGCATGCGATTTTGCACGTAGATCTTCTCTTCCTGATCGCGCGAGAAGGCCAGATCCAGATTAGTCAGCAGACCTTTCTCCTGCCATGCCTGCAGCTCTTCTTCGTAGATGTAATCGTGTGCCTGATGCTGGTCACCGAAGAACAGCCAGTTTTTACCTTCTGCGCCCGTTGCCTGACGTTCCTGCAGGAAGGCGCGGAACGGTGCGATACCGGTGCCAGGTCCAACCATGATCAGCGGTGCATTGCCGTTTGACGGTACGCGGAATGCTTTGTTCGGCGAGATGAAGATCGCCGGCTTTTCGCCGCGACGTACACGTTCAGCCAGATAAGTTGAGCACACGCCTTTACGCTCGCGGCCACCGCTGTGGTAGCGCACGGAAGCGATGGTCAGATGTACCTGATTTGGATGCGCTTTCGAGCTCGACGAGATGGAGTAAGCGCGATGCTGCAGTGGACGCAGCATGGCAACGAATTCCGGCACCGACAAGCTGCGCGTCAGCTCAAGCTGCAGCAGATCCAGCGTGTCTTTGCCCCACAGCCAAACGGCAAGGGTATCTTTGTCGTCGTGCTGCAACACGTGACGCAATTCCTGGTTGGTGGTGTTCTGACCAACCCATTCAATCAGTTTGCGTGACGGCTCCGAAATTTCGAACTGATAAGTCAGCAGATCGCCAAGGTTACGGTCAAAGCCAGGTACCGGCGTTTCGTAATCGGCTTTCAGCTGAGTCAGCAGCAGTGAAACCAGTGACGCGTCGTTCACCGGGATCACACCCAGCGCATCGCCCGCTTCATATTTCAGACCGCTGTCGGTGAGATCAAACTCAAAGTGACGAATATCTTTCGCCGACTCTTCAGCCGACAGGCGCTTATTGGTCGCCAATGCGGCCGCGTAAGGGTTTTGCTTATTGCTGCCCGGAATGACAGGTGCTTCTGGCGCGCTTTCTAATGCATTACCGCTGCTGCCCGCACTGGCGGCGAATTGCGGCATTGCCGTGCCAATCCATTCGCTGGATGGCTCTTCGAAGTCGATATCGCAGTCGATACGATCGGCGACGCGTTTCGCACCGAGCTGCTCCAGACGCATATCGATGAATTTACCTGCCTGGCAGAAACCGTCGTAGCCGGTGTCGCCAATCGCCAATACCGCAAAATGCATCTGCTCCAGACGTGGCGCGGTGCTGGCTGAAATCGCGTTCCAGAACAGCTGAGCGTTATCCGGCATTTCGCCTTCGCCGTAAGTCGAGGTGACGATCAGCACGTGACGCATGGTAGCGAACACATCCAGATCCACTTCGCCCAGCGCCTGCACCACTGGCACTAAACCTTTGGCGCGTGCGGCTTTAGCAGCCGTTTGCGACAACGCTTCAGCGTTACCGGTCTGTGAACCGAACAGGATATGCAGCTGGGTGTTTGCACCCGCAGCCGGTGCGCTCTGCTTGTCTTCTAATACCAGCAGGCGCGAATGGAGACCGGCGAGGAAGCCCGCCAGCCAGTATTTCTGCTCACCGTTAAACGGTGCATCTTCAGGAATGTAAGGAATTTTCATCGGTAAGGCACTCAATCCTGTTCAATCAAAATATAAAGACTAAATTACACATGTTCATTAGCACTGCAATCAGGAAAGTTTCCCGACCGCAGCAGCGATTTCTGGTAGTGCAGCACGCGCAAACAGCTCTTCAAAATCAGGCAGATGGCCAAGCACTTCGCGGTTGCAGGCATCCTGATAAATGATCCAGCCGTAAGTCGCCAGGCTGTCCATGGAGCGAATGTTGCGCTGCGTTAACGCCGCTTTGTAATCCGCCATACGTTTAGCGGCGATCAGGCTTGCCAGTTCGTCATCGCTGTAGCTCTCAATCGCCGAGCGTGCATGACGTTGCAGACGGCTTATCAAGGTGAAATCTTCGGTCATCAGCAGATTGCGTACCGCTTTTTCCACCGCCGGATCTTCCACCGCCGTGCCTTTCGGCAGTTTGCCCAGAGCCAGCTGCTGCGCGAGGCTGAGAACGGTGTAATTGTTCAGCAGAACAAACATCTCCAGCGTATCTGTCGCGCCGTAAGCCGGAACCGCGCCGTTGGCAATGGTTTTACCGTCACGCCAGGCCGATTTGAACTTCGTCACCTGATGCGCAGCCAGCGACGTTGACAGCTCTTCAAGCAAGTCTTTACGTGATTTGGCTTTGAGGATTTCGGTGCCATCCTGATACAGCAGCAGTGAACGCGGCATCACATACACAAAGTGATGACACTCGGTTTCCCAGTTATCCAGCAGCCAGGCCGCGCGTGGCGATTGGGTTGCTTCCAGATGCCAGTTAAGCATGGTCAGCACCGCTTGCTTGTGCACCTGCGCCATTTCATCATCATCGGCGATGGAGCCAAACAGCACTGAATCACCTGCCGCATGCGCAGCCAGCGATCCATACGGGTCGTACTGGTAAGCGAAACCGCCGCTCATGCCGTTGCCGAAGCCTTTACCAAAGGTGCCAAGGTTAAGAATGGCGCCGTTGGTCATGTATTCGCAGCAGAAGTCACCCACGCCTTCAACTACCGCGGTTGCGCCGGAGTTACGCACGGCGAAGCGGTCACCCGCCTGGCCCTGAACAAACAGACGACCGCCGGTCGCGCCAAACAGCGCGAAGTTACCGATCAACACGTTGCCATCGCTGTCTTGTGCGCCGCCGCCTGGTGACATCACCACCAATTCGCCGCCGCATTGGCCTTTACCGACACCGTCGTTGCAGGTGCCGTAATGCTTCATTTGCATGCCGTCGTTGCAGAACGCGCCGAACGACTGGCCGGCAGAACCGCTGGTATTAATCAGCACGCTACGCGGTGCCAGATAATGACGACCGCGATCGTCTTTCATGACCGCCGGCAATGCTGCCAGTTGATCTTTAGGTAATTCATGGTTCAGCATGCGCTCGATATCGATCGCCAGTTGACCGCCCACGCTCTTGTTACGGTTGTTCAGGGTGATGCCCGCGCCCAGCGCGATTTCACGGCTTGCCGCGCCAACCAGCTGCGTTTTCAGCTCGTTAACCCAGCCATCATCCAATTCAAAGTCTTTTTCCAGATACACCGGCTTAGCAATTTTCTGCTCTGGCACCACGGTCAACATAGCGCGCAGATCCAGTTTGCCGACTTCCAGCGGGTGATCCATCAAGTGCAGAAGATCCGAACGGCCGCGCGCTTCACGTAATGAACGCAAGCCGAGGCGGGCGAGGAACTCACGCACTTCCTGCGCCACGTTGATGAAGTACTGCGCCAGCTGACGCGGATCACCATCAAAGGCTTCAGCGTTGGTGGTTAAACCGGCCGGGCATTTGACGTTACAGTTTTTCGCCATCACGCATTTCAACATCATCAGCGCGGTGGTGCCGAACTCGAAGCTGTCGCCACCGAGCAGGGCAGATTTGATCACATCGCTGCCGGTCTGCTGCGCGCCGGAGCAGCGCAGCTGCACTTTGTCGCGCAGGCCGTTAGCACACAGCGCCTGATGCACTTCAGCGATACCGATCTCCGCGACGCGGCCGGTGTATTTAAGGCTGGTAACGGAAGCCGCGCCGGTGCCGCCGGTGTTACCCGCGACGTTAATCACATCCGCGCCGGCTTTCGCCACGCCGACGGCGATGGTGCCGATACCTTCAGATGAAACCAGCTTGACGATGACGCGCACGCGCGCGGCTTTACAGTCGTGGATCAACTGAGCCAAATCTTCGATGGAGTAAGTGTCGTGGTGCGGCGGCGGTGAAACCAGCTCGACGCCCGGCGTACCGCCACGCGCGGCGGCAATTTCAACGGTCACTTTCGGTGCCGGCAACTGACCGCCTTCACCGGGCTTCGCGCCCTGACCGATTTTGATCTCCAGCTCTTCCAGCATTGGATCAGCAAGATAAGCCGCCCACACGCCGAAACGACCCGATGCCAACTGCTTGATACGTGACGCACGGATGGTGCCGTGACGTGAATAGTGCTCGCCACCTTCACCGCAGTTACTCATGCCGCCAACCATGTTGGTACCGTGTGCGACAGCTTCATGCGCAGGCGCAACCAGCGCACCGTGGCTCATCGCACCGGAAGCAAAGGTACGCGTGATTTCATGTGCCGGTTGAATCTCTTCCAGCGGCAGCGATGGCAGCGCGGTGAAGATCAGCGACAGATAATCAGCGGCTTTGCCGTAAGCGGTGATGTGCAGTACGCCATCCGCCACGCTGCTGCTTTCGATATCGTCGGTGAAACGGGTTTTCAGCGCACGCACCAGCGCTTCCAGGCGCTCGTTCTCTGGTTTCAGGCCAGCAATCGCATCGATCAGACGCAGCTCAAACTGGTTCAGGCTGCCGTTCACCGCTTCACACTTCAGGCCTCGCGTAGCGAAGCCGTTGTTCACCAGCGAGTAGCGGCCCAGTTTGCGGCCGAATTCGGCTTCGCTATCAACGTGGGTCAAATCGCACGGCAGCGCAAGGATGTCGCGCAGCGCCGCTGGACGACGTTTACGCTCGGCATGCATCAGGCCGGAGAACTGACGGTAATCTGGCGTGATGGCAAAGGTGTCGATTACATCATTCGGGATGCGCTCAAAGCTGCTGTCTTTAAAGGCTTCTGCTTTGATGTTGAATGCGTTATCCAGTTTGGCCAACGTCATCAAACGAATAAAGTTGTCCTCTTCGCGCTCTTTATTAGCAAAGCGAATCGGCTGTTCCGTCATATCGATAAAGGTACGTACCGCGATGGTACCGTACGAGTGTCCCGCGCCTTCAGCACGCTCTTTGAACAGGCCGAGCAACGGTACTTCCGCTTCGCCCTGAATTTTCAACGAGCTCTGGTGCCAGTCAACTGCCATCTGAGCGATCGCCGGGAAGCCTGCGCCGCCGACAGGAGTTTTGATATTCGGGAAATATTTCTTCAATACCGGATCGTCGGTATTCAGGAAGTTCGGCTCGAAGAACTCGCCGCAGCTGTAGCTCTCAACCGTACACAGGCCGACTTTACCCATGGTTTTCATCAGCGCTTTTTCGGCTGCTTTGGCATAGCGTTTAAAGGCTTTGTTGCCTTCTTCGCCTTCACCAAATTTCTCTTCCGCACGCATCTGCACGCCGAGTGGGTAAACGGCAGAAGCACCGAAGCCCAGCGTCGCCGCGATGTGGTGTGAAGAGATGCTTTGACCACTTTCGACTACCAGCGAAACATCCAGACGCAGACCTTCCTGCACTAAGCGCTGGTTGATCGCCGACACCATCAGCAGCATCGGAATCGCTGCGTGGGTTGAGGAGATATGACGATCGGTGATCACCGCGATGCCGCCTTGCTGGCGTGCGAAATCCACCACCTGCTGAGCTAAGTCATCAATGGCTTTTTCCAGCGCGTTGGCGTTGGCCGCACGGCTGACGATATCTTTGCCAACGACTGGCTCATACAGCATCTCGAAGCGCGCATAAGGTGCGACGGTTTGCTCGCGCAGGCGCAGCATGTCGAGGTGCGTCAGGATTGGCGTCGGAACTATGATTTGCTGACCTTTGCTGCGGCCGAGATGCGGTTTCGCACCCAAGGCAACACGCAGCGTCATGCCGTCCGCTTCACGAATCGAATCGAGCGGCGGGTTAGTGACTTGCGCAAATCGTTGTGAGAAGTAGTGCGCCATGCCGCCTTCGTGGTCGGACAGGCCATTGATGGCGTTGCCGTAACCCATTGCTGAGATCTTCTCAGCGCCGGTTTGCAGCATCGGGTCCATCATGAATTTGAAGCTTTCCTGGTTGTAGTAGTAGGCGACAAAACGTTGATAGGTTTTGAGGTCACCACGATAACGCAGCGGCGAACCAAGCTGCTCCGCCTGAATTTCCGGCAAGTCGGCGAGATCGATACGCGCTTTGCCCAGCAGCGACAGGTAATCTTTTTCAGCCGCCAGTTTTTCCAGCGCTTCAACCGTGGTGTAAGAGCGTTTCTCTTTGTGATCGTAATAGAGCATGCCGCCCGCTTCGATACGGCCACGACGCAGTACGCTTTCCGGTGGGAAGGCGATCTGGCCTGCTTCAGACATCGCACCGATGTATTCCGCAGTTTCAACGGAACGCAGTGGACGGAGGCCGAGGCGGTCAAGACGCGCGCCGATCACTTCACCGTTACCGAAGATCAGCGCAGCTGGGCCATCGTTCTTCTCTTCATATAAAGAGAAGTACTCGAGCATGGCGCGCACTTCGTTTGAGAGTGACGTATCGTTCTCCCACGCCGGCGGCATCATCGAAACCACGGCGTTGATCAGGTCGAGATTATCTTCCATCAAACGGCTGTGGATGCTCTGGTCGAGACGTGAGCTGTCTGACTGACCTTTTGGACGCACGATTTTTTTACCGCGCGCCAGCATCAGTGCCGCTTCAGCAATGCGATTTTTACGATCGGTGTTCAGCTCGCCGTTGTGCGCCATTAAGCGGAACGGTTGCGCCATGGTGGTATGCGGATCGGTGTTGGTCGAGAAGCGGGTGTGGAAAAACAGCCCGCGCACCTGATGGTCCGCATCGGTCAAATCTTTGAAGTATGGGATCACTTCGTTGGAGTTCAGGCGTGCTTTAAATACCTGCGTGCGCGAAGAGAGCGACAGCGGATAGAGGCCGCCGAATTCGCTTTCGGTAAAGGCGCGTGCTTCGATATCCAGCAACGCGCGATAAATCTGGCGCTCGAATTCGAGTTGTTCAGTCACTTCCTGCGGCGCGGCAAATATCCACTGCACAATCGGCAGCTGGAATTGCAGGGCGGCCGGGCGCGTCACGCTGCCGTCCAGCGGCATATCGCGTTTCACTAAGATCGGGAAGTTATGCGCCGCCAGCGTTTCTTCAACCAAACGCTCAGCGTTGGCTCGCAGCTCTGCATCTTTTGGCACAAAGAAGTTACCCACGCCGAAACGGCCGGCTTCCAGCGCCAGACCGGTAACCTTGCGGAAGAAGTTCAGGGAGAGATCGACGTTTACACCCGCGCCATCGCCCACGCCTTCGGCAGACATGCCGCCACGATGCGGGACTGTGCATAGCGCGCTATGGGCCATCCGCAGAATCTCATGAGTCTGCTCGCCGTCCTTACGGGTAATGAAACCTACACCACAGCTATCACTTCCGGCTGATGGGTCATACAAACCATAGGGATTCGGTTTTTGCGTGGACATTGAGAGTCTCCTTAAACTTCTTTTGACATTACCTGCATTATTTCGCGTACCGCAGCGTGGCATTTAGAGCCAACGCGGCGGTATCAATTCTTGTGCCGCTCAGTAAAGAGCGGGCGTCGCAGCACCGAGCAAAGGCTCTCAAGACACTGTTGTCACGTCCTTAATGAGCTGCTCTTTTTATTCCGGTCTCTTTCGGGAGATAGCTTGCATCCAGAGGGAGGCTTCTTGCTGCATAGATATGCCGAGACACAGGCCCACCAGGAAAGCTTCCAGTGGAATTCCAACTTATCGGGAAAGCGAACTCAGGTCAAATAGCCAGCTTTGTTGCGGGTAATTGGCTTTTTCGCCACTTAATTAAATGATTATTAAGGTTTTATTGCGTAAATTTATGTCAATCTCCCGCTGCGCATTCCCCCAGGAAGTGTGAGCCGTCTCACTGTGACCCAGCCCTCTAATATCCAAACAATGCTGGCAGGAAGGGTTATAACAGCATTTAATTCTGTTGGGGGCAGTTGATACACAGCATGTATCTGTTTTTCTTATGGCGTCATATTTGAATCAAAATGGGGCTGCCATTAGTAAAATTAATCACGCGAGGCGTGCTTAAAAAATCACTTAAGTTGAATGGGTATGCAATAAAGAGGTGCAACCATCAGGAAAAATGGCTGCCAGGGTGCTGATTAGCACAGGATGTTGAGATAAGGCCCGCAAAAGCGCGGCCCTCCAGATTATTCAGTTGGCAGAATTAGTCAAGCGCTTTGCGCATATAGAAGGGAACGTCGGCGAAATCGCGCTGCGATGCACCATTACAGGGCATAACCCGCGTGTTATGGCAGGGTGAAGCGGGGCAGCGCAGCGATAATTACGCTATCATGAGCCAGATTTCGTTCAGGGAGCTCGTAATGAAACAGATTCGTCTTTTAGCGCAGTACTACGTTGATTTGATGGTCAAACTCGGCCTGGTGCGTTTTTCGCTACTGTTAGCCTCGGCGCTGGTCGTACTGGCGATGGTGGTGCAGATGGCCGTCACCATGGTGTTGCGCGGACATGTGGAAAGCATCGACGTTGTCCGCTCCATCTTCTTCGGTCTGTTAATTACGCCCTGGGCAGTCTATTTCCTCTCGGTGGTGGTCGATCAGCTGGAAGAGTCGCGCCAACGCCTATCAAAACTGGTGGATAAGCTGGAAGAGATGCGTACGCGCGATCTCGAGCTTAATCAGCAGATGAAGGAGACCATCACCCAGCTTAATCAGGAAATTAACGATCGTATTAAAGCTGAGCAGGCGCGTGAGCAGGTGATGGATAAGCTGCGCGAAGAGATGGCACGACGCGAGCAGGCGCAAATCGAGCTGGAACAGCAATCCTCCTTCCTGCGCTCTTTCCTGGATGCATCACCGGATTTGGTATTCTACCGCAACATTGATAAGCAGTTCTCCGGTTGTAACCGCGCCATGGAACTGCTAACCGGCATGAGCGAAAAGCAGTTGATTGGCCTGACTCCGCGCGATATCTACGATGACGAAGCCGCTACCAAAGTGCTGGAAACTGATGAGAAGGTATTCCGCCACAATGTATCGCTGACGTACGAACAGTGGCTGCAATATCCCGACGGGCGCAAAGCCTGTTTCGAAATCCGTAAAGTGCCCTATTACGATCGCGTGGGTAAACGCAGTGGCCTGATGGGCTTTGGCCGCGATATTACTGAGCGTAAGCGCTATCAGGACGCGCTGGAGAACGCCAGCCGTGAGAAGACCACCTTTATTTCTACTATCAGCCACGAGCTGCGTACGCCGCTGAATGGCATCGTTGGGCTGAGCCGCATCCTGCTGGATACCGATCTCAATCAGGAGCAACTCAAGTACCTCAAAACCATCCACGTTTCAGCCATCACGCTGGGCAACATCTTCAATGACGTGATCGAAGTGGACAAAATCGAGCGCCGTAAAGTGCAGCTGGATAATCAGCCGCTTGATTTCACCGGCTTCCTCGCCGATCTGGAAAATCTCTCTGGCCTGCTGGCGCAGCCAAAAGGGCTGAAGTTTGTTATGGCGCCAGAGTTGCCGCTGCCGCATAAAATCTCGGCGGATGGTACGCGCTTGCGTCAGATTCTGTGGAACCTGATTGGCAACGCCGTGAAATTTACCCAGCAGGGCGAGATTGTGGTGCGCGTCGCCTATCGTCAGGATGAAACGCTGCACTTTGAAGTGCAGGATTCCGGCATGGGCATTCCGCAGGAAGAGCAGGATAAGATCTTCGCGATGTATTACCAGGTGAAAGATCAACATGGCGGCAAACCGGCGACGGGTACCGGCATCGGTTTAGCGGTTTCGCGTCGTCTGGCACAGGCGATGGGCGGCGATATCAGCGTCAGTAGCGTCGCGGGGCAGGGTTCCTGCTTTACCGTCGAGATCAACGCGCCACGCGTCGCTGAGGAAGTAGAAGACGATAATCTGGATGACAGCATGCCGTTGCCGGCGCTGCACGTGTTGCTGGTGGAAGATATCGAGCTCAACGTCATCGTGGCGCGGTCGGTGCTGGAGAAGCTGGGCTGCAGCGTCGACGTCGCGATGACCGGAACGGACGCGCTGGCGATGTTTGATCCGCAGGAGTTCGATCTGGTGCTGCTCGACATTCAGCTACCGGATATGACCGGCCTCGACGTGTCGCGTGCCATCCATCAGCGTTATGCCGATGTGGCGCTGCCGCCGCTGGTGGCATTGACCGCCAACGTGCTGAAAGACAAAAAAGAGTATCTCGATGCCGGCATGGATGATGTGTTGAGCAAGCCGCTTGCCGTGCCAGCGCTGACGGCGGTGATCAAGAAGTTCTGGGATTATCAACCTGAGCAGGAAGAGATAGCCGTCGAGTCATCAGACGAGCAGTCACGCACGCTGTTAGATGTGGCGATGTTGGAGCAATACATTGAGCTGGTTGGCCCAGGATTGATTACCCAAAGCCTCACCATGTTTGAGCAGATGATGCCGGGTTACCTCGACGTGCTGGATTCCAACATGATGGCACGCGATCAAAAAGGCATAGCTGAAGAAGGGCACAAGATCAAAGGTGCAGCAGGTTCGGTTGGCTTACTGCATTTGCAGCAGTTAGCGAAACAGATTCAGTCGCCAGAATTGCCAGCGTGGTGGGACAACGTGCAAGAGTGGGTTGACGAATTAAAACAGGAATGGCTCAAAGACGTGAACGTGTTACGTGAATGGGTAGCAGAGCGGGAAAAATCACAGGACGTTAGAAAAAAATGACCCCAGTCGAAACTGGGGTGCGCGAATACTGCGCCAACACCAGGGAAATGGGTACTGCTGCTATTATTAGAAATCGAATAAGAAAGCAACAGTTCGGTATTGGTTAACGCTTCAAAATCACCTTAACAAATTCGCCAATGCTTGCGACAAGATTCATTAAATTGTGTGATGTTGAGCAGCGATTAAATACAGAAAACATTAATTTGCTGACACAGTCAAGCAAGGAATTAATTTCTTTGCCATATTGCACTTTTTTTGACCAAATGTTCTGCTTTTTGCCTGGTTTTGCTGCAGTGACCGGCAGGAAAAGCCTGACACAAGCATGGAAAATCTGATTCTGACAAAAAATTGAGGTTAAGTAAGATTAACACTCTGATATTGATAGATAAAAACAGATTTTTCGGCGGGTTATCCAAAACGTTTTGGAAACCTTAAACGGAAAGTTCCAGTTTATAGTTTATTGAATAATGTAAACCAAACGTGCGGTAAATCGCTTTACCATCCGTGAGGTCGAATGCATGCAGGATCAGACAGATTTGGGCGCATTTTTCAGAATGGTCTCTGTTATCAATGAACAAGTTCGAACAACAATAAAATTGATAGTTAAGTATCATGAAAGAATTTACGTGAGCGATATCACATTCAGTTAAGTGTTCATGCATGCAGCATTTGATCTATTGATCGCTATGGAACCGATTCCTTTTTGGCGGAAGTGCTTGATGTGATTGGCTCTAATAGAGGAACACTGATTGCGATGGCAACAATTTTCCAGACGTCTTAACCAGTCTGAGGATAAAATTTAGTGGTTAATCGTTGGTATTCGCTATCGTGACTTGGGTGATTGATTAATACAGGGAACAGGTAAGAGAAAATTGCATGAGCAAGAGTAAAGGAACACTGGGAAAACGTATTAAAGTGCTGATTGCTAAAGCGCTACTGGCCTGGCTTGGCATATGGTTAGCGGGCATTTTGCTGTTTGCTTTTTTACCGGTACCGTTCTCGGCGGTGATGGTGGAACGGCAAATCAGCGCCTGGTTTACTGGGCGCTTTGATTATGTGGCGCACTCGGATTGGGTCGGCATGGACGAAATCTCGCCGTGGATGGCATTAGCAGTTATCGCTTCTGAGGATCAAAAGTTTCCCGAGCATTGGGGCTTTGATGTCGATGCCATCCAGTCAGTGCTGGATAACGATGGCAATGAACGCATGCGCGGTGCTTCAACCCTTTCACAGCAGACGGCGAAAAACCTGTTTCTGTGGGATGGTCGCAGCTGGTTGCGTAAAGGGCTGGAAGCAGGATTAACGGTGGGAATCGAAACCGTGTGGACTAAGCGGCGTATCCTGACGGTTTATCTCAATATCGCAGAATTTGGCGACGGCGTGTTTGGTGTGGAAGAAGCTTCACAGCGCTATTTTCATAAACCCGCTAGCCGCCTGACGATGTCTGAAGCGGCGTTACTGGCAGCAGTGCTGCCCAATCCGATCCGTTTCCGCGCCGATGCGCCTTCAGGCTACACACGGCAGCGGCAGCAGTGGATTCTGCGGCAGATGCGCCAGTTGGGCGGCGAGGGTTTCCTCAATCGCTACAAGCTGCACTGAAAGGCTTAATCTTCGTCAAAGCCCGCTTCAAACAGTTCTATAACCGCTGCCAGCGCCTGCTCTTCCTGCGGGCCGCTGGCTTCAATCTCAATATGGCCGCCTTTCGCTGAGTCGAGCATCAGCAGCGCAATCACGCTGCTGGCTTCGGCTTCGGTGCCCGATTCGTTACGCAGCAACACTTCAGCATCAAAACTCTGCACCAGCTCGAACAGCTTCATTGCTGGGCGCGCGTGCATGCCCAGCTTGTTACGAATCTCAACGGTTTGCTTCACGGTC
Organism: Pantoea sp. YR525; assembly: GCF_900116775.1. Lineage (NCBI taxonomy): Bacteria > Pseudomonadati > Pseudomonadota > Gammaproteobacteria > Enterobacterales > Erwiniaceae > Pantoea > Pantoea sp. YR525. The sequence continues at coordinate 39,557 of NZ_FPBU01000005.1, forward strand.
ATGATTTGCGTTTTTCCAGAGTGCGATGACGAGACTGCACGTTTTTACCGCGTGAACGGAAATAATCCGCCAGTTGTTCAGCGATATACACTGAACGATGCTTCCCGCCAGTACAGCCGATGGCGACGGTGAGATAGCTGCGGTTATTGGTTTCCAGCATCGGCAGCCACAGTTCCAGATAGCTGCGCGTTTGATAGATAAAGTTGTGCACTTCGGTGTGACGATCGAGGAAGGCGGCAACTGGACGATCCAGGCCGGTCATCGGACGCAGCTTAGGATCCCAGTGCGGATTCGGCAGGAAACGCACATCGAAGACATAATCAGCGTCGATTGGAATGCCGTGTTTGAAGCCAAATGACTCAAACACCATGGTCAGTTCACGCTCGCGTTTGCCCAGCAGGCGCGTGCGCAGCATCTCCGCCAATTCATGAACCGACATCTCGGACGTATCGATAATTAGATCGGCGCGTGAGCGCAGCGGCTCCAGCAGATCGTTCTCTTCATCGATAGCACTCTCCAGCGACAGATTTTTGCTGGAGAGCGGATGCAGGCGACGCGTATCGCTGTAGCGGCGAATCAGCGTGTTGCGATCGGTATCGAGAAACAGCAGCTGCGGCGAGAAGGTATCCGGCAGATTGTTGAGCGCGGCCTCAAAGACTTCCGGTGATTCCGGCATGTTGCGCACGTCAATGCTGACCGCCGCAGAGATATTGCGTTCGGTTAAGGTATTCGCCAGCTCCGGTAGCAATACCACCGGCAAGTTGTCGACACAGTAGAAGCCCATATCTTCAAGGGCACGCAGCGCGACTGATTTTCCTGAGCCTGACCGACCGCTAACGATCATCAGCACCATCACATTTCTCCCGTTTTAAACCGGCGAACAGGCCGGTAAAAGTGTTTCTCGCTTAAGAGTGTGCTTCCTGAGCTTCTGTGATAATGGCGTAGAGCTCTTCGTCGCTCTGTGCCGCACGCAAACGACGACAGACGGTTTTATCCGCCAGACGTTTGGCAACCAGCGAAAGCGTATGCAAGTGGGTTTTACACTGGTCCGCAGGTACCAGCAGGGCAAACAGCAGGTCAACCGGCTGATTGTCTACCGCATCAAAAGCGATAGGCTGATCGAGGCTGATAAACACGCCGACAGCGCGTAAGGTGTCCTCCTCCAGCTTGCCATGTGGAATGGCGATGCCGTTGCCAATACCGGTACTGCCCATACGTTCGCGGGTCAGGATGGCTTCGAAAAGCGTCTGGTGCGGCAGATTGAGCTGCTTCGCTGCCAGCTCGCTGATAATTTCCAGCGCGCGTTTTTTACTCTGGCAGTGTACGCCGCTACGGGTACAGTCCAGTGAAAGGACCGAGCTCAATTCCAGTGTTAGATCGTTGTTCATCATCGTTTCACTTGCGAGTTCACATAGCCGCGAGGTTCAGGCGATTGATTTCATTGCCGTTCGCCCGCTGGCGCTTGCGCAGATGACAAAACGGGGCGGTAATATCCGCCCCATTTATGCTCTAAGTGCCGAATCAGTCAGCACTCTGCAAGCGTGAAGGTTAGTGTTTTTTCAGTTTGTCTTTGTGTTTGGTCAGCTGACGGGAAAGCTTGTCGATTAACCCGTCGATGGCCGCGTACATGTCTTCCGCTTCCGATGTGGCGTGCAGCTCCCCGCCGTTGACGTGCAGTGTTGCATCCGCAATCTGCGTCACCTTCTCTACCTTCAGAACAATATAAACCTGATTGATGCGATCAAAATAGTGTTCCAGTTTGGCAAATTTGGTATTTACAAATTCACGCAGAGGTTCGGTAATCTCAACATTAAGGCCGGTAAGGTTTAGCTGCATAGGTCTTCCTTCTTCGTTCGGTCAAACCAGCTGTTTACGCTGGTTTGATGGCGGTATAGATAAAGACTCGCGATATTTAGCAACCGTACGTCGCGCTACCATGATGCCCTGTTCGGATAACATGGAGGTCAGTTTGCTGTCGCTCAAGGGTTTTGCGGGGTTTTCCGCCGAGATCAATTTTTTCACTAATGCACGAATCGCCGTGGACGAGGCTTCGCCACCGCCTTCGGTGTTGACGTGACTGGAGAAAAAATACTTCAGTTCAAAGATGCCACGCGGGCTGTGTAAATACTTTTGCGTGGTCACGCGGGAAATAGTGGATTCGTGCATATCAACAGCCTGAGCGATATCCGCCAGCACCATCGGACGCATGTACTCCTCACCCTGCTCAAAAAACGCCTGCTGCTGTTCAACGATACAGCGTGTCACTTTCAGCAGCGTGTCGTTACGGCTCTCCAGGCTCTTAATTAGCCACTTGGCTTCCTGTAAATTGCTACGAATAAACTGATTATCGCTTTCGTTACGGCCAGCTCCGCCCATCGCAGCATACTGCTGATTGATTTTCAGGCGCGGCATGCTGTCGGAATTCAGTTCAACCGTCCAGCGCTTGCTGATTTTGCGCACCAGCACATCGGGAATGACATATTCCGGTTCGCTGGTATTGATTGACTGGCCAGGGCGCGGATCGAGTGACTGAATCAGCAACATCGCCTCTTTCAGCACCTCTTCCTTCAGACGCGTTACGCGCATCAGGCTGCGGAAATCATGGTTGGCCAGCAGATCAAGATGTTCGCTCACAATCAGGCGCGCTTCCGCCAGCATGGGCGTGGCGGCATCATATTGCGAAAGCTGTACTAACAGGCAATCACGCAAATCACGCGCACCAACGCCGACCGGATCGAAACGCTGCACGCGTTTGAGCACGGCTTCAACTTCTTCTAGCGTCAGCTCTTCATCGCCAATACTGTCATAAATATCTTGTAAGCTGACGGTGAGATAGCCGGTGTCGTCAATGGCATCCACAATGGATGTAGCGATGGCGCGATCGGTATCAGTGAACGGCGTTAACTCAACTTGCCACATCAGGTAATCCTGCAGCGATTGCGTGGTTTCGCCCTGATAGATTGGCAGTTCGTCCTCCTGGTAATCGGTGCCGGTGCCTGACGGCGTGCCCGCAGTGTAGATTTCGTCCCAGGTGGCGTCGAGCGGGAGATCTTCAGGCATGTCTTTCTGTTCAAGAGCTTCACGCGTGTCTAGTGAATCACTCTCTTGTTCCTGAAATTCGCGCGCGTCGACTTCTTCGTGCAGATCGGTTTGTTCAAGCAGCGGATTGCTTTCCAGCGCCAGTTGGAGTTCTTGCTGGAGTTCAAGCGTAGAGAGTTGCAGCAAGCGAATGGCTTGCTGCAACTGTGGTGTCATCGCCAGCTGTTGGCTGAGCCTGAGTTGCAAACCTTGCTTCATAATTCGGTTAGAATTTCCTAAGCAAACGTAGGGTGTTACGACACCTTATCAGAGTCTGAACTCTTCGCCCAAATAAACACGCTTAACCTGCTCATCTACAAGAATTTCATCAGGCGTGCCATGGGCAATTAAATGCCCCTGGCTAACTATATAAGCGCGTTCACACACCGCGAGGGTTTCACGCACGTTGTGGTCGGTAATCAGCACGCCAAGGCCGCTGTCACGCAGATGCTCGATGATTTTCTTGATGTCGATAACCGAAATGGGGTCAACACCGGCAAAAGGCTCATCCAGCAGGATGAATTTCGGATTAGCGGCCAGCGCGCGGGCAATTTCCACACGACGGCGTTCACCACCCGACAGCGCCTGGCCCATGCTGTCGCGCAGATGGCCGATATGGAACTCTTCCATCAGCTCGTTGGCACGATCCTGACGCTGCTCTTCTGTCAGATCATCACGGATCTGCAGCACCGCCATCAGGTTGTCGTACACGCTCAGGCGACGGAAGATCGAGGCTTCCTGCGGCAAATAGCCGATGCCGCGACGGGCGCGCGCATGCAGCGGCAAGATGCTGATGTCTTCATCATCAATTACGATGCGGCCCGCATCGCGCGGCACAATTCCGACCACCATGTAAAAGGTGGTGGTTTTACCGGCACCGTTTGGGCCCAGCAGGCCGACAATCTCGCCGGATTTTACCTGCAGGCTAACATCTTCCACCACGCGGCGGCCTTTATAGGCTTTCGCCAGGTTCTCAGCGATTAGTGTAGCCATAGCAATCAGTTACTCTTTTTAGGGCTCGCGGACGAACCGTTTTTGTCCTGCAGCTGCGACGGAACCAGAACGGTGGTCACGCGCTTGCTGTCACCCTGGCTGAACGCCTGCATCTTCTGCTCTTTCACCAGGTAAGTGATGCGGTCGCCTTTAATGTTGCTATCCTGCTGCTGAATGAAGGCATTACCGGTCAGCTCAACAAAATCGTTCGCCAGTTCATAGTGCAGTTTACTGGCGTGGCCTTGCACCGGCTTACCGTTATCCTGCATCTGATAGAAGGTCGCTGGCGTGCCGTAAGCATCGACGATGGTTTTCTTGCTATCGCCGCCCGGACGGGTGACGACCACTTTATCGGCGGTAATCTTGATGGAACCTTGGGTCACAATCACGTTGCCGGTAAAGGTCGCGACGTTGCCCTGCAGGTCCAGCGCCTGGTTGACGGAGTCAATATTCACCGGCTTGTCTGAGTCACCGGTTAATGCCAGCGCAGGCAGGCTCGTTGCCAGTAGCGTACTCACCAGCAATAACTTAAGGCTATTTTTGTTCATTTTGAATTTCATAGGAAGTTTTGACCTTTTCAAGCAGCTCAGCATGTTTCGTCCGTAAATTGCCGCGCATTTTCATGCCAGTGGAATTAAAACTGCGGCCAAAAAGGGTGACTTGATCGTCAGATGTCACATCCTGGGTGACCAAATTAACCTGAGCGTTATCGGTAAGGATGCGCTCAAGCTGTGAATCCTGGGTCAAAGTATTGACGACAACGTTGCCATAAAGATAAAGCATACGATCTTTAGTCAGCTTTGCCTTATCGGCGCGCACCGACCATGTCGCGACTTTGTTTACGTCATAGGTGGTCATCACCGGATTATCGAACCAACTTATCTCATCGGCAGCAAAGTAGGTGACTTTATCGGAGACCAGCTTATAGCCCAGCGCGCCTGTTGGGTTATACACCACCGTGTTCGATTTCTCGCTGGTGTAGGTTGGCGCTTGATCGTTAGTCGCCACCGGCGTTCGGTCGTCATCCTGGTTGGTGAGATTCCAGCCGATCAGCACTAAGGCGATCAAGGCCAGGATCAGCGTCATCCAACGCCTGCTCTTACTCATATTGATTGCCCTTTGGCATCCTCAAATTTGTTCTGCGCCATCAAGATCAGATCGCACAACTCACGTACAGCGCCGCGCCCACCGGCAATGCGGGTAACATAATGCGCGCGCGGCAGTAAAATTGGGTGGGCATCGGCAACGGCCACGCTCAAACCCGCCTGCGCCATCACCGGCCAGTCGATCAGGTCATCGCCAATGTAGGCGACCTGATCGGCGGTCAATGACAGTTTATCCAGGAGTTCCCGCCAGGCCAAAAGCTTATCCGATTGTCCCTGGTAAAGATGCGTAATGCCGAGTGTCTTACAGCGATCTTCCAGCAGTTTTGCTTTGCGGCCGGTAATAATAGCCACTTCGACGCCGGAGGTCAGCAAGCAACGCACGCCATAACCATCGCGCACGTTAAAAGCCTTCAGCTCTTCACCGCTGTTGCCCATGTAAATCACGCCATCCGACATCACGCCATCGACGTCACAAATCAGCAGGCGAATCTGCGCAGCACGCGCCATGACTTCTGCGCTCACCGGACCGTAGCACGTCTCGACCATCGCTGTTTCAGCACTCATTGTTTCTTCCTGTTCAGACTACGCCAGCGCGCAGCATGTCATGCATATGTACCACACCGAGCAGGCGATCGTCATCGGCCACCAGCAGGGCGGTGATGTTTTTGTTTTGCATCAGATTAAGGGCATCGACCGCGAGCATATTCGGGCGCACGCGAATACCGCCGCTGGTCATCACGTCCTGAATACTGGCAGTCTGGAAATTGATGCCCATATCGAACACGCGGCGCAAGTCACCATCGGTAAAGATGCCTTCGATTTTCATCAGGTCATCAACAATCACCGTTAAACCAAGATTCTTGCGGGTAATTTCCAGCAGCGCATCGCGCATTGAGGCATCACGGCTGACGTGCGGGATTTCATCGCCGCTGTGCATGATATCGCTGACGTGCAGCAGCAGTTTGCGGCCCAACGCACCGCCGGGATGCGACAGCGCAAAATCTTCCTGGGTAAATCCGCGCGCTTCCAGCAACGCCACGGCGAGCGCATCACCCATGACTAAGGTCGCGGTGGTGCTGGTGGTCGGTGCCAGGCCGAGCGGACAGGCTTCCTGCGGCACTTTCACGCACAGATGCACATCCGCCGCGCGGCCCATCGCGCTTTCCGGACGGCCGGTGATACAAATCAGCTGCACCTTCTGGCGCTTTAACACCGGCACCAACGCAAGGATTTCGCCGGACTCACCGCTGTTGGAAATCGCTATCACCACATCATTTGTGCTGACCATGCCGAGATCGCCGTGGCTGGCTTCACCGGGATGCACAAAGAAAGAGGGCGTTCCGGTGCTGGCAAAAGTCGCGGCCATCTTTTTACCGATATGTCCGGATTTTCCCATGCCCATCACCACCACTTTGCCTCGGCAGGCAAAGATCATCGCGCAGGCGCGATCGAAATCGTCATTGATATATTGATCAAGCTGCTCCAGCCCTTCGCGTTCGATGCGCAGCACCGCTTTACCTGCTTGCTGGAAATCGAAATCCGGTTGCTGATGTGACATGGTCAGTCCGTCCTTAATAGCTTGTGATAAGCATGGGGCTAAGCCACAGCCACAGCACCCACGCGATAAAACCACCTAATAATAGTGTGCCTGCGATACGGCCAATACGGCGTTTGCGCAGCAGGCAGAGCAGGGCGAACAGTACGCTCACTGCCAGCATCACCCAGTAATCACGCGCGAAGGCATGCGCATCAACGCTGCCGGGATGAATCAGCGCTGGCAGGCCGAGCACAATCGCCAGATTGAAAATGTTGGCGCCGATCAGGTTACCGATAGCGATATCGTCCTCACCTTTCAGCGCGCCGGCCACAACGGTGGCCAGTTCGGGCAAGCTGGTGCCGACGGCAATCAGCGTCAGGCCCATCACCAGTTCGCTCACACCGAAGTAGTCGGCAAAGACGGTGGCGTTGTCGATCACCATCCGCGTTGACATCGGCAGAATAATTAGCGCGACTGCCAGCCACAGGAAGGCCACGGTGTTGCCGGCTTCATCGCGCGGCAGTTCGGCCAGCTGTTCACGGGTTAGCGTGTCGTTATTATCACGTTCAGCACGGCGAGCAATGCGGATCACCACCAGCAGATAACCCAGCGCGATCAGTAGCAGCGCAACGCCATCAAGACGGCTGAGGTGATTATCAAACAGCATGATGCCGCTGAGCAGTGAGACTAGCAGCATTAATGGCAGTTCGCGCCGAATCAGATTGGAGTGTACTGTCAATGGATGGAGCAACGCTGCGCCACCCAGAATCAAGAGAATGTTGGTGATGTTCGAGCCCAGCGCGGTGCCGACCGCTAAATCCATCTGTCCATGCTGCGCGGCCGAAAACGAGACGATCAATTCCGGCAATGATGTGCCAATGCTCACCACCGTCATACCTATGATCAGCGGTGGGATGCCAAAGGATCGACAGAGGATCGCGGCGCTAAATACCAGACGGTCGGCGCCGTAAACCAGTAAAATCAATCCGATAAACAGCAAGGCAGAGGCTACGAACATTAAAAATCCTTGATGGATGGAGGTGTCGGCGAACCTTGTCCGACAGGTAAAAACATTCTGCACGCACTAACAGGCGCTGATTTTGACTGTCTGAGAGGCAAAAGTAAATTTTAAGGCCGTTTTCGCCACACTAAGTGGGTAAGTTTCTGTAAAACTATCGTGCATTCGAGGCTACCAGGCTACCATCCACCGCTTTGATAGCGCCCGATCCGCATAAAGAGGTAAAGATGATCCAGCAGCAAACGAATCTGGTTGAGGTTCGTGGCGTCAGTTTCACGCGCGGAGATCGTACAATCTTTGACGATATCTCGTTAACGGTACCCGCCGGCAAAGTCACCGCAATTATGGGGCCGTCCGGAATTGGTAAAACCACGCTTTTACGTCTGATTGGCGGGCAATTACAGCCCGACAAAGGCGAGATTTGGTTCCGCGATCAGAATATCCCGACGCTTTCCCGCACGAAATTGTACGAAGCGCGTAAAAAAATGAGCATGCTGTTTCAGTCAGGCGCGCTGTTTACCGATCTCAACGTGTATGAAAACGTTGCCTGGCCGTTGCGTGAACATACGCAGTTGCCGCCAGAACTGTTGCACAGCACCGTATTGATGAAGCTGGAAGCGGTGGGATTGCGTGGTGCTGCGAAACTGATGCCTGCCGAACTCTCTGGCGGTATGGCGCGCCGTGCGGCGCTGGCGCGTGCTATCGCGCTGGAACCGGAGCTGATCATGTTCGATGAGCCTTTTGTCGGCCAGGATCCGATCACCATGGGCGTGCTGGTGAAGTTAATTGACGAACTGAATCATGCTTTGGGCCTGACCTGCATTGTGGTTTCACACGATGTGCCTGAGGTATTGAGCATTGCCGATCATGCCTATATTGTTGCCGGACAAAAAATTATTGCTCAGGGCAGCGCGCCGGAACTGCGGGAAAATCCCGATCCGCGTGTGCGCCAGTTTATCGAGGGTCATGCGGATGGTCCGGTGCCGTTTCGCTTTGCCGCTGGCGATTATCTCAGCGACTTGACCCGCTCAGGGAGAACGTAAACTGATGTTGTTACAGGCGCTAGCGTCATTTGGACGTCAGGGAATTAATACCTGTGCCGCTTTTGGCCGCGCAGGCCTCATGCTATTTCATGCGCTGGTGGGTAAGCCGGCTTTTCGTCGCCATGCGCCGCTGCTGGTAAAACAGCTCTACAGCGTGGGCGTGTTATCGTTGCTGATCATCGTGGTATCCGGCCTGTTTATTGGCATGGTACTGGGTCTGCAAGGCTATCTGGTGCTCACCACCTACAACGCTGAAACCAGCCTTGGCATGCTGGTGGCGCTCTCGCTGCTGCGTGAACTCGGTCCGGTCGTCACGGCGTTGCTGTTTGCAGGCCGTGCAGGTTCAGCGTTAACCGCTGAAATCGGGCTGATGAAAGCCACCGAACAGCTCTCCAGCATGGAGATGATGGCCGTCGATCCGTTACGTCGCGTGGTATCACCGCGTTTCTGGGCCGGCTTTATCAGCATGCCGCTGCTGGCGCTGATCTTTACCGCCGTCGGTATTGCCGGTGGCGCGCTGGTGGGCGTGAGCTGGAAAGGGATCGATCCGGGTTTCTTCTGGTCGGCGATGCAGAACGCGGTGGATTTCCGCACTGATGTCGTTAACTGCATGATCAAAAGCGCGGTCTTTGCCGTTACGGTAACCTGGATTGCGCTATTTAATGGCTATGATGCCATCCCGACCTCGGAAGGGATCAGTCGGGCGACGACGCGTACCGTGGTGCATGCTTCACTGGCGGTACTCGGTTTGGATTTTGTGCTGACAGCACTGATGTTTGGGAATTGATGCAATGCAAAGCAAGAAAAACGAAATCTGGGTTGGCGTCTTCATGCTGGCTGCGCTGCTGGCGCTATTATTCCTCGCCCTACGCGTCGCCGATCTCAAAACAATCGGCACCGAACCGACGTGGAAGATGTATGCCACCTTCGATAATATCGGCGGACTGAAAGTCAGTTCTCCGGTAAAAATTGGCGGCGTGCTAATTGGTCGGGTGTCAGATATCGCGCTGGATGAGAAAACTCTTTCACCGCGTGTAACCATGGATATCAGCGATAAATTCGCCAATAAGATTCCAGACACCAGCTCATTAGCCATCCGCACCCAAGGTCTGCTTGGTGAGCAGTTCCTGGCGTTGAATTTAGGTTTTGACGATCCCGAGCTTGGCTCATCGATGCTGAAAGATGGCGGCACCCTGCGTGACACCAAATCGGCACTGGTGCTGGAAGACCTGATCGGTCAATTCCTCTATAAGAGCGGCGATAATAAACCCGACAACAAATCCCAGGGCGCGGAGAGTGCACCAGCAGCACCTGCAACAACGGAATAACCTACGAGGTAAAACATGATGTTTAAACGTTTACTGATGATTGCTGTGTTGGCAATCGCACCGCTGGCAGCCAACGCCGCAGCGGATCAAACTAATCCTTACAAGCTGATGAACGAAGCGGCGGATAAGACCTTTACCCGCCTGAAAAATGAACAGCCAAAGATTAAGCAGGATCCGAACTATCTGCGTGAAGTGGTGCGTCAGGAACTGATGCCGTACGTGCAGGTAAAATATGCCGGTGCGTTGGTTCTCGGCCGCTATTATCGTGATGCGACACCGGCGCAACGTGATGCCTACTTTGCCGCGTTCGGTGATTATCTGGCGCAGGCTTACGGCCAGGCGCTGGCGCTGTATAACGGTCAAACTTACCAAATCCAGCCGGAACAGCCGATTGGTGATGCCAATATCGTGGCGATTCGCGTCACCATTATCGATCCGAACGGGCGTCCGCCAGTGCGTCTCGATTTCCAGTGGCGTAAGAACAGCCAGACCGGCAACTGGCAGGCGTATGACATGGTGGCTGAAGGCATCAGCATGATCACCACCAAACAGAATGAGTGGGGCGATCTGTTGCGCACCAAAGGCATTGATGGCCTGACGGCTCAGCTGAAAGTCTATGCAGCACAGCCGATCACCCTGGATAAAAAGCAATAATGAGTGAACCGTTACGCTGGCAGCGTACTGCCAGCACGCTGGCCCTAAGCGGCAAATTAGATCGTGATACTTTGCTGACCTTGTGGCAGGAACGTGACACTGCGGTGGCGGATATCACCACCATTGATGTTGCCGGGCTGGAAAGGGTGGATTCAGCGGGTTTAGCGCTGCTGGTGCATCTGCGTGAAATCGCGCGAGCCCAAGGCAGCGCGCCACTTTTCTCTGGCATCTCCGATAAACTCCAGTCGCTGATCACGCTGTATAACCTGCAGCAGATTATTGTTTCTGCGGAAAAAATCGCCTGATCTGCGGATGTCGAAGCTAAGCCCCTGATTTTTTCAGGGGCTTTTGCGTATTTAAGAGTCAGGCGCTTTCCTCTAAGATGGCAGCCTTATTATTATTAAGCGAAGTAACGAGCAATGGAAAATAGTGAAGTTCAGGCCGTGCTGATGCAGGCGCTGGCATTAGAAGAAGTACACGTACTCAGCAACGATGGCAGCCATTTTCAGGTCATCGCGGTGGGCGAAATGTTCGGCGAATTGAGCCGCGTGAAGAAGCAGCAGGCTGTGTATGCGCCGCTGATGGAATATATTGCGGATAACCGTATTCATGCGGTTTCCATCAAAACTTATACCCCAGCCGAGTGGGCGCGCGACCGTAAACTCAACGGTTTCTAAGTGCCTCACCGGTTGTTTTATTGATAGATAATTGAGAGCCGTGTTAATGGACAAATTTCGTGTGCAAGGCCCCACTCGTTTAAGTGGTGAAGTGACCATTTCCGGGGCGAAGAATGCTGCGTTGCCGATTCTGTTTGCTGCGCTGCTGGCTGAAGAGCCGGTAGAGATTCAGAACGTACCGAAGCTGCGTGATATCGATACCACCATGAAGCTGCTGAATCTGCTGGGTGCGCGCGTTGAGCGCAATGGTTCGGTCCACGTTGATGCTCGCGAAGTTAATGTTTTCAGTGCGCCATACGATTTAGTGAAAACCATGCGTGCTTCGATCTGGGCGCTGGGTCCGCTGGTGGCGCGTTTTGGTCAGGGCCAGGTTTCACTGCCGGGCGGTTGCGCTATCGGTGCGCGTCCGGTCGATCTGCACATTACTGGCCTGGAACAGCTTGGTGCGGAAATTAAGCTGGAAGAAGGCTACGTTAAAGCTTCTGTCAATGGCCGCCTGAAAGGCGCGCACATTGTGATGGATAAAGTGTCTGTTGGCGCTACCGTCACCATCATGAGCGCTGCTACGCTGGCTACCGGCATCACCATTATTGAGAACGCCGCGCGTGAGCCGGAGATTGTCGATACGGCAAACTTCCTCAACACGCTGGGCGCGAAAATCACGGGCGCAGGCACAGACAAAATCACCATCGAAGGTGTTGAGCGTCTGGGCGGCGGCGTTTATCGCGTTCTGCCAGATCGTATCGAAACCGGTACTTTCCTGGTCGCAGCAGCGATTTCACGTGGCAAAGTTGTTTGCCACAACACTAAGCCTGATACGCTGGATGCGGTGTTGTCTAAATTGCGTGAGGCTGGTGCAGAGATCGAAGTGGGCGAAGATTGGATCAGCCTGGATATGCACGGCAAGCGTCCAAAAGCGGTGAACATCCGCACGGCGCCGCATCCGGGCTTCCCAACTGATATGCAGGCGCAGTTCACGCTGCTCAACCTGGTGGCAGAAGGAACCGGTGTGATTACCGAAACCATCTTCGAAAACCGCTTCATGCATATCCCTGAACTGATTCGTATGGGCGCGCATGCAGAAATCGAAAGCAACACTGCGATTTGTCATGGCGTTGAGACCTTGTCGGGTGCGCAGGTGATGGCTACCGATCTGCGTGCATCAGCGAGCCTGGTGCTGGCGGGTTGTATTGCAGAAGGCACCACGTTAGTCGATCGTATCTATCACATCGACCGTGGCTATGAGCATATCGAAGATAAATTGAAAGCGATGGGTGCAAATATCGAGCGCGTAAGCGGCGAATAATTTTTACCTTTGCGCATTAAAAAACCAGTCACGGCAACGCGGCTGGTTTTTTTTCATCTGCAGTATGGTCAGATCTTTTTACGATCTTTGGGTGAGCGTATGCGCTTTTTGCGATCCTTCAGCAGGCCGGTAAAAGGATCATAATATCGGCTCGGCCAGATCTCTGCCGGATGCACCTTAATCGCATTGGCGATTAGCCATTCGCCTTTGGGCCAGGGTCGCGATAGCGCATTGGCCAATGTTGACGAGCTGAGCCCTGATTCACGTGACAGTGCTGCCAGTGATGTGCCTTTCTTACGTAATGCAGCAATGATATCTGCCGGGTGCCAATCCACTTTCCTTGGGTACATAACTTTCTTCTCCGTGTCCGTGTTATTACTTCATCTCCGCTGAAAAAGCTTTCCCGTTGCAGAGATATCTGGAAAAAACCCGCATTTTTATAGCAAATGTTTCCAGTTAATTTCCAGTAAATGTTTGAACGGCGCACGAAACTGCGTCGCTTTTCGCAAAAGCAATGCAAGCGATGTAAGTGAAAGGGGAGAAGAGTGAGGAAGGAAACGGGACCAATGCAGGCCCCGTTAAAATCAGAAGTCGCGTTGTACTGACATGTGCGCCAGCGCTTCTAGTGCGCTGCGCCACGGGCTTTCGGGTAATACTTGCAGTGCTGAAATAGCTTTATCCGCCTCTTCTTCAGCACGTTTGCGCGTCCATTCCAGCGAGCCAGTTTGTTGCATTGCAGCCAGCACCGGTTCCAGCAGGTGACGACCGTTGCCTTCTTCAATGGCTTTACGGATCATCTGCGCCTGTTCAGGCGTTCCGTTGTGCATCGCGTGCAGCAGCGGTAGCGTCGGTTTGCCTTCGCTCAGGTCATCACCGGTATTTTTACCCAGCGTTTCGCCATCCGCGCTGTAATCCAGCAAATCATCAATTAACTGGAAAGCGGTGCCAAGATAGCGACCATAATCCTGCAGCGCTTTTTCCTGCGCTGGCGAAGCATCAGCTAAAATCGCCGATGCTTGCGAAGCTGCTTCGAACAGGCGGGCGGTTTTGCTGTAGATCACCCGCATGTAGCTCTCTTCAGTGATGTCGGGATCGTTGCAGTTCATTAACTGCAGCACTTCCCCTTCGGCGATCACGTTGACCGCTTCCGACATCAGCGCCAGGATCTTTAAGGATCCCATGCTGGTCATCATCTGGAATGAGCGCGTATAGATAAAATCGCCCACCAGCACGCTAGCCGCATTACCAAACGCGGCGTTCGCGGTGGCTTTGCCACGGCGCATATCGGATTCATCCACCACATCATCGTGCAGCAGCGTCGCCGTATGGATAAATTCGATCAGCGCCGCATTGGTGATGTGCAACGATCCCTGATAATTCAGCGCGCGTGCCGACAGCACAGCGATCATCGGACGGATGCGTTTGCCCCCGCCGCTGATAATGTAATAGCCCAACTGGTTAATCAGTGAGACTTCTGAATTCAGCTGCTCGAGGATGGTCTGGTTGACGGCCGCCATGTCCTGCGCGGTTAATTCATTAATCTGTTCTAAGTTCATTCGTCTTTTCAGCTTTACTCGTTTTTTGCATGGTAAGCGCTTTAAACAGCGTGAGTTCAGGTAATCTGTTACTGATTGTACTTGAAAAATCGGGTTGCGAAACGTTTGCATTCGCCTTGCGCTTTTTTTCTGCAAGAGAGTGCAAAGTGCTCTTGTCTTCTGCTGGAGTATTGCGTAGAATTCGCGCCCTATTGTGAATATTTATCGCGCCGCCTGATGAACAAGAAAGGCACGCGCAGAAGCGGAGTTTTATATGTACGCGGTTTTCCAAAGTGGTGGTAAACAACACCGAGTAAGCGAAGGTCAGACCGTTCGCCTGGAAAAGCTGGACATCGCAACCGGTGAAACCATTGAGTTTGACCAGGTTCTGATGATCGCAAATGGCGAAGACGTGAAAATCGGCGCGCCACTGGTTTCAGGCGGTGTGATCAAGGCAGAAGTTGTGGCTCACGGTCGTGGCGAGAAAATTAAAATCGTTAAGTTTCGTCGTCGTAAACACTACCGTAAGCAAGCTGGTCACCGTCAGTGGTTCACAGATGTGAAAATCACTGTGATCGGCGCGTAAGAGGAGATCTGACAAATGGCACATAAGAAGGCTGGTGGCTCGACCCGTAACGGTCGCGACTCCAACGCAAAACGTCTGGGTGTAAAACGTTTCGGTGGCGAATCTGTTCTGGCAGGTAGCATCATCGTTCGTCAGCGTGGCACCAAATTCCACGCAGGTAGCAACGTAGGTTGTGGTCGTGACCACACCCTGTTTGCCACCGCAGACGGCAAAGTAAAATTCGAGATTAAAGGCCCGAACAACCGTAAATATATCAGCATCGTTGCTGAGTAAGGTTGTCGTGCTGCAGACGTCTAACGTCTGAATACACGAATGAAAGGCCCCGCAGCTTTGCGGGGCTTTTTACATTCTGCTACTGAGCTTGCTGGATAACAGTTACGCTTTAGCACAGTTGTTGTACAATTTATGTACTCCTGGCTTTGCCAATCTTGTATTATCCGCCGTCGGTCAGCGCAGAAGACCCTGGCGGACCCGTTTGCGGCCTGCAAGCTGCCGTGAACGACAGCGTGACGGAGAAATAAAATGAAGTTTGTAGATGAAGCGACGATCCTTGCGGTCGCGGGTGATGGCGGCAACGGTTGCGTAAGCTTCCGCCGTGAAAAATATATTCCAAGAGGCGGCCCGGATGGCGGCGACGGCGGCGACGGCGGCGACGTGTATCTGTTGGCGGATGAAAACCTCAACACCCTGATCGATTATCGCTTTGAAAAGTCTTTCCGTGCCGAACGTGGCCAGAATGGCCAAAGCCGTGATTGCACCGGTAAACGTGGTAAAGACATCATCGTTAAAGTGCCAGTTGGTACCCGCGTCATTGATCAGGGTACAGGCGAAACGCTGGGCGACATGACGCGTCATGAGCAGAAGCTGATGGTGGCGAAAGGCGGCTGGCATGGCCTTGGTAACACGCGCTTTAAATCCTCGGTTAACCGTTCCCCGCGTCAAAAAACCATGGGAACACCGGGCGAGAAGCGTGACCTGCAACTAGAACTGATGCTGCTGGCTGACGTTGGTATGCTGGGTCTGCCGAATGCCGGTAAATCGACCTTTATTCGCTCTGTTTCCGCAGCGAAACCAAAAGTTGCGGATTATCCGTTTACTACGCTGGTGCCAAGCCTTGGCGTAGTCCGCATGGATAACGAAAAGAGTTTTGTTGTCGCTGATATCCCTGGCCTGATTGAAGGCGCAGCGGATGGCGCAGGTCTGGGTATTCGCTTCCTGAAGCACCTTGAGCGTTGTCGCGTGCTGTTGCATCTGATCGATCTTGCCCCAATCGATGAATCTGATCCGGTCGAAAATGCCCGCATCATTCTCGGCGAGTTGGAGAAATACAGCGATAAACTTTTCCAGAAGCCGCGTTGGTTAGTGTTCAACAAATGTGACCTGCTGAGCCGCGAAGAAGCGGAAAGCCGTGCCAAAGCGGTTGTGGAAGCATTAGGCTGGGAAGAAAAATATTACCTAATCTCTGCGGCTAGCCATGATGGCGTGAAAGATCTTTGCTGGGATGTGATGAGCTTTATCATCGAAAATCCAAAAGAAGCCGAAGAAGAAGCTAAAGAGCCAGAGAAAGTGGCCTTCATGTGGGATGATTATCACCGTGAAGCCATGGAAACTGCGCAGGAAGTGGAAGAAGACGACGATTGGGATGACGACTGGGACGAAGAAGACGACGAAGGCGTCGAAATCATTTACCAGCGTTAATCGCACAAAAAAGCGGCCAGAAGGCCGCTTTTTTTATGTCTTAACCCAGCACCGCCACCGTCAATCTCGAGGTGCAGCACAGCTGATCGCGGGCATTACGAATCTCGATCTGCCAGCTTTGATTACGCGCACCAAGGTGTAGCGGGCGGCAAATGCCGTGCACTTCACCGCTGCTCACCGCGCGATGATGGCTGGCACTCACCTCAATGCCCACCACGCTTTTGCCTTCTTCGATGCTGAGATACCCGGCGATCGATCCCATCGACTCCGCCAGCACCACCGAAGCACCGCCGTGCAGCAGGCCAAACGGCTGCTGCGTGCGGGCATCCACCGGCATGGTGGCTTCGAGGTAATCTTCGCCGATGGTGGTAAACACAATACCAAGGTGTGCCACCAGCGAGTTCTCACCCATCTTATTCAGCGTTTCAAGATCGACCGATCGTTTCCAGATTGCCATCACTTAGGATCCTAGCGTTGCGCCACCGTCGACCACAATATCCTGCAGTACTACGTGGCTGGCAAGATCCGAAGCGAGGAACATCACGTTCGCGACGATCTCATGCGGTTTAGCGATCTTACGCAGCGGGATCCCCAGCTTGTACTGATCCGGGAAACCATTAATCATCTCCTGCTCGGCTTCTGGTGTATGCCACAGGCTGCGTTGCATATCGGTATCGGTGGAACCTGGCGAGACGATATTGCAGCGCACGCCGAACGGAGCCATTTCCAAACCCACGGTCAGACACAAGCTGCGCAACGCGGCCTTGGACGCGCCATAAGCGGACATACCAAGACGCGGCGCATGTGCCGAATTGGAGGCGATGGTGACAATCGCGCCCGCACGCTGCTGGCGAAACACCGGCAAGGTTTGCTGGAACATGTTGAACGCGCCGCCGGCATTCACCGCCAGACACGCTTGCCAATCTTCGAACGACAGTTCATCGGTGCTGCCAATACGCAGGATGCCGGCACCGTTCACCAGCACATCCAGACGTGGCTGATCCGCCAGCAAACGCTGACAAACCGCTTTCACCTCGGCGGCGTTCGCTACATCCAATACCTGCGTGGTGAACGGATAGTCGGCCTGATCGAAACGCAGATCGAAGCCGATAACCTGCGCACCTGCTTGATGGAAGCTCAGCGCTGTGTGATAACCAATCCCTTTGCCCGCGCCGGTGACCCAGACAATCTTTCCGCTAAAATCGAACGTCGCACTCATTTAGTCGGCACCCTTGATAACAGCGCCCACCAGCCATCGATGGTCGGATTTTTTGCCAGACTGACGAAGTCGATATCGCTGTGCACCTGACGCCAGCGCGCCGCCAGCGCCATTACGCGTACCGAATCCAGACCGTAATCGATCAGGTTCTCGTCATCTGCTGGCACATCGTCATCTTCCAGCAGCGGCAGAATCAGCGCGCGCAGATCGTCTTTGCTCAACGGCAGCGGCATCAGATCGGCGGTCATTACCACTTTACCGCTGCGACCCGCGGTGTAAGTCAGCGCCATCATGTGCTCTTCACGCGTGAAGTCGGCCAGCGCATCCGCCACCATAAACGGCTGGATGTTACGCATAAAGGCGTCAGTCGCGGTGGTCAGGCAACCGATATGTGCGTACACGCCGGTGATGATCAGCTGATCGCGCCCCATTTCCTGCAGGATCGATTCCAGTGGTGAGCGCACGAAGGCGCTGTAACGCCATTTGGTCAGAACCTGGTCGTCCTGATCCGGTGCCAGCGCATCAACGATCTTCTGTTGATCGGGATGTTTGTTCAGGCCCGGTCCCCACATATCGTTAAGCAGCGCGCGATCGGCATCGCTCTGCTCGTTCGGCTGAGCGGTATAGAACACCGGAATGCCCTGCGCTTTGCAGTAAGCGCGCAGGCGAGCGATGTTTTCCACCACCTGATTAACCAGCGGGCTATTTTCGCCCCAGAAATTGAGGAAATAAGCCTGCATATCGTGAATCAGCAGCGCGGCACGCTGAGGTTCCACCGCCCACTTCACTTTGTTGGTTGGCAGTTCAGTCGCTGCAGGCAGCGCGTAAGAGTTCAGTTTTGGAATAGCCATTACAATCTCCGGAACAGGTCAGGCTTGCGCTTGTTGATCGGCAAGCTGTTGGCGTAAACGTTTTTTATCCACCTTGCCGACAGGCGTCAGCGGCAGGGCATCTACGCAGGTAATACGGTCAGGTAATTTGAACTCGGCCACGCCCAGTTCGCGCAGGTGACGACGCAGCGCCACTGCTTTAATCGGTTGGCTGGCGACAATAAAGGCGCAGCTCTTTTCACCCATCAGTTCGTCGTTCATCGACACCAGCGCGGCGTGGATCACATCTGGATGGCGCTGTAGCAGATTTTCGATCTCTTCCGCAGCGATCTTCTCGCCACCGCGATTGATCTGATCCTTTTCGCGCCCTTGCACGGTGATGTAGCCCTGCGCGTCGATCTCAATCAGATCGCCAGAACAGTAAAATCCGTTGGTATCGAAGCTGGCAGCGTTATGTTCCGGGCTCTTGTAGTAGCCACGGAAGGTATAGGGTCCGCGCGTCATCAGGCGACCGATGGTGCCGGTTGGCAGCGCATTACCGTGCTCATCGGCGACCCACACTTCATCGTCTTCAGAGATCGGGCGGCCTTGCGTGGTGAGAATAATTTTCTCATCGTCGCCAAAGCGAGTGTAGTTCACCAGACCTTCGGCCATGCCGAACACCTGTTGCAGCTGACAGCCGATTTCGCGCTGAATACGTGCCGCCAGGGTTTCGCCCAGTTTGGCGCCGCCCACCTGAATACGCTGCAGCGAGGCCAGCTGTTTATTGCTGCCCCATTCCTGAATCGCCTGTAACCACAAACTCACCGCTGGCGGCACCAAACCGGTATCGGTGACCTGATACTTCTCGATCAGCGGGAAACAGAGCGTGGCGCTGGGATCGGCGGCCAGAATCACCTGACCACCGGCATAAAATACGCCGAGCGAGCCCGGTGAGCTCATAGCGAAGTTATGCGGTGCGGGCAGGGCGATGAGATAGCGCGTATCGGCGGTGACTTCACAGATCTCATCACTGGCGCGGATGCTGTAGTAATAGTCGTTGTGCGTGCGCGGAATCAGCTTCGGCGTGCCGGTGCTGCCGCCGGAGAGCTGGAAAAACGCCACTTCATCGGCGGCAGTTGGCGTGGCGACGAAATCACCCGCAGCTTCCGCCATCAAGGATTCCAGCGTGTTTTCCGGCTGATTGTCATTACGCAGAATCACCTGCTGCAGTGAAGGCTGCGCATCGCATAGCGCGCTGATAAAGCTATCGTCAGCAAACAGCGCGTGAGTGCGATCGGCAATCAGCAGCTTAGGTTCGATCTGCGCCGCATAGGCACTCAGCTCGGTACGCTGATGGCTGAACAGCGCGAATACCGACGCCACGCCGAGTTTAAACAGCGCAAATACCGTGACATAAAAATCAGCCACGTTGCCAAGCTGCACCAGCGCCGTATCGCCGTTTTGCAGGCCACGACGCTGCAGCGCGGCGGCCAGGTTGCTGCTCAGCACATCCATTTCGCGATAGCTAATCTGACGATCGCCATCAATCACCGCGATGGCATCGTTGTGCTGATGACGCGCCAAAATATCGGTCATCGGCACATCCAGCCAGTAACCTTTTTCGCGGTAGCGCGCAGCCAGATCGTCCGGCCAGCGAGTATAGGGAATGCTCATGCTCTTTCCTTTATTGCAGTCCAAAGGCGCGCAACATGGTGTCCAGCTTCACGCCGGTTTCACGCCACTCTGATTCGGGTTGGGAGTCGGCGACAATGCCCGCGCCAGCAAACAGGCGCACGCGCGTACCCTGCACGGTGCCGCAGCGGATGGTGACGACCCATTCGCCATTGCCTTCGCTATCGCACCAGCCGACGATGCCACCAAACAGTTGGCGATCAAAAGGTTCCAGCTGCTGAATGAGCTGCTGCGCGCGCTGATGCGGGAAGCCGCTCAACGCTGGCGTTGGATGCAGCAGGCAAGCCAGCGACAGCGCATTTTCGCGTTCGTCCTGCACTTCACCGTCAATTTGCGTGGCGAGATGCCACAAAGTGGCGGTGGTGATCAGCGATGGAATAGTTGGCACCGACAGCAAACGGCTACGCGGCTGCAAGGTGTCGCGCATCGCATCGGTCACCAGTTTGTGCTCATGACGATCTTTACCGGAATCCATCAGCGTATCGCCTGCTGCACGATCCTGTTGAGCATCGTCGTGATTGCGCCGCGCCGAGCCCGCCAGCGGACAAGAGCTAAAATCGCGCCCCTGTTTGCGCAGCATCAGCTCCGGACTGGCGCCAATCAGCGCACCGCCTTGCGGCAGTGGAAGATGGAAATGGTAGCTGTTGGGATTCTGCGCAATCACGCGCTGCATCAGTGCGGCGGTATCAACCGGTTGTTCAGTGACGATATCCATCAGACGAGACAGCACCACTTTATCCAGATCGCCGCGCTGCGTGGCCGCCACCGCATCGGCCACCATGGTGGTAAATACGTCGTGGTCCGGTATCGCTGCGCGGCGACGCACCTGCGGCAGATCGCTGACGTTTTGCGGCAGCGCGCTTTGCAGGTCGGCGCGGTTAAACGTCTGATAGGTTTCAGGAATAAACAGCGCAGCCGGCTGGCTGACGTCAAACGGGATCGCGCCGACCAGAATCGGATTGTCGATGCCATGTTTTTTCGCCGTCGCAAAATGCTGACGCAGCTGTTGTTGGAAATCACCGTCCAGCGACGCGGCGTCATGTACCGGCGCGGTAATGGTGGTATAGCATCCTTGCGTTGCCAAACTACGCCACGGCGAGGTAAAGAGGAAACCACGGCTTAGCGCGGAATAATCCTTCAGCCAGGCATTTTCAAACGTGGAAGATTCCACCATAATTTTCACCTATAAATGATAAGATTATTAAGAATGATTATCATTTTTATTATGGGCCTGTAACCTACGTCGATTGGGCAAAGGTGTCAATCCATTCGCGGGATTTCAGCTGCGTTTAAACGTAATCAGGCGCTGACGCTAAGCAGGGCAATATGCTAAAAAGTGGACCAAAACTTATGAATAAATGCGGTTTTTGGGGCATTGCAGCCCTTATATGTGTTTTCCAGATTTTCACCAGCATCGCCCATGCCGAACAAGGTTGGCCGCGCACCGTGCAGGGCGCCAACGGATCGATCACCCTCAATCACGCGCCGCAGCGCATTGTCTCGACCAGCGTCACGCTGACCGGCTCGCTGCTGGCCATTGATGCGCCGGTCATCGCTTCCGGCGCGACCGCGCCGAACAGTCGTCTGGCTGACGATCAGGGTTTCTTCCGTCAATGGAGCGATGTTGCCAAAAAGCAGCATCTTCAACGTCTGTATATCGGTGAACCCAATACCGAAGCGGTTGCTGCGCAAGCGCCGGATCTGATCATCGTCAGCGCTACCGGCAACGATTCTGCCATCAAGCTCGCCGAACAGTTTTCGGCTATTGCACCGACGTTGGTGGTCAATTACGACGACAAAAGCTGGCAGGATGTTGTGACGCTGTTAGGCAAGGCGAGCGGTCACGAAGCGCAGGCGGCGCAGCGCATCAAAGCCTTCGACGATCGTGAAGCAGCGCTGAAAAAAGCCATCACGCTGCCACCGCAGCCGGTCTCCGCTATGGTGTGGAACGGTGGCGGGCGCGCGGTCAATCTGTGGACCGCAGCTTCAGCGCAGGGCAAGCTGCTGGAACAACTTGGCTTTACCCTGGCAACGCCACCGGCGACGGTTGAGCAGGGCCACAACATGGGGCAGCGCAAAGATATCATTCAGCTGTCGGGCGAAAACGTTGCCAGCGGCCTGACCGGGAAAACCTTCCTGCTGTTTGCCGCTGACGATAAAACCACGCAATCGGTGCTAGGAAATCCGTTCCTCGCGCAAAACGCTGCGGTGCAGAACAAGCAGGTGTACGAGCTGGGCGTCGATTCGTTCCGTCTCGATTACTACAGCGCCAGCAATCTGCTGGCGCGTCTGGAAAAGCTGTTTGTTAAATCATGATGCCTGTTCCGCCAGCTCAGGCGCTGGCGGATGGTAACGACGTAAACGGCCCATCACCAACCACATCAATATGCCCAGCAGCGCCGCCGCAAAGCCAAATACGGCGGCGGCCTGCGGTGGCTGCAACCATGAACCCATCGCACCAATCACCGCCGCACCAATCGCATCGCCGGTCACGTTCTGCGCGGTCCACAAGCCGTTGATACGGCCTAACAGATGATCCGGCGTTAATGCCTGAATCATCGCGTACTGCACCAGGCTATTGATGGCGCTGAAGTAACCGAAGGCGACTAAACAGGCTAACGCCAGCGGCAGGTTCGGCATCAGGCTAAACAAACCCAGCGCGATAAACGCCGCAATCGCGCTGCCGAGCACCAGCTGTCCGGGACGCGCGGCGTGCTTAAGCTTACCGCTGGTGAATGCGCCGATCGCCGCTCCGAGCGGCACGGCGGCATACATCAGGCCAAGCTGGTCCGCGCTCACTGACCAATGCGGCGCGAGTGATGGATAGAGCACGCGCACCGCGCTGGCCAGCGTCACTAATGCGCCAATCAGCGCCACCATGCCGACAATCGGGCTGGCGAAAAGAAACTGCACGCCAGCGGCGAGGGATTTCAGCGGATGTTCACGCGGCTGCGGCGGAGGCGGCAAGGTTGGCAATTTCAGCAGCGTTAACACGGTAAGCAAAGTGCCAAAGGCGGCGAGGGCGTAGTTCCAGGTTACGCCGCCATGCGCAATCACCAGACCGGCAATCGCCGGCGATAAAATCGAGCCGAAGCGCACCGTCAACATGGTGATCGCGCCCGCCTGCATAATGTTTTCCCTGCCGACCAGCGCGGGTGTCGCCGCCAGCAGCGCGGTGACGCCAATCGCGCCGAAAAAGCCATCCCAGAAACCGAGCAGATAAACCGCGATCAAAGAGGGTTCTGGCAGCGCGGCGTTGATGGCCAGCGCGATAAAACCTAAGCCGCAGGTGGATCGGGCAAACAGAATCAGCTTTTTGCGTTCATGGCGATCCGCCAATACGCCGCCGGTGAGCAGGCCGATAAACATGCCCGCAGCGGCCAGCGTCACCGCCAATCCCACCAGCAGCGGTGAATTTGTCAGGTGCTGGATCTGCACCGGCACTGCCACGGCGAGCATGCCGAGCGCGACAATCGAGATAAAACGCGCGATAAACACCGCGCGAAAAGCCGGATGGGTTTTCAGCAGTGAGAGATCGATAAAGTGGGAAGATTTGTTCATGTGTTCGCCTTATTGCACCAATTTTCCTCATCGTCCGCGAGGCGAGTCATGGTAACATAGCTAAACGCGAGTAATAACGATAACCATTATCAAGTTACATCGCGCATGCGACGACGTTGAACAGTGAAGGTTTAGAACGCTATGCGCCAGATACGTGCATTAGCAGGCTCAGGGATTCTGCTCTTGCTTCTCATCGCGCTCAGCTTAATGCTGGGGGCAAAATCGATACCGCTTCCCGATGTTTATCATTCGCTTACCACATCCTGTAACAGCGCGGAGTGCGTCATTGTGCGTGACGCGCGCCTGCCGCGTACGCTGACCGGTTTGCTGGCGGGCGTGGCGCTCGGCCTCGCCGGTGCATTAATGCAGAGCCTGACGCGCAATCCGCTGGCCGATCCCGGCATTCTTGGCGTTAACGCCGGAGCCGGTTTCGCGGTGGTGATTGGTATTGCGCTGTTCGGTGCTGACTCGCCGGTAGATTGGCTCGGCTTCGCCTTTGGCGGCGCGCTGTTGGCTTCCGTGCTGGTGGCGATGACCGGCGCGATTGGCGGCGGGCGCGTCAATCCGGTGCGTCTGACGCTGGCCGGCGTGGCGCTGGGCGCGGTGCTGGATGGATTAACTTCTGGCCTGTCACTGCTCAATCCTGACATCTACGATCATCTGCGTTTCTGGCACAGCGGTTCGCTGGATATTCGCAACTTCTCCACGCTGCGCACGCTGTTCCCGGCGGTACTGATCGGCAGCGTGGTGGCCATTGCGCTGTCGCAGGCGCTGAACAGTTTGAGTATGGGCGGCGACATGGCGACCGCGCTCGGTACGCGAGTGGCGCGCACCCAACTGCTTGGCCTGTTGGCGATTGCGCTGCTGTGCGGCGCAGCTACGGCGGCGGTCGGCCCAATAGCCTTTGTTGGTTTGATGACGCCGCACTTTGCCCGCTGGCTGGTGGGTAACGATCACCGCTGGATGCTGCCCGCCACCGCGCTGGTCACGCCGATTCTGCTGCTCGCCGCCGATATCCTTGGCCGCCTGCTGGTGGCGGGCGAGCTGCGGGTTTCCATTGTTACGGCGATGCTCGGTGCGCCGATGCTGATTATGCTGGTGCGCCGTAAATTGGGTCGGGGTGCACTATGACGCGTCGTCTCTGGCTTCATACGCTTTGGCTGCTGTGCGCCTGCGCTCTGCTGGCTTATCTGGCGATGACGCGCGGCGCATTGCAGATCAGCGGTGAACAAATTTGGCAAATTCTGCTCGGGCAGGGCGCAAGCAACGTCAAGCTGATCGTGCTGGAGTGGCGTCTGCCGCGCGTGCTGATGGCGCTGTTGATTGGTGCCGCGTTAGGCATCAGCGGCGCGGTTTTCCAGTCGCTGCTGCGCAATCCGCTCGGCAGCCCGGACATTCTTGGCTTCAACACCGGCGCATACAGCGGCGTGCTGGTGGCGCTGGTGCTGTTTAATCAAAGCGTCACGGCGATGACCGGCGCAGCTTTGATTGGCGGCATTGCCACGGCGGCGCTGGTCTATCTGTTTGCCTGGCGCAACGGCGTGGAAACCTTCCGCCTGATTATCGTCGGCATCAGCGTGCGAGCGCTGCTGATGGCGTTGAACTCATGGCTGATTATCAGCGCTTCGCTGGAGTCGGCGCTGAGTGCGGGCTTGTGGAGCGCCGGATCGCTCAACGGCATTACCTGGGCGAAAACGCCGCCGGTGATTGCGGTGCTGCTGCTGGCGTTACTGCTGATGGCGCTGCTGGCGCGGCGGATGCGTTTACTGGAGATGGGCGATGACACCGCCTGCGCGCTCGGCGTGCCGGTGGAGCGCAGCCGCATGTGGCTGATGCTGATTGGCGTGGTGCTCACGGCGGCGTCTACCGCGCTGGTCGGGCCGATTTCGTTTGTCGCGCTGCTGGCGCCGCAGATTGCCCGTCGTCTCGGTGGCGGCGTCAAAGGTGCGTTGCCGCTGGCGGCGTTGTGCGGCGCGCTGCTACTGATAGCCGCAGACTTCGCCGCACAGCACTTGTTCCTGCCTTATCAATTACCGGTTGGCGTGATTACCGTCATTCTCGGTGGACTTTATCTGATTGCTTTACTGGTGCGGGAGGCGCGACGCCAATGACCGAGATCCCTTCACGTCTGCGCGGCGATGGCCTGACGCTGGGCTACGACAAAAAGGTGGTGGCAGAGAATCTGTCGGTGGCGATTCCGCAAGGTGAGCTGACGGTGATTATCGGCCCCAACGCCTGCGGCAAATCGACGCTGCTGCGTACGCTGAGTCGCCTGCATACGCCGCTGAAAGGTGAGGTGTTGCTGGATGGCGCGGCCATTGCCAGCTATCCCACTAAAGAGGTGGCGCGGCGTCTGGGCCTGCTGCCGCAAAGTTCCAACGCGCCAGCGGGCATTAGCGTCACCGAGCTGGTGGCGCGCGGACGCTATCCGCATCAGGCGCTGTTTGGGCGCTGGCGTGCGGAAGATGAAGCGGCGGTGCAGAACGCGATGCGTGCCACCGGCGTGGCCGATTTGGCGCAGCAGTCGGTGGATACGTTATCAGGCGGTCAGCGCCAGCGCGTGTGGATTGCCATGGTTTTGGCGCAGGAAACGCCATTACTGCTGCTGGATGAACCGACGACCTGGCTGGATATCACCCATCAAATTGAGCTGCTGGAATTGATGCAGGATCTTAATCAGCAGCATGGTCGTACGCTGGTGGTGGTGCTGCACGATCTTAATCACGCTTGTCGCTATGCCACACATTTGATCGCCATGCGTTATGGGAAGATTGTTGCCGAAGGGAAGCCGTCGGAGATCGTGACGCCCGCGTTGATCGAGCAGGTGTATGGTTTGCGCTGCGTGATTGTGGAAGACCCGGTGGCGCATACGCCGATGATTGTGCCGCTGGGGCGCGGGAGTAATTGAGGAGGTCGCCATGAATGGCGACCCTACAAAATCGTACCGGCCCTGCGTAGGGTCGCCATTCATGGCGACCTTCTTTCAAATTAACCCAGCAACCGCTGCAACAACGGCCCAATCTGCTCAAACATCTGCGGTGAAATGATCTCCACGTGAGCGCAATCCATCGGCCACACCTCCAGTTCACCGACATACGGCGCCCAGGCGCGGCGCGCATCTTGCCCTGGCTGCTGCGTCTGTTCGGCGAGGAACAGCGTGGCGCGACCGTTGAAACGGGCGCTGCGGGCCGTTGCCAGCAGGCGCACCGAGCTGGCGTAGTTGGCTTCGATGGTATCGAACATCGCACGCATCTCTTCACCTGCCTGATGGCGTTGCGCGGCGATAAACTGCTCGCGCTCGCGATTTACCTCTTCCAGTACCGCCGGATCCAGTACGTTCTCGCCGCGTTTCTCATCCCAGTTTTGCGTTTCCGGCGGCCAGGTATCCAGCAGGCCGAGGAACGCCACTTCTTCACCTGCCGCTTCCAGCCGTGCCGCGATGCCTTGTGCCAAAGTTCCGCCCAGCGAATAGCCCAGGAAATAGTAAGGTCCGTGCGGCTGCACGTCGCGCAGGGTTTGCAGATGGGCGTCGCACACCTCATCCAGATGCGCGCTTTGGTTCAGCGGGCTGTTGGTATCCGGCGACTGAATGCCGACCAGCGACCAGCGCTGATCGAGATAACGTTGCAGAATGCTGAACTGCCAGGCAAAACCCGACGCCGGATGGAAGCAGAACAGCGTTGGTCCGTTGCCCTGGCGCAGCGGCAGCACCGCTTCGAAACCGGCTTGCTGATGTGATTGCGTATCACTGAGCAGCGTTGCCAGTTTCTCCACCGTCGATGCCACCATGATTTGCCCCACCGAGACCGGCTGTTGCAGTTCACGGCGCAACTGCGCCGCTAAGCGCATCGCCAGCAGCGAATGGCCGCCGAGGGCGAAAAAGTCATCCTGCGCGCTGATTTCCTCACGCGCCAGCAGCTGACAGAAAGCATTGGCTAAGGTGGTTTCCAGCCCTGCGAGCGGGGCACGCCCAGCGCTGACGCCAGCAGATTCCGGCAACGGCAGCGCTTTACGATCCAGTTTGCCGTTGCTGCTGAGCGGGAAGGCATCGAGCTGCACAATTGCCACCGGCACCATATGCGCGGGCAAGCGTTGCGCCAGCGCCTGACGCAGCGCGTCGCTATCAACCGGCTGCTCTGCAATCACGTAGCCGACCAGCTGGCGCGCATCACCTTGCGCCGCTGTGCCACCGAGTACCACCGCGTGTGTGACCGCCTGTTCAATGCCGGGCTGCGCGCTGAGCACATGATCGATTTCATTCAGTTCGATGCGCTGACCGCGAATCTTCAGCTGATCGTCGCTGCGGCCGAGATATTCCACCGCGCCGTTATCCAGCCAGCGCGCTACGTCGCCGGTAAGATACATGCGCTCGCCAGGCATGAAAGGATCGGCGATAAAGCGGCTGGCGGTGAGATCGGGACGGCCAAGATAGCCATGCGCCAGCTGCACGCCGGTTAAGTAGAGATCGCCCGCCACGCCCGGCGGCACCGGCTGCATGCGGGCATCGAGGATGCGCAGGCTGGTATTCCACACTGGAAAACCAATCGGCACGCTGGCGCCTTCGACCGCGGCCAATGCATCACCAAACGCCGGATACCAGCTGACATCCACCGCCGCTTCGGTTGGGCCATACAAATTGTGCAGCGGCACCTGCGTCAGTTTTTCCCATTCGCGCGATAAATCCGTCGGCAACGCTTCACCGCTGCAGAACACGTTGCGCAAGCTGGCGCAGCAGGCAATCGCCGGTTGATCATCCAGCGCCGCAACAAAGGCCGCCAGCATCGAGGGGACGAAATGCGTGGTGGTGACTTGGTAGCGGGCAAACAACTGCTGTAGCGCTTCCGGGTCGCGATGGGCTTCTGGCGGTGCCATCACCAACTGCGCACCGACCAGCAGCGGCCAGAAGAATTCCCACACTGAAACGTCGAAACTGCTCGGGGTTTTCTGCAGCACCACGTCATCGGCTTGCAGCGGATAGCGATCCTGCATCCATAGCAGGCGATTGACGATGGCTTCATGCCCCACCAGCACGCCTTTAGGGCGGCCGGTCGAACCTGAGGTGTAAATGATGTAGGCGCCATCCTGCGGCGTCGGCGCGCTGGCCGGCTGCGGCGCATGCGGGTTATTATACAGCACATCGAAATGCAGCTGATTGATCGAGGCGATGGCGCTGAAGCGCGCGCTAAGCGCCGCGCAGGTGATCAGCGTTTTCGGCGCGGCGTCTTCCAGCATCAGCTGTAAGCGGTCATCCGGATAACCGGTATCAAGCGGCAAATAGGCGGCACCCAGCGAAACAATCGCCTGTAGCGCCAGCGAGAGTTGCACCGAACGCGGCAGCGCCACGGCGACAATATCGCCACGCTGCACGCCGGCGGCGCTGAGATCGGCGGCCAGCGCAAACACCTGCTGCTGCATTTCGCGGTAGCTAAGCTGATGTTGCGCATCGGCCAGCGCCGGTGCATCGGGCGTAAGCGCCGCCTGTTGCGCTAACAGGGAAGCGAGCGTTTCAGCTGGCAGCGGATAGGCAGTTTGGTTGATCGCGGCAATCTGCGCATGTTCTTCGGCGGTGAGCAGATCGAGCTCGCCGCACGGCCGCTGCGGCTGTTGCGCCAGCTGATTGAGCAGCAGAGCAAAGCGGCTGGCGTGACGCTGCAAAGTTTGTTCGCTGTAGCGTTCGGCATTCGCCAATAGCTCCAGCGTCAGTTCACCGTGCTCGCTGATATAGATGGCGATTTCCAGATCGCGCACCGGGCCGGACGCCAGTTGATGCGTGATGCCCTCCACGCCAGCGAAATCGAGTTGGTAATCAAACATCTTCAGGTTGATCACCGGTCCATACAGCGGATCGCCATCGCCGAGACGGCCGAGATCGCGCTGCACCTGCTCAGCGTCATAGCGCTGATGACGACGCATCTTTTTCACTTCGCCCGCCAGCTGGGCGGCGAGCGCGCTGATCGGTTGCGTTGGATCGTAATGTACCGCCATCGGCAATACGTTGATCACCGGGCCGGTGGCGCACAAGGCGGCCGAGCCGATACGGCGCATAAAGATGAAACCGGCGGCAAAGTCGTTTTGCCCGCTGAGACGCGCCAGCCACAGCGCTACCAGCGCAAAGGCGAGATCGGCGGCGCTGGCGTGCGGATGCTGCTGAACCAGCGTCTGGAAGGTGCTGCGATCCAGCGTAACGCTGTGGCGCAGCAGATCGGTGCTGGCATTTTGTCCGGCGAGCGG
Source organism: Pantoea sp. YR525 (assembly GCF_900116775.1). Taxonomy (NCBI): domain Bacteria; kingdom Pseudomonadati; phylum Pseudomonadota; class Gammaproteobacteria; order Enterobacterales; family Erwiniaceae; genus Pantoea; species Pantoea sp. YR525. The sequence continues at coordinate 69,631 of NZ_FPBU01000005.1, forward strand.
CAGCGGCGAGAGCGAAGCTGGTGAAGGCAGCGCCGCGCCTTTTTCGCGCCAGAACTGGCTGTCGCGCGCAAAGGAGGAGGATTCACGATAGCGCTGATACTCGTCCACCACTTCGCTAAACGGAATAAACGGCGTCGGTTCAGCGGCTTGCTGCTGTACGGCTGCGGTATAGAGATTGGCGATGCGGCGCGTCAACGCGGTAAAGCTGAAGCCATCCACTACCAAATGGTGATAGCGCTGATACCAGAACCAATGCTGATCGTCGAGACGGAACAGGCGGTGATGCCACAATTTTGCACCGCTCAATACGCGCAGATCGCCATTCATGTCGTCACGCATCAGCGCACGCGCTGTGGCGGGCGCATCGGCCTCAGCACGCAAATCGACAATCTGCGGCAGGCTAAAGGATTGTGGCTGCGGCCACTGCAACGCTTCGCCTTCCACTTCGCCAAATGCCATGTTCAGCGTGTCGGCTTCCTGCATGCCCGCCACGATCGACTGGGCCAACAGGGCGCTATCAATCTCACCGCGCAGTTCAACAAAGTGCGCCACCGCGTATGCGTTGTGGTGCGGTGACAGCTGATCGGCAATCCAGATGCCGGGCTGTGCCGCGACTAACGGCAAGGTTTTATGGTCGGTCATAGGCATGTTCATCAGAGATTCGGACATGGATGCTCCGGTTTGCTCCACAGCGCTTGCAGGCCATTCAGCAGGCTGCCGCGCCAACAGAGCGCGTCATGGCCGCCTTCCACCGGCTGGTAATTTACCTGATAGCCGGCAGCGCTAAGCTGCTGTTGAAGTTGTTGATTAGCTTGCAGAATCAAGCCTTCGCGTTTGCCAGCTTCGAGCCAGAAACGCAGCGGTTGGCGCGGCGCGAGACCGCTATCTAGCGCCTGCAGCAGCCAGCCGTGCGGATTGCCGCGTTCCGGCCACCAGAAGGATCCGGACAAGCTGAGCGCGTTGCCGAAAGTTTCCGGCCAGTGCAGCGCGGCAAACACCGACGCCAGGCCACCAAAGCTTTGTCCGGCGACGATGGTGCTGTCCGCCTGCTGGCGATAGGGCGTTGATTGTGCGATTTGCGGTAACAGTTCTTGCTGAATGGCTTGCCAAAACTGCGCGTTGCACGGCAGCTCGCGGCTGCGGTGTTCGCTGTCGATGATGTCGATAAACAGATATACCGCTGGCGGCAAAGAACCGGCATCGGTGAGCTGCTGCAGCGGTCCAGCAATCGGCATGCTGTGCGCCCAGAATTGCCCGTCGAGCATGATGGCCAGCGGGCGCTGCTCGGGATTGGCCTCGCCGGTGGTGTGAATCCACACCTTGCGACTGTTGCCCAATAGCGCGCTATCCCATTGCTGCTGTTGCAGTTCAATGGCTGGCGCTGTGCCGTGATCCACCGCTTGCCACAGCTGTTGATTGGGCGCGTGCGGCAGATGCAGCGGCGATACGCCCATGCCGCGACCACCGGACCAGCCACGTAAGTGATTCAAAGGATCGGCCTGCGCCGTCGGGAATTTGTCGCGCCACCAGTTGCGCAGTGTGGACATCTCGGCAACGCCGGTGAAGTCGGTGGCCTGCTCATCGGGCATCAAACAGTAACTGCCGCGCCAGTTAGCGGGCAGCGAAGTCTGCCAATACCAAACATTGGTGCCTGCCACGCGCATTAACGACTGCGGCGGGCGGCGCTGGTGGTGATCGGTCACGCCGGTAATGTTGATCCACACGCGCTGGGTCGACGATTGCGTTTCATCGCCTTGCGGGTCACGCCAGAAGAAGGTGACCTGACATTGGCCATCGTCTGCTAACTCAATGCGGGGAATGCCTTGGGATTGTTGCGCCTGCCACCAGGCTTCACTGCCGGTTACATCATTTCGCCAGGTCATAGGGCTGCCAGTCGGTGTTTACGCGGAGATTTACATAAGCTTGATGAATAATACTATTGATAATAATTTGCATTTGCAATAGGGTGACTGCGCTCAAAAATGAGCACGCCTGTTCCGCCTGATGCTTACCGTTCGGTAAGGTTGCGCTACGGATGGTTTGAAGGGTCTGGAACTGGGCGCGATATGGACAGGGATCTTCTCACCGGCTCGCCAGTTAAGCATCCAACGGCTTTTCGCTGGCCATCCAGGAACGTATAAAATGAAAAATTACTCAAGGTTATCATTAGCCATTCTGATTGAACTGGGGCTCAGCGCCTCACTGCTTTCCAGCAGCGCCTGGGCAGCGGAGACTTCATCCAGCAAAACCTCAGCGAGCACCACTGACGCACAATCAATGGACGGCGGCACCTTGATGGTCACCGCGCAGCAACAGAACCTGCAAGCGCCGGGCGTCTCAACCATTACCGCCGACGAGATCAAAAAACATCCGCCAGCACGCGATGTGTCCGAAATTATCCGAACCATGCCAGGCGTGAACCTGACCGGCAACTCCACCAGCGGCCAGCGCGGTAACAATCGCCAGATCGATATTCGCGGCATGGGCCCGGAAAACACCCTGATCATGGTGGATGGCATGCCGATCACCAGCCGCAACTCGGTGCGCCTTGGCTGGCGTGGCGAGCGTGATACGCGTGGCGATACCAACTGGGTGCCGCCGGAGATGATCGATCACATCGACGTGATTCGCGGACCGGCAGCGGTGCGTTACGGCAACGGTGCAGCGGGCGGCGTGGTGAATATCATCACCAAAAAACAGACCGATCAGCAGTGGCACGGTTCCTGGAACACCTATTTCAACGTGCCGGAACATAAAGCGGAAGGCGCGACCAAGCGCACCAACTTCAGTCTCGAAGGGCCGCTGGGCGATGATTTCAACTTCCGCTTGTACGGCGGTTTAGCCAAAACCCAGGCCGATGCCTATGACATCAACGAAGGGCATGCGGCTGCACGTACCGGAACCTATGCAGGCAGCTATCCGGCGGGTCGTGAAGGCTCGGTTAATAAAGATATCAATGCATTGCTGAGCTGGGCGTTTGCGCCGATGCAGACGCTGGAGCTGCAGGGCGGTTTCAGCCGTCAGGGCAATCTGTATGCGGGTGACACGCAGAACACCAACACCAGCGCGCTGGTGAAAAGCATGTACGGTGACGAAACTAACCGCCTGTATCGCCAGAACATTTCATTGAAATGGACCGGCGCATGGGATAACGGCGTCAGCACCAACACTTACGCGCGCTACGAGAAAACCCGCAACTCGCGCATCAATGAAGGTTTGGCGGGCGGCACCGAAGGCATCTTCTCCAACAGCGGCTTCAACACCATTCAACTGGATGATGTGCTGCTGCATAGCGAAGTTAGCATTCCATTTGAACTGCTGTTTAACCAAACCGCGACGCTGGGTACCGAATGGAACCAGCAGCGCATGAAAGACGGTTCTTCCAACACGCAGGCGGCGAACTACGGTTCGGTGCCGGGCATCGATAACACCGGCCGCAGCCCCTATTCCCAGGCAGAGATTTTCTCGCTGTTTGCGGAAGACAACATGGAGCTGACCGACAGCACCATGCTGACGCCAAGCCTGCGTTTCGATCATCACTCAATTGTTGGCAATAACTGGAGCCCGTCGCTCAACCTGTCGCAAGGTTTGGGCGATGACTTCACGCTGAAGATGGGGATTGGGCGCGCCTATAAAGCGCCGAGCCTGTATCAAACCAACCCGAACTACTTGCTGTACAGCAATGGTCAGGGTTGTGCGGCCAGCACCGGCGCCTGTTATCTGCAAGGTAACAGCGATCTGAAAGCAGAAAACAGCATCAACAAAGAGATTGGTCTGGAGTGGAAACATGAAGGTTATCAGGCCGGTTTGACCTGGTTCCGCAACGATTATCGTAACAAGATCGAAGCCGGTTACTCGCCAGTCAGCAAAGCGTCCAATGGCACCACTGATATTTATAAGTGGGAAAACGTACCGAAAGCGGTGGTGGAAGGGCTGGAAGGCACCGTCAACGTGCCGTTCTCCGACAGCGTGACGTGGAACAATAACTTCACTTATATGCTGCAGAGTAAGAATAAAGAGACCGGCGATCGTTTATCGGTGATTCCGGAGTACACGCTGAACTCGACGCTGAGCTGGCAGGCGATGCAGGATCTGTCGCTGCAAACCACGCTGACCTGGTACGGCACGCAGACGCCGAAGAAGTATGATTACAAAGGGAATATTTCTACCGGCAGCGCAACGGATAAAGTGAGTCCTTACTCAATTATCGGCATGAGCGGTACTTACGATATCAACAAGTACGCCAGCGTCACGGTGGGCATCGATAACCTGTTCGATAAACGTCACTATCGCGAAGGTAATGCGCAAACCACCGGTAACGCCAACACCAACTCTTATCTGTATGGTGCCGGCGCCAATACTTACAACGAATCCGGTCGTACTTACTTTATGAGCCTGAATACCCACTTCTAACGGCGTTTAGCCAATTAGTTGATGCGGTAAATAGCAGCGGGCAATCAGCCCGCTGCGATCTTCACGATTGACCAATTCCAGCCTGCCGCGATGCATCTGCACGATGCGCAGTACGATATTCAGACCCAAACCGCTGCCGCCGTAACGCTGATCGCGACGACGAAACGCTTGCGTCAGCTCTTCCGCGGCGGCGGCTTCAATGCCCGGACCTTGATCCCACACTTCGATAATCACCTGCTGCTTGTCCTGCTGCATCTTTACCGTGACTTCGCTGCCTTCCGGGCTATAGCGCGAGGCGTTTTCCAGCAGATTGCGCAGCATCAGGCGCAGCAGCACCGCTTCGCCTTGCTGCGGCACATCGTTATTCTGCGGCCAGTGCAGGATTTGCTGACGCTGTTGATACATCTCGGCCATTTCTGGTTTCAGCGGTTGCATGATGTCTTGTTGCCACTGCAACTGCTGATAGTGACCGCCCGCCAGCGCTTGTCCGGCGCGCGATAACATTAAAAGCTGTTCCACGGTGTGCATCAGCTGATCGATGCGTTCAATCAGCATCTCGCTCTGCGGCACGTTCTGCTGGTGGAGCAGCTCGAGATGCAGGCGTAATCCGGCCAGCGGCGTACGCAACTCGTGCGCGGCATCGGCGGTGAATAGGCGTTCCTGCTGCAAGGTGTGATCGAGGCGTGAAAACAGTTGGTTGATCGAAGTGGTTACCGCCACGATCTCATCCATTTCGGAGTAGATCGGCAATGGCGTCAGGTTATCCGCTGAACGATGCGCAAGGCTGTCCTGCAGCGATTTCAGCGGACGGATAATCCAGTTTATCGCCCAAAACGACAGCAGCAAGGTGAGGGCGACCATCACTAAGGAAGGCAGCAGCAACGAGGCAATCGCCTCACGGATCTCGTTTTCCACGCGATCGTTACGCGCCTGCGCCGAGAGCGTTTCGTTGACCAAAAAACTGATCTGCTCGCGGCTTTCATGCCACAGCCAGATGGCGCTCATCACCTGACAGGTGAGGAGAATCAGCGCCAGCATAATCAGTAACCGCTGACGCATGCTGTTCATTCGCGGATTTCCAGACGGTAACCGACGCCGCGCACGGTTTTGATGCGATCTTTCCCGAGCTTGCGACGTAAATTGTGGATGTGAACTTCAAGGGTGTTGGAACCGGGATCGTCATTCCAGCTGTAAAGATCCTGCTGCAGCGTTTCGCGGTGCACGTTTTGCCCCACGCGCATCAGTAAGCGGGTGAGCAACGCGAACTCTTTTGGCGTGATCTCCAGCGGGATCGCTTCCAGCAAGACCTGCTGCGAACTGAGATTGAGCGTCAGATCGCCTTGCTGCAGCAGGTTATCGCTGTGGCCCTGATAACGGCGAATCAGCGCTCGCACGCGTGCCTGTAACTCGACCAGCGCAAACGGCTTCACCAGATAATCATCAGCGCCGGCATCCAGACCATCAACGCGATCCTCCAGCGCATCGCGCGCCGTGAGGATCAGCACCGGCACCGCAATGCCGTCGCGTCGCCACTGACGCAGCAGCGAAGCACCATCGCGATCCGGCAAGCCGAGATCGAGCACGATCAGGCTGTATTGTCCGCTACGCAGCAGCGCATTGCTCTCTGCAGCCGTGCTGGCGCAGTCGATGGCGTAGCCCTGCGAGCTTAGTGCCTGCGCAAGGCCCGATTGCAATAGTGCATCATCTTCAACAATTAGCAGTTTCATCAGTTGTTCTTGTTGATATCCGTATAGAGGCGGCTCTCAAAACGTACCAGTGGAATGCGGCGCGTTTTCTGATCTTCCGGCGGCACAGCATAGCCGGACAGGAACTGGACAAAGGCGACGCGCGCACCGCTGGAGGTGGTGATGAATCCTGCCAGATTATAGACGCCCTGCAGCGAACCGGTTTTCGCAGATACTTTGCCATCCAGTCCTGCTTCGTGCAGACCGCCGCGATATTGCAGCGTGCCGTCGTAACCGGCCAGCGGCAACATCGAAATGTAATTCAGCGTTGAATCATTTTTCGCAATGTATTGCAGTACTTGCATCATGGTGTCTGGCGCGATCAGGTCATGACGCGACAGGCCGGAACCATCGACCTGAATGCTGTTGCCGAGATCGACACCGGCTTTTTCGCGCAGAATGCGACGTACCGCATCCGAACCCGCGCGGAAGGTGCCCGGCACGTTGAAGTAGTGATGGCCGATGGTGCGGAACACGGTATCGGCAATCATATTGTCCGACTTCTTCAGCATGGTGTGCAGCAGTGTGTGCAGCGGCGCTGATTGCGTCGAAGCCAACACGGTACCCGGCGACGTCACTTGCGACTGGCGAACCAGATGCCCGCTGTAATCAATGTCGGCGGCGCGCAGCTCGGCTTTAAGAATCTCACCGGCCCACGCAGCACCATCCTGCACGGCAAATGCCAGCGGCAGCGGCTCTGAACGTTGGCGCATGCAGCCGGTTAAGGTGTAGCGATTGAGCTCGCCTGGTACGACATCCAGCTCGCAATATTGTCCGTCACCGCTGTTGCGACCAATGGTGCGCACCTGACTAAACATGTGAGCCGGATAATAGGAAGCGATACGCACAAAGGCGTTTTCGCCCGGCGTGTTGGCGCTATACAGCGAAACCGAGAAACAGTTTTTATCGACGATTGCCGCGCCCGGCGGCGCGCTGAAGCACTGCGTCAGATCGTTCCACGGCCAGCCTGGCGCCATATCGTGGCTGGCAAACACCGAGGTGTCGATCACCAGGTTGCCCTTGATATGGGTGATGCCCTGCTTTTTCAGCGCGGCAACCATGTTGCGCAGATCCTGGCGACCCAGCGTGGGATCGCCGCCAAAACGCGCTACTAAATCGCCATTCAAGGTGCCATCGTTAACCGCACCTTTGGTCTCCATGGTGGTCTGGAAACGGAAATCGGGCCCGAGTTCTAACAAAGCCGCCAGCGCTGTCACCACTTTCATGGTGCTGGCCGGTAACGCCATCTGTTTGCCGTGATAATCGATTATTGGGGTGGATGCGCCCACTTTTTGTACCATCAGCGCCAGGTTTGCGCCGTCTGGCAAATACTGCATGTATTCATCAACGGGGGCTGCTTGTGCCTGCAGCATAAACGCACAGGTTAATCCGGTAACAAGTCGTGAAAATCGCATAATCTCGCGGTAACTGACGGGTGAGGGCGTCAATACTACGTCCCCGGACGGTGCAAAGTAAACGATGACCCACAGGGAACTCTGGGGTAAAATACGTATCAAAATGCAAAACCGAACCTGACCCGGAAAGCTTTCCCGGTCAGGCTTCTTTTGCTTGTGAAAAGAGGTAACGCGCCGCAGAAGCAGTTTTCTGCTGTCACCGGTCAGGATGACGCCGTTAACCAGGATAGATGACGAGGAGCCAAAATGAATCAGATTCCGATGACGTTGAAAGGCGCTGAGAAGCTACGCGAAGAGCTGAACGAACTGAAATCCGTGAAGCGTCCGCGCATTATCGCCTCCATCGCCACAGCCCGTGAGCACGGCGATTTGAAAGAGAATGCCGAATATCATGCGGCTCGCGAAGAACAGGGTTTCTGCGAGGGTCGTATTCAGGAGATCGAAGCCAAGCTTTCTAATGCGCAAGTCATTGATGTGACTGCCATGCCGAAAACCGGTCGCGTGATTTTTGGCGCTACCGTGACCATCCTCAATGTGGATACGGATGAAGAGTTCACCTATCGCATCGTGGGTGACGATGAAGCTGACTTCAAACAGAACCTGATTTCAGTGAATTCGCCGATGGCGCGTGGATTGGTTGGAAAATCAGCAGACGATGTCGCGATTGTGAAAACCCCGGGCGGGGATGTGGAATATGAAGTCCTGAAGGTGGAATACCTTTAAGATATTGCTACGCTTTGCAATATGTCGCTGCATTTTGTAAAGAAAGGAAAAAGGCCGCATTGCGGCCTTTTATCACATGCAGGAGCGTGGCACTTTCTTTGCCCGTCGCCGCCTTTAAAGGCATGATTAACGCGGAAGAGTAATTTTACGCTCTTTGGCAGGGCGATACAGCACCAGCGTGTTGCCGATTACCTGTACGTTGCCTGCTTTAGTCTCACGCACGATAGCGTCCACGATCAGCTGCTTAGTTTCACGATCTTCCGAGGCAATTTTTACCTTGATCAATTCGTGATGCTCGAGCGCCAGTTCGATTTCGGCGAGCACGCCTTCGGTCAGGCCATTACCGCCCAGCATGACAACCGGCTTAAGCGGATGGGCAAGGCCTTTCAGGTGCTGTTTTTGTTTGGTACTCAGATTCATCGTATTTTTTGCTTACTCAGGGATTGAAAACGGTACATTCTACCGCCATCTCGGGTATATCGCCAAATCAACGCGACCATTGCGTGCTGATTTATCGCTACGATGACGATTTAATTGGAAAAATTATGACGGGTAAAAAGCGTTCGGCCAGTTCCAGTCGCTGGCTACAGGAACACTTTAGCGATAAATATGTGCTGCAGGCACAGAAAAAAGGGTTACGTTCGCGTGCCTGGTTTAAACTTGAAGAAATTCAGCAGGGTGACAAGATTTTCAAACCCGGGATGACAGTTGTTGATCTCGGTGCGGCACCCGGCGGTTGGTCGCAATATGTGGTTCAGCTTATCGGATCAAGTGGTCGTATCATCGCCTGCGATCTGTTACCAATGGATCCAATTGTCGGCGTTGATTTTTTGCAGGGCGATTTTCGAGATGAGGCGGTACTTAACGCCTTACTGGAGCGCGTAGGCGACCAAAAGGTGCAGGTGGTGATGTCTGATATGGCACCCAACATGAGCGGTACACCTGCGGTTGATATTCCACGTTCGATGTATTTGGTAGAATTGGCGCTGGAAATGTGTCGGGATATCCTGGCCCCAGGCGGCAGTTTTGTCGTGAAAGTGTTTCAGGGAGATGGCTTCGATGAATACCTGCGGGAAATTCGCTCCCTGTTTACGAAAGTGAAAATTCGTAAGCCGGACGCTTCGCGATTACGTTCGCGCGAAGTGTACATTGTGGCGACGGGGCGCAAACTTTAGCCCGAATTGCCGGAATCAAAGCAAGACGACCAATGCGTTTACTCTGATGTGTAATTCTGAGTTTCAGAGTAAACAAGCAAAATCATCCGCACTGCGATTCCAGGTATGAAGGAACTATAGTACCCTACGCTGTCTGTTAACATCGTTGTAATATGAGGTTAATCCCTTGAGTGACATGGCGAAAAACCTGATTCTCTGGTTAGTCATCGCGGTCGTGCTGATGTCTGTATTCCAGAGCTTTGGGCCCAGCGAGTCGAATGGCCGTAGGGTTGATTATTCAACTTTCCTATCGGAAGTGAACCAAGATCAGGTCCGCGAGGCACGAATTAACGGGCGTGAGATTAACGTTGTCAAAAAAGACAGCAATAAATACACCACCTATATCCCCGTCAACGATCCTAAGTTACTCGATAACCTGTTGACCAAAAACGTCAAAGTAGTTGGCGAACCGCCTGAAGAACCAAGCCTGCTGGCTTCCATCTTCATCTCATGGTTCCCAATGCTGCTGCTGATTGGCGTGTGGATCTTCTTTATGCGGCAGATGCAGGGCGGCGGCGGCAAGGGCGCGATGTCCTTCGGCAAGAGCAAAGCCCGCATGCTGACCGAAGATCAGATCAAAACCACTTTTGCTGACGTGGCCGGTTGTGATGAGGCCAAAGAAGAAGTGGGTGAGCTGGTTGAGTATCTGCGTGAGCCGAGCCGTTTCCAGAAACTGGGCGGTAAAATCCCAAAAGGCGTCCTGATGGTCGGCCCTCCGGGTACCGGTAAAACGCTGCTGGCGAAAGCGATTGCTGGCGAAGCCAAAGTACCGTTCTTTACTATTTCCGGTTCTGACTTCGTTGAAATGTTTGTCGGTGTTGGTGCATCTCGTGTGCGTGACATGTTCGAACAAGCGAAGAAAGCTGCGCCGTGCATCATCTTTATCGATGAAATCGATGCGGTTGGCCGTCAGCGTGGCGCAGGTTTAGGCGGTGGTCACGATGAACGTGAACAAACGCTGAACCAGATGCTGGTTGAGATGGATGGCTTTGAAGGTAATGAAGGCATCATCGTTATCGCGGCAACTAACCGTCCAGACGTACTTGACCCGGCGCTGCTGCGTCCAGGCCGCTTTGACCGTCAGGTTGTCGTCGGTCTGCCAGACGTGCGTGGTCGTGAGCAGATTCTGAAAGTCCATATGCGTCGTGTGCCGCTGGCAACCGATATGGATCCTTCAGTCATCGCACGTGGTACGCCTGGCTTCTCCGGTGCGGATTTGGCTAACCTGGTCAACGAAGCTGCGCTGTTTGCTGCTCGCGGCAACAAGCGTGTGGTTTCGATGGTTGAGTTTGAAAAAGCCAAAGACAAAATCATGATGGGTGCAGAACGTCGCTCCATGGTGATGACCGAAGAGCAGAAAGAATCGACGGCCTATCATGAAGCGGGTCACGCGATCGTCGGTACGCTGGTTCCGGGTTACGATCCGGTGCACAAGGTCACCATCATCCCGCGTGGTCGTGCACTGGGTGTGGCCTTCTTCTTGCCAGTGGGCGATGAAATCAGCGCCAACCGTCAGAAGCTGGAAAGCCGTATTTCTGTGGCTTACGGCGGACGTCTGGCGGAAGAGATCATTTATGGTCCTGACTATGTTTCTACCGGTGCTTCATCTGACATCAAAATGGCAACCAGCGTAGCGCGCAACATGGTTACGCAGTGGGGCTTCTCTGAGAAGCTGGGTCCATTGCTTTACGCTGAAGAAGAGGGTGAAGTATTCCTCGGTCGTTCAGTGGCGAAAGCAAAACATATGTCAGATGAAACGGCGCGCATTATCGATCAGGAAGTTAAACACCTTATCGATACCAACTATCAGCGTGCACGCCGTATTCTGAATGAAAACATGGACATCCTTCACGCGATGAAAGACGCGCTGATGAAGTATGAGACCATCGATGCACCGCAAATCAGCGATCTGATGGCACGCCGCGAAGTGCGTCCACCAGCAGGTTGGGAAGAGGCGAAAGTTGCTGTGGGTAATGGCGACTCTACCCAGGCTCCACGTCCTGTTGATGACCCGAAAACTCCGGGTTCAGACAAGATCATGTGATGGCGTTCTGGCGGGATGCGTAGCTCACCGTCAGATTTGCAGCCGCAATACTTGTTACAATGCAAACCCCGGCAAGTCCGGGGTTTTTTACATTCTGCGATTCAGTGATTCCTCAAGGAGATTCTCGCCATGAAGTTGTTCGCCCGTGATTCCCATCTCGATCTCTCTTTTCCCCATGTGATGGGTATTTTGAATGTCACGCCGGACTCTTTCTCTGATGGTGGAAGCCACAACACGCTGGTTGATGCGCTGACGCACACCAATGAAATGGTGAATGCCGGTGCCACCATCATTGATGTTGGCGGTGAATCAACACGTCCGGGCGCTGATGAAGTCAGCGTGGAGGAAGAGCTGGCACGCGTCATTCCGGTGGTGGAAGCCATCGCGCAGCGTTTTGAGGTGTGGATTTCCGTAGATACTTCCAAGCCAGAAGTGATCCGTGAAGCGGCGCGAGTGGGCGCTCACATTATCAATGACATTCGTTCCCTGTCTGAACCGGGCGCTCTGGCAGCGGCAGCAGAAACCGGTTTGCCGGTGTGTTTGATGCACATGCAAGGTGAACCGCGCACCATGCAGCAGGCACCGGAATATAGCCACATCGTGAGCGAAGTGGACGCTTACTTCGCTGCGCAGATTGCGCGATGTGAAGCAGCCGGTATCAAAAAAGATAATCTGCTGCTCGATCCTGGCTTCGGTTTCGGTAAGAATCTCAGCCACAACTATGAACTGCTGGCCAATCTGAGCCATTTCCACCATTACGGCTTACCACTGTTGGTCGGGATGTCGCGGAAGTCGATGGTTGGTCAGTTGCTAAATGTCGGTCCGGCGCAGCGCCTGACCGGAAGCCTCAGCTGTGCGGTGATTGCCGCCATGCAAGGGGCGCAAATTATTCGCGTGCATGATGTGAAAGAGACTGTCGAAGCGATGCGCGTCGTCGAAGCGACACGGAGAGCAAAAGGATAAAGGCATGAGTAATCGTAAATATTTCGGTACAGATGGTATTCGCGGCAAAGTCGGTGAAGCACCGATTACCCCTGATTTTGTTCTCAAGTTGGGCTGGGCGGCCGGTAAGGTGCTGGCGCGTCAGGGTTCACGCAAAGTATTGATTGGTAAAGATACGCGTATTTCAGGCTATATGCTGGAATCGGCGCTGGAAGCGGGTCTGGCGGCGGCGGGATTATCTGCAGCCTTCACCGGTCCGATGCCGACGCCTGCTATTGCTTATCTGACACGCACTTTCCGCGCTGAAGCCGGCATCGTGATTTCGGCTTCGCATAATCCCTTCGACGACAATGGCATCAAATTCTTCTCTGCTGAAGGCACCAAGCTGCCGGACGAAGTCGAAGAAGCCATTGAGCTGGAGATGGAAAAGCCGATCACCTGCGTGGAGTCAGCTGAACTGGGCCGCGCCAGCCGCATTGTCGATGCCGCAGGTCGTTACATCGAATTCTGTAAAGGGACGTTCCCCAGCGAGCTGAGCCTGAATGGGCTGAAGATTGTGGTTGATTGCGCTAACGGCGCGACTTACCACATTGCGCCTAATGTGCTGCGTGAGCTGGGTGCGACTGTGATTGCTATCGGCGTGCAGCCGGATGGCATGAACATCAACAAAGATTGCGGTGCGACCGATTTGCGTCTGCTGCAGCATCGCGTGTTGGAAGAGAAGGCCGATCTCGGACTGGCTTACGACGGCGATGGCGACCGCATCATGATGGTTGACCATTTAGGTCATAAAGTCGATGGCGATCAGATTCTCTACATCATTGCACGCGAAGGGCTGCGTCAGGGCCAACTGCGCGGCGGCGTGGTCGGCACGCTGATGAGTAACATGGGTCTGGAACTGGCGCTGAAACAGCTGGGAATTCCATTCACCCGTGCGAAAGTGGGCGACCGCTATGTGCTGGAAAAAATGCAGGAGAAGGGCTGGCGTTTAGGCGCGGAAAACTCTGGTCACGTCATTCTGCTGGATAAAACCACCACCGGCGACGGCATCGTGGCAAGTTTGCAAGTGCTCACTGCAATCGTGCGCAACCATATGACGCTCCATGATCTGTGCAGCGGCATGAAAATGCTGCCGCAGATTTTGGTCAATGTGCGTTTCGCTGGCGAGCACGATCCACTGGAAAGCGAGAGCGTGAAAGCAGTGACTGCAGAAGCTGAAAAAACGCTGGCGGGGCGTGGTCGTGTGTTGCTGCGCAAATCCGGCACAGAGCCACTGATTCGTGTGATGGTGGAAGGCGAAGATGAGGCGCAGGTCAGCGCGCTGGCGCACAAAATCGCGGATGCAGTAAAAGCGGTTTAAGTTGTTTCAGGCGGAGAGATTTTGTACTTTCCGCCTGCAAAATCACCGGGATGGTGCTTTTTTCCGCAATCGAAAGCGATGGTGAAAATTGCACTTGCAGAGGTATGTGCCTTTGGTTAGTATTCACACCCGCTTCTGATGGGTGATGACGAGACTCCCCATCGATATTGGTTGAAGCTTTAACTGTGCAGATAACGCGCAAGGAAACAGGTTGATTATGTACGAAGCTCTGTTAGTTGTTTTCCTTATTGTAGCGATTGGCCTCGTAGGTTTGATCATGCTGCAGCAAGGCAAAGGCGCTGATATGGGAGCCTCATTCGGTGCGGGCGCTTCTGGTACGCTGTTCGGTTCAAATGGGTCTGGCAACTTTATGACTCGCATGACCGCAGTACTGGCTACGCTGTTCTTCATCATCAGCCTGGTTCTGGGTAACCTGAACAGTAATAAAACAGCCAAAGGTAGCGAGTGGGATAACCTCACTGCGCCGGCGCAGTCTGAACAGCAGACTCAGCCAGCTAAACCGGCAACGCCGGGTAATGATATCCCGCAGTAAGATCGTCAACGCTGTAGTGCGATAAAACAACGTCGCAGTCTAGTGATGTACCGAGGTGGTGAAATTGGTAGACACGCTACCTTGAGGTGGTAGTGCTCGAAAGGGCTTACGGGTTCAAGTCCCGTCCTCGGTACCAAATCTCAGTTTAACTTGCATTTTTTGCAAGGTCGGCGTATTATTCGCCACGTTTTCGGACGCGGGGTGGAGCAGCCTGGTAGCTCGTCGGGCTCATAACCCGAAGGTCGTCGGTTCAAATCCGGCCCCCGCAACCACTTTCCCTTAGAGTTCTTTTTCAAATATACTGTATGCATCGACGGACGCAATCTCAGTGATTTTTGAAAAAAATTCTTTTGGATTGTGCTCCGAAGCCGCTATGCGGCGTACAGGGTCCAGTCACAAAAAGCCCCGAATATTCGGGGTTTTTTGTTATCAGGAAATCGAAACACTGGGCTATAGGCCCTTTTTTTATGTCTTGGGGGTGGGCTTGTCCACATTAGAGCAAAAATTGACAGAGTTGATCTCTGCTCCAGTAGAAGCGCTTGGCTACGAATTAGTCGGTATTGAGTTTATTCGTGGTCGCACATCAACCCTGCGCATCTATATTGATAGTGAAGAGGGTATCAATGTTGATGATTGCGCCGATGTTAGCCACCAGGTTAGCGCAGTAATGGATGTGGAAGATCCAATTACCGTGGCTTACAACCTTGAAGTTTCCTCGCCGGGTCTCGAACGTCCTCTTTTCACTGCTGAACACTATGCACGTTTTGCCGGTGACGAGGTGAGCCTGGTACTACGCATGGCCGTACAAAACCGCCGTAAATGGCAGGGTATCATCAAGTCTGTTGAAGGCGAGATGATCACGGTGACCGTTGAGGGTAACGATGAAGTGTTCGCGCTGAGCAACATTCAGAAAGCGAACCTGGTCCCCCACTTTTAAAAGTCCGGATTGAGGCTAACCAGGATGAACAAAGAGATCTTAGCTGTAGTAGAAGCCGTTTCTAACGAAAAAGCCCTGCCGCGTGAGAAAATCTTCGAAGCGCTGGAGAGCGCTTTGGCCACTGCGACCAAAAAGAAGTATGAGCAAGAGATCGAAGTGCGTGTCAGCATCGATCGCCGCAGCGGCGATTTCGACACCTTCCGTCGCTGGCAGATTGTGGAAGAAGTCACGCAGCCGACTCGCGAGATCACGCTGGATGCAGCTCGTTATGAAGACGAAGCGTTCAATCTGGGCGAATTTGTCGAAGATCAGATTGAATCTGTCACCTTCGACCGTATCACCACCCAAACTGCTAAGCAGGTTATCGTACAAAAAGTACGTGAAGCTGAGCGCGCGATGGTGGTTGATCAGTTCCGTCAACACGAAGGCGAAATCATCACCGGCGTGGTGAAGAAAGTGAACCGCGACAACATTTCACTGGACCTCGGCAGCAATGCTGAAGCCGTGATTGTGCGTGAAGACATGCTGCCGCGTGAAAACTTCCGTCCAGGTGACCGTATTCGTGGCGTGCTGTACGCCGTTCGCCCTGAAGCGCGTGGCGCGCAGCTGTTCGTCACCCGCTCTAAGCCAGAAATGCTGATTGAGTTGTTCCGCATTGAGGTGCCAGAAATTGGCGAAGAAGTTATCGAGATCAAAGCGGCAGCGCGCGATCCGGGTTCACGCGCCAAAATCGCGGTGAAAACCAACGATAAACGAATTGATCCAGTGGGCGCTTGCGTCGGTATGCGCGGTGCGCGTGTCCAGGCGGTTTCGAGCGAGCTGGGTGGCGAGCGTATCGACATTGTGCTGTGGGACGACAACCCGGCGCAATTCGTTATCAACGCTATGGCGCCAGCCGATGTGGCGTCAATTGTGGTGGATGAAGACAATCACACCATGGATATCGCTGTTGAAGCCGGCAATCTGGCTCAGGCGATCGGCCGTAACGGCCAAAACGTGCGTCTGGCTTCCCAACTGAGCGGTTGGGAACTGAACGTGATGACCGTCGATGATCTGCAGGCCAAGCACCAAGCTGAAGCCCATGCAGCGATCGATATGTTCACCAAACATCTCGACATCGACGAAGAGTTCGCCACCATTCTGGTGGAAGAGGGCTTCTCTTCGCTGGAAGAATTGGCTTATGTGCCAATCAACGAGCTGCTGGAAATCGACGGCCTCGATGAAGAGACCATTGAAGCCCTGCGTGAACGAGCAAAAAATGCGTTAACTACCCTGGCATTAGCGAAAGAAGAGAGCCTTGGTAATCAGGAGCCCGCTGAGGATCTTCTGAATCTTGAGGGCTTGGATCGTGCGCTGGCGTATCGCCTGGCGGCGAAAGGCGTTTGCACGCTGGAAGATCTCGCTGAGCAAGGTGTTGACGATCTGACAGATATTGAAGGGCTGGATGACGAGAAAGCCGGTGCGCTGATTATGGCTGCACGTAATATCTGCTGGTTCGGCGATGACGCGTAATAACAGGAAGGAACAGCATGACAGATGTAACCGTAAAATCGCTGGCCGCCGAAATTCAGACCCCGGTCGATCGCCTGGTACAGCAATTTGCTGATGCAGGGATCCGTAAGTCTGAGAACGATGTGGTGTCCCAGCAAGAGAAAGAAACCTTACTGTCTCACCTGAATCGTGAGCACGGTCAGACCGGTTCAAGCAAGCTGACTTTGCAGCGCAAGACGCGCAGCACCTTGAATATTCCCGTCACCGGGGGTAAAAGTAAGTCGGTACAAATTGAAGTCCGCAAAAAGCGCACATACGTGAAAGGCGACGCAGAGTCTGAGCAAGCTCAGGCAGAAGCGGAAGCCGAGGCGCAGCGTGAAGCGGAAGAGCAGGCGCGTCGCGAGGCGGAAGAACAAGCCCGTCGCGAAGCTGAACAGAAAGCGCAACGTGAAGCCGAAGATAAAGCCAAGCGCGAAGCCGCTGACAAGGCCAAACGTGAAGCAGCGGAAAAAGAGAAATTGACTAATCAACCTACCGACGTAGTAGCCAAGGCTGCGCAGTCTGATAAAGCCCGTCGTGAAGCAGAAGCTGCCGAACTGAAACGTAAAGCAGAAGAAGAAGCACGCCGTAAGCTGGAAGAAGATGCGCGCCGCGTGGCTGAAGAAGCCCGCCGCCTGGCTGAAGAAAAAGCTGTTGAATGGGCCAAACCTGAAGAAGAGGATAAAGGCGACTATCACGTCACTACCTCAACTCACGCCCGTCAGGCAGAAGACGAGAACGATCGCCAGGTAGAAGCTGGCCGTGCACGTGCTCGCACCACCAAAGCAGCTCGCCCGGTGAAGAAAGGCAACAAGCATTCTGAAGCCAAAACCGATCGCGAAGAAGCGCGTGCGCAGGTTCGTGGCGGCAAAGGCGGCAAACATCGTAAGCCAAGCACCCTGCAGCAGGGCTTCAACAAGCCAGCTCAGGCTGTTAACCGCGATGTCGTCATCGGTGAAACCATCACCGTTGCTGAACTGGCCAACAAAATGGCGATCAAAGGTTCTCTGGTCGTTAAAGCGATGATGAAGATGGGCGCCATGGCGACCATCAACCAGGTTATCGATCAAGAAACCGCTCAGATGGTCGCGGAAGAGATGGGTCACAAAGTGATCCTGCGCCGCGAGAATGAGCTGGAAGAAGCGGTAATGGACGATCGTGATACCGATGCTGCGCAAGAGTCTCGTGCTCCGGTCGTTACCATCATGGGTCACGTTGACCACGGTAAAACCTCTCTGCTTGACTACATTCGTTCAACGAAAGTGGCATCAGGCGAAGCGGGCGGTATTACCCAGCATATCGGTGCTTACCACGTTGAAACTGACAACGGTATGATCACCTTCCTCGATACCCCGGGACACGCCGCGTTTACCGCAATGCGTGCTCGTGGTGCGCAGGCCACGGATATCGTTATCCTGGTTGTTGCTGCTGATGATGGCGTGATGCCTCAGACCGTTGAAGCTATCCAGCATGCGAAAGCAGCCGGTGTGCCAGTGGTTGTTGCGGTCAACAAAATCGATAAGCCAGATGCTGATCCAGACCGCGTTAAGAACGAACTGACCCAGTACGGAATTCTTCCGGAAGAGTGGGGCGGTGAGAACATGTTCGTTAACGTCTCTGCGAAAGCCGGTACCGGTATTGACGATCTGCTGAATGCGATTCTGCTGCAAGCAGAAGTACTGGAACTCTCTGCTATCCGTGAAGGTATGGCGAGCGGCGTGGT
This sequence comes from Pantoea sp. YR525, assembly GCF_900116775.1. Classification (NCBI taxonomy): domain Bacteria; kingdom Pseudomonadati; phylum Pseudomonadota; class Gammaproteobacteria; order Enterobacterales; family Erwiniaceae; genus Pantoea; species Pantoea sp. YR525. The sequence continues at coordinate 88,230 of NZ_FPBU01000005.1, forward strand.
AATTGAATCGTTCCTCGACAAAGGTCGTGGTCCGGTTGCTACCGTGCTGGTACGTGAAGGTACGCTGAACAAAGGCGATATCGTGCTGTGCGGCTTCGAATACGGCCGTGTACGTGCGATGCGTGACGAATTGGGTCGTGAAGTGCTGGAAGCGGGTCCATCCATTCCAGTGGAAATCCTGGGTCTGTCCGGTGTGCCGGCCGCAGGTGATGAAGCGACTGTCGTACGTGATGAGAAGAAAGCGCGTGAAGTTGCACTGTATCGTCAGGGCAAATTCCGTGAAGTTAAGCTGGCGCGCCAGCAGAAGTCTAAGTTGGAGAACATGTTCGCCAACATGACTGAAGGCGAAGTGTCTGAGCTCAACATCGTACTGAAATCTGACGTACAGGGTTCTGTCGAAGCCATCTCTGATTCGCTGCTGAAACTCTCTACCGACGAAGTGAAAGTGCGCATTATCGGTTCAGGCGTTGGTGGTATCACCGAAACCGACGCAACGCTGGCTGCAGCATCCAACGCTATCATTCTCGGCTTCAACGTGCGTGCTGATGCATCTGCTCGCCGCGTGATTGACGCTGAAAACGTTGACCTGCGTTACTACTCCGTCATCTATAATCTGATCGACGAAGTGAAAGCAGCGATGAGCGGTATGCTGGCTCCAGAGTTTAAACAGCAGATTATCGGTCTGGCTGCGGTACGTGACGTGTTCAAATCACCGAAGTTTGGTGCCATCGCGGGCTGTATGGTCACCGAAGGTAACATCAAACGTCACAACCCAATCCGCGTACTGCGTGACAACGTGGTTATCTATGAAGGCGAGCTGGAATCTCTGCGCCGCTTCAAAGATGACGTTAACGAAGTTCGTAACGGCATGGAATGTGGTATCGGCGTGAAGAACTACAACGACGTTCGCGTTGGCGATATGATCGAAGTGTTCGAAGTGATTGAAATTAAACGCACCATCGATTGATCATCATTTGATGTGTTGCAATTTGGGAGGCCTCTGGCCTCCCGAATTATTTGGGAGAAAGAAATAATGGCAAAAGAATTTGGCCGCCCACAGCGCGTTTCTCAGGAGTTGCAGAAAGAGATTGCAATCATCCTGCAGCGCGAAATTAAAGATCCACGTCTCGGTATGATGGTGACAGTTTCGGGCGTTGAAGTGTCGCGCGATCTCGCCTATGCCAAGGTGTTTGTGACCTTTTTGAATGACAGAGATGAAGAAGCGGTACAAAACGGCCTGAAGGCGCTGAAAGAAGCCTCTGGCTATATCCGTACGCTGGTAGGCAAAGCGATGCGCCTGCGTATCGTGCCGGAGCTGACCTTCTTCTACGACAACTCGCTGATCGAAGGTATGCGTATGTCGAACCTGGTCAGCAACGTCATTAAGAGCGATGTTGAGCGTCGTGGCGATAGCCCGGCGGAAGATGACAAGGAGGACTAATGAGTCGTCCTCGTCGTCGCGGTCGCGACGTCCACGGTGTGTTTCTGCTGGATAAGCATCAAGGCGCCTCTTCCAATGATGTGCTGCAGAAAGTAAAGCGTCTGTTCAATGCGAACAAAGCGGGCCACACCGGCGCGCTCGATCCTCTGGCGACCGGCATGCTGCCGGTTTGCCTCGGTGAAGCCACCAAGTTTTCGCAGTATCTGCTCGATTCAGACAAGCGTTATCGCGTCATTGCTCGCCTGGGTGAACGCACCGATACGTCTGATGCTGACGGCAATATTGTTGAGACGCGTGCGGTTACGTTTGATCAGGCAGCACTGGATGCGGCGCTGGACTATTTTCGTGGCGACACCATGCAGGTGCCGACCATGTTCTCCGCGCTGAAGTACCAGGGACGCAAGCTGTATGAGTACGCACGTGAAGGCATTACCGTGCCGCGTGAAGCGCGCCCGATCAAAGTGTTTGAGCTGCAGTTTATTCGCTGGGAAGGTGATGAGCTGGAGCTGGAGATTCACGTCTCTAAAGGCACTTACATCCGCACTATCATCGACGATCTTGGTGAGCGGCTTGGCTGCGGTGCGCACGTTATCATGCTGCGTCGTCTGCAGGTGGCGCGTTATCCGATCGAAAGAATGGTGACGCTCGAGCAGCTGCAGGACGTGGCGGCCACCGTCAATATGGCAGAAACGCCAGATTACAGCGCGCTCGATGCGTTATTGCTGCCGATGGATAGCCCGGCAGAAGAGTTCCCGATTGTGAATTTGCTGCCTGCGGTGGCGGCTTATTTTAAACAGGGTATGCCGGTTCAGGTGGCGGATGCGCCGGAACAGGGATTGGTGCGCGTGACTGAAGGTAATGAGCACAAATTCATTGGTATGGCCGAAATCGCCGAGGATGGGCGCGTGGCGCCGCGTCGTCTGGTGGTAGAATTTCCTGCGTAATCAATCCTCTCGCATTTGACCTAACGGCGCATTTGCGTTGCTATCAGGCGAAGAGTAGAATGGCGCGGCTTTAAAAGCGGGCTGCTGAATTAGAGATCGGCACCCATACATTCATTATTTACTGGAGTTTATTATGTCTCTAAGCGTAGAAGCTAAAGCAGAGATCGTTGCTAAATACGGTCGTGGTACCAACGACAGCGGTTCAACTGAAGTTCAGGTTGCTCTGCTGACTGCTCAGATTAACCACCTGCAGGGTCACTTCTCTGAGCACAAGAAAGATCACCACAGCCGTCGCGGTCTGCTGCGCATGGTATCTCAGCGTCGTAAGCTGCTGGACTACCTGAAGCGTAAAGACGTTGCTCGCTACACCGGTCTGATCGAAAGCCTGGGTCTGCGTCGCTAAGTCTGAAGAATCTGATCAAGGGTGTAGCGCATGCACTATGCAAAAAAACGCATCTGACGATCAGATTTGTGCGAGTTTCGCGAAAAGGGGGCCTTTATGGCCCCTTTTTTCGAGCAATCCGCAGCAATCCGGACCAAACTCATGTATTGTTGCAGAGAGTGATCTTTGCTTGCAGAGGTTCGCGCGGCTAATGAGAGGCTTTACCGCATGGGCGGTTAAGGTTGTCATTAGTCGCGAGGATGCAACTGAAGATCGGTAATCCCCGGCGCGCCAGAATGGGCTGCGCCCCTGAATTTAAGGACTTAAATTTTGCTGAACCCGATCGTACGCAAATTCCAATATGGTCAGCATACCGTCACGCTGGAAACCGGCATGATGGCGCGCCAGGCTACCGCTGCAGTAATGGTGAGCATGGATGACACTGCTGTATTCGTTACCGTTGTTGGCCAGAAAAAAACTAAACCAGGTCAGGATTTCTTCCCGCTGACGGTTAACTATCAGGAGCGTACTTACGCTGCTGGTCGTATCCCGGGTAGCTTCTTCCGTCGTGAAGGCCGTCCAAGCGAAGGCGAAACCCTGATCTCACGCCTGATTGACCGTCCAGTTCGTCCGCTGTTCCCGGAAGGCTTCATTAACGAAGTCCAGGTTATTGCGACCGTGGTTTCTGTTAACCCACAGGTTAACCCAGACATCGTTGCGATGATCGGTGCATCTGCTGCACTGGCTCTGTCTGGCCTGCCGTTCAATGGTCCAATCGGCGCAGCGCGCGTCGGTTATATCAATGACCAGTACGTACTGAACCCAACTGCTGATGAAATCAACGAATCACGTCTGAACCTGGTTGTTGCCGGTACCCAGAACGCGGTGCTGATGGTGGAATCAGAAGCTGACATCCTGACTGAAGAGCAGATGCTGGGCGCTGTGGTATATGGCCACGACCAGCAGCAGATCGTTATCGAAAACATCAATGCGCTGGTTGCCGAAGCCGGTAAACCACGTTGGGATTGGCAGCCACTGCCAACTAACGATGCACTGATCGCACGCGTTACTGCACTGGCAGAAGCGGGCATCAGCGATGCCTATCGCATCACTGATAAGCAAGAGCGTTACACTCAGGTTGGCGCAGTGAAAGACGCGACCATCGCGGCACTGCAGGCTGAAGATGAAACGCTGGATGCTGGCGATATCGCTGACATCGTACACGATCTCGAGAAGAGCGTTGTTCGTAGCCGCATCATCCGTGGCGAACCGCGTATCGATGGCCGTGAGAAAGATATGATTCGTGGTCTGGACGTGCGCACTGGCGTACTGCCACGTACGCACGGTTCATCACTGTTCACCCGTGGTGAAACGCAGGCGCTGGTTACCGCAACGCTGGGTACCGCACGTGATGCGCAGAATCTGGATGAGTTGATGGGCGAGCGTACTGATAGCTTCCTGTTCCACTACAACTTCCCTCCGTACTGCGTGGGCGAAACCGGTATGGTTGGCTCACCGAAGCGTCGTGAGATTGGTCACGGTCGTCTGGCGAAGCGTGGCGTGCTGGCAGTCATGCCTAAGCAAGCTGACTTCCCATACACTGTGCGTGTGGTTTCAGAAATCACCGAATCTAACGGTTCTTCTTCAATGGCTTCCGTGTGTGGTGCTTCTCTGGCACTGATGGACGCTGGCGTACCGATCAAAGCAGCCGTAGCCGGTATTGCGATGGGTCTGGTTAAAGAAGCCGATAACTTTGTCGTTCTGTCTGACATCCTGGGTGACGAAGATCACCTCGGCGACATGGACTTCAAAGTAGCAGGTAGCCGCGATGGTATTACTGCGCTGCAGATGGATATCAAAATCGAAGGCATCACCCGCGAAATCATGCAGGTTGCACTGAACCAAGCTAAAGGTGCGCGTCTGCACATCCTGAGCGTGATGGAACAGGCAATCAGCACGCCGCGTCAGGAAATCTCTGAGTTCGCGCCGCGCATTTACACCATCAAAATCAGTTCAGACAAGATCAAAGATGTCATCGGTAAAGGCGGCTCGGTTATCCGTGCGCTGACCGAAGAAACCGGAACCACCATCGAAATCGAAGATGACGGCACCGTGAAGATCGCTGCAACTGATAGCCTGAAAGCTAAAGAAGCCATTCGTCGTATCGAAGAGATCACTGCTGAGATCGAAGTTGGCCGCATTTACTCAGGTAAAGTGACACGTATCGTTGATTTCGGTGCCTTCGTGGCAATCGGCGGCGGTAAAGAAGGTTTGGTTCACATCTCTCAGATCGCCGATAAGCGCGTAGAGAAAGTGACCGACTATCTGCAGATGGGCCAGGAAGTTCCAGTGAAAGTAATGGAAGTGGACCGTCAGGGCCGTGTACGCCTGAGCATCAAAGAAGCGACAGAGCAGAAACCAGCGGAAGAAGTTGCTACCGCTGCATCTGATGCATCTGACGCCGAGTAAGCGTTTACCGATTTACCTCTCCCTGCTTTGCGGGGAGAGGTGTTTAGATCATCGCGAGGGCGGGAATCCTTGTGCACAGCAGGAGGATGACAGGATGGTTGTCCCAATGTTTGTATTCGGGAGTGGGAAATGAAGCCTTTTTTGCGCTGGTGTTTTGTTGCGACAGCTATCACGCTGGCAGGATGCAGCAACTCCAATTGGCGTAAGAACGAAGTTCTGGCAGTACCTTTGCAGCCCACACTGCAGCAAGAGGTGATCCTGGCGCGCATGGAACAAATTCTTGCCAGTCGTGCCCTGACCGATGATGAACGCGCACAGCTATTATATGAGCGCGGAGTGTTGTATGATAGTTTGGGTCTGAGGGCACTAGCGCGGAACGATTTTTCGCAAGCGCTGTCTATAAGACCAGATATGCCTGAGGTATTTAACTATCTCGGTATATACTTAACGCAGGCAGGCAACTTTGATGCTGCCTATGAAGCGTTTGATTCTGTACTTGAGCTTGATCCAACTTACAACTATGCGCATTTAAACCGTGGTATCGCCCTCTATTACGGCGGTCGATACAAGTTAGCGCAAGATGATCTGCTGGCGTTTTATCAAGACGATCCTAACGATCCATTCCGCAGCCTTTGGCTCTATCTCGTTGAAAGCGATATGGATGCCGACAAGGCAAAAGTTACGCTGAGACAGCGTCATGACAAAGCGGTTCGCGATCAATGGGGATGGAATATTGTCGAGTTCTACCTTGGCGACATCAGTGAAAAAACGCTGATGGAACGTCTCAAGGCGGACGCAACGGATAACACCTCGCTCGCTGAACATCTCAGTGAAACCAACTTCTATTTAGGTAAGTACTACCTAAGTCTGGGGGAGAAGGACGACGCGAAAGCGTTGTTCAAACTGGCGGTGGCCAACAACGTAAACAACTTTGTTGAGCACCGATACGCATTGTTGGAACTGGCGCAACTCGGCCAGACACAAGACGATTTATCAGAATCTGACCAGCAATAGCTGACGAACTTTTATTGCCTGAATACCTGTAAAGTCATCATCTTCAGAGATGAGGGCTTTTCTGTTCGTCAAAACTTCTAATTTGAGCCGGTTCACACTTTTTGATGAAAATGACTGAAAGTTTTCACGACGAGTTATGTAGACTGGCCGCCGCAATCTAAGAGGCACGTGTACTACATGACTGATATTCAAACCACTTTTGCTGACCTTGGCCTGAACGCCGACATCCTCGAATCACTGAACGGTATGGGCTACGTTAAGCCTTCTCCAATCCAGGCTGAGTGTATTCCTCACCTGCTGGCTGGCCGTGACGTGTTGGGTATGGCGCAGACCGGTAGTGGTAAAACTGCGGCTTTCTCACTGCCGCTGCTAAACAACATTGATCCTACTGTTAAAGCACCGCAAATTTTGGTGCTGGCACCGACCCGCGAATTGGCGGTACAGGTTGCTGAAGCCGTCACAGAATTCTCTAAACATATGCGTGGCATCAACGTTGTAGCCCTGTACGGTGGCCAACGTTATGACGTTCAGCTGCGCGCACTGCGTCAGGGACCACAAGTTGTTGTGGGTACGCCTGGTCGTCTGCTGGATCACCTGAAGCGTGGCACGTTAGATCTGTCTAACCTGCGCGGTCTGGTGCTGGACGAAGCTGATGAAATGCTGCGTATGGGCTTCATCGAAGACGTTGAAACCATCATGGCGCAGATTCCAGACGGTCATCAGACCGCGCTGTTCTCAGCAACCATGCCAGAAGCGATTCGTCGTATCACCAAGCGCTTCATGAAAGATCCACAGGAAGTGCGCATCCAGTCAAGCCTGACTACGCGCCCAGACATTTCTCAGTCTTACTGGACCGCTTACGGCCGTAAGACTGACGCACTGGTTCGCTTCCTGGAAGCAGAAGATTTTGATGCAGCCATCATCTTCGTGCGTACCAAAAATGCCACGCTGGAAGTGGCCGAAGCGCTGGAGCGCAGCGGTTATAACAGCGCAGCACTGAACGGTGACATGAACCAGGCACTGCGTGAGCAGACGCTGGAGCGTTTGAAAGATGGTCGTCTCGACATCCTGATCGCTACCGACGTTGCCGCACGTGGTCTGGACGTTGAGCGTATCAGCCTGGTCGTAAACTTTGATATCCCAATGGATGCAGAGTCTTACGTTCACCGTATCGGTCGTACCGGCCGTGCTGGTCGTGCAGGTCGCGCGCTGCTGTTCGTTGAGAACCGCGAGCGTCGTCTGCTGCGTAACATCGAACGCACCATGAAGCTGACCATTCCAGAAGTTGAACTGCCGAACGCAGAACTGCTGGGTGAGCGTCGTCTGGCTAAGTTCGCGGCTAAAGTACAGCAGCAGCTGGAAAGCAGCGATCTGGACCAGTACCGCGCACTGCTGAGCAAAATGCAGCCGGGCGAAGATCTGGATATCGAAACTCTGGCCGCAGCACTGCTGAAAATGGCTCAGGGCGAACGTCCACTGATTCTGCCACCAGAAGCACCACGTCCAGCGCGTCGTGAGTTCAGTGATCGTCCTGACCGTGGTGAGCGTCGCGATTCACGCGATTCTCGTGGTCCACGCGAAAGCCGTGACAGCCGCGATGGCGATCGTCCACGTCGTGAACGTCGTGACGTTGGCGAAATGCAGCTGTACCGCATTGAAGTAGGCCGCGATGATGGTGTAGAAGTTCGTCACATCGTTGGCGCGATTGCTAACGAAGGCGACATCAGCAGCCGTTACATCGGTAACATCAAGCTGTTTGGTACTCACTCAACCATCGAGCTGCCGAAAGGCATGCCGGGCGAAGTACTGCAGCACTTCACTCGTACGCGTATTCTGAACAAGCCGATGAATATGCAGCTGATGGGTGATGCACCGGTGCACGAGCGTAGCGAACGTCGTCCATCTGCTGGCGGCGAACGTCGTGGCAATGGCGCACCGCGTGGTGAGGGTGCTCCACGTGGCGAAGGCGCTCCACGTCGCTTCTCCGAGCGTCGTGAAGGTGGCCGCGAAGGCGGACGCTTCAGCCGTGAAGGTGGCCGTGGCCCGCGTCCAGAAGGCGCAGCTGCACCACGTCGTCGTGATGCATAAGCGTTAAACGCTAAAGTAAAAAGGGACGCTGATGCGTCCCTTTTTTTATGCCTGTGGAAAGTAAAGTTTACACACCGCCAGCAATTAGCACGCGTTCACCGCTAACATATGCCGCCTCTTCCGATGCCAGAAACAGCGCGACTTGCGCCACATCTTCCGGCAAGCCAAAGCGTCCAAGCGGCGTAGCGGCAATCAGTTGTGCTTTCAACTCCGGATGCATCTTCTTCGCCGCCAGCAAACCTTCGGTCAAAATAATGCCGGGAGCTAACGCATTGACGCGAATATTGCGTGGGCCAAGTTCGCGTGCGAGGCCTTGCGTCAAGGTATCGATCGCGCCTTTGGTTGCCGCCCACAGCACCGAACCGGGCGTGCTGCGTTGGCTGTTTAAGGCGCTTAGATTGATGATGGAACCGCCGCGTGCGGGGAAATGTTTTGCCGCCTGCTGACACACCAGCAAGGTGCCCAGCAGATTCACGTTCAGCTGCTGCTGCATTTCGCTGATACTAAGGTCGGCAAAGTCACCGTGGTGAAAAATGCCGGCGTTATTCACCACAATATCGGGTGCGCCAAACTGCTCAATGCTGCTAGCGAACAGGCGCTGCACATCTGCCTCGCGTGAGATATCAGCCTGGACGGCGATGGCGTCGCTACCCAGCGCCTGGATGTCGGTCACCACATCCGCCGCACCCACTTCGTCCTGAAGATAATTCACCACCACCCGAGCACCGGCCGCCGCGAAAGTCATGGCGATGGCGGCACCAATGCCTTTCGAAGCGCCCGTCACCAGCGCAATTTTGCCTTCAAGTGTTTTCATCGTGTCTCTCCACCTGAGATTTCGGGGAAGATAAAGCATGCGCTGTCCATACAATCGGGTGGTAGCGCAATCCTGCAAGCTTCTTGCACGATCCTGCAAATCTGCTGCTCAAGGACTAGGCGCAACGCCAGCGACAAGCGAGAATATCAACTCAGTGATTTCTTATCGCGGAGCGCAGAACGCATGATTCATCAGGAACAATGGCAGCAGTTGGTGGCAATCATTGCCCGCCATGCGCCGCAGGATGGTCGTCACTATTGCCCGATCGATTTTCTCTCTTTCGGCCGCAGTTCTCAGCCCACCAGTTTGGCGCATGTGGCGACCTGGGCCAGCTTTGCTCTGATCGCGCAGGGGCAAAAAGCGCTGCGCATGGGCGATGAAGTGATGCATTACGGACCGGGTGATTTGCTGCTGGTGACGCTCGATATGCCGGTGCAATCCTGCGTGGTGATGGCGACGCCAGAGAAGCCGAATCTCGGCGTAGGAATCACCATTAATGAAACGCGTCTGATGCGTTATCTGGAACACTTTCCGCACCATCACCTCGCGACTACGTCGGTTAGCGAGCGCGGTATCGCCGTGCATAAAGTTGCGCCGCCGTTGGTGGATGCAGTGATGCGTTTGGTGGAGTTGCTGGATCATCCGCAGGACATTGCCGCGCTGGCACCGTTAATTGAGCAGGAGATTTTCTATCGTCTGCTGACCGGGCCAGAAGGGCCGCGTATTCTCAACATGGCGTTGACGGAGCGGCCAGGCAACAAAGTGGCGCGTGCCGCACGCTGGCTAAGGGAAAACTTTCATCATCCATTGAAAATGGATCATCTGGCGAGCAGCGTGGGGATGAGTATTTCGTCGCTGCATCATCACTTTAAAGCGGTAACGGCGATGACGCCGATGCAATATCAAAAGCAGCTGCGGCTCAACGAAGCGCGTCGTTTGATGTTGATTGAAAAGCTGGATGCTGGAACGGCGGGTTATCGGGTGGGTTATCAAAGTGCTTCGCAGTTTAGCCGCGAATACAGCCGCTTTCACGGCCAGTCACCGGCGCGTGACGCGCGAACAATTGCGGTGGGTGCAGAGTGGATAAACCCACCGCAATGAGGTTTACAGCGTGCGTGCCGCTTCCATTGCCAGCGCGAAGGAGCGCAGACGCGCCTGCGAATCGTAAATCTGGCCGTTGACCATAATTTCATCCGCCTGGGTTTCACGCATCAACGCGGCGAGGCCGCTGCGCACTTTATCGCTATCGCCGACAATTGACATGCTCAGGGCCTGCTGCACGCCATATTGCTCGGACGGTGACCACAGATTATCCATGTTCTCCACCGGCGCGGGCAGCGGACCCGGTTTGCCACGGCGCAGATTAATAAACTGCTGCTGCATCGAGGTGAACAGGAAGCGCGCATCACGCTCGCTTTCGGCCGCCACCACGTTGACGCACACCATTGCATACGGCTTCGCCAGACGCGCTGAAGGTTTGAATTTCTCACGATAAATATGCAGCGCCTGGAACAGCAGATCGGGCGCGAAATGCGAGGCAAACGCAAACGGTAAACCAAGCTGAGCGGCCAATTGCGCGCTATACAAACTGGAACCGAGCAGCCACACCGGAATTTTCAATCCTAAACCTGGCACCGGTTGAACTGGCGGATGTTCACCCTCTTCGGCGTCAAACCAGCGAATCAGTTCAGAAACATCTTCCGGGAAGCTATCTGCCTGGGCGCTGGAAAGATGACGACGCAACGCCAGCATGGTGCGTTGGTCCGAACCGGGCGCGCGGCCCAGTCCCAAATCGATACGGCCAGGATAGAGTGATTCGAGGGTACCAAACTGTTCGGCGATCACCAGCGGCGCATGGTTGGGCAGCATGATGCCGCCTGAGCCGAGGCGCAGCGTTTCGGTATTGGCGGCTAGATAGCCGATCAAGACTGAGGTCGCGGCGCTGGCAATCCCCGTCATATTATGGTGTTCAGCCAGCCAGTAGCGGTGGAAACCCAGCGCTTCAGATTGACGGGCCAGCGCCAGCGAATTATGGAACGCATCGCGTGCAGCGGAACCTTGTGGAATAGGCGCCAGATCCAACACGGACAGGCGAACAGTTTTTTTCTCAGACATGGGCACTCCAAATAGGGATGGCGCAGGTGTTTAGTCGGACCTGCGCTTGTGAGTATTACTCATCGTTACCCATATTAAAACTGCTAATAACCGCAGGAATATAGCCGGAATGTGCCTTTACCGCTCGCCTTCAAGCGCCATCCCGGCCAGGCGACGCCAATATCCGTTGCAGTCGCTGCCACGCGCCATCATCAGCGGGGCCTGACCGGCTTCGTTGGCGCGGAAGCGATCCACTTCGGCGAGCGTACTTTCGCCCTGTGGCGACAAACGCACAATGTCGATCCAGTTATGCATGCCGCTCAAATCATTGCCGAGGTTGTAGCAATAGCCGCTCATGGTCTGAATGCCGTTGAGGACAAACACCTGCTGGCCTTCCTGTGAAAGCACGCGGCGGCCAGTGGGATAATTGATGCAGCAGGTTTGGCAATCATCTTTGCCGCGATTCTCGGCGCGTGCGGTGAAGCAGCGGGCCGACAACGCCAGCGGCAGATGGCCATAACCGAGCACTTCCACCTCAAATTGCTCGCGCACGCCCGCCGCATCGCACTGCTGCAGCAGCTGAATTAGCCAGTCGCGAGACATCTCCACCGGAATGCACCAGCGCGTCATGCCTTCTTGCAGCAACAGTTGCAGCGTCTGCGCGTTATATACGTTGAGCGTTGGTCCGGCGACAAATGGCAATTTGCGTTCTGCCGCCATGTTCACGGTACCGATGTCATTGGCTTCCAGCAGGAACTCACCGTTCTCGACATAGCGCCGCAGCTCCTTAACTTCTGATGGCGACTGCAGCAGTGCCAGCGTACTCAGCACCACTTGCTTACCCTGCAGCGCCAGCATGCGTGCAATCTCCATCCATTGATTGAATGACGTCGCGCGTCTCTTGCTGCACACCGCTTCGCCGAGATAGATGATTTCGGCACTGCTCTCGGCGGCGCGTTGATAAAAGGTTTCAAGCGTATCTGTTGGCCAGTACCACAGCACCGGCCCGATGGCGTATTTCATGCGATCTCCTTATTGCCAGTCGCGGTGATAAGCACCGAGCGTGGTTTGGCTGCCTTCTGATAACTCGCCCAGCGCCTGCATCCAGGGTTCTTGCACGACATACTGCTCAGGCGATGCCATGCAGCGATCGATGGCCTGACGCCACACTTTTGCCACCTGCGCCACATAGGCCGGGCTGCGCTGACGCCCTTCAATTTTCACCGAGGCAATGTTGGCGCGCAGCAGTTCAGGCAGCAGCGACAAAGTGTTCAGGCTGGTGGGTTCTTCCAGCACGTGATAGAGCTGGTTATCCACTTCATAACGGCCTTTACACAACGTGGGATAGCCCGCGCTCTCGTCGGGCGCGTAGCGGTCAATCAGCACTTCATTCAGGCGTGATTCCATGCCCTTTGGCGTCTGTTGCCAGCGGACAAATTTCGCTGGCGAGCAGGCACCTGCGCTGTTAGGCGACTCGCCGGTCAGCCAGGATGAGAGATAGCAGCGGCCTTCGGCCATAATGCACAGGCTACCGAAGGCGAACACTTCCAGCGGCACCGGCGTCTCACGCGCCAGCTGTTTGACCTGATACATCGATAGCACGCGCGGCAGCACAACGCGGCTAAGTTGAAAGTGACGATGATAAAAATGAATGGCCTGAAGATTGGTGGCGGAGGCTTGTACCGAAAGATGACGCTCAACCTGCGGATAGCGTTTTGCCGCGTACTCCAGCGTGGCAATATCCGCCAGAATCAGCGCATCCGCACCGTTCTGGGCGGCAACATCAATCGCGCTTTGCCAGCGATTCATCCCATCAGGATGGGCGAAGGTGTTGATGGCCACATGCAGTTTGCGGCGATGCTGATGCAGATAGCGCGCGGCTTCAGCCAGTTTCTTATCGGTAAAATTGAGGCCAGCAAAGTGGCGGGCATTGGTATCGTCTTTCAGGCCGACATACACCGCGTCAGCACCATGCTCCACCGCCGATTTCAGCGCAGGCAAATTCCCCGCCGGACACAGCAGTTCCATACATTTTCCTCCCCGGATTCTGAAGCCGAAGAGTGTAAATAACTGACCGGACAGCAATGTTGATTTAAGGCAGTGAAAGCGGCATTGATGATCGGGAGTGAGGCTTTTTCGTCCAGCCAGGCGGCGATTTCCTTGATCTCAGTGGAGGCGACGCCGGTCAGATGTGGCAAAATAGATGAAATTTTCTGAAGGGAATGTCGATGATGTTTGCGCGCTTACGCGGTCTGATTGTGGAAAAAGGCCCAGAATTCCTTGCTTTACCCGTTTCCATTACCCCTTTCCCGCTAAAAAAAGCTATTCTGCAACAACTCCTAAACTGGCAATTTCGTCATGCTTTGTCTGAAGGTGAGTTAGACTTTCTGGAAGGGCGTTATCTGGGGATCGAAGTTGCCGATGTGAATCTGCGCTGGATCACCACCCTGCAAGCAGGGCGCCTGACCGTTTCGCGCGACACCGAGGCTGATGTCTGGTTTCGCGGTGAAGCCAACGATCTGTTGCTGGTGGCAGCACGCAAAGCGGATCCCGATATGTTGTTCTTTCAACGCCGTCTGGTGATTGAAGGTGACACGGAGCTGGGACTTGAGGTGAAAAACCTAATGGATGCCATTGAACTGGATGCCATGCCCACGCCATTACGCACGGGATTGCAGCAGCTCGCTGCTTTTATTGAGGCAGGAATGAAACAGGACGCGAAGGCCGCTGAGGCGCGCGCGGGGATCTCATGTTGATTCGTACTGAAATTGGCGTTGATGCAGCAGGCATCGATAGCCTGTTAAAGCGCAGTTTTGCTACCGCTGCCGAAGCGGAACTGATACAGCAACTGCGCGAAGATGGCTTGCTGACTCTTGGTGTCGTTGCCACGGATGATGAAGGTCAGGTGCTGGGTTATGCCGCTTTCAGTCCGGTGACCCTGCAAGGAGAAGACCGCAACTGGGTAGCGTTGGCGCCGCTCGCCGTGGATGAATCGGTGCGCAAACAGGGCCTTGCTAAACAGCTGGTGTATGAAGGATTGGATTCACTTAATGAGTTCAGCTACAGCGCCGTGGTGGTGTTGGGCGATCCTGAGTTTTACAATCCACTCGGCTTTGAACCGGCGGCACGACATGGTTTGCACTGTCGTTGGTTAGGCAGCGAAGCGGCCTTCCAGGTGTACAAACTGGCAGGCGATGCGTTTGTCGGTGCAGAAGGGCTGATCGAATTCGCCGAACCGTTTAATCGTTTCGACTAAACCAGGCTATTAAGCAGGGCGGCTGCTGCGCAACCAGCAGCAGCTTTTGCGCGCGGCTAAGCTGCTTCACCTGATATTCAAGGCGTGACGCCGCAGCGCGATCGCCGGCATCGCAATGAAACACCAGCGTTAAGGGCCCTTTGCCGCGCAGCGAACGCGCGCCGCGTCCCTGCTGATGCTGTTGCAGGCGACGGTTAACATCGGTGGTGATGCCGGTATACAGCATGCCTGCGGCGGTTTGTAGCAGATAAAGTTGCCAGCCTTGTTCCATCATACTCATCTCGAAAATTAGCTGGCAGGCAGTGTAGCGCGCTTCAGGCCGCATCGCTATTCGCCGCACGGAGTCCGATTTTGTCCGACCATGCTCATCTGATTCGCTACTTAAAAAAACAGCATGTGCTGTCGTTATCTGCCAGCCACGGCGACGATCTGTGGTGCGCCAACTGCTTCTATGTGTTTGATGCAGCGAACATGGCGTTCTGGCTGATGACCGAGCCTGACACGCGCCATGGCGCATTAATCCAGGCAAATCCTCGCGTGGCAGGCACCGTGAATGGCCAGCCGAAAAGCGTGTTGTTGATCAAAGGCGTGCAGTATCGCGGCGTGATTCAGCTTCTAAGCGGAGAAAGGGAAACGATGGCGCGTCACGCCTATCAGAAGCGTTTTCCGGTGGCGAAGAAAGTCACGGCGCCGCTGTGGGAAATCATGCTCGATGAAGTGAAGATGACCGACAATGCGCTGGGCTTTGGCAAAAAAATTGTCTGGCAACGCAGCGACATGTAGGTGCAAGAGGTAAATTTCCGCCCCGGATCAAGTTTGAGCGATTTCCACATGGCGGAATGAAATGACCTGAATAACACTAAGGCCTATCCGCCGCGTATCCCAACGCGGCATCGTTATTCAGTTGAATACGGAATTCTGTGATGACCCAACTCTCTTCTCACGCCCCAGTGACACGCTTTGCCTGGTGGAAACCGCTGCTGTTCCTCGCCGTTGTGGTAATCGGTCTGTGGTATGTCAAATGGCAGCCTTATTACGGCAAAGCCTTTACTGCCGCCGAAACGCACTCGATTGGTAAATCGATTTTGGCCAATGCGGCGGACTCACCGTGGCGCGCAGCGCTTGATTACGCCATGGTCTATTTCCTCGCCGTGTGGAAAGCGGCGGTGCTCGGCGTGATCCTCGGATCGCTGGTGCAGGTGCTGATTCCACGCGCCTGGCTGCTGCGTCTGATGGGCAGCTCGCGCTTTGGCTCGACGCTGATGGGCACTGGATTAGGTTTGCCAGGCATGATGTGCAGCTGCTGTGCAGCGCCGGTGACAGCTGGCTTGCGTCAGTCGCAGGTTTCCAGCGGCGCGGCAATGGCGTTTTGGCTGGCGAATCCGCTACTCAATCCCGCCACGCTGATTTTTATGGGCTTTGTACTTGGCTGGAATTTTGCGGCGATTCGGCTGGTGGCGGGTTTGATGATGGTATTGGGCATCGCGTGGCTGGTGCAGCGCAGCGTGCCGGATCAGGCCGTTGCCGCGCCCGTTATACCGGCTCGCGATGAGCAGCCGTTTCTGACGCGCTGGCTGCGAGTGATGTGGCGACTGTTCTGCAACACCATTCCGCTGTACATCGTCGCGGTATTGTTGCTCGGTGCCGCGCGCGTTTGGCTGTTCCCGCACGCGGATGGCGCGGTGGGCAATACGCTGTTTTGGGTGATGTTGATGGCAATTGCTGGCTGCCTGTTTGTGATTCCCACCGCTGCGGAAATCCCGATTGTGCAGACCATGATGCTGGCGGGCATGGGCGTTGCGCCCGCGCTGGCGTTGTTAGTCACGCTGCCCGCCGTGAGTGTGCCGTCGTTATTGATGCTGCATCGCGCCTTTCCCGCACGGGCGCTGTGGATCGCGCTGATCGGCGTGGCAGGCAGCGGCATGCTGCTCGGCGTGCTCGCCTTGTGGCTGGCGTAACCACCAAATCTTCTGATTGCGGCTGCCGCGCCACAGCAGCCGCGCATCTTTTTCCGCTTCGATAAAACGTCCGTCAATCAGCACATCAATCTCATCCACCACTTCGCGCTGCGCCGCACTGAGTTCCGCCATCTCGTAGCCGGTCCACAGCCAGATATCCTTATCCGGACATTCACGTCGCACGCGTTTCACAAGGCGGCGCACATGCGGCACGTTATGCGGATGCAGCGGATCGCCGCCGCTCAGCGACAAGCCCTGACGCGGAATGCGCCGATCGTTAAGATCGGCGATCAGCTTCTCTTCCATCTCCAGCGTAAAAGGTACGCCGGAATCCAGCTGCCACGTGCTTTGGTTATAGCAGCCGCGACATTGATGTTCGCAGCCCGCGACAAACAGTGTGCAGCGCGTGCCGGGCCCGTTAACGATATCAACCGGATAATAGCCGTGGATGCGCATCATCCCAGCTTTCCTGTCTCCAGATGTTTAACGCGCCGCTGTACCTCTTCTTGTTTACCGGCGTTAAACGGACGCGCATCCGGGCTGCCGAGATAGCCACACACGCGGCGCGTCACCGACACGCGCGCCGGATCGTGATTACCGCAGCATGGGCAGGTGAACCCTTTGCTGGTGCAGCTGAACTCGCCGCTAAAGCCGCATTCGTAGCACTCATCGATCGGCGTATTGGTGCCGTAATAGGGCACGCGGTGATAGCTGTAATCCCAAACGTCTTCGAGCGCTTTGAGGTTGTGCTGGATGTTGGGGTATTCGCCGTAACAGATGAATCCGCCGTTAGCGATGGCGGGATAGGGCGCTTCAAAGTCGATCTTGTCGTAGGGATTGACCTTTTTCTCCACGTCGAGATGGAAGCTGTTGGTGTAATACCCTTTGTCGGTCACGCCTGCCACCACGCCAAATTCCGCGGCATCGAGACGACAGAAGCGGTCGCACAGATTCTCGCTCGGCGTGCTGTACAAGCTGAAGCCGTAGCCGGTTTCCTCTTTCCAGGCATCCACCGCGTTACGCAGATGGGTAACAATCGCCACGCCTTTTGCCCGCAGGTATTCGGCGTCATACGGATGTACTTCGTTGCCGCTCAGCGCATTCAGCGTCTCATGCAGGCCGATGTAGCCAAGGGAAATCGAGGCGCGGCCGTTGCGGAAAATGGCGCCCACTTCGTCATCCGCTTTCAAGCGCACGCCGCAGGCACCTTCCATATACAGAATCGGCGCCACGCGCGCTTTGGTTTTTTCCAGCCGGGCGATACGCGTCATTAAGGCACGCTTCGCCAGCGCCAGACGTTCATCCAGCAAGCGCCAGAACTGCACTTCGTCGCCTTTGGCTTGCAGCGCGATACGCGGCAGATTGAGGCTGATGACGCCAATATTGTTGCGGCCTTCATGAATCTGCTCGCCGTTCTCCTCGTAGACGCCAAGGAAGCTGCGGCAGCCCATCGGCGTTTTAAACGAACCGGTCACTTCCACCACTTTTTCGTAGTTAAGGATATCCGGATACATGCGTTTGCTGGCGCACTCCAGCGCTAGCTGTTTGATATCGTAGTTAATTTCGCCAGGCCGACGATTCACCCCTTCGCGGATAGCAAACACCAGTTTCGGGAACACCGCCGTTTTATGATTTTTACCCAGCCCGGCAATGCGGTTACGCAGAATGGATTGCTGGATCAGCCGCGCCGCCCAGTCGGTGCCGAGGCCAAAGCCAAAGGTGACAAACGGCGTCTGGCCATTGGCGGTGTGCAGCGTGTTCACTTCATACTCCAGCGACTGAAACGCGTCGTAGCACTCTTTTTCGGTGCGCACGCGCGCATAGGCTTCGGCATCGGGAATCTGCCACTCTAGCGCCACCGCGCGGTGTTTTTCCAGGCTGAGCGTGACGAACGGCGCCAGCACTTCATCAATGCGGTTGATGGTGGTGCCGCCGTAAATATGGCTGGCAACTTGCGCGATGATCTGTGCGGTCACCGCCGTGGCGGTAGCGATCGATTTGGGCGGCTCGATCTCGGCATTACCCATCTTGAAACCGTTAGTCAGCATGCCGTGCAGATCGATCAGCATGCAGTTAAACATCGGGAAGAACGGGGAATAGTCGAGATCGTGGTAGTGGATGTCGCCGCGCTCATGCGCCAGCACCACATCGCGTGGCAACATTTGCTGCTGAGCGTAATGTTTAGCGACGATACCGGCCAGCAGGTCGCGCTGGGTTGGGATCACTTTGCTGTCTTTATTGGCGTTTTCATTGAGCAGCGCCGCGTTGGTTTGCTCCACCAAACCGCGAATGGCGTGATGCAGTTTACCGCGCTGCTCACGCGCTAGATCGCGGTCATGGCGATATTCGATATAGGCGCGTGCCAGCTGCGGCCAGCGTCCGCTCATCAGCGTCTCTTCCACCGCGCACTGAATGTCGCGGATATCCACTTCGGCCTGTTCAGCCAGCTGCTGGCTAACCTGCGCCGCCACTTGCGCGCACCAGGCCGTATCATCGATTTGTGCCGCACGCGCGGCCGCGCTTACTGCCGCCTCGATCCGCTGCGCATCAAACGGCACTCTGCAGCCGTCACGCTTAATCACCACCGTCGCCATTTCTTCTCCATGAAACTATATGTAGATAATTTTAAGGAGTGTAATCGCTATATATGGTGTTTACGCAGTAATTAATCGCAGGCGGTTTGACCTACAGCAAGGAAGCCACAACCAAGATTGAAAGCCGCGCAATGGTTACTCTAATGCTCGTCAGTAAGCGTCTTTCGGTCACCATAAATGGCGACCCTACAATGGATTGGCGCGATTTTCGTAGGGTGCGCATTCATGCGCACCTGCATGCATATGCAAATTAATGTTTAACTGAGCGGCATTACGCAATGGTTACTCTGGCTAAACTACAAAAGTTTTAACCCGCCTTGATTTCGGTTTGTCGCCACTTGCTTTGCAAAGCGAAACAGGTTTAATGGGCCTTTTGCCCATTTTGGTCCGCTGTTTCATTTACAAGGATGCCCAGATGCCATTGCAGAGAACCTTGCTTGCCTGTTGTTTATCCATGACTTTTTCCGCCTTCGCCGCGCCCGCCGGAGATTTACCGCTGATGCCGTGGCCACAAAGCGTGGTGCAGCCGAGCGGCGGCGGGGCGTATGCGTTAACACCGCAGCTCACGTTGCATATCTCGGGCGATCATCTGGAAGGTGCTGAATCGCGCTGGCGTGCGCGCATTGCGCGGCAAACCGGCTGGCCGCTGCTGCCAGCCAGCGCATCCAGCGATCATCCCAACATTCAGGTGCAAATCGCGCAGGCGGTTGATCCGATTCCCCAGCCGGACAGCGACGAAAGTTATCATCTGCTGGTTAACAGCGACGGCGTGTTACTGAAAGCCAATACGCGCTTTGGTGCGATGCGCGGCATGGAAACCGTGCTGCAGCTGATCGAGAACACCGAAAAAGGCACCGAAATCCCCTACGTCACCATTGACGATAAACCGCGCTTTCCGTGGCGCGGCGTGCTGATCGATTCGGCGCGCCACTTCCTGCCGATTGAAACCGTGAAGCGGCAAATCGACGGCATCGCCGCTGCGCGTATGAACGTGTTTCACTGGCACTTAACCGACGATCAAGGTTGGCGTTTTGCCTCCAGCCACTATCCGCAGCTGCAGGAAAAAGCCAGCGACGGCTTGTACTACACGCAGCAGCAGATGCGCGATGTGGTGCACTATGCCACGCAGCGCGGCGTGCGCGTGGTACCGGAAATCGATCTGCCTGGTCATGCCTCGGCGATCGCGGTGGCGATGCCGGAATTAATGAGCGCGCCGGGCCCGTATCAGATGGAACGCGGCTGGGGCGTGTTTAAGCCGCTGCTCGATCCCAGCAACGACGCGGTGTTCCGCTTTATCGACACCTTAATGGGCGAAGTAACGGCGATCTTCCCCGATCCCTACATTCACATCGGTGGCGATGAGGTCGATCCAAGCCAGTGGAATGATTCCACGCGTATTCAGCAATTTATGCGCGATCACGGTCTAAAGGATACGCATGCGCTGCAAGCCTGGTTTAACCAGCGCGTTGAGAAAATCCTCGAAGCACATCAGCGCCGCATGATCGGTTGGGATGAGGTTTACCATCCTGATCTGCCAAAAAGCATTCTGATTCAATCGTGGCAAGGACAGGATGCGTTGGGCACCGTGGCGAAAAACGACTTCCGCGGCATTCTCTCCACCGGTTTCTATCTCGATCAGCCGCAAACCGCCGCCTATCACTATCGCAATGAACCCTGGCCGCAAGGGCTTAACGGCGCGGATCAGGTGCAAGCCGGTGAGCAGACGCAGAGCTGGCAATTCACCATGCCGCGTCTGAAAGGCAGCGCGCTGAAAGGCAGCTTTACGCTGATTGAGGGGAAAAACGGCTGGCGCGGCTTTATCGATTTCAGTGGCAAAGCGCGTCGTATGGTCAGCGATATCCGCTGGCTGTCGCCTACGCAGCTGACCTTCAGCGTCGATACGTGGATGGGGCCGTTCCAGCCAATGGTGACGCTGACGCAAGACAAGCTGACCGGTTATATGCTGGTGGGCAACGTACGTTATCCCACGGAAGGTAGCAAACTGGCGCAAGTGCCAACCGGCATTGCGCCATCTGTACCGACGCCGGAGCAGATGCAAAACAACCTGATTGGCGGCGAAGCGGCGCTGTGGGCGGAGAACGTTAATAGCCGGGTGATTGATACGCGCCTGTGGCCGCGCGCTTTTGTGGTGGCTGAGCGGTTATGGTCGGCAAAGGATGTCACCGACAGCGATAACATGTATCAACGCCTGAGCGCGGTGGATCGCTGGGGCACTATTTCTGTCGGTTTGCAGCAGCATCAGCAGGCTGAAGTGCAGATGATGCGTCTGGCAAACAGCAGCGACATCACGCCGCTGCGCATATTGGCCGAAGTGCTGGAACCGGCGCAGTACTACACGCGCCAGCATCTGAAATTCCAGGTGGGACATTACGACTATTTTGAACCGCTCAATCGTTTGGCGGATGTGTTGCCTGCCGAGAGCAACGCGGTGCGTTTGCTGGATAAGCAGGTTGATCGCTTGATCGCCAATCGCGCCGATCACGCGGCGGCGCATGCCATCCGTCAGCAGCTGCAGCGCTGGCAGAACAACAGTGATGCGGTGATGCCGCTGATTCTGGGTAGCTATCAGCTCAAGCCGCTACAGCAGCAGGTGCAGCAAGTGACAGAACTGAGCCGGATGGGGCTGGATTTGGTCAACGCGCTGGAGCGTAATCAGGCGTATGGCGCAGGCGAAGTGGCGCAGATGCATACGCAACTGGACGCGGCAGCGCAGGTGCAGGATGAAACGGTGCTGGCGCTAGTGCGGCCGCTGGAGAAGTTACTGCGATCGTTTAAATAACAGAGGTCGCCATTAATGGCGACCCTACGAAAAGCGTAGGGTGCGCATTTATGCGCACCGCGATCAATCAACGACGAACCGCAATCGCCTCAATCTCAATCTTCACATCTTTCGGCAGACGCGCCACTTCTACGCAAGAACGCGCTGGGAAGCTGGCGTTGTGCTCGGTGAAGAACGCTTCGTAAGTTGCGTTCACCGTGGCGAAGTCATTCAGATCCTTCACAAACACGGTGGTTTTCACGATATCGCTCACTTTCAGGCATGCTGCTTCGACAATCGCTTTCACATTTTCCAGTGACTGACGTGCCTGCGCAGAAACATCGTCGGCAACGGCGCCGGTGGCAGGATCAACCGGGATCTGGCCTGAAGTGATGATCATACTGCCGAGATCCACGCCCTGCACGTAGGGGCCAATCGCTGCGGGTGCGTTTGAAGTACTGATTTCGCGAGACATTGTTTCTCCTTGAAAGTGCGCGGCCGACCGATGTCCGCCGCGAAATGAATCGTCCCATTATAGGGACGACGCAGGCGATTACCAGTGACCGAGCACCACGTGGCGCGCGAACTCTTTCTCGCAATATTTGCACTTCAGATGTACATCATCTTCGCGCTTTTTCACCGCAAAGCTGGTGAACACCGGCTCGTTGCGGCTGATGCAGTTGCTGTTCGGGCAAGTCAGCACGCGGTCAATACGATCCGGCAAAGTTGGGGCGATCTTCGCCACCACTTCGTATTCGTCAATGCGGTTCACCGTGGCAAGCGGCGCATACACCGCCAGCTGATTGATCTGATCGTCGGTCAGGAAGGTGTTTTCGATCTTGATCAGATCTTTGCGGCCCATCTCGCCCGACGGCAAGTTGAGGCCAATGGTGATGCGCTGATCGGTTTCGGTCAGACGAAAAAGCGACAGTAACTTAAAGCCGACCTGCGCCGGGATATGGTCGATCACCGTGCCGCGTTTGATGGCTTCAACCTGCAATTTATTATCGTGTGTCATCGCTTTGCTCCTTACAGTGCCAGTTCGCGATTCAGTACCAGCGCCAGCAGTGCCTGGCGAGCGAAGATGCCATTTCCAGCCTGCTGGAAATACCAGGCGTGCGGCGTGCTATCCACGTCGGTGGTGATCTCGTCGATACGCGGCAGCGGATGCAGCACTTTCATGTTGTCGCGCGCACCGGCTAAATCGGCGGCGCGCAGGATGAACTGTGCTTTAACGTTGGCGTATTCCGACGGATCGAGGCGCTCTTTCTGCACGCGCGTCATATACAGAATGTCGAGTTCTGGCATCACTTCTTCGATGGTGTCGTGGCGCGACCAGGCAATGTTCTGCTCATCCAGCATATCGGTGATGTACGACGGCATCGCCAGCGCATCCGGCGCGATAAAGAAGAAGCGGTTGCCATCAAACTTCGCCAGCGCCTGCGTCAGTGAATGCACGGTGCGGCCATATTTCAGGTCACCGACCATCGCCACATTAAGGTTATCGAGGCGATTTTGCGTTTCGCGAATGGTAAAGAGATCGAGCAGCGTTTGCGTCGGATGCTGGTTGGCACCGTCACCCGCGTTGAGAATCGGAATGCCGCCGGAGAATTCCGTCGCCAGACGCGCCGCGCCTTCCTGCGGATGACGCATCACGATGGCATCGACGTAAGTACCAATCACCGAAATGGTATCGGCGAGGGTTTCTCCTTTCTTGCCGAGCGAGGTGTTGCTGCCGTCGGC
Organism: Pantoea sp. YR525; assembly: GCF_900116775.1. NCBI lineage: Bacteria > Pseudomonadati > Pseudomonadota > Gammaproteobacteria > Enterobacterales > Erwiniaceae > Pantoea > Pantoea sp. YR525. The sequence continues at coordinate 111,806 of NZ_FPBU01000005.1, forward strand.
GAAGCCCACCACCGACGCGCCGAGACGATGCATCGCGGTTTCAAACGACAAGCGCGTGCGCGTTGAAGCTTCAAAGAAGCAGCTGGCGATCACGTTGTGTTTCAGCAGCTCCGGCTGGGGATTGGCTTTCAACTGGGCGGCGGTATGCAGCACCAGCTCCAGCTCGTCGCGGTTGAGATCGTTGATGGAAATAATGTGCTTGCGATATAGCGGGTTGGCCATAGCGTTCTCCTCTGCGCTGCCGGATTGCGGACAAAAAAAAGCCCCTGCTTAAGGGGCTTTTTTTACGATCGATTGATGACGGAAAGAAACAGATGCGCCGCCCGCTGTCAGGCGTCGTTGAGCGTCAAATTGTGCGCTGCGCTGTTGCATGTTTCCTCCGGCAAATTGGGCCGCATTATACGCATTCACTGATTTGCATCAAGCAAATATCGCGCACGAGGTAAACGTTTGCGGCGCGACCAATCATAGCTTGCCGAGCGTCGCCACCATCACCGCTTTAATGGTGTGCATGCGGTTTTCAGCCTGATCGAACACGATGCTGTGCGCAGATTCAAACACCTCATTACTCACTTCCATGCCATCCTGCAAACCGTACTGCTCGGCCATTTGCCGGCCCAGCGTGGTTTTGTCGTCATGAAAGGCAGGCAAGCAGTGCAGGAACTTCACCTGCGGATTGCCGGTCAGTGCCAGCATCGCGCTGTTCACCTGATAAGGACGCAGCAGAGCGATGCGATCTTCCCACACCGATTTGGCTTCGCCCATCGACACCCACACATCAGTGTAGATGAAGTCGGCACCTTGCACGCCTTCGGCGATATCTTCGGTCAGGGTGATTTTGCCACCGGTTTGCTGCGCGGCCACGCGGCATTGATCCACCAGCTCCGCTTCCGGCCAGCAGCCTTTTGGTGCCACCAAACGCAGATCCAGGCAGACCAGCGCAGCGGCTTCCAGCATGCTGTTACCCATGTTGTTACGCGCATCGCCAACGTAAACCAGCGTCATTTCATTCAGCGCTTTACCCGGCAAATGTTCCTGCATCGTCAGCAGATCGGCCAGCAGTTGCGTGGGGTGGAATTCGGTGGTTAGGCCGTTCCACACCGGCACGCCAGCGAATTCCGCTAAGGTTTCCACCAGTTCCTGGCCGTAGCCGCGATATTGAATACCGTCATACATGCGTCCCAGCACGCGCGCGGTGTCTTTCATTGACTCTTTATGGCCGATTTGGCTGCCACTTGGGCCGAGATAGGTAACGTTAGCGCCCTGATCGTAAGCGGCAACTTCGAAAGAGCATCGGGTACGAGTCGAGTCTTTTTCGAAGATGAGCGCGATGTTTTTGCCTTTCAGGTACTGCGTTTCGCTGGCATTTTTCTTTGCGTGTTTTAATTCACCTGCCAGACTCAGCAGAGAATCGATTTCGGCTGGGGTGAAATCCAGCAATCTCAGGAAATGTCTTTGATGTAGCTGACTCATACAGCGCTCCGGGTGCCCACATTAAAATGAATTAAAATTCAATCTAACCGTATGAATATGCATTTTCAACCCCAGCGTTAAGAAACTTGTTGTTTTGTGTAGTGGCGCGCGAGGCAGTGTGGGAAAATAATTGTATTCAGCCGAATATTTGAGGACACACCCATGGCATATGAAGCATTGCTGGAAGAACAGCGCGAAGAGACGCGACTGATCATTGAAGAGTTGCTGGAAGACGGCAGCGATCCAGATGCGCTTTACACTATCGAACATCATCTCTCCTGCAACAACTTTGACTCGCTGGAGAAGGTCGCGGTTGATGCCTTCAAACTGGGCTACGAAGTCAGCGAGCCAGAAGAGCTGGAGCTGGAAGACGGCACCACCGTGATGTGTGTGGATATCCTGAGCGAAGGCGCGTTGAAGCCTGAGTTGATTGATGCGCAGGTTGAGCAGTTGGTGAATCTGGCGGGCAGCTACAACGTCGATTACGACGGTTGGGGCACCTACTTTGAAGATCCTGATGCCGAAGATGAAGACGACGATGGCGAGTTCATCGACGACGAAGAAGACAACGGTGTGCGTCACTAAGCATTAATGGGCGGCGCTCGCCGCCCTGAAACCTCTCCCCGTAAGACAAAGACTGCCCATGAATTACGCTCCGCTATTAGAACCGATCTATCAATTCCTGCATTGCCGCACGCCACAAGCGTGGATTGATGAAGCGCGCAAGCCGGAAAATCTGACGTTGCTGCTCACCGATCACATGGTTTGCGAATTGAAAGCCGCGCAAACTGCGGTGTTTATCATCCGTAAATACGTGGCGGATAAGCCGAGTGGTGATGCCATTCTGGCGTGGCTCAAGCCGTATGAAGATTTTATCTACCGTGACGAGCAGGACAGTAATTTCATCAATGCCCACAAGAATCTGACCAAAAGCATTATCGTGCGCAACGAACTGCCTTGGGCCGACGATCTGGTGGAGATGATGGTGCTGCTGGTGAAAGAGGAATTGCATCACTTCTATCAGGTGTGGGAGATCATGCAGTCGCGCGGTTTGCCGTATCGCAAAATCACCGCCAGCCGCTATGCCAAAGGTTTGATTCGCGAAATTCGCACTTATGAGCCGGAAGCGCTGGTGGATAAGCTGATTTGCGGGGCGTACATCGAAGCGCGTTCCTGCGAGCGTTTCGCCAGCCTGGCGCCGTATCTGGATGAGCAGTTGGAGAAGTTCTATATCTCGCTGCTGCGCTCGGAAGCGCGTCATTATCAGGATTACCTGAAGCTGGCACAGCAGATTTCGCCGAAGGACATTGCGCCGCGCGTGCAGGTGTTTGGTGAAACAGAAGCGCGCTTAATTAGCGAACCGGATAGCGAGTTACGCTTTCATAGTGGTGTGCCGGCAATTTGGTGCGCATGAATGCGCACCCTACAAAAAACCGGCAACTAAACCGTAGGGTCGCCATTCATGGCGACCTCTATCATCACAACACCTTCAACATCCGCACTTCGCAATCCACATGCCCGGTACAGCCCATCGCGTTATCAATCAGCTCAAACCCCAACGACTCGTACAACTTAATCGCACGCGTCAAACTGCCGGTGGTTTCCAGATAGCAACGCTGAAAACCCCGTTGACGGGCAAATTCCATGGCGCGCAGCGCCAGATCGCGCGCCAGGCCTAAGCCGCGCACCTGCGGCAGGAAATACATCTTCTGCAGCTCGCAGATATCCGGCGCGCTGCAGGCCAGCGGAGCAACGCCGCCGCCGCCCACCACCACACCATCATGTTCCACAATCCAGTAGGCGCTATTGGCTTCGCTGTAGAGTTCGAACAGGCGATCGAGATGGGGATCGGACACGGTGTAGCCTTTGTCCGCGGTCAGGCCAAATTCAGCTGACACATCACGGATCACCTGCGCGATCAGCGAGTTATCGGCAGCGGTAATGGGGCGCACCTTTAAATTGATGGAGGCGTCGGTGGTCATCATTATCTTCCGGTAAAAAAAAGCCGGGCAGTGCCCGGCTTCGATTAAGCAGTTGGACTGAAGCGCTTACAATGCCGCAATCACGCCCTGCTGTTCAAACAGTTTTGCTTTTGATTGCTCAAGCTCAGCCACGCGCTCACGCTCTTTCGCGACAACCGCTTCCGGCGCACGTGAGACGAAGCCTTCGTTCGCCAGCTTGGTCTGGATCTTCTCGATTTCGACATCAAGTTTAACCAGCTCTTTCGCCAGACGCTCCAGCTCGGCTTCTTTGTTGACCAGATCCGCCATTGGGATCAGCAACTCAGCGCCTTCAACAATCTTGGTGACCGAAACCGGGCCTTTCTCGCCCGCAGGCAGAATGGTCAGGCTTTCCAGACGCGCCAGACGCGACAGGAAGGTGCGGTTCTCTTCAACGCGACGCTGAGCGGCGGCAGAGCAGTCACGCAGCAGCACGTCGAGCGGCTTGCTTGGTGCGATGTTCATCTCAGCACGGATATTACGCACCGCAACGATCGCCTGCTTCATCCACTCGATATCGGCCTGCGCCTCGGCATCCTCTTTCGCCGCTTCATACTGCGGGAACGGCTGCAGCATGATGGTATCGTGGTCGATGTTTTTCAGACCTTTCACACGCTGCCAGATGGTTTCGGTGATGTAAGGAATGATTGGATGCGCCAGACGCAGCAGCGCTTCCAGCACGGTGACCAGCGTATTACGCGTACCGCGCAGTTCCGCTTCGCTACCGCTGGTCATCACCGGCTTGGTCAGCTCCAGATACCAGTCACAGAACTGGTTCCAGGTGAAGTCGTACAGAATGTTGGCCGCGATATCAAAGCGATAGCTATCCAGCGCTTCACGATAGGCTTTCACGCTGCGGTTGAATTCGCTCAGGATCCAGCGATCCGCCAGCGACAGCTTCATTTCGCCGCCGTTTTGGCCGCAATCCTGCTCTTCGGTATTCATCAGCACGAAGCGGCTGGCGTTCCACAGCTTGTTACAGAAGTTGCGGTAACCTTCGAGGCGCTTCATATCCCAGTTGATATCACGACCGGTAGACGCCAGCGCGGCGAGGGTAAAGCGCAGCGCATCGGTACCTGAAGGCACGATGCCGTCCGGGAATTGCTTCTCGGTACGTTTGCGGATCTTCTCAGCCAGCTGCGGCTGCATCATGTTGCCGGTACGCTTCTCCAGCAGATCTTCCAGCGAAATACCGTCAATCATATCCAGTGGATCGATGACGTTGCCTTTCGACTTGGACATCTTCTGGCCTTCTTCATCACGGATCAAACCTGTCATGTAGACGGTTTTAAACGGCACCTGCGGTTTGCCGTTTTCATCTTTGATGAAGTGCATGGTCAGCATGATCATGCGCGCAATCCAGAAGAAGATGATGTCGAAGCCGCTCACCAACACGCTGGTTGGATGGAAGGTACGCAGCGCTTCGGTGTTCTCTGGCCAGCCCAGTGTCGAGAAGGTCCACAGACCGGACGAGAACCAGGTATCCAGCACGTCGTCGTCCTGGCGCAGCGCCACGTCGGCGGCCAGATTGTTTTCCTGGCGCACTTCGTCTTCGGTGCGGCCAACATAGACGTTGCCGTCGTTGTCGTACCATGCTGGGATGCGATGTCCCCACCACAACTGACGTGAAATACACCAATCCTGAATGTCGCGCATCCATGAGAAGTACATGTTTTCGTACTGCTTCGGCACGAACTGGATGTCGCCGTTTTCTACCGCTTCCACCGCGACTTTTGCCAGCGGTGCGGTGCGCACATACCATTGGTCGGTCAGCATTGGCTCGATCACCACGCCGCCGCGATCGCCGTAAGGCACGGTCAGGTCGTGCGGTTTGATCTCTTCCAGCAGGCCGATCTCATCAACGGCAGCAACAATCGCTTTACGCGCGGCGAAACGCTCCATCTTCTGGAACTGTGCCGGGATATCGTCGGCGCACTCGTCGCTGACTTCACCATTGGTGTCGAACACTTCCGCGCGCTCGCGGATATCGCCATCAAAGGTCAGAATGTTGATCATAGGCAGCTTATGACGACGACCCACTTCGTAATCGTTGAAGTCATGCGCAGGCGTGATCTTCACGCAGCCGGTGCCTTTTTCCATGTCAGCGTGTTCATCGCCAACGATCGGAATGCGACGGTTCACCAGCGGCAGGATCAGCTCTTTGCCGATCAGATCTTTGTAGCGTGGATCTTCCGGGTTAACTGCGACGCCGGTATCGCCCAGCAGGGTTTCCGGACGCGTGGTCGCCACCACCAGGTAATCTTTGCCTTCAGCGGTTTTCACGCCGTCAGCCAGCGGATAGCGGATGTGCCACATCGAGCCTTTGCTCTCGCGGTTTTCCACTTCCAGATCGGAGATGGCGGTACGCAGTTTTGGATCCCAGTTCACCAGGCGCTTGCCACGATAAATCAGGTTCTCTTTGTACAGGCGGACAAACACTTCGCGCACCGCGTTGGACAGACCGTCATCCATGGTGAAGCGCTCGCGCTCCCAGTCAACCGAGTTGCCGAGACGACGCATCTGGCGCGTAATGGTGCCGCCGGATTCCGCTTTCCACTGCCAGATTTTGTCGATGAACGCATCGCGGCCATAATCCTGGCGCGTTTTGCCCTCTTCAGCGGCGATTTTGCGTTCTACCACCATCTGCGTGGCGATACCGGCGTGATCGGTACCGGCCTGCCACAAGGTATTTTTACCCTGCATGCGCTGGTAGCGAATCATGGTATCCATGATGGTCTGCTGGAAAGCGTGACCCATATGCAAGCTGCCGGTGACGTTCGGCGGCGGGATCATGATGCAAAAGCTTTCCTGGCTGGTATCGCCATTCGGTTTAAAGTAGCCCTGCTGTTCCCAGTGCTCGTAGAGCGGCTGCTCGATATCTTGCGGGTTATATGTCTTTTCCATTTCTACACTGTCGTTTGCGGCGAGGGTGGCGTCGCCGTATTCAATTGGAAACCAACGCTGCGATAGGCTTTGTAGCGATCGCGCGCCAGTTGTTTTAGGGATTCTTCATAAGGAACGAAGTCTATCACTTCATGGAAACCAGTAGCAAAATCTGCGAACTGCGGCAGAAGGCTGATCAGCAGATCGCGCGGTGAACTGCCACGACGCTGTGGCCAGGCCAGCTCAACCGGTGCGCCGTAGCGCGGGCCTTCTCCAGCGAGGTTATGCGGCACAAAGGCGTTGGCCGGGAGCTGCCAGAGCGCTTCATCCAGCCGATTGGCTTGTTCTTCGTTTTCGCAGGCAATCAGGATGCGTTTGCCGTCACGCCAGCGTGTTTCGGCAAGAGAGCACACCAATGCTTCAATGGCGGTTAGGCCGTCGCTGGCGCTCTCAGACTCCATCACATAGAAAGTGGCGTTTTTCATGGCGGACTCATTTCCATAAATGACAGTGGGGCGCATTGTGCGTCATCGGGTTTCGTGCGTCCAACAATAAGGTCGCCATAAATGGCGACCCTACGGAGTAAGGTGCGCATTCATGCGCACCGTTTCAATGACCGCATTGCGACAACTTAATCGTCGCCGTTCAATCCTGCGCGATTCAGCAGGAACTGCGACAGCAGCGGTACCGGACGACCGGTTGCGCCTTTGGCTTTACCGGAACGCCATGCGGTACCGGCGATATCGAGGTGGGCCCAGTTAAACTTACGCGCAAAGCGCGCGAGGAAACAGGCCGCAGTAATCGCACCGCCAGGACGGCCGCCAATGTTCGCCATATCAGCAAAATTGGATTCCAACTGCTCCTGATACTCATCCGCCATCGGCAGACGCCAGGCGCGGTCGCCGGACTGCTCAGACGCGCTAATAAGCTCGTGCGCCAGCGGATTGTGGTTCGACATCAAACCGCTGACATGATGACCCAACGCAATCACGCAGGCGCCAGTCAACGTAGCGACGTCAATCACCACTTCTGGCTCGAAGCGTTCAACGTAGGTCAGCGCATCGCACAGCACCAGACGGCCTTCAGCATCGGTATTCAGCACTTCAACGGTTTGGCCTGACATGGTGGTTAACACGTCACCCGGACGCATTGATTTGCCATCAGGCATGTTTTCACAGCCCACCAGCACGCCCACCACGTTCAGCGGCAGATTCAGTTCCGCCACCATGCGCATCACGCCGTACACCGACGCCGCACCGCACATGTCGTACTTCATCTCATCCATCGCTTCGGCTGGTTTGATCGAGATACCGCCGGAATCGAAGGTTAACCCTTTGCCGACCAATACGATTGGACGTGCTTCCGGATCGTTATTGCCTTTGTACTCAATCACCGACATCAGCGATTCATTGTGGGAACCGGCACCGACCGCCAGATAGGCGTTCATACCCAATTCTTTCATCTGCTGTTCGCCGATGACGCGGGTTGTTACATTTTTGCTGTACGCATCCGCCAGCTGACGCGCCTGCGACGCCAGATACGCGGCGTTACAAATATTTGGCGGCATATTGCTGAGGTCTTTTGCGGCTTTCACACCGGCAGCCACAGCCAAACCGTGCTGAATAGCACGTTCGCCGCTGGTGAGTTCACGGCGGGTCGGCACGTTGAACACCAGCTTACGCAGCGGACGGCGCGGCTCGACTTTGTTGCTTTTCAGCTGATCAAAGTTGTAGAGCGCTTCTTTAGAGGTTTCGACCGCCTGACGCACTTTCCAGTAGGTATTGCGACCTTTGACGTGCAGTTCAGTCAGGAAGCACACCGCTTCCATCGAGCCGGTGTCATTCAACGTATTGATTGTTTTCTGAATCACCTGCTTGTACTGGCGCTCATCCAGCTCGCGCTCTTTACCGCAGCCGATCAGCAGGATGCGTTCGGAGAGGATATTCGGCACATGGTGCAGCAGCAGCGTTTGGCCCACTTTTCCTTCCAGTTCACCGCGGCGCAGCAGGGCGCTGATGTAGCCATCGCTGATTTTATCCAGCTGCTCAGCAATGGGTGACAAACGGCGCGGTTCGAAAACGCCAACAACAATGCAGGCGCTACGCTGTTTTTCCGGGCTACCGCTTTTTACACTGAACTCCATGCACTCTCCTGAATCTTAAAGACAACGGCCTAAGCTGTCGTTAGAATGTAGCGCGCTCGTAACTCATTAATTCGTTACGACGCCATGACAATTCAACGCCGGTAGTCATAATGAGTTGTGGTGACAAGTATGTTGTTTTTTCACCACGCTAACGCGTTCGTCATACTATTTTAGCTACGATGACGGCCATTGATGAAGAAAAATGGCTGATAAGCGTTGAAACTAGCGATTTTCCTGCAAAAAGACAAGTTATCACAGGCGTACTAAGCGTGATCATCATTAGATATCTGGTTCGGGAAACGCTCAAAAGCCAGCTGGCTATCCTCTTCATCCTGCTACTTATCTTCTTTTGCCAGAAGTTAGTGCGGATTTTGGGAGCTGCGGTGGATGGCGAAATTCCAACAAACTTAGTTCTGACATTGTTAGGACTTGGCGTGCCTGAAATGGCACAACTTATCCTGCCCCTAAGCCTGTTTCTGGCGATTTTAATGACCCTTGGGCGGCTGTACACCGAAAGTGAAATCACGGTGATGCATGCCTGCGGCCTGGGGAAAAGTGTGCTGATCAAAGCCGCGATGATCCTGATGCTGTTCACATCGATTGTGGCGGCGGTCAACGTCATTTGGTTAGGGCCATGGTCCTCACGTTATCAGCAGGAAGTGACGCAAAACGCCAAAGCGAACCCAGGCGCGGCGGCGCTGGCGGCTGGACAGTTCCAGACCTCCAGCGACGGTAATGCGGTACTGTTTGTTGAAAATGTGAAGGGCAACCATTTCGGTAACGTGTTCCTGGCGCAGCTGCGTCCGAAAGGCAATGCGCGTCCATCGGTGGTACTGGCTGACAGCGGTCACATGGAGCAGCACAAAGATGGCTCGCAAGTGGTAACGCTGGATAAAGGCACGCGTTTTGAAGGCACGGCGATGCTGCGTGACTTCCGCATCACCGACTTTGTGAATTATCAGGCGCTGGTGGGCTACAAAGAAGCCACGCTCGATCCGAACGATGCCGATCAGGCGGATATCAGCACGCTGTTCCAGAACAAAACCCCGCAGTTCCAGGCTGAGCTGCACTGGCGCTTAACGCTGGTGTTTGCGGTGCTGATTATGGCGTTGATGGTGGTGCCGCTCAGCGTGGTGAACCCGCGTCAGGGCCGCGTGCTGTCGATGCTGCCTGCCATGCTGCTGTACCTGATCTTCTTCTTGCTGCAGAGTTCGCTGCGTTCCAACGCCGCGAAAGGCCGCTTCGATCCGGCCATCTGGATGTGGGTGGTGAACTTCTCCTATCTGGCGCTGGCGGTGCTGCTGAACCTGTGGGATACCGTGCCGATGCGTCGCATCCGTGCGCGCTTTAGCCGTGGAGGATCGGTCTGATGTTTAAGGTTCTTGACCGCTATATCGGCAAAACCATCTTCAACACCATCATGCTGACGCTGTTCATGCTGGTGTCGCTGTCGGGCATTATAAAGTTCGTTGATCAGCTGCGTAAAACCGGGCAGGGCGCATATACCGCGCTGGACGCCGGTTACTACACGCTGCTCAGCGTGCCGAAAGATATCGAAATCTTCTTCCCGATGGCGGCGCTGCTGGGCGCATTGCTGGGTTTGGGCACGCTGGCGCAGCGTAGCGAACTGGTGGTGATGCAGGCATCGGGCTTTACCCGCATGCAGGTGGCGCTGGCGGTGATGAAAACGGCGATTCCGCTGGTGCTGTTAACCATGGCGGTGGGCGAGTTTGTTGCGCCGCAGGGCGAACAGATGGCGCGTAACTACCGCGCACAGCAGCTTTACGGTGGCTCGCTGGTCTCGACGCAAAACGGTCTGTGGGCGAAGGACGGCAACGACTTCATCTACATCGAGCGCATCAAAGGTGATAACGAAATTGATGGCGTCAGCATCTACAAGTTCAGCGATCAACGCCGTTTGCTGAGTGTTCGCTATGCGGCGAGTGCTACCTGGAATGCGGATAAAAAGCTGTGGGCGCTGTCGCAGGTCGATGAATCGGATCTGCAAGATGCGAAACAGATTACCGGCTCGCAAACGCTGAGCGGCGAATGGAAAACCAACCTGACGCCCGATAAGCTCGGCGTGGTGGCGCTGGATCCGGACGCGCTGTCGATCACCGGCCTGTATAACTACAGCAAATATCTCAAGCAGAGCGGCCAGGTTTCAGGACGCTACCAGCTGAATATGTGGAGCAAAATCTTCCAGCCGCTGTCAGTGGCGGTGATGATGCTGATGGCGCTGTCGTTTATCTTTGGCCCGCTGCGTAGCGTATCAATGGGCGTGCGCGTGGTGACGGGGATTAGCTTTGGCTTCCTGTTCTACGTGCTGGACCAGATCTTTGGTCCGCTGAGTCTGGTCTACGGTTTGCCGCCGATTCTGGGTGCAATTCTGCCAAGCGGCGCGTTCTTCGCCATCAGCTTGTTCCTGCTGATGAAACGCCGATAAGCCTTGTAGGGTCGCCATTTATGGCGACCTTTTTAATGCAACTGCTCGATCAACCCCGGCACCTGCGACAACAAATACAAAATCAGCCCAATTGTCCCGCCAACCAGCGTGCCGTTAATGCGGATAAACTGCAGGTCGCGACCAATATTCAGCTCAATTTGCTGTGACATATCGCGCGCATCCCAGCTTTTCACCGTATCGCTAATGTGGCGCGTCAGGAAGGCAGCAAACTCCGGCGCCACGCTACGTGCAGCGTCTTCGAGATGCTGATTCATAGAAGCGCGCAGCGCTTCATCGGCCGCCAGAGTTTCGCCCAGCCACAGCGCAGCCAGTCTGACGCGCTCCTGCACCCGCGAATCCTCGCTGTTCAGGTCGTCTTTCAGCCAGCCACGTAAATCCTGCCAAAGCTCGCCAATATAGCGATTGAACGACTCATCTTCCTTCAGCCAGCTCTTGATGGTTTCGGCGCGTTCCGCCATCTCGGGATCGCTTTTCAGTCGCTCAATCAGGCGCTGCACCGCGCGGTCAAAGCCGAGACGTAACTCATGTCCCTGATCGAGCGCCACCTGATCGAGTATCGAATCCACCGCATTCGCCACCAAATCGGCGCTGTGCTCGCCAAGCCATTCGGTCGGCAACATTTTGGCTTTAATCGGATGCTCGCGCTTCAGCCAGCGCACAATCTGCGCGGCGATAAACTCGCGCGTACCGGGCTTGTGCAGCAGGCGCAGCAGCTGTTGTACCGCCGCATCCAGCAGCTCCTGATGACGATTATTTTTCGTCAGGCTATCCAGCAGCAGCGCGCTGGATTGGGTGAGATCGACTTTATCCAGCGCGCGATGCACCGCACGGCGCAGAAAACGCTGAATGCGTTGATCATCGGTGAGATCGAGAAAACCGCGCATCACCTGCAACAGATGGCGGCCAATGCGATCGGCGTTGCCCGGCGTGTTGAGCCACTGCGCCAGCATCTGCGACGGATCGTGGCGGCGAATCAGCGCCAGCAGCGAATCGGTATCAAGGAATTTCTCCTGCACGAAGCGACCCAAATTCTCGCCAATGCGATCTTTGTTGCGCGGAATAATCGCCGTGTGACGCGAGATAAACGGCACCGGCACGCGCCGGAACAGCGCCACCACGGCGAACCAGTCGGCTAATGCGCCGACCATCGCCGCTTCCGCAATCGCCTTCAGCCCGAGTACCCAAAAATTGGGGGTCAAAAACAGCGTTACCACAAAAGTCGCTGCCGCAATCAGCAGCAGCGACAGCGCCAGACGCTTGCTGCGTTTGAGTTGTTGATATTTATCCATAATTCCTTTTTTAACGACGTCGTCCGCCTAATAAACTGCCTAACACACCGCGAATGATCTGATTGGTGACCTGACGCGCGGCACTTTTCGCCACGCTCTGCACCACGCCGTCACGCTTGCCGCCGCGCGGGCCGGTGCTGCCGAACAAGATGTCCTTCAGGCCGCCGAGAATGCCGTCATCAACGGCAACATTGTTGCCTTTGGCTTCTGGCGCATTGGCTTGCTGGGTGGTGGCCTGCACGCCTTTTTGCAGCATTTCGAACGCCGATTCGCGATCCACTTCCGTGTCGTATTTACCGTACAGCGGCGAGTTGTTTATCAGGCCGTTACGTTCATCCTGGCTTACCGGCCCCATGCGCGAGCCGGGCGCAATCACCATCGCCCGCTGCACCATCGATGGGCTGCCTTTTTCATCGAGGAAGGAGATCAGCGCTTCGCCGGTGCCGAGCGCCTGAATCGCCTCGACGGTATCAAACGCCGGATTGGCGCGCATAGTTTCAGCGGCGCTTTTTACCGCTTTTTGATCTTTCGGCGTAAAGGCGCGCAGCGCGTGCTGCACGCGATTGCCGAGCTGGCCCAGCACATTGTCGGGAATATCGGCGGGATTTTGCGTCACGAAATAGACGCCAACGCCTTTCGAACGGATTAGGCGAATCACCTGCTCAACTTTCTCCAGCAGCACCGGCGGCGCATCGGTAAACAACAGATGCGCTTCGTCGAAGAAGAACACCATTTTCGGCTTATCGAGATCGCCAGCTTCGGGCAAGTGCTCATACAGCTCGGCCAGCAGCCACAGCAGGCTGGTGGCGTAAAGTTTCGGCATTTGATAGAGCTTTTCCGCCGAGAGGATGTTGATAAAGCCTTTGCCGTTGCTGTCGCAGCGCATCCAGTCGCGGATATCCAGCATCGGCTCGCCAAAGAAGTGTTCAGCACCTTGCTGCTCCAGCGCCAGTAATCCGCGCTGAATCGCCCCAACGGATGCGCTGTTGATGTTGCCATATTGCGTCTGGAAGGCTTTGGCGTTGTCGCCGATGTACTGCGTCATGGCGCGCAGATCTTTGAAATCCAGCAGCAACAAGCCCTGATCGTCGGCGATGCGGAAGATGATTTGCAGTACGCCCGATTGCACCTCGTTGAGGTTGAGCAGACGCGCCAGCAGCAGCGGGCCGAGATCGGAGACCGTGGCGCGTACCGGATGGCCTTGCTGACCAAAAATATCCCACACCATCACCGGACTTTTCTGCGCCTGCCAGTCGGTAACGCCAATTTTCGCCAGACGCGCCAGCAGCTTCTCCGAACCTTCACCCGCAGCGGAAATGCCGGTGAGATCGCCTTTCACATCGGCCATAAACACCGGCACGCCGATATCGGAGAAGGATTCCGCCAGCTTTTGCAGCGTGACGGTTTTGCCGGTGCCGGTAGCGCCGGTGATCAAACCGTGGCGGTTGGCCATGTTGGAGAGAAGATGCAGTTGAACGTCAGGCGTTTGGGCAATCAGTAACGGAGTGGTCATGATTTTTTCGCTCTCAGGCAATAGGTTATGCCTGAAAGGATAGCAAGCGGCGCGGTGTATCGCGTAATGTTTGTCAGTCGAGGTTCATAACGGTCGCCATGAATGGCGACCCTACGGTTTTGTAGGGTGCGCATTTATGCGCACCGAACAATAACGCTGAAATGAGATTACTTCTGCACCGTATCAAAAAACAGCAAACTCACGCCAATCCCTTGCTGCACATGATTCACATTATTACGTACCGCCACTTGTTGAGCGCCCTGCAGCGTCACCACGAACGGTGAGTTCTGCTGCACGGTTTTCTGCAAATCGGTATAGAGCGCACGGCGCTTAACGGCATCGCTTTCACCGGCTGCAGCACGGGTTTTCGCACTCAGATCCGGAATATCCCAGCCGACGCGCCACGCCAGGGTTTTGGAACCGCCCGGCACGTTATACGCAAAAGCGCTGGCGTTGGTGTTTGGATCGACATAGTCCGCGCCCCAGTAGATAAAGATCGACTGGAAATCGCGACCGCGCATTTTGCTCCACAGCTCGGATTCCGCCACCGGCTGCAGCTCAATCTGCACATCTGCTTTAGCGAAGCTGGCCTGCAGCGCCTGCGCCACGTCAATGTAAGGCGGCTGATTGATCACCGTCAGCGCAAACTTGGTCCCCGGCTTGATGCCGCCTTTGGCTAAAATCTCTTTGGCTTTCGCCACATCGTAGTGGAACGGCTGATCGTCCAGCGCGCCGTCAAAACCTTGTGGCAGGAAGCTCTGATGAATGCGGTACTGACCTTTCAGCAAATCCTTCGAGATGGAATGGTAATCCACCAGCCAGCGCGCGGCTTGCCACAGCGCCGGATTGCTTAATGCCGGTTGCGCTTTGTCTTTGGTATTGAAACCGAGGTAGTAAACCAGGCTGGATGGGAAGGCTTCAATGCGCAGGTTTTTGTCGCTCTTCAGCGCATCAATCTGGTCCGGGCCAAGCTGGTACGCCACATCGACATCGCCTTGCTGAATCAGCAAACGACGCGCACCGGCATCCGCCACGCCTTTCAGCAAAATGCGTTTCAGCTTCGGCTGCGGATTAGCTTGTTGGTTAGCGCTCAGCACCAGCGCCTGCTGCGGCACATATTGCTGAATGGTAAAGGCGCCGCTGCCGGCGGAATGGGTATGCAGCCAGCCGTTGCCGAGATCGTTATTGGCGACGTGTTGCTGCACGGTTTTGCTATCCACCACCGAGGCAACCGGCGCGGTCAGCAGACGTAGCGCCAGGTTTTGACCAATCTGCGCCGGCCACTGAATCTCAAGCTGATGGTCATTCAGCACTTTGAACTGGCTGGCGATGTTTTCCCTGGTCCAGCCAAATTCGGCGAGGATGAAAGAGGGCGCTTTGTTCAGTTGCACCGCACGCGTCAGTGAGAAGATCACATCCTGCGCTGTCACCGGATTGCCGCTGGAGAAGTGTGCATCGGGTTGGATGTTGAACACTAAGCTGTGCGGCGTGCTGCCTTGTTGCCAACGGGTGGCCAGCAGCGGTGCAAGTTTTTGTGGATCATTACGATCCGCCTCCACTAACGTTTGGTAGATGTTGCGCTGCACGCTGTTACTGACGGTTTCGAAGCTTTCAGCGGGATCGAAGCTAATAATGCCGTCGAGCGGGACGGCGACGACAAGGGTATCTTTCGGTGTGGCGGCGTGCAGTGTAAAGCTGCTGCCCCATAAAGCGACGAGCAAAATCAGTGAGCGCATTATTATTGTCCTGAGTGATAGATAAATTCACTCTATCTCTGCCGTCGCGTTGGCAAAATGCCGGTTTGTTCTGAGCTGTGCCGGAAAATAACAATTGATTACCTTGAGGTATTATTACGTTTATTTTGTGCGCGACTTGTCATTTCCACGAAATAGATCGTTCATCTGCTGGTCAATAAAGTAAATAAGATGTTATAAATGAGAATAATTCTCTGGTATGGAAGTATGATTTTTTTTCATTGATTCATTTCTGCGATTATTTCTTTGCGCGATAATACCTGGTCAAATGCCCACTGATTAGTGCCAATATCCCATCAAATGTACGGTTAAAACCGTGTTTTTCGCCTCGAAAGCCTTTTACCAAGCCTTAACCTAAATTCAACATGATGATTGAATTTCATCAAAACACATCCTTAATTGAATTTTTACATTCAGAAATGCCTATATCCCTAAGATTGCCAGGTTATTTACCGATTTATAAAGCTATTAACAAAAATAATTATCTTTCTTAGCAAGTGAGAGTCGTCGCGCCATGCTTCTAAATAAACCGACCACCAGACGTAAGTTTTTACTTGGGTCGCTTCTGGCTTTGCCATTAAGTGACCTGGTATTTAAGGGATTGACTGCGGCGCAAGCTGCGGAAATGGCAGCACCTGAGCTCGCCGACTATAAACCGATCTTTTTCAGTGCCGATGAGTGGCAATTTATTCTGGCCGCAGCCGATCGTCTGATTCCTGCCGGCGGCAAAGGTAAAGCGCCAGGTGCACTGGAAACCAACGTACCGATCTTTATCGATCAGCAGTTGCACAGCCCGGAGTTCGGGGCAGAGATCTACATGCAAGGTCCTTTCAACGTGCATGCGCCTGCCACCATGGGTTATCAAATTCCGTTCACGCCACAGCAGATGTACCAAACCGGTATCAAGCTGGTGAATCAATGGACGCAAAGCAACTTCCAGAAACCGTTCCATGAGCTGTCACTGGAAGAGAAAGATGCAGTCCTCACCAAAGTGAACAAAAACGACGGTATCGACTTCGCCGCGCTGGGCGAAGAGAACCTGAAAGCCTCGCAGTTCTTCGGCCAACTGCTTGCAGATACCAAACACGGCTACCTCGCTGACCCGATGTACGGCGGCAACAAAGGCATGAAAGCCTGGATTGCCATCGGCTTCCCGGGCGCACGCGCCAGCTTTACCGAATGGGTGAAGCAGCACAACGTGCCGTACCCGCTGGGACCGGTCAGCCTCTTGGGTGAAAGCGCGTAAGCACACCCCCGTTTTTGGTATGTGAGACAGGATTAACATGGCACAGATTACAAAGAAAGAAGTCGACGTCGTCGTTTGCGGCCTCGGCTGGGCCGGCTCGTTGATGAGTATCGAACTGGCGATGGCGGGACTCGAAGTGCGCGCATTAGAGCGCGGCGGCGAGCGTGATTACCCGGATTTCGCTTACCCGAAACCGGCCGATGAATACGCCTACAACGTGCGTAACAAAGTGTTTGCCACCCCGAAAGAAGTGGCGGTTACCGTGCGTTACAACAGCAGCCAGACGGCGTTGCCCACCCGTAAATGGGGCGCGTTTGCGCCGGGTACCGGCGTGGGCGGCGCGGGCATGCACTGGACGGCGGTGCTGATTCGTCCCACCCCAACCGATATCAAGCTGAAAACCTACGTCGATGAGGCCTACAAGCCAGGCATCCTGCAGGAAGATATGCGCGTGATGGATTTCCCGTTCACCTGGGAAGAGATCGAGCCGTATTACTACAAGTTTGAGCTGATCTGCGGTCAATCGGGTAATACCGGCAACCTGCGCGGTCAGATTCTGCCGGGCGGCGATCCGTTCGAAGGCCCACGCTCTGAACCTTATCCGTTGCCTGCGCTGGAAGACACGCTGAACAACGTGATGTTCAAAGAGGCGGCCACCAAGCTCGGCTATCATCCGTTCCCGAACCCTTCTGCCTGCGTATCGCGCGCGTGGAAAAACCCGTACGGCAACCAGATCGCGCCGTGTAACTACTGCGGCTACTGCTCGAAATATCCGTGCCTCAACTACTCAAAAGCCTCACCACAAACTGCGGTGATGGATGCGTTGAAGCGCATGCCAAACTTCTCTTACGAAGTGCATGCGGAAGTGGTGAAAGTGGTACTGCACGACGACCAGAAAACTGCCAAGGGCGTGATTTATTACGATGTGGACGGCAACGAAGTATTCCAGCCGGCGAAGATCGTGGTGCTCTCCAGCTTCCAGCTCTACAACGTGCGCCTGATGCTGCTGTCCGGTATCGGCAAGCCGTATAACCCAATCACCGAAGAAGGTGTGGTAGGGCGTAACTACGCGTTCCTGTCGAACGGCGGCGCAACCCTGTTCTTCAAAGACAAAAACTTCAACTCTTACGCCACCGCAGGCGCCACCGGCCAGATGTTCAACGACATTTCACCAGGCAACTTCGATGGTCCGGGCCTCGGCTTCCTGGGCGGCGCCAAGATCCACAGTTCACAGGCCACCGGTACGCCAATGGCCGCTGCGTTGCCGAAAGGCACACCGAGCTGGGGCATGGGTTACAAGGAAGGTCTGGAGGAGTGGTACAACCATTCCATGAAGATCAGCATCACCACCACCTGCCAGTCGTACCGCGATATCTATCTGGATCTGGATCCAAACTACACCGACCATCGCGGTCAGCCGTTGCTGCGTATGACGTTCAACTGGAAAGAGAACGAACTGAAGCTGCAACAGCATCTGAAAGGCATCGTCGGCAACATCGCCAAAGAGCTGAACCCAGACAGCATGAGCATGAGCTTCCTGCCGATGGGCGCGGATTTTGACCTCACCAAATATGTTTCGACCCACAACGTGGGCGGCGCGGTGATGGGCGATAACCCGAAAACCTCTGCACTGAACAAGTACCTGCAGAGCTGGGATGTTCATAACGTGTTTGTGCCGGGCGGCAACGCCTTCCCACAAAACTTCCAGGCGAACCCGACCGATACCATCGGCGCGATCACCTTGATGGCGGCACAAGCGATTAAAGAACATTATCTGAAAAATCCCGGTCCACTGGTACAGGCATAAGCGCATGAAATTAAAATCATTGTTAATCGCCAACGCCGTGCTGCTGGGCAGCTTTGCAGTGCAGGCACACGCGGAAGATGAAGCTCAATTGATCAAGCAGGGTGAATACCTGTCGCGTCTCGGCGACTGTATGGCGTGCCATACGGTTTCTGGTAAAGGGGATTACGCTGGTGGTTTGGCGATTGAGTCGAATCTCGGCACCATTTACTCCACCAACATCACGCCAGACAAAGAGCACGGCATCGGCAACTACAGCGAGCAGCAGTTCTCGGACGCGGTGCGCAAAGGCGTGTTGCCGAACGGGTCGCGCCTCTATCCGGCGATGCCGTATCCGGATTACGCCAAAATCTCCGACGCCGATATGCACGCGCTGTATGTCTACTTCATGAAAGGCGTGAAGCCGAGCAGCGAGCAGCCGCCGGAAACCGATCTCAGCTTCCCGTTCAGCCAGCGCTGGGGCATGCGCTTCTGGAACTGGGCGTTCACCTCTGACAAGCCATTCCAGCCGATTGGTGGCGCGTCAGAAGAGGTCAATCGCGGTGCGTACATCGTGGAAAGCCTGGGTCACTGCGGCAGCTGCCATACGCCACGCGGCCTCGGTATGAACGAGAAAGCGCTGGATAGCGGCGATGATCAGTTTCTTGCTGGTGGCAGCCTGAATAACTGGGATGTGCCGTCACTGCGTGGTTTGCCGCGCTGGAGCGAGCAGGAGATCGTTGATTACCTGCAAACCGGTCGTAACGATAAAGCGGCGGTGGGCGGTGAGATGAAGTCGGTGATTGAGCACTCGAGCTCGCACATGACCGATGCTGACCTGAAAGCGATTGCCTCCTATCTGAAGTTCATTGGCGGCAACCCGGCGCTGCAGGCGTATGACGTGAAGAAACAGCAGGCGACGGAAGCGAAACTGACTGCCGCGAAAGGTTTGTCGGAAGGTGAGCGTCTGTATATCGACAACTGCGGCGCTTGCCACTTTGTCACTGGTAAAGGCGCGCCGGGGATCTTCCCGGAGCTGGATCAGGCGACGATCGTCAATGCCAAAGATCCAAGTGGTTTGATCCACACCATTCTGGCCGGTGCGCAGCAGCCATCGACCGAGAAGGCGCCATCAACGCTGGCGATGCCAGGTTTTGCTAAGCGTCTGGATGATGATCAAGTGGCTAAACTGGCAACCTTTATTCGTCAGGGCTGGAGCAACAATGCGCCAGCGGTGACGAAAGATCAGGTAGCCGAAGTGCGTAAAACGTTGAAATAAAACCGTAGGGTCGCCATTCATGGCGACCTTTTTTTAATGTCTTGATATCAATGATAATTGTGAATCACTTCTAACACGCCGTTAATCACGAACTGCACGCCCATACACACCAGCAAAAAGCCCATCAGACGCGAAATCGCCTCGATCCCGCCTTTACCTACCAGCTTCATGATGGCGCCCGAACTGCGCAGTGAAATCCACAGAATCACCGACACGGCCAGAAATATCAGCACCGGCGCAACGGCAACCACCCACGCCGGGAAATCCACACCCGATTTAACCGTCGACGCGGAACTGATGATCATCGCGATGGTGCCCGGCCCAGCGGTGCTCGGCATCGCCAGCGGTACAAACGCGATGTTGACGCTTTCACGGTTGCTATCGGTCGCGTCCAGCTCATCCTGCTTATGCTCGGCTTCAACCGAATGCCCCACCGGTTTCGCCGGAAACAGCATGCGAAAACCGATAAACGCTACAATCAATCCGCCCGCCATGCGCAGGCCGGGAATCGAGATACCAAAGGTGTGCAGCACCGCGCTGCCGGCGTACCACGCCACCATCATGATCAGGAACACGTAGATCGAGGCCTGCATCGCCTGGCGATTACGCTCCTGGAAGTTCATCTCACCGGCCAGGCCAAGAAACAGCGCCACGGTGGTCAGCGGATTGGCGAGCGGCAAAATCACCACCAATCCCAGCCCGATGGCTTTAAACAATTCCAGCATGAAATGTCCTCAGAATTCCAGGTCGCCATAAATGGCGACCCTACAAATGCGGCGATGCCCTCCGTAGGGTCGCCATTTATGGCGACCGTGTCAGACGCCGCCCCTACCCGAACATCAATGCTTCGGCGTATCCAGTGCCTCGATCAACTCGGGGAAGAAATCCTGCAGCAGTTCCGGCGTCATCAGTTCGGGATAGTTGATCAAATGCTCACGAATGCGCTCATTCACATCGGGCAGCAAACGCTGGGCGGCGTCTTGCGCGCTGATCTTCTTCTGCTTCATCAGGCGCAGCACATCATCCGGCAGATTGTCTTCATCTTCGACTTCATCCACACCTTCGAGATCGTCCAGCTCATCCAGCAGATCCATCAAGGCTTCAATCTGCGGCGTGCGTGACTGGTATTCGGATGGCTGCTCGTTTTCCAGATAACGCAGCAGCGCGCGCACCGGTGAACCATCGGGTTCGGCGGGCGGTTCGTTGGCGAACCAGGTCAAAAGGTCGTGCTGCGTGACCTGATGGACGTGATAACCGTTATCCACCAACTCATCGGCGAGGATATCGGCGGTATCGTGCTCAATCAGGCAAATGTGGGTGCGATTAGGCGTGAACTGCTCCAGCCACTGATAAATCTCTTCAATTACGCTGTCGTCGTAAATAAAGGTTTGGCTGAGATAGCTGTCATCCTGCTGGTGAACGCAGATGTGAATCTGGTCGGGATCGAAGTAAATCGCAATGTTGATGCCTTTCATGTGCGCTGTCCTGTGTGGTGCAAAATCTCACTATAGCCTCAGGCAGCGCAGATGAACATGGTGGTGCCAGCAGCATCGGCTACTGGCGGTAAAAATTAACGTAAATCAGCACGATCCAACCCATAAGCGCTGTCCAGTGCGCCCGGCGTCATCTGCGACAGCACCATCAGGCGGTTCCAGGTGTTGATCACCGCGATGCAGAACGTCAGCTCGCTGGTCTCCACTTCAGAGAAGTGCGCGCGCACCTCGTTGTACAGCGCTTCGTCGATGCCGTGATCGCCCAGACGCGTCAACGCTTCGGTCAGCGCCAGCGCCGCTTTCTCTTTGGCAGTGAACAGCGGTGATTCGCGCCAGATCGCCACGTGATGCAGACGCAACTCGCGCTCGCCGTGCAGTTTGGCTTCTTTCACATGCATATCGACGCAGAATGCGCACTGATTGAGCTGCGAGGCGCGCAGATCGACCAGATGCTTAATGGTGGTGTCGAGTGACGATTTCCCCAGCGCAGCGGTGGCGTCGCCTAAGGTTTTCACCAGCGCGGGAATGTTTTTGAAATGGTTAACGCGTGAAGTCATGGTGTTGTCCTCTCTGTTCAGAATAAACGTTCAATGGATTGCAAGGCATGAGGTAAAGCGGTGGCGCGGCTGACGGGATCGTGCGTGCCATCAACGCGGATAAATTCCACATCGGTGATGCCGATGTATTCGAGCGCCACGCGAATGTAAGGCGTGAACTGGTCGTCCTGCACAAACGGGCCGTGGGCAAACACGCTGCCGCTGGCGACGACGCTATACACCTTTTTGCCGTTCACTAATCCGACTTTGCAGCCATCCGGCGTGAAGGCGAAGGTGCGTCCGGCGCGGGTGATATGGTCGAACCAGGCTTTCAGCACTGAAGGCAAACCGAGGTTCCACATCGGCGATGAGATCACCAGTGTGTCGCAGGCAAACAGCTGATCGACTAAATGCTCCGACGTCTGGATGGCGGCACGCTGCGCTTTATCGCGCTGATCCGGCTGAGTAAAGAAAGCGCCAATCGTGAAGGCATCCAGATGTGGCAGCGGATGTTGTGCCAAATCCAGCACCGTCTCTTCGAGGTCGGCATGCTGCGCCCGTAGCTTCTCCACTAAATGGGCCGAAGCGATGCGGGACGCCGAACCCGCCAAATCGGGGCTGACTTTGATGTGCAGCAGTTTCATTCAATTGTTCCTTAAGCGAGATGGCGATGGATTGCGTAGTTGATGCGTGCATCTTAAACTTCTATGTCTGAGTGAAAAGGGTCAAAAACCGTGAAAACAGGTAGGACATGGCGTGGGATATAAAGAGATTTACGCGCGATATCGCCAGCAGATTCTCGCAGGGCAACTGAAGCCGGGTGACCGCGTACCGGCGATCCGCACGCTGGCGAGTGAGTTGCGGGTGGCGCGAAAGACGGTGGAAGCCGCCTATGAAATCCTGATCGGCGAAGGCTATTTTGTCAGCCAGGGCGCGAAGGGCACGCGCGTTAATCCGGAATTGATTCTGGCGGCAGCGGCCGAGGAAGCAGTGCTGCCAGCGCCGCCAGCCAGTGATGTTTCACTGCGTGAACCAAAAGGCGAGCTGCGGCTTGGCATTCCGGCGCTGGATGAGTTTCCGCATAAAAAGTGGCTGCTGATTTCCGGCAAAGCGGCGCGAACCTTGCGTGCGGATGAAATGATTTTGCCGCCGATCATGGGTTATCAGCCGCTGCGCGAAGCTATCGCCAGCTATCTGAACATTTCGCGCGGACTTAACTGCCAGCCGGAACAGATCTTTATCACCAGCGGTTATCGCGCCAACCTGCGACTGATTCTGGCGGTGCTGGCGCAGCCGAGCGACAAAGTGATGTTTGAAGATCCCGGCTACTTCTTCGGGCAAAAACTGCTGAAGCGCATCGCGCCGAATCTGCATTACGTGCCAGTCGATCGGCAAGGTATGGATGTGGATTATCTGCTGCGCTATCACGCCGATGCGCGTTTCGCCATCGTCACGCCCACGCATCACAGCCCGCTGGCGGTAACCTTATCGCTGCCGCGCAAGCATCAACTGCTGGAGTGGGCGCAACACAACGAGAGCTGGATCATTGAAGATGATTACGACGGCGAGTTTCACTACACGCGCAAAGTGATTCCGGCGCTGAAAAGCCTCGATGTGCACGATCGGGTGATTTACACCGGCACCTTCAGCAAAACCATGATGCCGGCGATGCGCGTGGGTTATCTGGTGATGCCAAAAGAGACCATCGCGCGTTTCAGTGAGCTGGGGGAAATCCTTGAAACCGGCATGTCGCTGCTGCCGCAAAAGATTCTGGCGCAGTTCCTGAGCGAAGGGCATTTCTATCGCCACATCAAAAAGATGCGCACTCTTTATCAGCAGCGACGCCGCATGATGCTGGATGCCTTACAGGCGTGTTTCCCGGATGTGTTTGATTTTGAACTGACCGATGGCGGCATGCACATTGTCGCCTTCCTGCCACGCGGTACGCAGGACGCGGCGCTGGCGGAGATTTGGCAGCGGCATCAGCTGCGCGTCTTGCCACTTTCCGGCTGGTATATGCAGACGCAGAAACGCTATGGCCTGGTGATGGGCTATACCAATATTCGATCGGTGGAGCAGGCGCAGGAGTTGTTGCAGAGAACGGTACAGGAGACGCGAGCGTTATTGGGTTAAAGAAAAGGCGCGAGGGACAGCTCGCGCCTTGATACTGGCGCGTCCTTACATGCCGATATATTTTTTGCCCTGCTTCAGAACCACGTCGCAGGCTTTGGTTTTCAGCTTCTCACCCATCGGCGAGTTGCTCAGGCTTTGCAAATTCAGCTGCTGACCGTTGCCGGTGTTCAGCAAGCCTTGCAAACCCTGCTGATAATCGGTTTTCTGCGCTTGTGCCGTTGGCGTGCTTAAACCGAGCTTGCTCAGCACCTGATCCTTCACCGATGACACATTGTTATCCACCACGTTGTGCTGCACGCAATACGACATCACGCCCGCGGCGTTGGTCATGCTGTTGGAACTCACCGCTTTATCGCCGCCGTTCAGCAGGCCGGTGAGCGATGAGAGCGACATGCCGCCGTTCTGCGTGGTGCTGGTGCTGTTGTTTTGCTGCGACAGCTGCGATGCCGCGCTGCTCAGCTGATCCTGCCAGCTTGCCGCCGATGCGCTTCCCGCAACCATGGCTGCCGCGATGCCCCATCCCCAAATCATGCCTTGTAATTTCATCTCAACCTCGTTGTCTTTTATGTTCTGACTGCGTCAGTTTTGGTTAAGAGAGGTTTGACTGCGGAAAGTTCCAGTTAAGCGGGCGGATTGGGGCAAATTGGGACCGTTCTGGGTTTTTGTTTTTGAAATTCGGTTAGTGGGATTGACTGTATAACAAGCAGTTATCTGCGAAATGCTGGTTTTTTCAACGCTTAGCACACATCCCCAACGATTCCAGTTGCGCACTCTGCTCGTAAAGGTATAATCCCCAACGTTTTCCGCATCCTCTTCAGTGCCGAAGTGGCGAAATCGGTAGACGCAGTTGATTCAAAATCAACCGTAGAGATACGTGCCGGTTCGAGTCCGGCCTTCGGCACCATTACTTATCTAGTTACTTGTTTCCAAAAGACTTTATCTTTCTATAAGTCCCATATCGCGCTACCCTCCTACAAAAGGGTATACGAGGCGATGTCTCACCGTTACAACCTCTATCGTCGAGCCAGTGGCATTTATGTCGTTCGCATTAGTGTTCCGCAGCGTTTCCGTCGATATGCAGGGCAGTGTGAAATTCACACTTCAACGAGCACATACCATCTTCAAGAAGCTAAGCAACGGGCTACGCGTTTGATTGCTGTCTGGCATCAGACTTTACGTGAGTATGAAGAATTGGATTATCAAACGTTAAAAGATTGCGCTCCATTGCTGACCGGCAAGGGGATGATTTCTCTAACAAACTTCTCCCAGGCAATCAAACTGCCGATCACTCAGCTTATCCAGGCCGTCATAAACCGACGTTTCCCAGTTTTCTGGTTGGCATCTGGGCAGACTGGTTTCTATGTTGAGAATGCTTCTGACGTTGAAAAAGATCATGTGGTAGGTGGTTTCGTGCTTAACAGCGCATTTGAAATCGGAGAAGAGATTTCAGCAAAGGGTTACCTGCAACCATTTAATCCGCTGCACACATTGCGTTGCCTAATCACAGAGGGGATTTCTGATGAAGAGACCGCGTTCCGGGCAGGTGGAGAAAATCCTAAGGGAGGTTGGTTCTTTGATTTACCGGGGGTTGTAATCACTCCTGACAGCTTGATGATTAACAATGTTCAAGCTGAAAGCCTCCGTTCAGACTGGCTAGCTTCAAGCCATCCAGTAGCTGCATTAAAAGCCCATTCTGCTCCTGCTGCCATCTCTGCTGCGGTTACAACATCCACCAATGAGTATGTCCACCATAAATATTACTCAAAAACGGTGACATGGTTATGTGAAGAATACCTAAACCATAGACGCAAAGGAAAAATAACTGTCGCCGCAGTTAATGATACAAAGAAGTTTTTTTCGTTCATGATTGAGCTAATGGGTGATGTAACTTTAGACACAGTAGACCGAGATTTTCTCCGCGCTTTTGAAAGTAAGCTACGCACTATTCCTGCAAACCGTGACAAAGCAAAAATAAAATACGGTTTGAATGGCATAAATGAATTGATTGCCAAAGCCGCTGAAAATGAAGATCCGCTGATGTCTGATGAGTCGGTAAGGAAATATGTTAATGGGGTATTTGGGGCCATTAAATGGGCAGTGGCTGATGGTAAGTTTATTAAGTCCCCTTGTGATAACTTTTTCCCCAAAAAAGATGCTGAGTTAATGCCTCAAGAACTGGCCGAAACTTTTAGTTCTGAGGATATTACCAATATTTTCTCACTACCTTGGTTCATTTCAGGGACTGGAGAGCGAAACTCAAAGGGACGCTTTCACCAGTATAGACCATTTCATTATTGGATGCCTTTGCTAGGATTATTCACAGGAGCAAGAGTTAATGAAATTGCTCAGTTATATCTTAAAGATCTTCTTGAAGAAGATGGAGTCTTTTATCTAAACCTCGATAGTGATGAGGCTAGCGGTAAAAAACTGAAGAATGCTAATGCTCGCAGAAAAATTCCTCTTCATTCAGTTATCATAAATCTAGGATTTATTGATTATGTTCAGGCATTGAGAGATTCAGGATATGAACGTCTTTTTCCAGAACTCAAGGCTCATAGAACTAAAGGTTTCGGTCGCCCAGTATCTGCCTGGTTTAATGAGTCACTATTAGCAGGCCGTTTAAAAATGGCTCGTAATAGGAGTAAGTCCTTCCATTCATTCCGCCACACAGTAGCTACTCACTTAAAAGAAAAGGGTGTTAGTAGTGAGTTCCGAAAGCAGCTTTTAGGACATGTCCGTGGTGAGACTGAAACAGAAGTGAGATACAGCAAAGATCTTAAGCCGGTGCATATGATCGCTGTCATTGAACAATTAGATTTTGAGTTGCCTAATATATGTAAGTTTAACTCTGAAGATGGTTTGTCTGCTATTAATAATGCAATTCTGATAAAGAGATAAAGAGATAAAAATCTAAATTTAATAATTCTTCCTCCACTCATTAAATGGTGAGTGGAGGTGTTAAGTTAAAAGCTATACTTGTGGGCGGCAAATGCTCACCATTTCATCATGGTGGATTTTATCAATTTCTTCAATCCAGGAAAAAATATCACCTATTACATTCGTTCCTTCTCCGATTAAGTTCTCGGCAATATCTTCATTTATTTCGATCACCGCACTGTGTGAGTATTTGTTAATAAACCTATAAACTTTTTCTTTCTTATGGCCATCAAATGCCACACACCCTTTTGCAGCTACATCCATCAGCTGTGATAGATCTGATCTGTGTCTTGGATATTTGAAATTTAGAAATGATTCTAATAATTTACGTGAAAGGTTGGCTGTAAAGAATGCTTGTTCACGGGTTAATCTAGGGTGTTCTTTATGTTTGTAGAGTGTTTCAAATATATAATGATATTCTGAGTTATAATCTATAAGGCTTGCATCTGCATTACAGAGTGAGGATGATCGGGGCGTTATTGCACTTGGCTCTATTGTGTAGAAAAAGGCATTAGCTGGTTTTTCTTTATTTCTTCTGTTTCTATTATTTGTATTAAACCAGTCTCTAGCTAGTTTGAAAAAAGTAAAGTTATGAGTTAAAAGAAAGAGTTGCTTGGCTTCATGGCAGTATGTTTTGATGAAGGAATATGAATGAAATAGGTGGTTAGAGTCAAAACTCGATACAGGATCATCGAATACAAGTATGCTGTCTGAAATTTTGTTATCATTTTCAGTAAGTTTGGTTATGAAATAAATCAAAGCAATTGCAGTTTTCTCGCCTTCACTTAGATTAGGCGCATGACCTAATTTATTATCCCTCAGTATTTCATACCCATTCTTTGATTTATTAAACTGTAGGCTAAGTTCAGATCGCCCTAGAAAACCATGGAGATGCTTGTTGAATATGTCTGCTGCAATTGTCTCATTCGACAATGAGTTTTCAATTACTCTAATTTCTTCCTGAATCTTTTTTAATTCATCTGACAGTTTATCAAGGTTTTTAATTTCATTATCACGATTAGATACCTTCCTAAAGTAGTCAAAGGATTTAACTTCTGATGCTGCATAATGTGATTCAAGCTGAGATTTAACCTTGGTTGTTTCTTTTTTAAAATCACTGGTTTTTTTATTGTGTAATTTTATCGAGGTGTTAATTTCTTCTGAGCGCTTATTGAACTCTTTAAAAAAGTCTTCTTTTATCTCGATTGCGATCATGCTTACATTAAATGGGTTTTTAATTTTCTCATCTAAAAGCTTACTCCATTCTTTTATTTCATTGTTTATCTTTTCAGCTTCTTGTTTTAAAAGAGAGGCGCTGCCTTTAAGGTTTTCCTTATATTCATCATAGATATCTATATCATTAACATTGATTACTTCAATAAATTGATCTTGAAGCCATGACTTAGCTCTATCTAGGGTTTCTGAAAATTTCTTATACTCATCATTGAAATGAGCATTAAGTTCATCAATTCTTTCTTGAGAGATTTTGCTGCCACAAAATTCACAGTATTCACTATCCTTATTTATGTCTAAGCCATGCAAAACCCAAGCTTGGGTTGTTTGGTTGTTTTTTAGGTGTTCAATGACCTTGTTTGTAACAGATTGCTTAAAAAGTTCATTCAACCTGTCTTGCGCTCTTTTAAGTAATATTTGGTCTATATGTGGAGCAATTATATTAATCTGTGGTTTCTGAGTAGGGTTGGCTGCTTTAGTTAAGTTCGAAACTTCATTAATATTAAGTATTGCACCATCTTTGTTTATTTCATTTGTATTTGAATTGATGAATCCTTCTAATTTTGTTCTATTGTAACTCAAAAATCTAGAGTCACTAGTGTCAATTACTTGAAGGCTGGTCTTAGTTCTTCTGGCTGCGTCCGTTAGAAATTTCTGAATATCAGATGTGAGTTATTCATTATCTTTTTGAGTTTTTATAAGTTCTTTGTTTTTAGTTTCAAAGGATTTCTTTAGATCTTCTAGTTTTTTCTTTTCAATAATTTTTTCTTGAGCAATTAATAGTATGCTTTTAACTGAACTATTCCAGTCAATGTTTTTATTGACAAAGCTTTGATTGAACACCTTAATGTTCATGTTGTTTGCAGCTATGTTTTCTTTATTTATTACTATACCGTCAATTGTTTTAATGGAAAATGTTGATTCAGGATATCTGATGAATTGATGGTTTTCAATTTGTTCAAATAAAGATGTTAGTGTTGATTTTCCACTACCATTCCAACCATATATAAGATTTAGCCTTCCGAAATCCTTTGCATCACTTTTTGTATAGTTCCTGAAAATTCCGTAGTCTTTAATAAAGTCAATACGTTGCATCATTTATAGTAACCCCAAGTAACTATGTGAATGTCCGTTTTCTGATACTCGTTTGTGAAGAAAAATTACTCTAATTTCAGTAGCGATTACCATCACTTTATTCGGAAGATGATGCTCTCTGCCAACAAACGACCGTTTTCCGGCACCCCCATATCTCTGAGATTTTACCTGTCAAAAAATTAGCCTTGGCTTTTCTGGCAGGCCATCCTATTTTTGGCCTCGTTTTCTGACAGGAGGAGCTAGAGATGGCAGTGTTTGGTTATGGGCGTGTTTCAACACAACAGCAAGATACTGAGAACCAGAGGCTGGAGCTGCTCCGGGCTGGGTGGGATGTTAATTACTGGTTTGCTGATGTTGTTAGTGGAAAGGTCTCAGCAGGCCAAAGAAAAGCCTTTGCTGAGATGCTTAACAAAATTCGAGATGGTGAAACTTTAGTTGTGGCGAAGCTAGATCGCCTCGGACGCGATGCTGTTGATGTTCTTCAAACTGTCAGGGAGCTAGCGAATCGTAACATCAAAGTCATTGTGAGCCAGCTTGGGACAACAGATCTTACCTCTGCTGCGGGTAAGCTGCTGCTATCAATGCTAGCAGCAGTTGCAGAAATGGAACGTAATTTACTGATTGAGAGGACGCAAGCCGGATTGATTAGAGCAAAAGCTGAAGGCAAAAAACTGGGACGCCCTTCAAAAACCACGCCGGAGCAACGTAGCGCGATTTTGTCAGAAAAGAGTGCTGGTGCAAGCATCAGCGCTCTTGCACGTCGCTACGGGCTTTCCAGAGCGACAATAGCAACATTAATTAACAGCCCTTAGCTTCCAGAGTTAATGCAACTGAGCAAACCAAGCTTCCAAATCTAATTTCACATTGATTAGGTTATGTTTTGCGACCAGTTTCATAAAGTCTGGTGTTCTGCCCCACCAATCGTTAATCAACAGCTTCTCTCCACCTAAAGACAGATGATATCCATCGGGAACTCGCAGCCCGACGTTTTTTGGGGAGAGCACAGCAATCGCGAGTAAGCCAAAGATTGTCCGGTCAGATAAACGAACTGTTCCAACACTCGCCTCAAGAGATGTGGTGGTAACACGGTTTGATGCATCAGGTATAAGTTCAAAACCTTCAGGCAGTTCATCCCCGTGACCATGAGTGCATCTATGAATCCCATAGATAAGGTCGGCAATATCTGGTCTATCTGACAGTTTTTGCCCTTCATAGACTTTGGCAGGCCAAAAAGTTTCTTCTAAATTTATGTTTGGCATAGCCATAGGGCCGAAAATTGAATAATGCTCTCTGAGCGTTTGGGTAAATCTGCGTTGGTGCTTGCGGATTTCTGGATGGAGCTTTTTTGATGTTCCGTCGAAAGCGTTGCAAGCATGCATCATGGCACCATCAAGATCCCCTAACTCAAAATCATCAATTGCTTTTCTGACTGAATACGCGATTCCTGCCATATGCCCCTACCAATTCAAATTTAGTCTCAACACCAGAATCATATGATCTTGCAAAAGACTAGTTAACAGATTTGATAGCATTACTAATTTAGGTTGGAAATTTCACGATTGGTGCGTGGTCATTTAGTGGTCTAAAAGTCACATTTCCTACATGAAAAAAGACCTAAGAATGATGTTTGGTATACAAGTGAAAAAACTGCGCGTTGCTTCAGGGCAAAGCCAAGAAGCCTTTGCTGATCGTTGTGGTTTTGCGCGTAGCTACATGAGCAGAATTGAACGTGGTAGCTCAAATGTTTCGCTTGATGCAATTCAAACTCTTGCAGAAGCACTTAAGGTAAGTGTGCGTGATTTATTTTTGTTTGATGAAGCAAATAATCCCAACCCTGAAATGTTTGTTCCCTATGCCTCTGATGGTAGCTGTTTCCACCCCGGCCTAGCTAGTCCGCGTGACGGTTCTTTCCGCGTAGGAGAGCGAAGTTCTCAGCTACGTTTTCAATCGTTTGAAGAAGCATTGAATTATTTACGCGGCATGGAAACTGCTAAATGGCGTAGGCCTAATTCGCAAGGAAATTGGGGATTGGTATCTGCGGTTCGGTGGGGAAAGTTGAACGATCAATAGGGGCGTTTACAGCCCCCGACATCGCTTCATCTTTGTTCAGTTCATACAAACGCTGTAAACCAGAGTAGCGAGTGTCTCCGGTGGAGTGGTTCTCATGTCTTTGAAAGCCACTAGCACGAGTTTTTTAGCATAAGCCACATCAGCGTCTGTAATGCCGGGCTGTTCTGCTAGTGAGGACTCTATAGACATCCAATACTTCATGGTCTGTCCAGCGTCTCTTCCTTCAGCGATGTCCTTCTCGATATGTGCCCAGGCCTGGCATTGCTGGTCTCTGGTTGCTGCGCTTGCAGTGCCGGAAGCGATCGATATAGCAGTAAGCATGATTATGGTTAATAACGGTTTCATTGGTTTGAAATGTCTCATTTGGGTTTCATTTTGAGTATACATTTCCAACCTATTGGTTGATATGACAAATCAACCTTTTCCGCCATATGGAGCGCATCTATGAGGTTCCTTGCAAAAAACGGCTGATCGAAGGAGGCACTCCCTTGGAGAGTAGCTCCGAATCCTAGGAGATCGGCTTTAGAAAAAATAAGTAGATAGTGAGTTGCCCCGGACAAGTGTTTTGGGGGGAGTTTAGTTACAGCTATAAGTAAAAATATTTAGTGTTTATTCGACAACTTATAGACAAGAAAAGACAACTTATGAGGATGAAAGTGGTTATGGCTGGCTTTTTTTATTGAGGGAGGTTTGAAGTGTTTTGACGTAATGTTTTGAAGTTAAGAAGAGCTTTCCGGTAGAGAGGTTATATTTCCCCTTACCCGTTCAGGACGAACAGGTTAGAGGTAACCAGACTACCGCACGGTCTTTCCGTATAGAGTTCTCTCTGACCTTCTCTGGATTCTCACAGATGCGCTGATAGGTCAGTAAGGTTTTTCAGCACACTGCACGCGACTCGGCTCCAGAGACTCTTTC
Source organism: Pantoea sp. YR525 (assembly GCF_900116775.1). Lineage (NCBI taxonomy): Bacteria > Pseudomonadati > Pseudomonadota > Gammaproteobacteria > Enterobacterales > Erwiniaceae > Pantoea > Pantoea sp. YR525. Next base: position 144,048 of record NZ_FPBU01000005.1, read on the forward strand.
GAGCATCTCCACCTTCGGCTTCTCTGTCGCAATTCTTCTAAAGCCCGTTGTAGTTATACAACTTTAAAACCCGCCCGAACATTGGGACCCCGATAAGGCGAGAGTTAAATATGTATACTGGATAAGACAATTCGAGTCAATGCGGGGCGTGAAAATCATCATAAATGCCACTTTTGCGGTTTTTATAATGCCGTTCTGGTTTTAGATGAATTGCAAGCCACTAGCTCGTCCTACAAAACAGTCCTACAATTCCCGCTCTCAACCACTTGGTAGTGCGGTATCAGCAGGTTACAAAGTGATAGGTTCGAGTCCGGCCTTCGGCACCATCGATTGATGCAAAATTAAGTCGCTTACGAGCGGCTTTTTTTGTGTCTGAAATCCGGCATATTTCGCGAGTCCTGCGCAATCACCTCTGTCTTAAGATCCTGTTAAGAACTCTTCGTATAATAGCGCTCATCAATCTAAACCTAGAGTTCACCATGAAAAACACCCTTATTTCCCTTTCGATTCTTTTCTCTGCTTTGACTGTGACTTCTGTTCAGGCTGCCAACCCAGCCACCGGCTGTGACGCCAAAAAACAGGATATCCAGCAAGAACTGGCGATGGCGTGTGAGCATGGCAATCCTGCGCGCATCGCGGGTCTGGAGAAAGCGTTGGGTGAAGCTAGCGAACATTGCACGGACAGTGGATTACTCAAAGCGCGCCAGGAAAAAGTGGCCGAGAAGCAGTTGAAAGTGCAGGAGCGTGAGCAGTATTTACAAGAAGCGCAGGCCAAAGGCCGCAGCGACAAAATTGAGAAGCAGCAGCGTAAACTGGCCGAAGCGCGTGAAGAGTTGAAACAAGCACAGGACGCATTGACGCAATAAACCGGGCGTCCCGCCCAGAAAATTCGCGCTTTGTCTCAAAATTCTCCCGCAGAGATTTTTTTCATCCAACTGTCGGGATTGCATGGCAGAATGGCGCTCCGGTGAAATCAGTGGAGTGCAGAAGCGATGACAGTTGAAATTGAGCAGCGTATCTACGAGCTGGTGCGACGTTACGACGGCGTTTACCTGTTTAAGCAAAAAACGCTGACGCCGCAGATTGATATCGATAGCGATCTCAACTTCGAACGTGAAGAAGCTGCTGCGCTGATGGATGAGTTCTTCGGCGAGTTCAGCGTCGATCGCGGCGGATTTGTCATCGAAACCTACTATCCCGATGAGCCCTCGCTGGCGCAGATTCTCAATCCATTCAATAAGCGTGAAGTGCCGGTGGTACCCGATTTCACGCTGGGAATGTTGATTGAATCGGCGAAAGCGGGGCGCTGGCTGTACGAGTAACAGCAGGCTCAGCGCCGAGCCTGCCGCCTTTCACCGCTTCACGTGCACGCCAAAGCCGCTCTCTTCCGCTACAAACTCCGCTTTCAACGTCAGCTCAGGAATCTCATAGTCGCCGCCGTTCTGCTGACGGTAGGCAATTGGCGCCGTTTCTGCCAACGTATCCAGTCTCGTGGCCAGCGCATCGCACCAACCAGCAAAACGTTCTGATGCCGACTTTTGTACCCGATAGAAAACCAGCGGCGGCAGCACGCTAAAGCCGGGATAAAACAGCATGCCGTGCTGAATCGGGAACAGCAGATCGTTAATCGGGCCGTTAATGCCGCGCGGGCTGTAATGCGATTCCCATCCACCTGTCGTCACCACCAGCATCGCGCGTTTGCCGCTGAGATTGCCTTCGCCGTAGCGATCGCCCCAATGCTGTTCATTGTGCTCGCCCACACCGTAGGCAAAACCGTTAGCGTAAACGCGGTCAAACCAGCCTTTCATGATGGCGGGCATCGAAAACCACCACAGCGGAAACTGGAAAATTACCGTATCGGCCCAGCGCAATTTTTCCTGCTCGGCGGCGATATCGCCAGCCTGCAGCTGATGATCGTAGGCGAAGCGTGAATCCACCGTCGCATCGTAATGGTCGCCGACTAACGGGGCGCGCGTGTCATCAGCGTCGAGCTGCGCTTTCCACTGCATCGCATAGAGATCAGAGACCTGCACCTGATGTCCGGCATGCTGCAAATGCTGCACGGCAAAGTCTTTGAGTGAACCGCTCAGCGAACGCGGTTCCGGATGGGCATACACAATCAATACATTCATGGGCTTAATCCTGTGAGATGAAAACCACTGCAGATTAAGTCGGTGCTGGCTATAGTAGAAATCAATTGCTGATATCTCAGGTATAGACAGAGTGAATATCAACTCACTGGATTTGAATCTGCTGCAGACGCTCAACGTGCTGTTAACCGAACTCAACGTCACGCGCGCGGCGCAGCGCCTGCATCTCTCGCAGCCTTCCGTCAGCGCTCAGTTGGCGCGATTGCGTGGACATTTTGACGATCCGCTGTTGTTGCCTGGGCCGCGCGGCATGTTGCCAACGGCGCGCGCTGAAGCGTTGCGTGAGCCGCTGCGTCTGGCGCTTGAGGCGGTAGAACGTGCTGTCGCGCCGCCCGATACCTTTAATCCGGCCAATGCCGAAGTCACCTGGAGCATCGCCGCCACCGATTACACCTCGTCGGCGTTAGTGTTGCCCGCGCTCAACCTGATTCGTGCCGCTGCACCGCTGAGTCGCATGGCGGTCCTGGCGCTCAATCCGCCGCTGATAGCGCAGCAGTTGGAAAAAGGTGAGCTGGATGTGGTGTTTCATACCGGCGATAACGCGCCGCCGACGTTGCATCAACGCAAACTGTTCAGCGAGCGCTACGTGCTGGCGGGACGGCGCGATCACTCGCACTTGCAACGTCCGCCGACGCTGGATCAATTCTGCCAGCTTGAATTTGTCATGGTGTCGCCGGATGGCGGCGGCTTCAGCGCCGCCACCGATACTGCACTGGCGAAGCTGGGACGTTCACGCCGCGTAGTGTTGTCGGTGCCGCATTTCTTGTTTATGCAGGAAACGCTGGCGAACAGCGATTTGGTGGCAGTGCTGCCCGAGCGGTTGGTGCGCCACGCTTCGCACCTTCAGGTAATCGATCTGCCGCTGGAGGTGCCGGGCTTTGATATTTTGCTGTTGTGGCATGAACGCCTGCACCGCGATCCGGCTCAGCAGTGGTTGCGACAGCAGATTGTGGCTGCGCTGTCCCTTTCTTAATCAACGTGAAAAACCGCGAGTTTTTCCGGCATTTCAGGCGGCTCTATTCTGCTTAGCATTTCATTAGCGACATTAAAATAATCGCATCCTGCCCAAATGGCCTTACTACCGATGATATAAACTCGTTTCTGCGCACGCGTTATTGCAACGTTTAACAAATTGGGTTTTGAAGATGCCCATTTTTCTCCGCCAGAATTATTAGCCGATAAACCAAGCACAATAATGACATTTTTCTCTTCTTTTCCCTGAAAGGTATGAACGGTGCCCACCCTATCATCAATCCAACGGTTGATATCCTTGATGCCTTTTAGTTCCTGACTCAATAAGGATTTAAGTTGGTTTTTAATCTGTTTAAAAGGCGAAATAATATAGACGTCCGGCAGCGCACCATGATGTTCAAACCAGTCATTAATCATCATGAGGACTTTTTTTCCCTGTGCGGGAACGTAATGTTTTCCTTTCACTTCACCACAAACATCTAACCAGCCGCTCTCTCCCCAAAGATTATTGTCAGTTGGCCAACGCTTGTCCCGACCATGAAGCATTTTATTGTTGTAAGCAATCTTGTTGGCGATACTAAACATGGGCTCATCACAGCGTCGATGGACGCGCAGCGGACTACCGAGCCAGTTCTCATTAGATATTTGTGCTGAACCATAGGGGTTCACTCTATCTGCAAGATTTTGTACTGACTGAGTTGTTGGAGACCACTCACGCCAATCATCGGCAAAGGCACGTTGAGCAAGAGCTTCAACGAAGGCAGGAGGAATTGTAAAAACGGGCTCAATCTGTAAGGGGTCTCCCACAACAACAGCACGTTTCGCGCGCCATAATGCTCCAGCCGCTTGTTGAGGTGTTGCCTGCCCAGCTTCATCAATAAATAACCATCCAATATCACCGGCACCTAAATGCATAAACTGACGATGAACGGATGCAAATGTTGAAGAAACTACCGGCACAATCATAAAAAGAAGTTGCCACAAAGCGAGACAGGCTTTGGTTTCTTGTACACCACCATTTATGGCGTCGCTGACGGAGAATATAACTTTAAGTAAGTTGCACTCTTTATAAGCTTCTTTCAGCCATGATTGATGTAAATCCAGGGCGCATGCTGAAAGCTGACTACGGGCTGCATTTAATATTGCGCCATGGCCGAAAGTGGTACGCTGAATGTCCTCAGCTTCGATATTGATTTCATCTGCGGCAAAAATGGTGTCTTGATACTTAATCCGCAATGCTAAACAATGTTTTTGTTTAGCATCCAATTCATCTTGGATTTGACTTAAACGTTGCTCCGCCAGTTGTAACGCGGCAATGGTAGAATTTAATCTATTTTTTAATCCAGTAATAATGGCTTTAATCCGGAAGATTTTTCTGAATTTTAGGGTCAACCAATGCGGTAAATGCTCTGCACATCGCGTAGTTCGGGCGTTGAGCATAAACCTTCGTAAACGTAGTTTTTGTATTTTTATCTGCTGTTGATGGTAATAATTAGATAGATCGTTAAGCTCTTCAAGCTGCTGAAGTTCCTGAATGATAGATTGATGTTTTTGTTGCGCGTCAATGAAAGCTTTTTTAGCTGCTGCGAAGCTCGCTATGTCTTTATTTTTTAGTGATTCAAATAGGTGTCTGTATTCATCAGCCGGTGATGAAGTCACAGCTTTCGTATGATTATGTGTAAACACTCGCTCTTTAAAGCGATCGCGATTCTTTTTCTTTCCCAAAGCTACAGCAATCAATCCCCAACAATCATCATCTGGGGCAAGCGGTTTGATAAGATAAGTTTTTTCTGGCTGTTTTTCGCTATTTTTTAGAGATCGTGAAAATGCCGCGAGTTTTCGCGCAGCTGATTTAAAATAATCATGATGTTGCCATTCATCTCCAAGGCTTTTCAGCTGAGGTAGTTCGCGTGAGATATTTTCGACAGCAGCATTATTGCTTGAAGCTACCACCATTTCATAGCCACAAAGTTCAGAGCGAAGACAGGGGATCTTGCGCGTGTTGCCATTGACGCTAATGGTGATTGAGCCAGAAAAAACATCCTCAACCCGATTATAATTCGCAAGAATGGCAGCGCGCTTAACGATATTATTTGCAATGATATCACGAAGTAGAGTTGTTTTACCCGTACCTGGTGGACCATTAACTGAATAAAGTCCTTGATGAGTAAGTTCTTGCTCAAGAGTATTAATAGCAAACTGCTGCATTAAACTCATGTTGTGTTTTCTATCTGAAAGCCAGCGTCCAGCAGGAAGTTGGGCTAATCGTAATTTCTCAATCAATAGCGTCCTTCCTGCCGGTAGAAGTAAATCTACGTTTTTCTTACGACTGCCGGTTAGATAGCGTCCTAATGGTGAGTCAATATCAAGTTTATTCCGCTTGATATCTTCTATTATCCGCTCAATATCACGTATGTAGAAGCTATTTAATATACTGATCTCATTTGAATTATCTGAAGCGGAAGTCAGCGGAAAATCAGAATCGTTTGATAATGCCAGTTCAGTCTCGTCACTAAGTTTTGAAAGTAAAGATGGATCTAGCGAAGCTGAAATGTTGAGTTTGTTGGGTTTTGTTTCACTTAATTTAATGAATAGTGCAGGCGTAGGGGTTTGAGGAGAAAAAGTAGTCCACTGCGCCATTGATTTTAAAAATTCAATTATTTCAAATGTAGTTAAAATAGGTGGTAGTTGATGTTTTATTTTTATATTGTCAGCGGTGGTGACAATTTCATTAAAACGTTGCTGTAATTTTTTTGTATCAATTTCATAGGTATCAAAGTTCAGTCGTTCTAATCCACCTGTAGATATCTGACCTAATGCCCAGGTCACAGTTGAAAACTCAAAACTCTCGCTATCAATAACACCATTATGATCAAGCTTACATTTTATCGAGCATGTACGACCTTCATTGCCGAGCGCGTCATTCTCTATGTCACTTTGTTTATAAATGAAGGGCTTTGCTTGCTGAAATATTTCGTCACGTTCAAAGATGCCGAAAAAGAGCTCGTAACGGTATTTTTTTTCAGGTGAATAATCACTTCCTGCACGCCTGATTTGCTGAGGTTCAATCCAGGGAAGTGATGTATTATGTTGTAATTCCTCCATGCTCAGTTGAATTACGCCATCCGCATTATTTTCAAGATCTTTAATGTCAGTTGATTCGAAAAACTCTATTTTGTGCCAATAATCCAGAATACGTATAGCTTGCTGGGTGGGCAACATTTTGCTTTGATCGTCCATGAAACTTTAATCCTCTGAATGTTTACCTGCTGATTCTTATACTACCGCTTTGAATGCTTGGCATTCAATGATTGGCTCATCGGTGGAATGGTTAAAGATGAACGATCGAATAGCTGCCGGTTCATTAGCCATCCACATGACCTCAAAAATTCACTTCTCCCGCATCACAAAAATCATCACACTAGCCACCTTTACCATTATGGAGAGATGGCATGATTACCCGATTGCTGCTGGCGATATCGCTACTTGCCAGCCTGAGTGCGCCGCTGTTAGCAGATCAAGACGGCGTCTCCTTTAGCCACAAAGACTGGGAATTGGCCTGCGATAACACGCTGACCTGTCGCGCCGCCGGTTACAGCGCCGAAGAGGGCGCGGGCGGCTCGGTGCTGCTGGTGCGTGCCGGTGGCCCCAATGCGGTGACGCACGGTCGCGTGGTGCTGGCCGATACCGGCGATGATGATTCTAAAGTGGTGAACAACTTAGCGCTGTGGATTGATGACCGTGCGCTGGGCGACGTGGCGAAAGCCGACAACGACGAATGGACGCTGACCGATGAACAAACCCAGGCGCTGATCAACGGTATTAAAGGCAGCGGCAAAGTGGAGTTTCGCGGTGGCGAGGAGCCTTTCGATCTCTCCAGCAATGGCGCGTTTGCGGTGCTGCTGAAGATGGATGATGCGCAAGGTCGTCTTAGCACGCCGGGCGCGCTGGTGCGTAAAGGCAACAAGCCGGAAAACAGCGTACCGGCAGCGGTGGCGATGCCGGTGATTCAACAGGTGAAAGTGGTGAAGGCTGATGCGCGTCCGTTGACGGCCGATGAGCTGGCGCTGTTGAAGCCGAAGCTGATTGCCTCACTCACCGATGACGACAGCTGTGACAATCTGGCACCGTCCGACGATCAGCCGGAAGAGGGCGCGGAGCCGCTGACGTTAACGCCGGTCGATGATGCGCACGTGTTGATCGCCGCGCTGTGCTGGCGTGGGGCGTATAACGAAGGTTATGGCTATTGGCTGATCGACAAAGCGTTGCAGGGCACACCTCAGCTGGTGACGGATTCTGGCTCTGATTACAGCGAAGGTGTGATCTCCGAAGCGCAGAAAGGGCGCGGCATCGGCGACTGCTGGAGTACTGCGGCGTGGGTGTGGGATGGCAAAGCGTTTGAGCAGAGCAGCGATGCTACCACCGGCATGTGCCGCGCGATTCGCGCGGGCGGTGCATGGCAGTTGCCAACCTGGGTTACAGAGGTTAAAGCGGCTTTAATCCCGTAGGGTGCGCATTCATGCGCACCTGGTCAGCAGGTCGCCATGAATGGCGACCCTACAAATGGCGATCTTATTTGCCGCAGCACTGCTTATATTTTTTACCGCTGCCGCATGGGCAAGGATCGTTGCGGCCAGTTTTCTCGCCGGCAAAGTGCGGCAGTTGAGGTTCTGGATCGGGCTGCGCCATGCGCTGTTCCTGCCAGTATTCATGCAGCTCCAGCGCCGCAGGGCGAATCGCCTCAATGCTGGCTTCAAACTCGTCCGGCGTGAAGGCTTCGCGCTTCGCCAGATGATCTTCGCTGCCGTGCAAGGTAATCGCCTCCATCATCGGCTGCAGTGATTCGGGCAGCAGCGACCAATCTGCATCCAGCGCCACGCCGCGCAGATAGCCGTAGCACCAATCTTCCACCACGGTGAATTCCTGGCCTTCCATCTCTTGCGTGCCAAACAGCGGGTCGAACTGCTCCGGGAATTCGGCAAGGCGCTCGGCGATGTCGTTCAGATGCTGGAACGTCAGCGTCATAAAACGATCCATCTCGCGCTCATTCGACCATTTTGGAATGTGCTTTTTGCCACCCCACATCGCCACCAGCCATTCGCTCGGTTCGATGTCGTTCGGGCCTGAGAGCAGCGCCGTCAGCATGCCGTCCAGCTCAGCGGTATCCACCACTGAGTGCTCGTTGCCGTATTTCTCCAGCATATCTTCAAGCCAGTTCAGCTCTTTTTCGGTTAACGGACCCTGGTTCATACGGCATCTCCTGCTTTCATTGATGGGCAATGCCCAAAGTTAATTGGCGGCGATTATAGCGGGAAGCGGGCGCGATTTATCGCTTTTTGCATATCGATTGCTGAACCTCTCCTAAAAATGATTCGCCATAACTTATCGCGCAACAGTATTGGCTGCTTTTGTCGACAGATGGCAGCGTAAAGGCAGAATTTTTCTGCATAAAGGATGCAAATTATGGCCAGCACATTGCCGGTACTGGATTTAGCCCTGCTGGAACTGCCGGATGCGGAACAGGTGCAATACCTTACCGAACTGCGCGAGACCGCGCGTGACGTTGGCTTCTTTTATCTGGTGAATCATGGCATCAATCCGCAACTGTTGCAGAACGTGCAAAGCATCACGCGCGCGTTCTTTGCCTTGCCGGATGAAGAGAAGCAGCGCGTTTCGATGATTCATTCGCCGCATTTTCGCGGCTACAACCGTGCGGGCGTGGAATATACCCGTGAGCAGCGCGATCAGCGTGAGCAATTTGATATCGGTGCAGAACGCGCCGCGCTGCCGTTGCAGCCAGACGATCCAGCATGGAAGCAGCTGCAAGGGCCCAATTTGTGGCCGCAGGCGCTGCCGCAGCTGCGTCCGGTGATCCACGCGTGGCAACAGGCGATGACCGACGTGGCGCTGCGTTTACTGCGCGCGTTCGCCAAATCCCTGGCGCTGCCGCCGGACGCTTTTGATGCGCTGTACGGCACGCACCCCAACGAACATGTGAAGCTGATTCGCTATCCGGGTCAGGATGCCGCTGCCAGTCAGCAAGGTGTCGGTGCGCATAAAGATTCCGGCTTTCTGACTTTTCTGTTGCAGGACGATCAGCCTGGATTGCAGGTTGAAGTCACGCCGGATCAGTGGGTTGATGCGCTGCCGAAAGCGGGCGCTTTTGTGGTGAACATCGGCGAACTGCTGGAAATCGCCACCAATGGTTATCTGCGCGCCACCGTGCATCGCGTGGTGTCGCCGCCGGCAAAACAGCAGCGCATCTCCATCGCTTTCTTCCTCGGCGCGCAGCTTGATGCCGAAGTGCCGCTCTATCAATTACCGCCGCAGCTGGCGGCAGAAGCGCGCGGACCGACCAGCGATCCCAGCAATCCGCTGCTGCGTGAAGTGGGTTGGAACTATCTCAAAGGGCGTTTGCGATCGCATCGCGACGTGGCGCAGCGTTATTACGCTGACACTCTCAATAGCGTTAAATCATAAGAAACTAAGGGAAGCAGATGAATAAAAAGGTGATAGCCGCGTTAGCGATGGTTTCGGTGTTCAGCAGTTACGCCTCGGCGGCTGCGCTGCGCGTGGCGGCAGATGCCGTGCCGCACAGCGAAATCCTCAACCACATCAAACAAACTGACAAGAAGCTCGATCTTAAGGTGATTGAACTCAACGGCAACCTCAACGCCAACGAACTGCTGGCGCGCGGTGACGTCGATGCCAACTACTTCCAGCATGTACCTTATCTGCGCGATCAGGAAAAAGCGCTGGGCGAGAAATTTTCTGTGGTTGCCACCGTGCATATTGAGCCACTTGGCATCTACTCGCACAAAGTGAAATCACTGAAAGATCTGCCTGATGGCGCGCAGGTTGCGGTACCAAATAATGTCACCAATCTGAGCCGCGCACTTTATCTGTTGCAGGCCAATGGTTTGATCAAACTGAAGAGCAGCAGCGCCAATACGCTGGTGACTTCCGCAGACATTACTGACAACCCGCACCATCTGAAGATTATCGAAGTGGAAGCGCCGCAGCTGCCGCGCGCGCTGGATGATGCGCAGTTGGCGATCATCAATGGCAACTACGCGTTGCAGGCCGGTTTAGTGCCGTCGAAAGATGCGCTGGCGCTGGAACAGGCGAAGGATAATCCGTATGCCAACGTGCTGGTCACCACGCCGAAACTGGCGCACGATCCGCGCATTCTGGAACTAGCGAAAGATCTGGAGTCAAAGCAAACCGCTGAATTTATCAACCAGCACTATAAAGGATCGGTTATTCCCGTTAATCAATAATCCCCGCCGCCACCTGGTTTTGGCAGGTGGCGCTGACTTTCTTCTGTGTTATATTTCGCCACCAACACCCGTCGCACCCACTATAAAACATAAAAATTCGCTCAATCCATTGCCATGATTATCTTCGCCAGGAATAAACGGGTGCTGTGCCATCGTTTAATAACATGCATCATTCTGCTGGGCATGAGCGTATTGCTCAGCGCCTGCGGCACCTTGTCGCAAACCTCCGCGCCCGTCAGCGATAAAGTCTATCTTTCGCACGCGACCTTTAATGAAAACGTCGATGACATCGTGCGCCATTACATGCAGCAGAAGCAGGTTTCCGGCATCAGCATCGCCATCATCCACCAACGCAGCCAGCCTAAATTTTACAGTTTTGGCGTCACCGATGCGGTGCACCGTTATCCCATCACGCCAGATACCTTATTTGCGCTCGGCTCGCTGAGTAAAGGCATCACCGCTGAGGTGATTATTGAGCTGGTGGATCGCGGCGAACTGCACTGGAACGATACGCTCGCGACGCTTTTGCCGCCCAACGTGCCGCTGAGCGACGATGCCAAACGCATCACGCTGTTGCAGTTGGTGACGCACACCTCGGGCTTGCCGCGCCAGGATATGGATTTACCGATGTTCATGAAATTTATGGGCTATCTGCGTAGCGGCGAGAACTTTTACGGCAACCTCGACAGCGACGCAGTGCTGGATTATCTGGCCGATTTTGACGCGCCCGCGCATCCCACCGCGCGCTATTCCAATCTCGGCTATGCGCTGTTGGGCTACATCCTCAAACATCGCTTTCATCAGGACATCGAAACGCTGGCGCAGCGCAATCTGTTCCAGCCGCTGGGCATGACCAGCAGCAGCTTCAAGCCGCAGAGTCTGCGTGGCTATCCGTGGCGTGCGCTCGGCCATGCGGGCGATCAACCTAAGCTGATTCCACGTGGGCAAATTACGCCGGATTGGGCGTTTAACAACAATATGGTGGCGGCCGCCAGCCTCTACAGCAACGCGCGCGATTTGATTCGCTATCTGGATGCGCATCTGCATGACGGCGCGGGGGCTTCGCTCAACGCGGCCTTTGCGCAGGTTAATCACGGCTACGAGCAGCACGGCAATCAGTCACAAAATATCGCCTGGGTAACCGACAGTTACGGTGATCAGCAGATCACCTATCAGGTGGGTTATATCGGCGGCTACTCGAGTTTTATTGGCTTTGATAAGCAGAACGGCAATGCGATTGTGGTGCTGCAGAACGCGTTTAACTGGAGTAACTATCTGGGCATCGCGTTATTGATGGATCTGGCGCAGAAAGCGCACGACAAAAACTAACATGGTTGCTTGCAATTTTACTGCGCCAAAAAACGCGTGAGCTGAGGTATGCTGAGCAGCGAAATTTGACGCGCTAAGCGCGCCGGGGGAACCTTCTGCGTGCTTAACTTGTCAGTTAAATGGACAGTTAATAATTAACCAGAGTGGAAATCACCAATGCGCAGGACACACGTCAATCTTCTTTCTGCAGGAATTTTTCTGGGCGCTTTAAGCCTTGCTCCGGCCGCGCTGGCGGAAGGCGAGCAAACAGACGCCGTACCGATGCCGCCACAAGTGCAGCAAACCGCACCCGATGCCCAAACCCAGGCGCCAGCCGCAGACCCGCAAACGCAGGCTCCGGCAGCCGATGCGCCAGCCAGCAATGAACCGGCTGAATCCAGCGGCGATGTTGCGCCAATTCGCCCACCGCAAAGCGGCAATGCGACGGCTCCGAATAACTACGATCTGACTACCATCATCATCGACTACAAAGAGTACAAAGTGGGCGATGTGGTGCCAGATGAGTATCGTAAAAAGCAGTACACCATTGTTGAGTGGAAGCCACGTCATCTGCCAGCGCCGCAGCCAGGCACGCACTGGGCGTACATCAATGCCAACTACATCCTGATCACCGATGACAGCGGTAAGATCGTGATGGGTAAATCAGGCGAAATCTTCTTCCGCGGTTAATTCCCGCGCAGCAGGCGCGCTAACTGGGCGACGCCCGCCGTAATCTGGCTGGTGCTGGTGTTACCGTAACCCAGCACCAGCCCTTGCTGCTTCTGCTCACCCGAATAAAATCCCGACAGCGCGCCCGGCGCGTAGCCGCTCTGGATCAGCCGATCCACCAATCTCATATCGTTTTGATCCGCAGCCAGCGATAACACCAGATGCATGCCGCATTCGCCGCCCAGCAACGGAACCTGTGCGCCAAATGTTTGCTGCAAAGCCTGCCGCAAACTCGTCTGGCGTTGACGGTACAGACGGCGCATTTTGCTCAGATGACGACTAAAATCACCGCTGAGTAAAAACAGCGCCAGCGCCTGCTGTTCAGGACGATTTCCGCCGCGCAGCAGTTCATGTAGCGCAGGGCGCAACGGCGCGACCAGCTGTGGCGGCAGCACCATAAAGCCGAGGCGCAGCGCCGGAAACAGCGTTTTGCTGAATGAGCCGACGTAGATTACCGGCGTTGGCTGCGTCATGCCCTGCATGGCGGCGATCGGCTCGCCGCTGTAGCGAAAATCGCTGTCGTAATCATCTTCAATAATCCACGTTTGCTGTTGCCGTGCGGCCGCCAGCAGCGCCAGACGACGCGGTGCGCTCATGATCACACCGGTGGGATATTGGTGCGTTGGCGTAGTGTAAATCAGGCGCGGCGCACGCTGCTGCCAGTCCTGCGGCTGCGGTGCCAGCCCTTGTGCATCAACCGCTACTGGTTCAATACGCATATCTCCCAACCGCATCGCCGCTTTCGCGCCGCGATACCCTGGCTCCTCCACCCAACCAATGTCGCCTGGGCTGCTGAGCAGCGCCACGCACAGCGTCAATGCCTGCTGCGCGCCTTCGGTAATCACGATTTGTTCGGGCGTACAGCGCACGCCGCGCGCCAATGCCAGATGCTGCGCCAGCGCTTCACGGAGCGTGCGTTCACCGAGCGGATCGCCGTAGCCCAGCAGTTGCTGCGGCTGATGCAGCATCACGCGGTTCAACGCCCGCCGCCACTGAGCCAGCGGGAAATGTGCCAGCGAAGGAACTCCGGGGCGCAGCGCCATCTCCTGAATGAAGCTGCGATGGCTGGATCGCAGCTCAGCAATGCGCGGCGACAAGGTGATTTCGTCGCTGATATGCGACTGATTTTCCTGCGGCAGCTGCGCCATATTGCTGATGCGACTGCCCTGGCGATCGCTCAACAAAAATCCTTCCGCCTGCAGCTGCGCCCAGACGGCGATCACCGTATTGCGCGAAACCGCGAGATCCTGGGCCAGCTGGCGTGTCGCGGGCAAACGCGTACCGGCGGCGAGTTTGCCTGTCAGAATCGCCTGCCTGATACGTTGAAACAGTTGTTGTTGCAGCGTCTGCTCGCCGTTGGTTTCCAGCGGGGCCAGCAATAATCGATGTAGCTTAATATCACTCATTTACGCAGTTCCGTGGATCCATCAATTTCGGACATTGTGGCGCTTTTTAACACGCCAGCAAAGTGGCACTCTGCATTTCTGGTCCTGACTGATAAAGGAATTGAGGAATGTCGCAACACAGCAATGCTTACGGACAACCGGTAGGATTTCCGCTGCCAGATTGGCAACCCCGCGCCTGGCCGAACTATGAAACCTTCACCGGTGACTATTGCCGCCTGGAACCGCTGAGTGCCGAGCGCCATGGCCGCGAACTTTATGCTGCCTATGCGCTGGCTGCAGATGGGCGTGACTGGACCTATATGTTCGCCGAACCTTTTGCCGATGAAGCAGCCTATGTTGCCTATGCGCGCAAGCTGGAAAATGGGCGCGATCCCCTGCATTTCGCGGTGATCGATCCGGTTAGCAATCGCGCGGTCGGCAGCCTGGCGTTGATGCGCATTGATGCGACAAACGGATCGGTGGAGATCGGCCACGTTGCCTTCTCGCCGCTGCTGAAGCAAACGCGTATGGCCACCGAAGCGCACTATCTGTTGATGCGCTACGCCTTTGAGCAGCTGGGCTATCGTCGCTACGAGTGGAAGTGTGACAGCTGCAATCAGCCATCACGCAACGCGGCGCTGCGTTTAGGGTTTCAGTTTGAAGGCACCTTCCGGCAGGCGATTGTCTATAAAGGCCGCAGCCGTGATACCTGCTGGTTCTCGATTATCGACAGCGACTGGCCGCAGGTGAAACAAGGCTTCGAACGCTGGCTGGCGGCAGAGAACTTTACGACGAAAGGGGCGCAACGCGAAAAACTGGAGGCGCTACGTCAGAGGTGATTTAAGCCGGGCTTACAGCCCGGTTAGTTCATGAACATATATTTTGCGGTGGCAGGAATCATGGTGCAGACGATTGCCATCAGTATTCCTTTAAGCCATTGAGAATCTTTTTTTAGGGCCGTGAAGTTTTGGTCCATACGCTGATCCATTGCACCTAAGCGAATATCCAGTTTCTCGAACCTCTCGTCGATTTTCTCGAATCTCTCATCGATTTTCTCGAAGTGCTTATAAATCGTCTGAAATTGACCCGTTACATCTTTCTCAAAATGGTCAAATCGCTGTTCAAGATTATCAAGACGATTATTGGTAGCGTGCTGCATACGCACCACACCTTCCATGGCCTGCGACAGATCGATTTTAGTCAGCGAGTTTTCTTGCTGCATTTCAGCAAAGATCTCGACCATTACTTCAGCTTGCTTATCCGCCACGCCGGCCTGTTGCAGCGCCAGATAGGCTTTATGGGTGTTTATCATCGTCATTCTCATCCTTGTCTCTCCCGGTTAGCTCCTTTGCTGAGGAGAAGGTTATCCCGGTTGTGAGGGTTACTCTATTTGAGTGTGCAAACTTTGCGCGACGCCTCGAAAAAAATCAATCCGTACAACGAGTAACACGTTCAGCCAATAAAAAAGGCCTGCACGCAGGCAGGCCTTGAACTCCAGCTGTATTCGCTTAACTTTGCGGCTGCGGAATTATTTTTATATCCACCATGCCGATCCCCAGTTTGCGCGGATCCTGGCCGATGATATTGCCGACATTCGACTCTTGCGGCTCCGGTGGCGCAATAATCAAATTACGGCTGCCGGTTGGATTGGTGAAATGCAGCGTGATGGTGGAGAACTCATCTCCCAAATTCAATTGCTGCTCTTGATCGCCAACGCGCACGGGAATTGGACGATGCGCATTCGGACCGAACGCTCGCGCGGTGATCACCACATCAAAGCGTTCAGGCAGCGGATCGGTGTACTCAATATTCACTTCCGGTGCCAGATTGGCATTCGACCAGCGTCCCCACTCTTCCGGACGTGATATCCCTTTAAAACTCTTCACGCTGTTTGGCGCGCCGGGCACCGTTAACAGGAAGCTGTCGGCGTTGTAGCGAATCGCATTGTCTTCGATGCGTATTTGCTGCTCGTTGAGCTGGAAGGTTGCCGCATTGACTTCTGCTTTCGGGAAGCGGACTTTACCTTTCCACTGCGGTTTATCGATGCGGGTTACGCTGGGTTTGGCGCCCATTTGTCCCATCGACACGCACAAATCGTTCGACAGCGCCAACTCTGGCTGCCACAGGCGCGCCATCTTAAAGCAGCGATCGACCCAAACGAACTTGTCGGCGGCAGCAAAACTCGCCAGCTGATAACGCAGCGGTTCGGAGTATTCCCCTTCCGGCAGCGGTTCAACATGTTTGTCGGAGACGCGGAACAGAATCGGTAATTTGAAGGTCGCGCCAGAGAAGCTGAAAGTGTTTTTCTGTTGATCGACGGTGAAGCTGTCCATCTTGCTGGGGAAATTCCACAGCTGAATAATGTCCGCTTTCCACGATGTGACGCGCTTTGCCATGTCGTCGAACTCGGTTGACAGCGATTTCGAAGAGAGGCCGCTGCGACCAAGCCCAATCGCGTTATCCCCGCCGAGAATATCCAGCACCGTGGCGCCGTTATCCAACGTGCTGCGTTTGCCATTGAGCACTTCCGCCTGTGGCTGATCGCCACGAATCACCATAAACAGGTCATGGCGCGGCTGCTTGATCAGGTATTGATGCGCAGTGTTGTTCATCGCCAGATGATCGGAAGTCACCACGATGATGGTGTTTTTAAACCACGGTGAGGCTTTGATGCGTTCAATCAGACGCGCCACATGCTCCTGTGAACAGGCGACCGCGCTAAAGGATTGGTTGGGTTTGCCATCATAGCTGTAGCTTTTGCGCTGGCAGCTGCGCGAGATAAAACCATCCGGATGATGGGTGTCGACGGTGAGCGTGAACAATGCGAAGCGTTTTTGCGCGCGCGACAGCTCCTCGTATTTCTCAAACACCTCGTCCATCACCGTGTCATCGTAGTAGCCCCAGTTATTACGATAGCTGGGATCGGCGACGCGACTCTTCAGCTCCTGCGAGCCATACATATTGGCCGCATCAAAACCATGCGACAGCAGGAAAGTGTCTTTACCGGCGAAGCGTAAATCTGCGCCCTGAATAAACCAGTTCTCGTAACCAGAGTTCTTCAGGATGTCGCCCAGACAAATGTTCTGGGGATAGAAGCTGGAGAGCGAAGCCGAGGCATTGCCATCAAAAGGCGCAAACAGCGGGATGCCGCACTGTGAAGCCACCATGCCGGCGATGGTGTAATCGGTGCCGGGGAGCTGTTCGGTTTGGCTGAAATCGATGCTGTTATCTTTTTCCCGGCTGAGTTCCGGGGCCAGACCGGGAAATGCCTGTTGATCGAAATAGGTCCGTTCAAGACTTTCGCCATAAATGTAGACCAGATTGAGCCTGGGCTCGGCGATCACCTTATTAGGCGTTTTGTAATAGCTTTCGAAATCCGAATCGGCGAGACGCGAATGTGAGGCGATAAGCTCTTTCACCTGGCGAAACGCAGGCGTGGTTTGTACCGAACCTGCGGCACAGGCAATCGCCAGTAAACTCCAGCCGAGGTGATGCGGCCGCTTACGGCGGCGAAGTAACCACGAAAGCAGGCAAAATAGCGAGAACAGCGCGATGATCAGTCCGATGGCCGGCACCACATATTTGCTCACGCCCGCGCCGGTCAGGCTGTTGGTCAGGGTATACAGCACCGCGTCATTAATGCCATCGCCGGTAAAATAGTTGCTGGCGACCAGCGTGATGTTAAGCACGATAAACAGCGTGAGCAGCAGCAGGATCAGACTAAACCAAAATTTATTTCGCCCGGCTTTAGAGGAGTAGACCGCAATCGCAGCCAAAAAGAGTACAACCGAAACCAATTCGGACAACGTTAGATCCTCATGTTGAATGAATACGCAATCCTTGCGCCAACGACCCTCTGCGGGGATTTTGCGTCAATCTATATTGGGTGTCACAAGGCTGCAACACATCCAACCAGATTTGTGCGATGCATTCCGATTCGTTTAAGGCGGGTTAAGGCTGACTGTGGTTTCGCCTGGCAGCAACGGATGCGCTGCTGCCAGTGAGGGCAGAGAAGGGGGATTAGAGTTTTCCAGTGAGGTATTGCGCTTCGCCGTCGGCAAAGCTCCAGTCGCCTTTACTGTTGGTGATAAAACTAATCATCAAATCAGTGCCCTGAACGCCACAATTTTCCAGCAGCTCGCGCGCTAACTCTGCCATAAATAGGCACTTCTGTTCTTCACTTCTCGGGCTGGTATACACGCGCACCATCACCAGATTGTCGGTTCGCTCAAAGCCTAAGCCGGTGTCCTGAAAGACCATCTGATAACCTTTGTTTTCATGAACAATCTGATAACGATCGCGGGCCGGGACTTTAAATGCGGTTAACACCGCGCGATGTGCGGCATCCAGCAATGTGCGTATTTCTGATTCTGAACGGCCCTGAATAACGTCGAATGTCAGTAACGGCATAAATAAACCCTCGTTTTTGCTCACATGAAAAGAGTAGGATGTGGCTCTATGCTGCCGCTTGCTGCAGGAAAGAAAAAGCGCGCTGGTTGAAATGATTATTTATTATTTTGAACAATCGATATGAAAGAAATTAAAACAGATAGCCTTTGGGTCCATTTGCACTGGTTAACCGTGCTGGCTGAGCTCGGCAGTTTTACGCGCGCGGCGGAACGATTAGACGTCAGCAAAGCGGCAATGAGTCAGAAGATTAAAGAGCTGGAAAAGATGGCGGGTGTGGCGTTAGTGCAGCGCACCACGCGCAGCGTGCGGCTGACCTCTGCCGGTGAAAAGCTGGTGGATGAGCTGCGCGATCCCTTTGCGCGTATCGCACAGAGCTTTTTCAGCGTACGTGATGAAGCGGGTCCGGTGCGTGGCATGGTGCGCGTGACTGCGCCGGTGGCGTTTGCGCGTCAGCAGCTGGTGCCGATCATCGGCGATTTCTTGCGCGACTATCCGCAGGTGCGTTTGCAGCTGGACGTCACCGATCGTCTGGTGTCGCTCGGCAGTGAAGGATTTGATCTGGCGATTCGCCACAGCGATAGCCTGCCGGAAACACATGTTGCGTTGCCGCTGTGTGAAACCCGCGCGTTGCTGGTGGCGTCGCCGGCGTATCTGGCGCAGAACGGTTTGCCGGATTCACCTCAGGCGTTGCAGCAGCACAATTGTCTTTATTACCCGCGCGGACTCGAGTCGCCGCAGTGGCGCTTTCGATTAGCGGACGGCGGCAGCGAAACCGTGCAGGTAAAGATTCAGGGTAATTTTGCCACCAACAACAGCGAGTCGATCCGTGATGCTGCATTGCAGGGGTTGGGCATTGCGATGCTGCCGGACTTCAGCGCCAGCGCGGCATTAGCCAGCGGCACGCTGCAGCAGGTGCTGCCGCAGTGGCAAGCGGTGGATGCCTTCGCCGATCGGTTGTGGGTGGTACGCCCGTATGCTGCACAGGTGCCACGGGCGGTGACCACCTTTATCCATTGGTTACGCGCGCGCTTTGTTGATGGGTGAAGCCAGCGCGATTGGCGCAGGCGTTTGCATCATCTGGCCCAACAAACTGCTGCGGTTGTAATGGCCGAGCCGCAGGTTGAAGTCGAGATGCAGCTGCTCATTGCCGCTGAGTTTAATCACCGGCGGTGGCGTGAGTGGACGCTGGTGAAACAGCACCGCGTGGGCAAACGCCTCGCTTTTCCAGCCGCTTAAACGCTGATAGTAATAGGCGTTGGCCTCGCATTTACGCAGGTAGAGATTCACCCGGCGATGTTCGCGCATGGCGATCTGCTGCGCCAGTGAACCTAATTGCTGCTCCGGCTGCGCAATCTTCTGCGTTAGCAGGGAATAATCATCGCGCTTGGTCAATTCACTGAAGTAATTCTGTTCGCCGAGATGTTTGATCGGCGCGTAATGTTTTTGCCATTCGCGGATAAAGGGATTATTGGCGGTCGCCGCCAGGAACCAGCTCTCAATCACCGGCGCGAGATAGTTGACGGTGGCGTTTTCGTGATAATAACCAATCACATCCATACAACGTTCCTGATGCGCGCGATGCACCCAGGAGAGATCTTCAAATAATAAGGTGCTGCAATCAATGGCAATGCCGCCATAGCGCAGCAGTAATTCCAGGCGAATCACTTCGCTTCTTTGCTGGGCGGTTAATTGGGTCGAGGTGAATATAAAATCCGGTAAAACTTCTTTTACCGTTAAACGATTTAATAAATGGATTTCATGGTCGGGATTATCCTGACGAATCTTTTTAATATTTAATGCCAGTGATTTCGGTAAATATTCATTATCCCAATACATCCAGACTTTCTTTGGAATCTCTGGCAGATCTTTTTCGCCAGAAAGTAACACGATATTGTCCTCTTCGCTGGGATCGTATTCCGGCGCACAGAGCGCAGTATGCTGTTTTTTCTGCAGGAAAGTCTGGCTGGTAAAAGCGAGTCTTTTCCAGTTATGCCAGAGGGTTAACGCTGGCTGAAGGCGTTTTTTATTCATGATGCACCTGATTATTGTGATTATGGTGGCAAGGCGTCCCTGATCGCGGCGCTGAGCGCTCTTGATTGTCCTTTAGGCTGTGTGTAAAAAAAGTACTCTCCTATGCTTAATAAAACATTCTGTGCGATGCGGCTATCACTTTTTGATCCTTTCAGATAAACCGGAAAATCAAGGATCCGTTAAGCTTTAAATTAACGATAATTAATCGCGTGAATTGTTGGTTATTCTATTTTATCGCATTAAGACTATTCCTAATAAAATAAGCAGGGCGTGGCGTAAGTCGCGGGTGAGATTAAAAAGTGCGCGTGAGATCACTTGTTAACCTGGCTGCATTTTTCGCTGGTCTGCCGGGAAAATCTCACCCTGAGTGAGGGTTAGCTACGCTTAAAGCAGGTGATCAACAAAAGGAGACACTATGCAGCGACACAACCGTGGATTACTGGCGGTCGATAAGCAGGGCAATCGCGTGCTGTTTCTCAATCCCGAAACCTTTGCCGTTGAGCAAGAGTTAAATGCTTTTCCGCCGCGTCCACACGAGCTTCTGATGCTGCCGCAACTGGAGAAAGCTTACGTGCCGATCTACGGCGACGGCATTCACGGCGACAATCCGCATCCTGGCCATAAAGTGGCGATCATCGATCTGCGCCTGCGGCAGATCAGCGGTTTTATCGATCTGTCGCCATTAAAAGCACCGCACAGCGGCCAGTTAGGACGTGACGGCAAAGTTTATCTCTGCTGTGAAAACAGCGCGGTGGTGGCAGTGATTGATCCGGTTAGCGATCGCGTGGAAAAAACCATTCAGCTGCCTTCGCACAATGCGCACCGACTCACTTTATCGCCCAGCGGTCGCAAGCTGTTTACCGAAAATGAAGAGGACGCCAGCATTACCGTGGTGGATTTGTGTGAGGCGGAAGGGCGGATTATCGACAACATCCTGATGCCCGGCCCAATTTCTGGCATCGCCGCTTCGCCTAAACATCCTTATCTGGTGGCGAGCGCCGCCGATGCGCCGATGCTGTATGTGGTGGATCGGCAAAGTCATCGCATCCGCCTGCGCCTGAGGTTACCGGGCCATCAGCAACCCTGTCAGGTAGTGCGTTTCAGTGCCAACGGCGAGCGGTTGGTGGCGATTGGCGATCAGGAGCCGGTGGTAACGCTGTTTGACGATCTGCTCAATCCGCTCGGCGATATTCAGGTTGGCAATAAGCCGATGGATGGCTGCTTCAGTGAGGATAATAGCAGCTTGCTGATTGCGAATGAGGGCGACGGTTCGCTCAGCCTGATTGATTTGCAGCAGATGAAGGTGATTGCCACGCCGCAAGCCGGTACCGGTTGTGAGGTGCTGAGCTACTTTCAGCTCAAACCTTAAATAAACGGGCGATGATAAATCGCACTGCTCCAGTGGCGGCTGCTGGCATGTTTTTCGGCCTGCCAGCCGCGCTTGCGTAACTCACGCGCAATCAGCTTGTTCATGATGCCGTGACCGACCAATAACACCGTGCCTTGCTGCGACAGCGTCACCAGTTTATCTGCCGCAAGACGGGCGCGTTGACGCGCATGCTGCACCGATTCGACATGGCCGCTATAGCCGCACAGCCATAACAGGCGTAGTAGCGCCAGCCAGACGTTGAGCGGCAGATGCAAACGCTCAAACGGCAAAGTCGGTATTGCCACTTCGCTAAAAACCTCATCCACCGCGTGCGGCTGCAGACCCAGGCGTGTTAACGACGAACGGGCGCGCGGCAGCGGGCTGGTGGCGATCACACTCGCGAGGCGCGCAATGGTTAGACTGCGCGGCGGCGGGGAGTCGCAAATATCAGCCTGATCGTAACCTTCACACCAGTCGGCTAATGCCCGCGCCGAGAAGCGCCCATTGACCGGATGATCGGGTTTACCGTGTCGCATAAGAATAATGGTCATAGCGCTCCTGAGTGGTATTGCTCCAGTGTAATGCAGAGGTTGAGTAAGTCGCGCATCCATGACGGGATTTAAGAGTATTGCCTGTTTGTCATTAAACCTTAACTGAACTGTGCGAAAAACAGCGCGATGAAGATTCAAACTCCGCTGTTAAATGGTAAGCAATAATCGTCAATTACACGGTAATCAGACATTTCTTGCTTACGCGCATTAGATGTAATGTCATGATTTGACGCCATTTTTGCCTTGTTTTCATGAGTTATAGTGAAGTTTATCTAATAAATTTCTCTATTATCACTTGATTTATCTACGCGCGTAGATAGACTATCTCCATAGTGATAACTCACGGTGCCAGAGACGAAGTTGGCCTTGAGATGACCCAGTTACATTTGCCTCACTAATGCGATCGATGAAAATTACATCGGCGGGAACAGGCGAAGAAGCGGATTCCAACACCAGGGAATTCATTACTGATTTTTCATCCAGGTTTGCCTACTGAACGTCGCCACCGGGGAGTTCCGCTTGTTGCAAGGGAACTGACCCACGGAAGGGCGTTTGCTGTTTTTACCTCTTTCAGGGAATGGGTTATGACGGTTTCGCAACAAAGCTCACTAACATCCTCCTCAGCTGCCGACGCGCGGTTTGAAACATCCTCCGGCCGCAAAGATTTCTGGCGCGCCACGTTCTCCTGCTGGCTTGGCACCGCGATGGAATATGCGGATTTTGCGCTGTATGGCCTCGCCGCCGGCATTATCTTTGGTGACGTCTTCTTCCCCGAAGCCACGCCTGCTATCGCCTTGCTCTCGAGTTTTGCCACCTGGTCGGTGGGCTTTATTGCTCGCCCGATTGGTGCCTTGCTGTTCGGCTGGATTGGCGATCGCAAGGGACGCAAAACGGTAATGATCTCAACCATCATTCTGATGGGCGCCTCCACAACACTCATTGGTTTGATTCCTTCCTATGCCAGCATTGGCGTCTGGGCTCCCGCATGTCTGGTGCTGCTGCGCTTTACCCAGGGTTTGGGGGCGGGCGCTGAGTTGTCCGGCGGAACGGTGATGCTGGGCGAATATGCACCGGTTGAACGTCGCGGTTTGGTTTCGTCGGTGATTGCGCTGGGCTCAAACAGCGGCACGCTGATTGCGTCGCTGGTATGGCTGGCGGTGATCCAGATGGACAAAGAGAGTTTGCTGGCGTGGGGCTGGCGTATTCCGTTCCTCAGCAGCGTGCTGATTGCGGTGGTGGCGTTGTGGATTCGTCGCAACCTGCGTGAAACGCCGGTGTTTGAACGGCAGCAGGCGGAATTGCAGGCCGAACGTAACGCCACGCTGGCGCAGGCGAAAGAAGAAGTGGATACGCGCAGCTTCTGGCGCCGCACCCGCGCCTTCTGGACCATGGTCGGTTTACGCATCGGTGAAAACGGCCCTTCTTATCTGGCGCAGGGCTTTATTGTCGGTTATGTCGCCAAAGTACTGATGCTCGACAAATCGGTGCCCACCACGGCGGTATTCATCGCGTCCTTACTTGGCTTCCTGATTATTCCGTTTGCCGGTTGGCTGTCGGATCGCTTTGGTCGCCGCATTACTTATCGCTGCTTCTGCTTATTGTTGATGTTCTACGCCTGGCCTGCCTTTAGCCTGATGGACAGCCGCGATCCGGCGATTGTGATGGCGGTGATCGTGGTCGGTATGGCGCTGGCATCGCTGGGTATTTTCGGCGTGCAGGCGGCGTGGGGCGTCGAGATGTTTGGCGTGAAGCGTCGTTACACCAAGATGGCGGTAGCGAAAGAGCTGGGGTCTATCCTTTCAGGAGGCACCGCGCCATTAGTGGCGGCGGCGCTGCTGTCGTTTACCGGACACTGGTGGCCGATTGCGGTTTACTTCACGGCGATGGCCAGCATCGGTTTTCTCACCACTTTCGTGGCGCCGGAAACGCGCGGGCGCGATCTCAATCTGCCGGAAGATGCCATCTGACCAGCAGGATCGCGTAAACCATCATCACCATTGGCCGGAGATTCCGGTCAATGGCATTTACGCAGGGGCAAAGGAATGGCGAAATCTCCAACCGGAAACGTAACGCGCACGGACGTGGCAAAAATCGCCGGCACCTCGGTGGCGGTGGTCAGTTACGTGATCAATAACGGCCCGCGACCGGTGGCAGAAGCCACGCGTCAGCGCGTGCTGGAAGCGATCAAACAGACCGGCTATCGCCCTAATGCGGTGGCGCGCGCGCTGGCTTCGGGCAGCACCAAAACCTTTGGTTTAGTGGTGCCGAACATCGGTAATCCCTTTGTTGCTTCGATGGCGCACATGCTGTTGCAGGAGTCGATGAATCACGGCCACGTCATGTTGTTGGGTGATGCCGGTGACGATCGCAAACGCGAGCTGGAGATTATTCAGGGTCTGTTAAATCGTCAGGTTGATGGCCTGTTTTACAACAGCGTCGATCGCCATCCCTACATTGATGTGATTCAGGCCAGCGGTACGCCGCTGGTAATGCTGGATCGCATTGAGCCACGTCCAGGCGTCAGCATGCTGCGCGTTAATGAACGCGAAGCGGCGTGCCAGGTGACGGCGCATCTGCTCAGTCACGGTTATCAGCAGGTGGGCATGATCAGCGGCCCGTTGGACATGCTTAACGCGCAGGATCGTATTCAGGGCTGGCGCGATGCGCTGGCGCAGAAAGGATTGCTGGCGGATGAGGCGATGATTTTTCCGGCCAGCTACACGCGGCAGGGCGGTTATGACGCCGCGCAGCGCATGGTAGCCAGCGGTCGTGTGCCGCGCGCGCTGTTTACCAGTAATGAAGGCCAGGCGATTGGCTGCATTCGTGCGCTGTCGGAGCATGGACTGCGCGTGCCGCAGGATGTCGCGCTGGTGTGTTTTAACGGAACCGATCAGTCGGCGTTTCATGTGCCGACGCTCACCACCGTCCGTCAGCCGCTGCGTGATATGGCGCGCAGTGCGATTGCCATGCTCAAGAATTGGGATGGCGATGCGAAGCTGGCGGAATTCCCTCACCATTTAGAAATCGGTGAGTCCTGTGGCTGCCAGCTTACTCAACAACAATAAAACTATAACACTATGAAAAGATTGATTATCGATTGTGATCCGGGAAACGGTATAGCGGGCGCCAACACCGACGACGGCCTTGCGCTGGCGTTAGCATTGGCTTCGAAGTCGCTGTCGCTGGAACTGATTACCACCGTCACCGGCAACACGCCGAGCGCGGTCGGTGCGCAGGTCGCCAAAGATCTGCTGCAGCGATTGGGACGTAACATTCCGGTGGTGCAGGGCGCGTTGCAGGCGCTGCGCGAAGATCCTGCGCCGTGGCGTGCGCGTCTTGATCACGTAGCCGATGAAAAGCTCGGTGAACTGTGGCGCGGCGTGCGTCAGCCGCAGCGCATTCCGGCGGATGGGCATGACGCGGCTGGCGTAATGGGCCAACTGATTTGTGACAATCCAGGCGAGTTTACGCTGGTGGCGATCGGCCCGCTGACCAACGTGGCGCTGGCGCTGCAGCGTTATCCGGCCATGGCGGAATCGGTGGCAGAGATTGTGATTATGGGCGGCGTGTTCGCGCTGGATGATTACATCAAAGACACCAATTTTGGCCTGGATCCGGAAGCGGCGCATCAGGTACTGCACAGCGGCGCGACCATCACGCTGGTACCGATGGACGCCACCACGCAAACCTTGATGACGCAGCAGGATCTCACGCGACTTACCGCTAACGATCATCCGTTGCCACAGTTTGTGCGCGAGACGTTACGTCCGTGGATCGATTATTCGATTCGCACCCGCCATTTGCCCGGCTGCTGGATTCATGATGCGCTGGTGGTGGCATGGTTGCTGAATCAGCGTGTCGCCGACGGCGTGGATTATCATGTGGATATTGAGCTGCGTCCCGGTGCCACGCGTGGCAAAAGCTGGCGTTATCGCACGCCGCTGCGTCTGGATATCGGCGTGCCGCCGCAGACCGGCGCATTGGTGCATGTGATTCAAACCGTCAATAACGCGCTGCTGCTGGAGATGATCGAAAAGGCGTTTAATCAGTTGTAACGTCCGTCACTGTAGGGTCGTCATTTATGGCGACCTTCCTCTTCAACATGACACGCTTTTTTACACCGCGAATCACTCGCTGACAATTCCCGCCACAGCCCGCCTTTCTGACATGCTATATACAAATAGTTAACATAATAGTAACTCGTGAAATTATTCGCGCGGTAACTTCTAAAATAAATCCGGCCAACGATCCGGAAGCTAATCAGACAGGATAACAACATGTTCAACTGGACTGCGACCCAGCGCAACGTGGCTTTTGCCAGTTTCGCGAGCTGGACGCTGGATGCGTTCGACTTCTTTATCTTAGTGTTTGTCCTCAGCGATCTTGCCCAGTATTTCCATACCAGCGTCTCCGATGTATCCCTCGCCATCATGCTCACGCTCGCCGTGCGACCGATCGGCGCGCTGCTGTTTGGTCGGCTGGCGGAGAAGTATGGCCGCCGACCGATTCTGATGCTCAATATCGTGATGTTCTCGGCGTTTGAACTGCTTTCGGCGTGGTCGCCCACCTTCACGGCGTTCCTTGGTTTCCGCGTGATTTACGGCGTGGCGATGGGCGGCATTTGGGGCGTGGCGTCGTCGCTGGCGCTGGAAACCATTCCGGATCGCTCGCGCGGCTTGATGTCCGGCATCTTCCAGGCCGGCTATCCGTGCGGCTATCTGCTGGCGTCGGTGATTTTTGGTTTGTTCTTCGAAACGGTCGGCTGGCGCGGCATGTTCCTGATCGGCGCGTTGCCGATTCTGCTTCTGCCGTTTATCTACTTTAAAGTGCCGGAATCGCCGGTGTGGCTGGCGGCGCGCGAGCGTAAAGAGAGTAATGCGCTGCTGCCGATTATTCGGCAGCACTGGAAAATCTGTATCTATATGGTGCTGCTGATGGCCTGCTTTAACTTCTTTAGCCACGGTACGCAGGATCTCTATCCCACCTTCCTGAAAGTGCAGCATCAGTTTGATCCGCACACCGTCAGCATTATTGCTATTAGCTACAACATCGCGGCGATGCTGGGCGGCATCACCTTTGGCGCACTCTCCGAACGCATTGGCCGTAAGCGCGCGATTATTCTGGCGTCGTTCCTCGCGCTGCCGGTGCTGCCGCTGTGGGCCTTCTCCAG
Source organism: Pantoea sp. YR525 (assembly GCF_900116775.1). Taxonomy (NCBI): domain Bacteria; kingdom Pseudomonadati; phylum Pseudomonadota; class Gammaproteobacteria; order Enterobacterales; family Erwiniaceae; genus Pantoea; species Pantoea sp. YR525. Next base: position 171,403 of record NZ_FPBU01000005.1, read on the forward strand.
CGGTTCATGGATGATTGGGATCGGCGCGTTTCTGATGCAGTTTATGGTGCAGGGCGCGTGGGGTGTGGTGCCGACCTATCTCACCGAACTGGTGCCCGCCAACGCGCGTGCGGTGCTGCCGGGCTTTGTTTATCAGCTGGGGAATTTGATTGCATCAGTGAATGCGACAGTGCAGTCGCGTATTGCCGAGGCGCACGGCGGCAATTATGGTTTGGGGATGGCGATTGTCGCCGGAACGGTGGCGGTGCTGATTTGCGTGTTAGTGGCGTTTGGTCGGGAGACGCGCGGCATCGAAATCTCCGGTGCTGCCGCGCGCGAGTCGCGTTAAAGCGCCTCGCAGACGTCAACCCATTTCGCCGCAGTGAGTTCTGCCATGCGCTGCGGCGAAATGCGTACCGCGCTATGAATCGATCCTGCTGCTGGCAGCACTTCGTCAAAGCTACGCAGCGACACATCGCAATAGACGGTCAGCGGATTTTCCAGCCCGAACGGACAAACGCCGCCGACTGGATGTCCGGTCCAGTTCACCACTTCATCCACGCTTAACATGCGCGCCTTGGCGCCGAGCGCGGCTTTCAGCTTGCGGTTGTCGAGACGCGCATCGCCGCGCGTGACGATCAGCACGATGGCATCCTTCACTTTCAGCGACAGGGTTTTGGCGATTTGCCCAGGCTGAACGCCATGAACGCGTGCGGCCAGCTCAACGGTGGCGGTGCTTTCCGGCATCTCGATGATGTCGATATCCGGTGCATGTTCGGCAAAGAAGTGCCGTACCGACTCCAGGCTCATTGTTATCTCCGGTAAAAACAGAGCCAAAAAAATGCCATAAGCCTGGAAAAGTGTAAACGGGAGAAAAGGAGAATCTGTAACAGAATGCGCGGGTGCTACACCGCTTTTAACGTGCAGTTACCACAACGTTCTACGTCGGGGATGCGATAGCGCTGGCAGCAGCTGCGTCGCTCCATTTCGCCATTGCGCGGGATCATGGTGCGATACAGCGGGTTATCGCTGCCATCGAGCAGTGACTGAGTGAAAAATAGCGCCTGCTCTAACTGCAAAATCGTCTCTTCCGGCAGCTGGTTTTTCAGCTCACCGAGGAACCAGTAAAACGAAAAGCCCATGTTGTTCCAGATGAGCTTCGCATTGATATCACCGTGCTGCGTCATGCCGTTCACTGCCGGAATCAGGCATTGCTGAATCAGGCGATCGATACGCTGCTGGGCATTGAGGTAGCGCGCATCGTCATCTTCCTGCACATCCAGCCAGAAAGCGCACGGATGACCGTTTTCGTGGAACTCAACGTGAATCAGATGTGGCGAGCAATTCAGCGCGCGCGGTTCCTGCAATAACGCCATCATCAGCGGTGGCAGCAGCAGACCAAAATACCATTGCGCCCACAGTGACTGCAGCGGCTTAGCTTCCTGCTGCACATCGGGATGATCGCGATAGAGATAATCGCTGTAGCGCTGCGTCAGGCGGTGATAGTGAAGCGGATTGGACCACTCGGCCAGCGTTAACGTCCCGGCGGGTGCCGGTTGGCCGAGCTTGAGGTTGTCCAGCATGTAGCTGCGTTGTTCGCGCATCAGATCTTCCAGCGCGCTCGCTAAACTGCGATCGCTCTGCATAAAGATCAGCGGATGCTCGCTAAAGCGATGATCCTGACGCGTGATGATAGCCATGCCGGTCCTGAGTGATAACGGGAATCGAGAGACAAATGATAATCGTTCCCGTCGTTTTGAACAACATTTCTGCACATGTGGCAAAGCTTGGCGAGGTAAGCGTAGGGTCGTCATTCATGGCGACCAGCAAAACCTTACGCCAGGTTGTCACTCGCCTGCGTCAATTTCGGCAAATCTTCCCACGCTAAAATGGTGTTACGTCCCTGATTTTTCGCCACATACAGCGCGCGGTCGGCATTGGCCACCGCCTGGTCAAAATCTTCGTCGAAGATGGGCGCGATCCCCGCGCTGATGGTGACGTGCGTCGACACTTTCTCATTGAAGCGATGCGGAATTTCCAAATCCACCACGTACTGACGAATGCGCTCCGCCAGTTTCATTGCAATCGAGGCATTCACGTTGGTCATCAGCACCAGAAACTCTTCGCCGCCGTAGCGCGTGACCACATCGCGCGAACGTACCGCGTCGCGGATCGCTACGGACACGCGCGCCAGCGCCTGATCGCCCATCGCATGGCCGTAATTGTCGTTGTAGGCTTTGAAGTGGTCGATATCCAGCAGTAGCACAAAGTGGCTGCCGGCGTGGTTTTCCATAATGGTATCAAGCCGATTCTTCAATCCACGGCGGTTGTACAAGCCGGTAAGCGGATCGAGCATGCTTAAATCGCTGAAGCTCTCTTTTTCCTCATACAGCTGGCTCACCAGCCGACGGGTAAAGGTATCAAAGCGACGACGCATTAAATGGTGCAGTGAAAAGCCGATTAACGGCAGTGTAATAGTGAATAAGATCATCATTAAATGCTGACCATCATCCAATAACAGCACGGTTAATACCGGCGGCGTGATGTGTAAACAAAATGCGATCAAATAATCACTCAGCGCAATTGCACTGATAAAGAAAACGCTTAACAGGCTGATAATTAAAAAGCTGCCATCAAAATAGTAAACCAGATGATATCTGTGGTTAATATGCCACGCCCACAGCGCACCCAATATAAAAGCGACAGGATTTAATAGCGGTAATTTTTGTTTTGACGCCATTAAACAAATAACCAGCAGCGTGGAACTGAAGCCCGCCACAACGGCAACCGGCAGCGAGCGGATTGGGCTGTCGCTGCCTAAAATCGGCAGCAGGCAAAAAAGCGAAACGGCGACATTAAGAAACAGAAATAGCATCAGCGACAGCCGATATTTACTCTGTTTCAACTCATCATAAGATTGTAATTTCATTATTATTCTCGTGACAGCCCTGATATATCAAAGCGCTACCCGTAAGTAATAGTTTACCTACCCGGATAGAGAGCACGTTATTGTTGTGTTAGCGATATTGTTATCGGCGGCAATTTAGCATTTTCCAGTAATTCTGTCATCCGGCATGGCTTGCGACAAAAAATTCGCTGCAAGATGAGAAGTATTGTCATATGATAATGCGAATATTTATCATCTGAGGGTTGCGCAATGATCATGGCGATAATGGCCGCCTGCGGACTTTGGGGCGTGAGCTGGATAATGGGTAAACGTCTGGATAGCGGCTGGGGCGTGTTATTACCCTGCGCGGCTATGCCGGTTTTTGCGTTATGGGAACCGAGTTTCAGCCAATGGCGGGTGGTGATGATTGTGGCGCTGCTGCTGACCGTGGTGATGCTGTTTCATCATCGTCTGCGGCACTATTTATTGCTGCCGTCTTGTCTGGCATTGGCGGGCGGATTAGCGGCGGTGTCGGTCAATTTCCACGTCATCTGAGCAAATCGCAGAAACGACAACATCACGCTGATAGCGTGAAGTTCGTTGAAAATCTTTTTGGGAATTTACTGCTCGAAAGGAGTGACAACTGTTGGTGCGAAGGGAGGGACTTGAACCCTCACGTCCGTAAGAACACTAACACCTGAAGCTAGCGCGTCTACCAATTCCGCCACCATCGCATCTTAGTTGTCTGTTTATATCGTCGCATTGGTGCGAAGGGAGGGACTTGAACCCTCACGTCCGTAAGAACACTAACACCTGAAGCTAGCGCGTCTACCAATTCCGCCACCATCGCTCAGTGCGCAGATATAAACTGTGTGATTTTAGTTTGGTGCGAAGGGAGGGACTTGAACCCTCACGTCCGTAAGAACACTAACACCTGAAGCTAGCGCGTCTACCAATTCCGCCACCATCGCAAACTAACAACACCCTAAAGTATTGCTAACCACGGAGGCGCATTTTAGAGATTTTACTCATTGCGTCAACACATATTTCGCGACGGCAAAACGATCGCTGTAAAAAGCAACGTTTCTGCCGCCGCGCTTGAATTAACGCGTTTTGGCACCGCGACCATATACGGCGCGATAGACTTTGAAACGTCCGGTTTGCGCCAGCACTTCGTGGTTGCCGAAGGTTTCATCCAGAATTTGCGGATACGGCAGGAAGGCGTTAGCCACGATACGCAGTTCGCCGCCGCTGTTCAGATGCTTAAGCGCACCGCGAATCAGCGTGTTGGCCGCTTCAAGGCTGGTTTGCAGGCCATCGTGGAACGGCGGGTTGGAGATGATCATGTCAAAACGGCCGGTAACGTCAGAGAACACGTTACTGGCAAACACTTCACCTTCCAGTTCGTTGGCGGCCAGCGTGGCTTTACTCGCTTCAATCGCAGCAGCATGCACATCACACAGCCACAAACGTACGCGCGGCGACACTTTCGCCATTACGGTCGCCAGCACGCCGCTGCCACAACCGATATCCAACACTTTGCCACGGAAGTGCGGCGTCAGCGTGGAGAGCAGCAGATCGCTGCCGATATCCAGACCATCGCGGCTGAACACGCCCGGCAAGGTATGGATTGTGAGATCCTCGAGCTGATAGGTATTGCCGTAGCTGCTGGCATCAAAGGTCGGCTGCTTATCAAGACGACCATGATACAGGCCGCAACGACGCGCGCTGTCGACTTTCTCCAGCGTCGCCCACTCTTCCAGCATGCCTTCGGCGCTGCGTACGCCGCTGCGGTTTTCACCCACCACGAAGATATCGCAGCCTACCGGCAGCAGAGAAAGCAGGTTTTGCAGCTGGTACTGCGCTTCGGGTTTGTTCTTCGACCAGTAATAAACCAGCGTATCGCAGCCTTCAACATCGGCAGCGGTTGCAACCATGCTGTAAACCGCACGTTCACCAAGGCGATGGCTAAGGTTCTGCCAGTGATGATATTGCTGGGTATGCACGCGGCTCGACGCGGTTTCTAGCTGGGCGGGCAGGTCATCCTGCAGGTCGCCAGCAAACAACACGTGGCGGGCGGTAAATTCATCACTGTGGCGCAGAATCACTTCGCTGGCCGGGGTAAAAGCAGACATGGAGCACTCCTGTTAAATCAGAGCGACGATTATATACACGTCATACTTCAAGTTACAGGTGCGTTGGCTGCTCTCGCTCACCCGAATCACTTACCTGAAGTAAGCTCATCGGGCCTCACTCGTTTGCCGCGTTATTCGGCCGAAGGCCTCACCCCTTCGGGGCCAGCGCTAGCGCTGTTCAAAAACGCTTGGCGTTTTTGTCCTGAAACTCGAATTATTTTGTGTATGGTGCTTTGTTGGCGCATGTTCGATGGGTTTGCTAGCATAGCGTCGCATTCTGGCAGCATAACGGGTAATAGCATGAGCACAAGGCGCGACTGGCTTCTACAGCAAATGGGGATTACGCAGTACCAGCTGCGGCGTCCGCGCGTGCTGCAAGGGGAAATTGCCGTCACGCTTTTGCCCGACACACGTTTGGTTTTGGTGGCTGAACAGGCACCAACGCTACAAGAACCGCTGATTCGCGACGTGCTGCGCGCGCTGAACCTTCAACCCGCGCAGGTGATGGCGTTAACTCCAGATCAGCTGCAAATGCTGCCGGAGCAGGTCGACTGTGCTGGCTGGCTGCTGGGCGTCGAAAGCGAACATCCCTTTAACGGCATTACCTTTAACACCGCCGTTTTCAATGAACTGATCAGCAGCGGCGCCGCAAAACGCGCCCTGTGGCAACAGATGTGTAACCATGACAGCCATCTCTTTAGTCACCCCTGAAGACCAGCCGCAGCTGCTGGCGATTGAGCGCCGCGCGCATGCCTTTCCGTGGAGCGAGCAGACGTTTAGCAGCAATCAAGGCGAACGTTTTGTTAATTTCCGTATTGATGTTGAAGGTAAGCTGGCCGGATTCGCCATCACCCAAGTGGTGCTGGATGAAGCGTCGCTGTTCAACATTGCGGTGGATCCCGACTTCCAGCGTCGCGGCCTGGCGCGCCAGCTGTTGCAGCATCTGATTGCTGAGCTCGAACAGCGCGACGTCATGACGCTATGGCTGGAAGTGCGCGCCTCAAATACGCCAGCGATTGCGTTGTATGAGCAGCTGGATTTCCATCAGGTGAGCGTACGTCCCAACTATTATCCCACTGCCAGCGGACGAGAAGATGCCATCATTATGGCGCTAACCCTTTAAGGAGCACCATGCTAAACGATTGGGACTGCATCCTGTTTGATGCAGACGACACGCTTTTCCATTTCGATGCTTACGCCGGTTTGCAGCGCATGTTTGCCCGCTATGACGTGCAATTTTCCGCGCAGGATTACACCGATTATCAGGCGATCAATAAACCGCTATGGGTCGATTACCAGAACGGCACCATTTCCGCGCTGCAACTGCAAACGCGCCGCTTCACCTTGTGGGGCGAAAAGCTCAGCGTCGCGCCGGAAGTGCTCAACAGCGATTTCCTCAGCGCGATGGCCGATATCTGCCTGCCGCTCGAGGGCGCAGCGCATCTGCTGGAGACGCTGAAAGGCAAGGTGAAGCTCGCCATCATCACCAACGGTTTCACCGCGTTACAGCAGGCGCGCCTTGAGCGCACGGGTTTCCGCGATGTGTTTGATGCGCTGGTGATTTCTGAAGAAGTTGGCGTACCGAAACCTGACGTGGCGATCTTTGACCATACGCTTGCGTTGCTGGGCAACCCGGATCGTAGCCGCGTGCTGATGGTCGGCGATACGCCGGAATCGGACATTCTCGGCGGCATGAATGCCGGCCTGAAGACTTGCTGGATCGATCATGGCACGCGTCCGTTACCGGATCACATCACGCCAACCTGGCAGGTTAAGACGCTGGCCGAGCTGGAAGCGATTCTGACCAAAGGTTAAAAGTATCTATTCACCGTTACCATCGTGATGATGCTAAGAAGCCCGCTGTGCGGGCTTTTTTGTGCAAAAAATCTATTCAAGTATCTATTCACGAATCTATTCATGAAGGTGCTGAGGAGGTAAAGCGGAGATATCGTTAACGCTCTTTTTCTGTCTCTGATATTGCCGTCTGCGCCTCTTCTTCCTCTTTCTCTTTATCTTCTTTCACCGTGCGGCTCGCCGTCAGCAGGAAGGGCGATTGCTGCCAGCGGGTGCGGCGGTCACGCAGCAGGGTACGCGTCAGAATAATGCCGATGGCCAGCGCCAGTAACATCATCAGGCGCAGGATGTTGGTGGTGTTATCCACCTGACGTGATTCCGTCACCAACACGTGGGTATCCAGCGTGACGCGCAGGAAGCCTTGCGGGCCATCTTTGCCTTCCAGCGGCTGCACAATTTGATGGTTGAAGTAGCTGCCGGCGCGTTTGCCATCCAGCGACAGGCGATCGCGCACATTAATGCTTTCACCGCTGTGCGCCACCAGGCTGCCATCATCGGCGTAAACGGAGGCATCAAGAATGCGGCTATTATCGGTCATCTGATTGAGGATCGCGGCAATCTGCGTGCGGTTATCGTCGCTGTTATCCATCAACGGTTTAAGGCTAAACGCCACCTGTTTAGTCAGCGTGCGCGCCAGTTCTTCCACTTGTTCAGAGCGTGCCATTTGATGGCCGAGGCTAAACCAGGATGCACCTTGCATCAGAACCACTAACAGAGCCAGCGAGATAAGAACAATCACCGTGCGATGCAGGCGAAATTTCAGTGCGGTTTTAACCATCAGAAACCCGTGTGATGTAACAGCAGAAAGGCTGGCAATTATGTTGCCAGAACCCGCGCAGACAAGGTAGCCTCTTGCGTGGTTTTGTTGTCCCTACAGGAGCTGTAATGCCAAATCGTCTTACCTGGTGCGATCTGCCCGCCGATGTTTCACTTTGGCCGGGTTTACCCCTTTCCCTCAGCGGTGATGAAGTGATGCCGCTGGATTACCGTGCCGGTCGGACTGGCTGGTTGCTGTATGGGCGCGGGCTCGATAAACAAAAACTCACCGATTATCAGCATAAGCTGGGTGCGGCGATGGTGATCGTCAGCGCCTGGAATGTCGATGAGTATCAGGTGATACGTCTGGCAGGCTCGCTGACGCCGCGCGCCAGCAAACTGGCGCATGAAGCCGGTTTTGATGTGGCGCCGCTCGGCAAAATCCCGCATCTGAAAACACCTGGCTTGCTGGTGATGGACATGGATTCCACCGCGATCCAGATTGAGTGCATCGATGAGATCGCCAAACTTGCGGGCTGCGGCGAGCAGGTGGCGGAAGTCACCGAACGCGCCATGCGCGGCGAGCTGGATTTCAAAGCCAGCCTGCGCGAACGCGTCGGCACCTTGGCGGGCGCCGATGCCAATATCCTGATGCAGGTGCGCGATGCGCTGCCGCTGATGCCAGGCTTAACCACGCTGGTGCAGAAACTGCAGGCGCTGGGCTGGCAGGTGGCGATCGCTTCGGGTGGCTTCACCTTCTACGCCGACTATTTGCGCCAGACGCTACATTTAGCTGCGGCGGTAGCCAACGAGCTGGAAATTCGCGACGGCAAGCTGACCGGCCAGGTGCTGGGACAGATTGTCGATGCCCAATTTAAAGCCGATACCCTGAACGATCTGGCCCAGCGCTTTAATATTGCCCCGGAACAGACCGTGGCGATTGGCGATGGAGCCAACGATCTGCCGATGATTAAAACGGCGGCGCTGGGTATCGCCTATCATGCTAAACCTAAAGTGAATGAGCAGACGGAAATCATCATCCGCCATGCTGACCTGATGGGCTTGTTCTGCATCCTGACCGGCAGCCTGATTCACGAAGAGCGTTAACTGAGGATTTGATTTGGCCAAAGCGGCAAAACGCGCCTTCGTTTGTAACGAATGCGGCGCTGATTATCCGCGCTGGCAGGGGCAATGCAGCGCCTGCCATGCGTGGAACACCATCACCGAGGTGCGCATTGCCGCCTCGCCTGCGGCGGCGCGTAACGAGCGTCTGAGTGGTTATGCCGGCGGTAACGCGGGCGTTAGCCGCGTGCAGAAGCTGTCGGAGATCAGCCTCGAAGCCCTGCCGCGTTTCTCTACCAGTTTCAAAGAGTTCGACCGCGTACTGGGCGGCGGCGTGGTGCCGGGCAGCGCCATCTTGATTGGTGGTAATCCGGGCGCCGGTAAATCGACGCTGCTGCTACAGGTGATGTGCAAGCTGGCGGAAGGGATGAAAACCCTGTACGTCACCGGCGAAGAATCACTGCAACAGGTGGCGATGCGCGCCCATCGTCTGGGATTACCCACCGAAAACCTCAACATGTTGTCGGAAACCAGCATCGAGCAGATCTGCCTGATCGCCGAGCAGGAGCAGCCGAAACTGATGGTAATCGACTCGATCCAGGTGATGCACATGGCGGAGATCCAATCCTCGCCGGGCAGCGTGGCGCAGGTGCGTGAAACGGCGGCGTACCTGACGCGCTTTGCCAAAACGCGCGGCGTGGCGATCATTATGGTCGGTCACGTCACCAAAGACGGTTCGCTGGCCGGCCCGAAAGTGCTGGAACACTGTATTGACTGTTCGGTGATGCTTGATGGCGATGCCGATTCCCGTTTCCGTACCTTGCGCAGCCATAAAAACCGCTTTGGCGCGGTGAATGAGCTCGGCGTGTTTGCTATGACCGAACAAGGCATGCGCGAAGTCAGCAATCCTTCAGCCATCTTCCTGTCGCGCGGTGATGAGATCACCTCGGGCAGTTCGGTGATGGTGCTGTGGGAAGGCACGCGTCCGCTGCTGGTCGAGATTCAGGCGCTGGTGGACCATTCGATGATGGGCAATCCACGCCGCGTCGCGGTGGGGCTGGAGCAGAATCGCCTGGCGATCCTGTTAGCGGTGCTGCATCGCCACGGCGGCTTGCAGATGGCGGATCAGGATGTGTTTGTTAACGTGGTCGGCGGCGTAAAAGTCACCGAAACCAGCGTCGATTTGGCGCTGCTGATGGCGATGGTATCGAGCTTCCGCGATCGTCCGCTGCCGCAGGATCTGGTTATCTTTGGCGAAGTGGGCCTTGCCGGCGAAATTCGCCCGGTGCCAAGCGGTCAGGAGCGGATTTCCGAAGCGGCGAAGCACGGCTTCAAGCGCGCCATCGTCCCGGCCGGTAATGCACCGAAGAAGCCGGTGGAAGGGATGAAGGTGTATAGCGCGAAGAAGTTGGCGGATGCGTTAGCGATTCTGGATGAGTTGTAAGTTTTACCGGTCGGCATGAATGCCGACCCTACATTTGTAGGGTGCGCATTTATGCGCACCGTCTTAAAGGCCGCACCGCCCTTTATTCCACGCAGGAGGCACGCAATGTCATCATTTGACTACCTGAAAACAGCCATTCGCCAGCAAGGCCACACGCTGCAGCAGGTTGCCGACGCCAGCGGAATGACCAAAGGCTATTTAAGCCAGCTGCTCAACGCCAAAATCAAAAGCCCGAGCGCGCAGAAGCTGGAAGCGCTGCACCGTTTTCTTGGCCTGGAATTTCCGCGCCGCGATAAAACCGTTGGCGTGGTGTTCGGGAAATTTTATCCGTTGCATACCGGCCATATCTATCTGATCCAGCGCGCTTGCAGCCAGGTCGATGAACTGCATATCATCATGGGCCACGACGATCCGCGCGATCGCGAACTGTTTGAAAACAGCGCCATGTCGCAGCAGCCGACCATTAGCGATCGATTACGCTGGCTGCTGCAAACCTTCAAATACCAGAAAAATATCCGCATCCATTCGTTCGATGAAGAGGGAATCGAACCTTATCCGCACGGCTGGGATGTGTGGAGTGGCGGCGTTAAAACCTTTCTGGCTGAGCAGGGCATCGAGCCGAATTGTGTCTATACCAGTGAAGAACCCGACGCCGCCATGTATGAGCAACACCTTGGCATTCCGGCGGTGGTGATCGATCCCAATCGATCCTTTATGAATATCAGCGGCGGCCAGATTCGTCAGGATCCGTTCCGTTACTGGGAATACATTCCAACCGAAGTGAAGCCGTTCTTCGTGCGCACCGTGGCGGTGCTGGGCGGCGAGTCGAGTGGCAAATCAACGCTGGTGAACAAGCTGGCGAATATCTTCAATACCACCAGCGCATGGGAATATGGCCGCGATTATGTTTTCTCTCACCTCGGTGGCGACGAGATGGCGCTGCAGTATTCCGATTACGACAAAATCGCGCTGGGCCAGGCGCAGTACATCGACTTCGCCGTGAAGTACGCCAGTAAAGTTGCCTTTATCGATACCGATTTCATCACCACGCAGGCGTTTTGCCTCAAGTACGAAGGACGCGAGCACCCGTTTGTGCAGGCGTTAATTGATGAGTACCGTTTCGACCTGGTAATTTTGCTGGAAAATAACGTGCCCTGGGTGGCGGATGGACTGCGCAGCCTCGGCAGCTCCATGGATCGCCGCGAGTTCCAGACCATGCTGATCACCATGCTGCGTGAAAACAATATCGAGTTTGTTCACGTCAAAGAAGATGACTACGACACGCGCTTCCTGCGCTGCGTCGAGTTAGTGAAGCAGATGTTGGGCAGTTAAAACACACACTCAGGCGGTGTCAAAGCCGCCTGAATCAAGTCTCTGGCAAAACAAACACATGCTGTAAGAAAAGCGCATTTAGCGCTTCCGGCCCGATCTCATACGCCAAAATATTGGCTTTTAGCCAATCCTCAATCCGCAATTCAGACCAATCAATACGAAAACCGGCATGCAATGCTATGTGTTCAAACAGGATGCGCAGCGTTCTGCCATTACCTTCGCGAAAGGGATGCAGAATGTTGAGTTCACCGTAATACCATGCCATTCGCTGGCAAAACTCGGGATGATCAAGGCCGCTTAGCCAGCTCTCGTTCTCCATTTTACGGAATAGTTGTTCAGCTTCGCGTCGAATAAACATGGGCTGACAGAAGCGGGTATTGCCTTTGCTAATAGCAATATCGCGAATGTCGCCGGCCCAAGAATATAATTCGGCAAATAACGTGTGGTGAATGGTGCTCAAAGTATTTAACGAAAAAGGAGGTTGAAACAGGTTGATATGACTAATAGTGAGGGCAGTGACGCTGCGTTCGGCCGCTTCGAGTTGCTCGCTATCACGAATGTTATAGCGGTTAATCAGCACTGAAGAATCGGGATAGCAATAGTGATCGCGCCAGGAAGAGTAGCGATCCATGGTGTCTAGCTCCGCTGAAAATGCTTACGCACTTGCGCCAGCGAAGTAAACGCAGGTTCTTTTGGGATCTCAATGCCTTCCAATGAAGAACTGGCAATAAAATTGGCGTGCTTAGTTTGCTCGTAAATCATCTCTTCACGCTTCATGGAGCGAATTTTTTGATCTTTTCTCATTGCGCACCTCTTGGTGAGTAAAAGGTGCCATTGCTGGCACCTTTGAAACAATTACTTCGTCATACGCTTGTACTTGATACGCTTCGGCTCGAGCGCGTCGGCGCCGAGGGTGCGTTTCTTGTACTCTTCGTACTCGGTAAAGTTGCCTTCGAAGAACTCCACCTTGCCTTCATCCTGATAATCGATGATGTGGGTGGCGATACGGTCAAGGAACCAACGGTCATGCGAGATCACCATGGCACAGCCAGGGAATTCCAGCAGGGCGTTTTCCAGCGCGCGCAGGGTTTCGATGTCGAGGTCGTTGGTTGGTTCATCGAGCAGCAACAGGTTGCCGCCGACTTGCAGCAGCTTGGCGAGGTGCAGACGACCGCGCTCACCACCTGACAATTCACCAACGCGTTTGCCCTGATCGGTGCCTTTGAAGTTGAAGCGACCGACGTAAGCACGGCTTGGCATCTCGGTGTTGCCCACGCGCATAATGTCCTGACCGCCAGACACTTCTTCAAACACGGTTTTGGAGTTGTCCATCGCGTCACGGAACTGATCAACCGATGCCAGCTTGACGGTTTCGCCCAGCTCGATGGTGCCGGAATCCGGTTGCTCCTGACCTGACATCATGCGGAACAGCGTTGATTTACCCGCGCCGTTCGGACCGATGATGCCGACAATCGCGCCTTTTGGTACCGAGAAAGTGAGATCGTCGATCAGCACGCGATCGCCATACGATTTCTTCAGATTGGTCACTTCCAGCACTTTGTCGCCAAGGCGTGCGCCAGGTGGAATGAAGAGTTCGTTGGTTTCGTTACGCTTCTGGTAATCGGTGTTGTTCAGCTCTTCAAAGCGTGCCAGACGGGCTTTGCCCTTGGACTGACGGCCTTTCGCGCCTTGACGCACCCACTCCAGCTCTTTCTCGATAGATTTGCGACGCGCCGCTTCAGAAGACGCTTCCTGCGCGAGACGCTGATCTTTCTGCTCCAGCCAGGAAGAGTAGTTACCTTCCCACGGAATACCTTCGCCGCGGTCCAGTTCCAGAATCCAGCCAGCCACGTTATCCAGGAAGTAACGGTCGTGCGTGATCGCTACAACGGTGCCTTCGAAGTCGTGCAGGAAGCGCTCGAGCCACGCCACGGATTCAGCATCCAGGTGGTTGGTCGGTTCGTCGAGCAGCAGCATGTCTGGCTTTTCCAGCAGCAGACGACACAGCGCCACGCGGCGGCGCTCACCACCGGAAAGGGTGGCGATTTTGGCATCCCAGTCTGGCAGACGCATGGCATCGGCCGCACGGTTCAGTTGGGTATCGAGGTTGTGACCATCATGCGCCTGGATCACTTCTTCCAGACGGCCCTGTTCAGCGGCCAGCTTGTCGAAATCCGCATCGGGATCGGCATACAGCGCATACACTTCGTCGAGACGCTTCAGCGCGCCAACCACTTCTGAAACCGCTTCTTCAACGGATTCACGCACGGTGTGCTCCGGGTTCAGCTGCGGTTCCTGCGGCAGATAACCCACATTGATGCCCGGCTGCGGGCGAGCTTCCCCTTCGATATCGGTATCGATACCGGCCATGATGCGCAGCAGCGTCGATTTACCCGAGCCGTTCAGGCCGAGTACACCGATTTTTGCTCCAGGGAAGAAGCTAAGAGAAATATTCTTCAGGATGTGACGCTTCGGCGGAACGACCTTGCCGACGCGATGCATGCTATAGACGAATTGAGCCACGTTGGATTGAGCCTTTTGGTCTGTGAGTTATGAACTTTAGGTACAGAAGTTTAGCTGTTTTCACCCTTTATTCATACCCGTCATACATCGGCTTGCCGCGGTCTTTATCGGTCACCATAAATGGCGACCCTACAACACATCTGCACGCTTTTGTAGGGTCGCCATTTATGGTGACCACATGCAATATCATCAACTTATGGCAAACGCAGCGGGATGTTTTGTTGTGCCAGCCAACTCTTCAGCGCCGGTTCGGGCGCGCTATCGCTGACCAGCAAATCAAAACGGCGCAGTTCAGCAATGCGTGCCGGCAGCACTTTGCCAAATTTACTGCTGTCTGCTACTAACACGCGCTGACGTGCGCGCAGCATCGCGTGGTGCTTCATCGCCAGCTCGTTGATGTTGTAGCAGGTTGCGCCCTGTTCCTGATCGATACCTGCAGCAGAAATAAACGCCAGCGTCGGGCAGAGATCGTCGAGGATCGAATGCGCGCCAATCGGCGTAAACAGCGCGTTGTCGGCGTGGAACTCGCCGCCGCTCAGGATCACGTTGCAGGCCGGTTTCTCTTTCAGCGCCAGGAAAGTGTTCATCGCGCAACAGATGGCGGTGAACGGCAAGGTGTCGGGGATCGCATCCACGATGTACGGCAGCGTAGTGCCGCAATCAAAAAATACCGTGTCATTTTCACTGATCAGATCCGCAGCAGCCTGCGCCAGGCGCTGTTTGCGTGCGGCGTTCTGACCGTGCTGATCGGAGATGAAATAGTGTCCAGCGTGGCTTTTCGGATCGCTAACGATATAGCCGCCCAGCAGCACCACGGTTGAAGCCGGTTCAGTGAGATCGCGGCGGATGGTCATTTCCGACACGCCCAGCAGCTGCGCTGCGTCTTTCAGGTGCAGTTTATCGGTGCGTTTCAGCGCCTGAGCCAACTTGTGAATACGTTCGTCGCGCCGGGTTTCCATGATCATCTCTGCGTAATTAATCCTGAAGTCGAAGTAGCCTGGTCAAAAATCACGATAAATCTCACATATTTTAATGATTTGCGACGTATCCAGCAGGCCAGTTTTCAATCTTACCTGTAATGAGATCGGCCCGCAAACCTCACGCAGTGCCGCCAATATTTTGCTCTCTAGCCGCTTCGCTCTCGTTCTCAATGTTGTTGCATTGTTAGAATAATAACATTCATTTCCATGAATGAATGGCTGTTTATCGGCTTTTTGTCATGATGTTGAGGTGTGAAATTTATCACATAATTAACTTTATTAACCTGATATTGTGATTTTTATAACATTATGACGTTAAAATTTCACCGGGAGAAAACAATGGATATTGCGGTTATTGGGTCAAATATGGTGGACCTCATTACCTATACCAATCAGTTGCCTAAAGCGGGCGAAACGCTGGAAGCACCCGATTTTTCCATCGGCTGTGGTGGCAAAGGTGCCAATCAGGCGGTGGCAGCGGCGAAGATGGGCGCCAGCGTGATGATGGTGAGCAAAGTCGGCGACGATCTGTTTGCGCCGAATACCGTAGCCAATCTGCAACAGCAGGGCGTTGATACCCGTTTTGTCACAACCGCGCCAGGTACTTCCAGCGGCGTGGCGCCGATCTTCGTTGACGATCAGTCGCAGAACCGCATTCTGATTATCAAAGGTGCTAACCAGCAGCTGAAACCGGCGGATATTGCTGCCGCCGCCGAGGCGCTGAAAAGCTGCCAGCTGATCATTCTGCAACTGGAGATCCCACTGGAAACCGTCTATTACGCCATTGATTTTGCCCGTCAGCACGACATCAAAGTGATCCTTAATCCGGCACCGGCGGTAGCGGATCTCAATATCGAATACGCCTGCAAATGCGACTTTTTCATGCCGAATGAAACCGAGCTGGAGATCCTCACCGGTATGCCGGTCACCACCGATGAAGAGGTGAAGCTGGCGGGGCAATCGCTGCTTAAACGTGGGCTGAAAAACCTGATCATCACGCTGGGCGGACGCGGTTCGCTGTGGATGTCTGGCGACAATGTGCATCAGGTTGCACCCACTGCGGTAAAAGCGGTGGACACCAGCGGCGCGGGCGATGCCTTTATCGGCTGCTTCGCCCACGAGCTGGTGAAAAGCGGCGATATTCCGGCCGCGATGGCGCAAGCCTCTGCTTATGCCGCCTGCAGCGTGACCGGTCGCGGCACGCAGCGCTCCTATCCCGACGCGGAAACCTTCCAGCGTTTTCTCAACGTTCACTGAGGTCGAGTTATGCAACCGAACATTGTTCAGCAATCTGATGGCTATCTGAATAAAACGCCGCTGTTCCAGTTCATTTTGCTCTCGTGCCTGTTCCCGTTGTGGGGCTGTGCGGCGAGTCTGAACGACATCCTGATCACCCAGTTCAAAAGCGTGTTCGCGTTAAGCGATTTCGCCAGCGCACTGGTGCAGAGTGCGTTCTACGGCGGCTACTTCCTGATCGCCATTCCGGCCTCATTGGTGATCCGCAAAGCCACCTATAAACTGGCGATTTTGCTGGGACTGGCGCTGTATATCGTGGGCTGCGTGCTGTTCTATCCCGCTTCGCACATGGCGACCTACACCATGTTCCTCGCGGCGATTTTCGCCATCGCCATCGGTTTGAGCTTCCTCGAAACCGCCGCTAATACCTATAGCTCGATGATTGGTCATCGCGATCACGCCACGCTGCGACTGAATATCAGCCAGACGTTCTATCCGGTCGGTGCATTGATGGGTATCGTGCTGGGCAAATATCTGGTGTTCCAGGAGGGCGACAGTCTGGAAAGTCAGCTGGCGGGCATGAATGCTGAACAGGCGCATGCGTTCCGTCTCACCATGCTGGAGCACACGCTGGAACCGTACAAATATCTGGTGATGGTTTTGGTGGTGGTGATGCTGCTGTTCCTGTTCACCCGCTATCCGCGCTGCAAGCCGGAAAGCAGTGAAAAATCCCTGCCGTCGCTCGGCGAGACCTTCCGCTATCTGGCGGCGAATCGTCACTTCAAACGCGGCATCGTGGCGCAGTTCCTGTATGTCGGCATGCAGGTGGCGGTATGGTCGTTCACCATTCGTCTGGCGCTGACGCTTGGCGCGATCAATGAACGTCATGCCTCTAACTTTATGATTTATAGCTTTATCGGCTTCTTTATCGGTAAATTTATCGCCAACTTCCTGATGACACGCTTCCGTGCGGAGAAAGTGTTGATTGCCTACTCGCTGCTGGGCGTTCTCGCGCTGGCGTATGTGATGTTTGTGCCGAACTTTACCGCCGTGTATGCCGCCATCTTTGTCAGTGCGCTGTTTGGTCCGTGCTGGGCGACGATCTACGCCGGTACGCTGGCGACTGTCGATAACAAATACACCGAAGTGGCGGGCGCGTTTATTGTGATGTCGATTGTCGGTGCCGCCTTTATTCCAGCGATTCAGGGCTTCGTCTCCGATCATCTGGGATCGATGCAGCTGGCGTTCGGCGTTTCGCTGCTGTGTTTCGCTTGGGTTGGTTACTTCTTCTGGGGCGAGCTGCGTCATAAAAAACAGGCGGAAGCGGCCGGTCGTTTAGTCGAGGAGATGCCATGAAAACCCGTTTACCGTTACGTCGTGAGCAGTTTCACGAAACGCCCGCCACGCTGCTGCGCAACGAGACGTTTCACGTCGAGCTGTTTCGCTATCCAGCCGGCGTGGAAGCGGTGCGCATCAGCAACCCACGCGGCACGGTGATCGTGCTGCCGTTTTACGGTCAGATGGTGTGGGACGCCAACTTTGACGGCCATTCGCTGACCATGGGCCACAGCTTTAAGCAGCCGCTGCCCGGCAGTTCGATTATTGATACCTACGGCTGTTTTGCTTTCCACTCCGGGCTGCTGGCCAACGGTTGCCCGGCGGAAGACGACGATCATCCGCTGCACGGCGAAATGGCCTGCGCGCGCATGGACAGCGCATGGATGGTGCTGGAGGAGGATCGCGTGTCGCTGGAAGGCGAAACCGAGTATGTGAAGGGCTTCGGCCATCACTATCTTGCCGCACCGGCGGTGCGCCTTGAGGCCAATGCGGCGCGCCTGCACATTGAGATGAACGTCACCAACCTGGCGGGTGCGCCGATGCCGCTGCAGTATATGTGTCATCTGAACAGCGCCTGGCTGGATCAAGGCCGTTTCCAGCAGTCGATCCCGACCGATGCGTTCCAGCTACGCAGCTCGATCCCGGCGCACGTCAAGCCCACGCCGCAGTGGCGCGCGTATACCGATCAACTGGCGCGCGATCCGCAGGCGTTTCAGCAACTCGATCAGCCGGAGATGTGCGATCCGGAGATCGTGTTCTTTGCTGACGATCTCCAGCAGTACGGCGATGAGATGCAGTTCGAACTGCACTCACCGCAGGGATTTGACCTGATGACGCGCTTCTCCAGCCAGCAATTCCCGCACGCCACGCGCTGGATGCTGCATAACCGCGATCAGCAGGTCGCCGCCTATGTGCTGCCGTCAACCTGCCGCCCGGAAGGTTTTAAAGCAGCGCAGCGCGCCGGCACGCTGATTGAGTTGGCACCTGGCGAACAGCGCCATTTCAGCGTTGAAACCGGGATTTTGTAATTCCATTCCATACACAATTCGTTGGGTCGCCATTTATGGCGACCAGGTCTCCAGGTGCGCATGAATGCGCACCCTACATAAACCGAACCTCAGGTTTGTAGGGGCGCCATTTATGGCGACCTGGTTTCCAGGTGCGCATTAATGCGCATCCTATATAAACCGCACCTCAGATTTGTAGGGGCGCCATTTATGGCGACCTGGTTTCCAGGTGCGCATTAATGCGCACCCTACGAAAAACGGTGCAACTAAATCGCCACTAACCCCCGTACACCATCGGCTTCCATGCTTGAACCGGCGCCGCGCTGCACGATCTCGCCGCGCGACATCACCAGATAGCTGTCGGCCAGTTCGGCGGCGAAATCGTAAAACTGCTCGACCAGCAGGATCGCCATATCGCCGCGCTGCGCCAGCTGGCGGATCACCGCTCCGATCTCCTTGATCACCGACGGCTGGATCCCTTCGGTCGGTTCATCGAGGATCAACAGCTTTGGTGAACAGGCAAGGGCGCGGCCAATCGCCAATTGCTGTTGCTGTCCGCCCGACAGATCGCCGCCGCGGCGTGCTTTCATCTCACGCAGCACCGGGAACAGTTGATAAATCTCCTCCGGCACCGCTTTGGCCTGTGCGCCAGAAAAACGCGCCAGCCCCATCAGCAGATTCTCCTCCACCGTCAGACGCGGGAAAATTTCGCGCCCCTGCGGCACATAAGCGATACCCGCCTGCACGCGCTGGTGCGGTTTGCGGCTGTTGATCACTTTATCCTGCCAGCGAATCTCGCCGGACTTAGCAGGAATCAGCCCCATCAAACATTTCAGCAGCGTGGTTTTGCCTACGCCGTTGCGTCCCAGCAGGCAGGTAATTTCACCCGGCTTCGCTTCAAACGACAGGCCGCGCAGAATGTGGCTGCCACCGTAATATTGATTCAGTTCCGCGACTTGCAGCATGTTAACGCCCCAGATAAACGTCGATAACCCGATCGTCCGCCTGCACTTCGCGTAACGATCCCTCAGCCAAAACCTGGCCCTGATGCAGCACGGTGACGTGATCGGCAATGGTTTCAACAAAGCCCATGTCGTGTTCGACCACCATCAGCGAATGCTTACCGGCGAGGCTGCGAAACAGCTCGGCGGTGTACTCGGTTTCGGCATCGGTCATGCCGGCCGCCGGTTCATCCAGCAGCAGCAGATGCGGGTCCTGCACCAGCAGCATGCCGATTTCCAGAAACTGCTTCTGACCGTGCGATAGCAAACCGGCTTTGCGCTGGCGTTCACCGCCCAGCCGCAGCAGTTTCAGCACCTCATCAATGCGATCCTGCTGCTCGCCGTTCAGTCGCGCACGCAGGCTGGCCCACACCGATTTGTCGTTTTTCAGCGCGATTTCCAGATTCTCAAACACCGTTAACGCTTCGAAAACCGTGGGTTTCTGGAACTTGCGTCCAATACCGGCACGCGCGATCTCCACCGGCGACATTTTGCTGAGATCGGTATCCTGGTCGTAGATCACCTGGCCATTATCCGGCCGGGTTTTACCGGTGATCACATCCATCAACGTGGTTTTTCCCGCGCCGTTGGGGCCGATCACGCAGCGCAGTTCGCCGACGCCGATCTTCAGCGAGAGATCGGTTAGCGCGCGGAAACCGTCGAACGACACGTTGATCTTCTCCAGCTGCAATACCGGATCGGTTTGTTCACGATGACGATCCGAGGGATGAGGTTGGGTAAACAGTTGTTCAGTCATCACGCCTCCGGCGCAGCAGGCCAATCACGCCACGCGGCAGGAACAGCGTGACCAGGATAAACATCAGGCCAAGGAAGAACAGCCAATATTCCGGGAAGGCGACGGTAAACCAGCTTTTGGCACCGTTGACAATGGCGGCACCGAGCAACGGACCAATCAAGGTGCCGCGTCCGCCCAGCGCCACCCAAATCGCCGCTTCAATCGAGTTGGTCGGTGACATTTCACTGGGATTGATAATGCCGACCTGCGGCACATAGAGCGCGCCCGCCAGCCCGCACAGCACCGCCGAGAGCGTCCAGACAAACAGCTTGAAGCCTTTGGGATCGTAACCGACGAACATCAGGCGGTTCTCCGCATCGCGCACGGCGGTCAGCACGCGGCCAAACTTGCTGCGTGCCAGCGCGAAGCCAATGCCGAGGCTCACCAACAACAGCAGCACCGTGGCGACAAACAGCCCGATGCGCGTGCCGGTCGCGGTGACGTTAAAGCCGAGCAGTGTAGTGAAGCCGGTGAAGCCGTTGTTGCCGCCGAAGCCGGTTTCGTTGCGGAAAAACAGCAGCATGCCGGCGTAAGTCAGCGCCTGCGTCATGATCGAGAAGTAGACGCCTTTGATTTTCGAGCGGAAGGCGAAGAAGCCAAACACCAGCGCCAGCAAACCCGGCACCAGCATGATCAGGCACAGCGCCCAGGCAAAATGTTGCGTGCCCGCCCAGAACCACGGCAGCTCGTTCCATGAGAGGAAAGACATAAACGCGGGTAAGCCGTCACCGGAGGCCTGACGCATTAAATACATGCCCATCGCATAGCCACCGAGCGCGAAGAACAGACCGTGACCCAGCGACAGCAGCCCGGCGTATCCCCACACCAAATCGAGCGCTACCGCAACCACGGCGTAACAGAGAATTTTGCCGACCAGCGTCAGCGTGTAGGTGGAGATCGCCAGCGGATGCGTGGCGGGCAGCAGGGCGCAGAACGGCAGCACCAGCAGCAGCGCGGTGATCACCACGCCAAGGCTGATGGTCAGGCGCGGCGCTTTGCGCGCAATGGTTAACGTCATTGGCTGGCTCATCAGTCAATCACCCTCCCTTTGAAGGCAAACAGGCCCTGCGGACGTTTCTGGATAAACAGCACGATCAGCACGAGGATGAGGATTTTGCCGAGCACTGCGCCAATCTGCGGCTCCAGCACTTTGTTGAGAATGCCGAGGCCAAAGGCAGCCACCACGGTGCCCGCCAGTTGGCCGACGCCGCCCAGCACCACCACAAGGAACGAGTCGATGATGTAGCCCTGACCGAGCTCCGGCCCGACGTTGCCAAGCTGCGACAGCGCCACGCCGCCGAGTCCGGCAATGCCAGAACCGAGGCCAAACGCCAGCATATCGATGCGTCCGGTCGGCACGCCGCAGCAGTCGGCCATCGCGCGGTTCTGCGTCACGGCGCGTACGCTAAGGCCGAGGCGAGTTTTATTCAGCAGCAGCCAGGTGAGGCCCAGCACGGCAAACACAAACAGGATCACCGCGATACGGTTGTAAGGCAGCACCAGATTCGGCAACAGCTGCAGCCCGCCGGAGAGCCAGCCTGGGTTCGCCACCTCCAGGTTCTGCGCGCCAAACAGCATGCGCACCAGTTGAATCAGCATCAGGCTGATGCCCCATGTCGCGAGCAGCGTTTCCAGCGGACGTCCGTACAGATGGCGGATGATGGTGCGCTCCAGCAGCATGCCCATGCAGGCGGTGACCAGAAACGCCACTGGCAGCGCCAGCAGCGGATACCACGCCAGCCACTGCGGTGCGAACTGCTGGAACAGGCTTTGCACAAACCAGGTCGCGTAGGCGCCCAGCATCAGCATTTCGCCGTGCGCCATATTGATCACGCCCAGCAAACCGTAAGTAATGGCAAGGCCCAGCGCCGCTAATAACAAGATCGAACCCAGCGACAGGCCGGTAAACGCCTGACCGAGCAGATCGCCCCACATCAGGCGCTGTTTAATCTGCTTCAGGCTGGCGGTGGCGGCGTCACGCACGTTGGCATCGGGCTCATTGCTGGCCTGAGTCAAGCGCGTGAGGCTGGCCTGCATATTGGGATCGCTGGATTCGCCGAGCAGTTTGACGGCTTTGAGGCGCAGCGCCGCATCCGGGCTGGCGAGTTGCAGATTGGCCGCTGCCATGAGCAGTACGTCGTGCACTTTCGCGTCTGTTTCCTGCACGAGACGCTGTTCAATCAGCGGCAGCATGTCAGCGACGCCATCGTTTTGCAGTTGTTGTGCGGCACGTAAACGGATCGCGGCATCGTCGCTCACCAACTGGTGGGCGGCGAGGGCGCTGGCGATCAGCACGCGCAGGCGGTTATTCATAAACAGCTTTTTGGTCTCGCCGCTGGGCTGTTGCGCGCTGTCGAGCGGCTGCAACGTCTCGCCCTGTTTGCTGAACGGCTGCTGTTTTTGGTCGATGACCACGGTTTCATTGCGCAGCGCCTGCAGCAGCGGCAGGCGATTAGCCTGCGGTGCGGCGGCCCACTGCTGGAGCAGCGTGGCTTGTTGCGTGCGGCTGGCGGCCGCGAAGTCTGCGCCATCGCCCGCCTGGGCGAGCCAGGGCAGCAGTAACAGCAGACAGCAGAGATAACGGCGGATTGTCATGGTTCTGGCCCTGATGGTTTGTTAGGTGCGGTTTGATGCCCTCACCCCGACCCTCTCCCACGGGGAGAGGGAGACGCTGCCAAATGCAAGCTCGATCCATTCCCTCTCCCGCTTGCGAGAGAGGGTTAGGGTGAGGGCTTACTGTGTTGATTTCACCGGATGATCAGGCTTCTTATCGTTACCCGCGATGTACGGGCTCCACGGCTGGGCGCGCACCGGTTGCTGGGTCTGCCACACCACGTTGAACTGACCGTTCTCTTCCACTTCGCCAATCATCACTGGTTTGTGCAGGTGATGGTTGGTTTTATCCATGGTCAGGGTGAAACCGTCTGGCGCTTTAAAGGTCTGTCCCGCCATCGCCGCGCGCACTTTGTCCACATCGGTGGTGCCCGCTTTCTCTACCGCCTGCGCCCACATATGCAGGCCAACGTAGGTCGCTTCCATCGGATCGTTGGTCACCACGGTGTTAGCGTTCGGCAGGTTGTGCGCCTTGGCGTATGCGCGGTAATCCGCAACAAATTTGGCGTTGGTTGGGTTATCAACTGACTCGAAGTAGTTCCACGCCGCTAACTGTCCGACCAGCGGTTTGGTATCGATGCCACGCAGTTCTTCCTCGCCGACCGAGAAGGCGATCACTGGAATATCCGTGGCTTTGATGCCCTGGTTGGCGAGCTCTTTGTAGAACGGCACGTTGGAGTCGCCGTTGATGGTGGAGATCACCGCCGTTTTGCCACCGGCAGAGAACTTCTTGATGTTGGAGACGATGGTCTGATAATCGCTGTAACCAAACGGCGTATAGACCTCTTCGATGTCTTTATCCTGTACGCCTTTGGTGTGCAGGAAGGCGCGCAGAATCTTGTTGGTGGTGCGCGGATAGACGTAGTCGGTGCCCAGCAGGAAGAAGCGTTTTGCGCTGCCGCCGTCTTCACTCATCAGGTATTCCACCGCCGGAATCGCCTGCTGGTTCGGCGCGGCGCCAGTGTAGAACACGTTCGGCGACATCTCTTCGCCTTCGTACTGCACCGGATAGAACAGCAGGCCGTTCAACTCCTCAAACACTGGCAGCACCGATTTACGCGATACTGAGGTCCAGCAGCCAAACACCGCCGCCACTTTGTCCTGGGTCAGCAGTTGGCGCGCTTTTTCGGCAAACAGCGGCCAGTTAGAAGCCGGATCGACCACCACCGGTTCCAGCTTTTTGCCCAGCACGCCGCCTTTGGCGTTGATCTCATCGATAGTCATCAGCGCCACATCCTTCAGCGGCGTTTCGGAGATCGCCATGGTGCCGGAGAGCGAGGACATAATGCCCACCTTGATGGTGTCAGCAGCCTGTGCCGCGAAGGCAAAGCCCATGCTGGCAACAGAGGCAGAGAGCGCGAAAGCCTTGAGCAACGAACGTCTTTTCATCAGTAAACCCCTCACTATGTTTGTATTGTTATTCAATGGGTTGAAGTCGAGCCTGCTGTAACATATGCAATGTGATCTTTCTGACCTCTGCCTTACTGACGGCGATGTGGTCGGTTAAAATGCGCTGCGCCTCCTCGGTTTGTTGCTGGAAAATCGCCCGTAAAATCTGAGCGTGCTCGCGGTATGTCGCCTCCATGCGGTCGTCACGGGTAAAATCGAGACGGCGAATGATGCGGATTTTTTCGGTCAGTTCGGCGTGGATGCGCGCCATCTCCTGATTGCCAGCGGCGGCCACCAGCGCCATGTGGAAGGCTTCATCCTGCGCTGAAACCGCTTTGCCATCGGCCAGCGGCGGCGCATCGATCCAGAAGCTTTTCAGCGCGGTCAGCATGTCGATGCACTGCGGTGTGGGCAGCGCGCACAAGCGGCGCACCGCTTCGCACTCCAGCACGGTGCGAAAGTCGTACAGCTCTTCGAAATATTCGAAGTCGAACGGCTTCACCTGCCAGCCGCTGCGGAACCACACTTCGACGTAGCCCTCGCGCTCCAGCCAGAACAGCGCCTGACGCACCGGCGTGCGGCTGACTTCCAGCCGATCGGCGATTTCGTTTTCGCTGAAGCGGTCGCCCGGCATCAGTCGAAACTCAAAAATGTCCTGCTTCAGCGCCTGGTAAACCTTCTCGGCCAGCGCTTCCGGACGACCTTTGCTACGAGGGCTCGTGTTCATGCAAACTCCTTATTCCAGCCACAGCAGAGCATCGCCCGGACTCACCGGACGTCCTGCCTGGCAGGCAATGCGTTTCACCGTGCCTGCCTGCGGCGCGACAATCGCCAGTTCCATTTTCATCGCTTCTACGATGATCAGCGTTTGACCGGCTTCCACCGCGTCGCCCGGCTGCACCAGCACTTTCCAGATGTTGCCGTTCATATCGGCGCACACCGCCAGCGCATTGTCGTCGGCTTCAGCCACCACCAATGTCTCTTCGCTGGTGAGCGGCGCGTTCTGCTCTTCCTGCGCCCACAGCGTCACTTCCTGTTCGAAGGCGGCAGACTGACGCTGGCGGAAGTCGCTGATCGACGCGGCGTTTTCGGCGAGGAATTGATGATGGGCGGCGAAGTCGAATACCGTTTCTTCGATGCGCACCGTGGCGCGGCCTTCGCGGAAGTCATCGCGCAGCTGCGTCAGTTCATCTTCCGTTACCGGGTAGAAGCGCACCTGATCGAAGAAGTGCAGCAGCCACGGCTCGTCGGCCGAGAACTGTTCGTTCTTGAGGAACTTGTTCCAGATTGGCAGCGTGCGGCCCACCAGCTGATAGCCGCCAGGTGAATCCATGCCGTAGATGCACATGTACATGCCGCCAATGCCGACCGTGCCTTCGGCGGTAAAGGTGCGCGCCGGGCTGTATTTGGAGCTCAGCAGGCGATGGCGTGGATCGATCGGTACCGCGCAGGGCGCGCCTAGATAGACATCGCCGAGGCCGAGAATCAGATAGCTGGCATCGAAAATCGTGTCGCGCACCGCTTCACGGCTCTCTAAACCATTAATACGCTGGATAAAGTCGACGTTATTTGGCAACCACGGCGCACTGGCACGCACCGTTTCTTTGTAACGTTCGACCGCGCCGAGCGTGGCACTGTCTTCGAAGGCCATCGGCATCCAGACAATGCGTGACGGCACTTTCAGCTGGCTGACATCGCCGAGCCCGGCTTCCAGTTCCAACAGCAGCTGCATCAGCTGTTTCTGGCTGAGAATCAGGCTGTCGTAGCGCACCTGCAAAGAGCGCACGCCCGGCGACAACTCTTCCACGCCCGGCACCGCGCGTTCACGCAGCGCATTCATCAACAGATGCACGCGCAGACGCAGCGCCAGATCCAGCACGTTATCGCCGTACTCAATCAGCACATATTTGTCGCCAGCCTGGCGATAAACCGCCGCTGGCGTGGTTGCCGTGGCGGGGAGCGCAGCCAGCAAGGTGGCGGAACCGATAGCGCTGGCCGCTAAAGAGGGCACCTCAAAGGCTGGCGCGTGGCTGCTGCGCAGGGTGGCCACGCTGTGCG
The DNA here is from genome assembly GCF_900116775.1 of Pantoea sp. YR525. NCBI lineage: Bacteria > Pseudomonadati > Pseudomonadota > Gammaproteobacteria > Enterobacterales > Erwiniaceae > Pantoea > Pantoea sp. YR525. The sequence goes on from NZ_FPBU01000005.1 coordinate 197,793, forward strand.
CCTGGGCTTTTTCCAGCGCCACCGCTTCGTCGGCGCTGATCGGGTGGAAGCGGATTTTATCGCCCGGTTTCACCTGACCTACTTTCCACAGCTCAGCTTTGGCGATGGTTACCGGGCAGACGAAGCCGCCGAGGCTTGGGCCGTCGTGCGTCAGGATCACCGGGAAGTCGCCGGTGAAGTTCACCGCGCCGATGGCATATTCGCAGTCATGCACGTTGGAGGGATGCAGACCGGCTTCGCCGCCGTTGGCGCGCGTCCACGTCGGTTTCGGGCCCACCAAACGCACGCCGAGGCGGTTGGAGTTGTAGTGCACCTGCCAGTCGCTGGCAAAGAACTCATCAATTGCCGCCTGGGTGAAGAAATCCGGTGCGCCGTGCGGTCCATACAGCACGCCGATGCGCCATTCGGTGCCGTAATGCGGCACCAGCGCATGATCGAGCGCCTGCGGTGCACTGACCGGTGCGGGCGTGGTGCAAGCGGCGAGCTGCGGCTGGGAGATTGGCAGCATGTCGGCGACGCGCAAGGTGCGTCCGGCGTGGCCGCCAAACTGGCCGAGGGAGAAGGTGGAGCGGCTGCCGAGATATTCCGGCACGTCGAACCCGTTGCGCACCGCTAAGTAGGTGCGACAGCCGCTTTGTGCACGGCCCAGCGTCAGCGTTTGTCCTGCTTTGACGCTAACGGGCTGCCAGTACGCAATGCTTTCGCCATCGACGTCGGCTGGGCAATCGGCGCCTGTTAGGGCAATCACCGCATCGCTGTGGAAGCGCAGCGTGGGGCCTTGCAGAGTGAATTCCAGACCGGCTGCGCTGTCGTGGTTACCGACAATGCGGTTGGCGAGGCGGAAGGCGAAATCGTCCATTGGTCCGGACGGCGGCACGCCGATATCCCAGTAGCCGAGGCGGCCAGGAAAATCCTGAATGCTGCTGAAGGTGCCGGGTTGCAGCACTTCAATCACGCTGGCGGCGGGCGTGAAGCTATCAAGGAAGCGCGTCCACACTTTGCCGCTGCGGAAGGCGTCGGTGGCGACGATCTGGCGCAGATAATCAAGGTTGGTGGCGATGCCATGCAGTTGGGTGGCGGCCAGCGCCTGCTGCATCTTTTCCAGTGCCGCTTCGCGCGTGTCGGCATGCACGATCAGCTTGGCGACCATCGGATCGTAATACGCCGAGACTTCGGTGCCGGTATCGATCCAGCCATCGACGCGCACATCATCCGGAAAACAGACGCCGGTCAACACGCCTGGACTTGGCTGGAAGTTTTTCAGCGGATCTTCAGCGTAGATACGCACTTCAATCGATGCGCCTTGCGGAGCCTGTTGCAGACGCGCCCAGTCGATGGCATCGCCAGCGGCCACTTTCAGCATACACTCGACTAAATCGAGGCCGGTAACGCATTCGGTGACCGGATGTTCCACCTGCAAGCGGGTGTTCACTTCAAGGAAGTAGAACGCATCTTGCTCAGCGTCGTAGATATATTCCACGGTACCGGCGCTGCGATAGTTCACCAGCTCGCCGAGGCGTACCGCGGAAGAGAGCAGCGCTTCACGCGTTGCCTGCGGCAGATTGGGTGCCGGCGTCTCTTCCACCACTTTTTGGTTGCGGCGCTGCAACGAGCAGTCGCGTTCGCCGAGCGCGATCACTTTGCCGCTGCCGTCGCCAAAAATCTGCACTTCGACGTGGCGCGCGCGGTCGATGCAGCGTTCTAAAAACACGCCTGCATCGCTGAAGAACTGCTCGCCCAGACGGCGCACGCTTTCCCACGCATTGCCCAGCGCATCGGCGTCGGCGCAGCGCGTCAGGCCAATGCCGCCGCCGCCCGCCGTACTTTTCAGCATCACCGGATAGCCGATGGTGTCGGCGGCGCTTAAGGCTTCTTCCAGCGAACTCAGCAGCGGCGTTCCCGGCGTCATCGGCACGCCCGCGCTGGCGGCTAACTCACGCGCGCGGTGTTTCAGGCCAAACTCGCCAATCTGTTGCGCGGTTGGGCCGACAAAGGCGATGCCGGCTTTTTCACAGGCATCGGCAAACGGCAGGCTTTCTGACAGGAAACCGTAGCCCGGCCAGATGGCTTCCGCACCGGTCTCCTGTGCGGCGGCGAGGATTTTATCGATGCGTAAATAGCTGTCGCTGGCTTTGTCACCGCCGAGGGCGATGGCGACGTCAGCTTCTTTGACGTGGCGCGCGTTGCGATCGGCATCGGAATAGACGGCAACGCTTTTCACGCCGAGGCGTTTTAAGGTGCGAATGGCGCGGCAGGCGATTTCGCCACGGTTAGCAATCAGAACGGTGCTGAACATGCTTATTTACTCCCCTGAGATGCCAGCCAGTTGCGCCAGCCGCCAAATTCGGTAATTTCCAGCGCCTGCGACAGCACCGCCGGTTCACAGATAAAGCCTTTGACGATGCGTCCGTCGGCCAGCGTCAACGAGCCAATGCCGAGCGGCGCCGGGATTTCCGCCACGAACTCGCCAAAGCGCGCCAGCGGGATATCCCACAGTTCCACAGTGATCGCCGCACCGCTTTCGCCACGCAGCAGGCCTGGCTTCTTAATCGGGCCATCGAGCAGGGCGAACAGGCGGTAATTGCTGGCGGTTTGTGTCTCTTCGACTAAAACCGCCTGGCGTGTTGTGAGCTGGAAGTTGAGCGGCATGCCGGTGAGATGCGCGCCCACCACCGCCACGCGGACGTGATCGGCGGACACTGGCAATGCGCCTTGCTGAGCAGGCTGCGCTTTGCCGGTGGCACCGAGCGGCAGCGCCATCTGCTGCTGCCAGCGCAGGCCAAAACCGGCCAGCGCACGATCCTGCCAGGCAGGCGCAATCAGCGTGATGCCGGCAGGCAAACCATCGGCGCGGAAGGGCGCAGGCAGCGCCAGCGCGCTGAGATCGGCGAGGTTGGTGAAATTGGTGTAGGTGCCGAACTGCGAGTTGTAATGCACCGGCTCCTGCTGCATTTCGGCCAGCGTATGGATGGTTGGCGAGGTGGGCACCACCAGCGCATCGAACTGCGCCAGCGTTTGCTGAATCTGGCGCGTCAGTTCGGCGCGCAGGTATTCCGCCTGATAGGCTTCGACCGCAGTGTATTTCAGGCCGCTGCTGACGATGCCGTACACCACCGGATCCATCTCTTCCGGACGATTGATCATCTCGCCCACCGCCACGGTGCGTTCGGCAACCCACGGACCGTAATAGAGCTGCTCGGCGAGTTGATGGAATAGTGAAAAGTCGATCGGATGCAGCGTTGCGCCGCCAGCCTGCAATTGCTCCAGCGCCGCCAGCCAAGCGGCTTCGGCCTGTTTGTCGCCGAAGAACTCGGGCGTGGCGGGAATGGCGAAATCAGGCTGCGCTTTGAAGCTGGCGGGCGCGGTGTGCGGATTGCTGCGCGAATAGGCATCGCCCGCGTCATAGCCGCCCGCTGCCGTGGCCACCGCGAAGGCATCTTCGACCGTTAATGCGAACACGGAAATGGTGTCATTGAGGCGGCAAGCCGGTACCACACCGCTGGCGGAGAACCAGCCTTTGGTCGGTTTGAGGCCAACGATGTTGTTGAAACCGGCGGGCACGCGGCCCGAACCGGCGGTGTCGGTGCCGAGCGAGAAGCCCACCAGACCGCGCGCCAGCACCGACGCTGAACCGGAGCTGGAACCGCCGCTGACGTAATCAGGGTTGAAAGTGTTGCTCACTGCGCCAAATGGCGAACGCGTGCCGACTAAGCCGGTGGCGTATTGGTCGAGGTTGGTTTTGCCAATCACCACCGCGCCTGCTGCTTTGAGCTGCGCGACGACAAAGGCATCGGCTTCGGCGGTGTAGGTGAAGGCGGGGCAGGCGGCGCTGGTTGGCCAGCCGGCAACATCAATATTATCTTTTACCGCAAACGGTACGCCGAATAGCGGCAACGCGGCCGGGTTGCGCTGATAGCTCGCCAGCAGCGGTTCAATTTGTGCCTGCAGCTGCGCGGGCGTGGCGAGATAGAGCCAGGCGTTATCCTGCGCGTCGATTGCGTCGAGATGGGCCGCCAGCAAGGCGGTAATTTGTTGTGGATCCTGTTGGTAACTGCGTTGCCAATCCTGGAGCGTAAAGCCAAAGGTCGATGCCATGAGTGAATTCCAACTGGTATACAAGATGGAATTCAACAGAGCAAAGCGCGTGCCATTTTTGTAAGCCGATGAAACCGCGTAGTTAATTGATGTGTAATAAGTTTTCCTGATGATAAATTGCACAACGGCGGCGCAAAGGCTGCGCAATGGCGGTGCGCGAGCGTAAATTTTGTGAAGAACATGGCAAGAGACGGTTGGCCTGGTTAGCATGAAGGATGTCTGGCATGAGCTGGATCGCAGCACTGAGAGGAGAGCGTAATGGAGAAGTGGCGTTACTGGATGCTAGGGATCTGTCTGGTCAGCACGGCCAGCAGCGTATGGGCCGATTCGCTGGATCAGCAGCGACAGCGCTATGCGCAAATCAAGCAAGCCTGGGATAACAAACAGATGGACCAGGTGACGCAGCTGATGCCGACGCTGCAGGATTATCCGCTCTACCCGTATCTGCAATATCGCCTGCTGGCGCAAGATCTCGATCAAGAGACGCCGCTGGCGGTGAAGAACTTTATTCAACAATATCCCACGCTGCCACCGGCGCGCTCGCTCTCAACGCGCTTTGTGAATGTGCTGGCGAACCGCCAGGATTGGCAGGGTGTGCTCAGCTTCAGCCCGGATGAACCCAAGCCGGTGCAGGCGCGCTGTAACTGGTATTACGCCAAGTGGGCCACTGGCCAGCAGCAGGCGGCATTTGCCGGTGCGAAAGAGATTTGGCTGCGCGGCACCGCGTTGCCGAACGACTGCGACAAACTGTTCTCGGTATGGCAGGCCAGCGGGCAACTTTCGCCGATTACCATCCTCGAGCGCATCCGTCTGGCGATGAAAGCCGGTAACGACAGCCTGGTGAATTACCTGGCGAAAATGCTGCCGGCGGATTATCAAACCACCGCCAGCGCGCTGATTGCGCTGCAGCAGAATCCGCAAACCGTCACCAGCTTTGCCAGCACCATGGGGCCCACCGATTTCACCCGCATGGCGACCAGCTACGCCTTCGCCCGCGTGGCGCGTGAGGACATGGATAACGCGCGCATGATGATCCCGCAGTTGGTGCAGGCGCAGAAGATGAGCCAGGCCGATGAGCAGGATCTAAAAGAGACCGTGGTGTGGCGCATGATGGGCGCGGATCTCACCAGCGAGCAGGCGCGCTGGCGTGATGCGGTGGTGATGAACAGCGAATCCACCGCGCTGGTGGAGCGCCGCGTACGGCTGGCGCTGAGCCAGAACGATCGTCGTGGTCTCAATACCTGGATCGCGCGTTTGCCGGTGGAAGCCAAAGAGAAAGATGAGTGGCAATACTGGCAGGCGGATTTGCTGATTTCGCAGGGCCGCAAAGAGGAAGCCAACGATATTCTGCGTAAGCTGATGCAGGCGCGCGGCTTCTATCCGATGGTCGCGGCGCAGCGTTTGGGCGTGGAGTATCCGTTGCAGGTCGATAAGGCACCGGCAGCTGACAGCAGCGTGACGCAAGGTGCGGAAATGGCGCGCGTGCGTGAGCTGATGTATTGGGGATTGGATAACCTGGCGCGCAGTGAATGGGCCAATCTGATCTCCAGTAAAACCCGTTCGCAGCAGCAGATGCTAGCGCGTTACGCCAACGAGCAGGATTGGTGGGATCTCAGCGTGCAGGCCACCATTACTGCAAAAATGTGGGATAGCCTGAAAGAGCGCTTCCCGCTGGCGTGGCAAAACCTTTATCAGCAATACACCAGCGACAAAGGTATTCCGCAGAGTTATGCGATGGCGATTTCGCGTCAGGAGAGCGCGTGGAACCCGAAAGCGCGTTCACCGGTGGGCGCCAGTGGATTAATGCAGGTGATGCCTGGCACGGCAACGCATACCGTGAAGATGTATAACATTCCCGGCTATGTGAACAGCAGCCAGCTGCTGGACCCGCAGACCAATATTCAGATCGGGACGCAGTATCTGGAGTATGTCTATCAGCAGTTTGGTCAGAACCGCATCTTCTCTTCGGCCGCCTATAACGCTGGTCCGGGACGCGTGCGCAGCTGGCAGAAAACCAGCGGCGGTAATCTGGATGCGGTGGCGTTTATCGAAACCATTCCGTTCTCAGAAACGCGTGGCTACGTGAAAAACGTGCTGGCCTACGATGCCTATTACCGCTACTTCATGGGCAAGCCAGACAAGATTCTCGCCGACAGTGAGTGGAATCGCCAGTATTGACTGTGCTATGCTTCCGTACTCGTTAATGAGTACGGAAGCCCTTCATGAGCCAACCCCTTTCTTCCCAGCCGGAATCGGCTCAGCCTGTTGAAGATAACTGGCTGCGTTTTATCGAACTGATGCAAAACGCTTTTGCCGATGGCGTGGCGCTGCCGTTATTACAACTGATGATGACGCCGGATGAACGTGAATCCTACGGGACGCGTTTGCGCATTATTGAAGAGTTGATGAGCGGCGAGATGAGCCAGCGTGAACTGAAGAATGAGTTGGGCGTGGGCATCGCCACCATTACGCGTGGCTCTAACAGCCTGAAAGAGGCGCCGCCAGAGCTAAAACGCTGGCTGGAAGCGCGTCTTGGCCGCGATTAACGCTGGCTGTACAGAGGATGCGTGAACGGACACAGCGCCAGAATCAACGCCTGATGATAGACGCTGGAGCGGCTCAGCAGGCCGTGGGTTAAGGCTCCAATCGCGCCGCCTTTGTGTTTGATATTTTCCACGCCGGTTAAGCGTGCCATCTCATCACCCAATTCATGCCCGGCAGCTAAGCCTGCCACGACGATCGGCGGCAGCGTAAAGCTGGCTGAACGTGATTCACCGCGCTGCTGCGCGTTTTCAATCACCATCCACGCAAAGGCGCAATCGCCTTCAATGCCCGCTTCAATTGCCACCCAGTAATCGGCCTGTGGACGCGCCTGACGTGCGTTCTCTACCCGCTGGCGTGCGCCAGTTCGCGTTTCAACATCACTAAGTGGCTGGGCTGCGACGCCGCTCTCGACCTCAACCCCTTCGATGTGGCAGGATCCTTCGCCGAAAACGTCGTTGAACGCCTGAGCAATCGCGCGAATTTTTGCCGGGTTGATGGTGGCTGCGACAACATGGTACATAATTGTTTGAACCCTCGAGGCAAATTTGTCGCAGTATAACGGAAATTAAGCATGCTACAGGTCTATCTTGTTCGTCACGGTGAAACGGTATGGAATGCGGCCCGACGCATTCAGGGGCAGTCTGACAGCCCGTTAACGGAAAAAGGTGAGCAGCAGGCACATCAGGTGGGCGAGCGGGTGAAATCGCTGGGCATTACTCACGTGATTGCCAGCGATTTGGGACGTACGCGTCGTACGGCAGAGATTATCGCCGACGCGTGTGGCTGCACCGTTACGCTCGATGCGCGTTTGCGTGAGCTGAATATGGGCTGCCTGGAACAACGTCCACTCGATGGCTTAACCGAAGAAGAGGAAAACTGGCGTAAAACGCTGGTGGATGGCACCACGGCGGGGCGTATTCCGGGTGGTGAATCGATGGCGGAAATGGCCGCGCGTATGCACGAAGCGCTGAATGCGCTGCTCGAGCTGCCTACAGGTAGCCGTCCGCTGATTGTCAGCCACGGTATGGCGCTGGGCGTGCTGGTTAGCACCATTCTCGGTTTGCCTGCGCATGCGGAGCGTCGTTTGCGTCTGCGTAACTGCTCGATTTCACGCGTGGATCATCAGCAGAGCGCGTGGCTGGCGGCCGGTTGGGTGGTTGAGACGGCGGGCGATGTGTCGCATCTGGATGCGCCTGCGCTGGATGAGTTGCAGCGTTGATCCGACGTAGTAAATAAAGAGGTCGCCATGAATGGCGACCCTACGAAATCGTGCAGTTCTGCGCTAAGGTCGCCATGAATGGCGACCCTACGACGATTAATGGTTTTGTGGGCGAATCGGAATCAGGTATTCGCAGCGGATTTCCGTTGGCGGCTCGCTACGCTTCTTACCACCGTGCGTGAAGAAACGCTCGATATCCTGTCCCTGACGACGCACTAATCCCAGCGTCGGCATGCAGGTGCCGTACAGCAGCAGTATGAACTCACCCAGCGCGCTGCGCGCACCGTTGTAGGTGAACTGCACGTAATCTCCTGCTTCCAGCACTACGCTCTGATTCGACTGCATGCTTTTTGCCAGCTGATCGGCGGGCACCGCAGTCGTGTAGAGAATCTCCTGCTCATCATCCTTTTCATGGCTGGCACGCACCTGATGCAGGCCGTACAGCACCGGCGGCACCGTGTCGGTTTCCAGCAGGAACTGCTTCCAGAAATGCATGCGCATCTCATCACGGTAGCTGGAAATCTGCTCCAGCGTGCAGGAGTAACTCTGCGTTTGGCCGACCAGCACCGTTTCAGGCAGCGTAACAAACTGCGCTTCCGGAATGCTGTTATCGTCGAGACGAATCGGTGGGCGAATGCCAAACGAGTTCCATTCCGACGAGCGACGATACCAGGCAGGCGTTTGGTTGAACTGCTTTTTAAACGCACGGGTAAACGTCTGCTGCGAATCGAAGCGATATTGTAAAGCGATGTCGAGGATGGGGCGGCTGGTCAGGCGTAGTGCCACCGCGGCTTTCGACAGCCGACGCGCGCGAATATACGCACCAATCGCGTGGCTGGTTACTTCCTTGAACATCCGCTGCAGATGCCACTTGGAATAGCCTGCTTTCTGCGCAACGTTATCTAATGAAAGCGGTTGATCCAGATGGCTCTCCAGCCAGACAAGCAAATCGCGAATGATACCGGCTTGGTCCATAAAACATCCTCATAACTCTCTGGTGGCGCAACTATGAAGTCGTCGAATAATAGCACGAAATGCACAAAAGCGTGGGGGCGGTTTGCTAATCGAGTGTGCTAAGTCAATGCGGGTTAAAACCCGTTTAGGTTTGGTTCTGTGTTCGATTGACAGTACATTACATTCTCATCTATTCGATTGGCAATGGTAACTCAATGACAATAGCTCGTATTCTTATAATCACGTTGGCAACATATGTATTCAGTGCTGGCGTCCAGGCCGAAGAGATCGGCTCAGTAGACACGGTATTCAAGATGTTTGGCCCCGATCATAAGATCGTGGTGGAAGCCTTCGATGACCCGGACGTAAAAAATGTAACCTGTTATATCAGCCGGGCAAAAACCGGCGGGATCAAAGGCGGATTGGGTTTGGCGGAAGATACGTCCGACTCGGCCATTTCCTGCCAACAGGTTGGGCCGGTAGAGCTTAGCGATAAAATCGCACAAGGCAAGGCGCAAGGTGAAGTGGTGTTCAGGAAACGCACATCGCTGGTGTTCAAGAAGCTGCAGGTGGTGCGCTTCTTTGACCAGAAACGCCATGCGCTGGTGTACCTAAGCTATTCCGACAAGGTGGTGGATGGATCGCCGAAGAATGCGCTGAGCGCCGTGCCGATTATGCCGTGGCATTAATACAGACATAAAAAAACGCCCTGACGGGCGTTTTTTCTTTCAACTCTTAATCCTGCAATTCGCCGCAGAAGCGGTAACCTTCACCGTGAATAGTGGCGATGATTTCAGGCGTGTCTGGCGTGGATTCGAAATGCTTACGGATGCGGCGGATGGTGACATCCACGGTACGGTCATGCGGCTTCAGCTCGCGGCCGGTCATCTTCTTCAGCAAGTCACCACGCGTTTGAATTTTGCCTGGATTCTCACAGAAGTGCAGCATGGCGCGGAATTCACTGCGCGGCAGCTTATACTGGTCGCCGTTCGGGCTGATCAGTGAGCGGCTGTTGATATCCAGCTCCCAGCCATTAAAGCGGTAGCTTTCAACGGTACGGCGCTCTTCGCTTGGCATCGCCAGATTCATGGTACGCGACAGCAAGTTGCGTGCACGAATCGTCAACTCACGCGGGTTGAACGGTTTGGTGATGTAATCATCGGCACCGATTTCCAGACCGAGGATTTTATCCACTTCATTATCACGGCCGGTCAGGAACATCAGCGCGACGTTTGCTTGCTCACGCAGTTCGCGTGCCAGCAGCAAACCGTTTTTACCTGGCAGGTTGATATCCATAATCACCAGGTTGACGTCATTTTCCGTCAAAACCTGATGCATCTCGGCGCCGTCGGTGGCTTCATAGACCACGTAACCTTCTGCCTCAAAGATACTTTTGAGGGTGTTACGCGTGACCAGTTCGTCTTCAACGATAAGAATGTGCGGGGTCTGCATGTTTCGCTACCTAAAATTTGCCAACAAATCGAAAACAGGGCGTACGTCGGTTACGCAATTTTGCTGCAACCGGTATACGAAATAATCTTCGGAATACACCATCCATCTACGTCAACTTCAGTGTTAGCTCAGCCAGTCAGGATGGATATTTGCACGCCCCGAGGATATCGGACAGGCGCTCATCCTAACCGTATTAACAGCAACCTAACAGCACCAACAACAACCGATAAGCATAAAAACAACGCTTCGTTGACTTATATCAAATGCAAGTGTAGCACGTTAACACTTTTATGAAAAACTTCTCCAGGATTGCTAGTTTAGCTCACAAAATGCAGCATTTTTGCTACATTTATCCCTTATGCAACCAAAACTAAAACACGCAGGAAATTATATTTCAATGATATGAAAGAAAAGGGTTTTATATTAAATAGGTCATATAATTTTGCTTATGCCTGCTAATTTCCACTACAGCTGGATTTATCCCTCTTTTAACATCATTAACATCTTATTCTCTCTGCTAGCCGCAGTTGGTATTTTCTCTCCTGCATGCCAACATAATGCGAGTTGTTAACAGTTCGATGGAAAAATCATGCATTTCCCCTTAATCCTTGTCTCTCCCGCCCGTCCAGAAAATATCGGTGCGGCTGCCCGCGCCATGAAAACCATGGGTTTTAGCGAGCTGCGCATTGTCGCCAGCGATGCCTGGCAAGATCCGGCAGCACGCCGCGTGGCGCACGGCGCCGGTGAGATCCTCGATAACGTCAAAACCTACGCCACGCTCAGTGAGGCGCTAAAGGATGTCGATTTTTCCGTGGCGACCACCGCGCGCAGCCGTGCGAAGTTCCGCTATTACGCCACGCCTGCGCAGGTTGAAAACATCCTGCAGGAGAAGCGCCAATGGCTGAGCCGCATCGCGCTGGTGTTTGGCCGTGAAGACAGCGGTTTAACCAATGAGGAGCTGGAGCAGGTTGATCTGTTGACCGGCATCCCGATGGCCAATGATTATCCGTCGCTGAATCTCGGTCAGGCGGTGATGGTATATTGCTATCAACTGTCAGCGCTCAATCAGATTGCAGCTGAGACCGCGGAAGTGGCGAATGAGCTGCAGTTGCAGGCATTGCGCCAGCGCTTCCACCAGTTGCTGGTTAAGCTGGATGTCAGCGATGACGTCAAAATGGCCGACTGGATCGATCAGCGTATTGGCCTGCTGGAACAGCGTGACAGCGCCATGCTGCATCGCTTGTTACATGACGTAGAAAAAAAACTTATAGATAATTGCTCGGATAAATCCTGAGTTGCTAGTGACTGATGCGGGAATCCGCCGCATCTCCTGAACGATCGCAATAATTTTTGCTTCATCAAGCGCAGCACTGCGCAGCGCCAGGGATGGCGCGGCTAAGACAAATTCGTTGACTTAACGTGCGCTTTGCTTTACTTCTGGAAGGCAGACGGACAAGACAAAGACAGACAGAAAAAAATCTAAATGCGTAAACTCAGCCTGAACACCACAATTATTATTACCACCACCATTACCACAGGTAACGGTGCGGGCTGACGCATACAGGAAAAACAAAGAAAAAAGCCCGCACCTAAACAGTGCGGGCTTTTTTTTCGGCAAAAATTCAGGAGAGCTTTAACTATGCGAGTGCTGAAATTCGGCGGAACCTCAGTAGCCAATGCGGAACGTTTTCTCCGTGTGGCGGACATTCTGGAAAGCAATGCACAACAGGGACAGGTTGCGACCGTACTCTCTGCACCAGCAAAAATTACCAATCATCTGGTGGCGATGATTGAGAAAACCATCAGCGGCCTCGACACCTTGCCGAATATCAGTGATGCCGAACGTATTTTTGCCGACCTGCTGCAAGGCTTGCGTGACGCGCAGCCGGGCTTTGATTATGACGGACTGAAAACCCGCGTTGAGCTGGAGTTTGCGCAGCTGAAACAGGTGCTGCACGGCATCAGCCTGCTGGGCCAATGCCCGGACGCCGTTAATGCCGCCATCATCTGCCGTGGCGAGAAGCTATCGATTGCGATTATGGAAGCGTTGCTGCAGGCGCGCGGCCATAAAGTCACCGTGATCGATCCTGTGGAGAAGCTGCTGGCGATTGGTCATTACCTCGAATCCACCGTTGATATCGCCGAATCCACGCGCCGCATCGCCGCCAGCCAGATCCCAGCCGATCACTTTATCCTGATGGCCGGTTTCACCGCCGGTAACGAGAAGGGCGAACTGGTGGTGCTGGGCCGTAACGGCTCTGATTACTCCGCTGCGGTGTTGGCTGCGTGTTTGCGCGCTGACTGTTGTGAAATCTGGACCGATGTTGACGGCGTTTATACCTGCGACCCGCGTCAGGTACCCGATGCGCGCTTACTGAAATCGATGTCATATCAGGAAGCGATGGAGCTCTCTTACTTTGGCGCCAAAGTGCTGCATCCGCGTACCATCGCACCCATCGCCCAGTTCCAGATTCCTTGCCTGATCAAAAACACTGCTAACCCACAAGCGCCGGGCACTTTAATCGGTGGCGAAGGCGAGCTGGATGAAAATCCGGTTAAAGGCATCACCAACCTGAATAACATGGCGATGTTCAACGTGTCGGGTCCGGGCATGAAAGGCATGGTTGGCATGGCGGCGCGCGTTTTCGCGGCGATGTCACGCACCGGCATTTCAGTGGTGCTGATCACCCAATCCTCTTCAGAATACAGCATCAGCTTCTGCGTACCGCAAAGCGAGCAGGCGCGTGCGCGTCGCGTGCTGGAAGAGGAATTCTATCTCGAGTTGAAAGATGGCTTGCTCGATCCGCTGGACGTGCTGGAACAGCTGGCGGTAATTTCCGTAGTTGGCGATGGCATGCGCACGCTGCGCGGTATCTCGGCCAAATTCTTCTCGGCGCTGGCGCGTGCCAATATCAATATCGTGGCGATTGCGCAGGGCTCGTCTGAGCGTTCCATCTCGGTGGTGGTGAGCAACGATGAAGTCACCACCGGCGTGCGGGTGGTGCATCAGATGCTGTTTGCCACCGATCAGGTAATCGAAGTGTTCGTGGTTGGCGTTGGCGGTGTCGGCGCGGCATTGCTGGATCAGCTGCATCGCCAGCAGACATGGCTGAAACAGAAGCATATCGATCTGCGCGTGTGCGGTATCGCTAACTCGCGTGCGCTGTTAACCAACGTACACGGTATCGATCTCAGCAACTGGAAGGCGGAACTGAACGAAGCCAAAGAGCCGTTCAATCTCGGTCGCCTGATGCGTTTGGTGAAGGAATATCATCTGCTGAACCCGGTGATCGTCGATTGTACTTCCAGCCAGGCGGTCGCCGATCAGTATGCCGATTTCCTCGCCGAAGGTTTCCACGTCGTCACGCCGAACAAAAAGGCCAACACCTCATCGTGGAACTACTACCAGCAGATGCGTGCAGCGGCAGCGAAATCGCGTCGTAAGTTCCTTTACGACACCAACGTCGGTGCCGGTTTGCCGGTGATCGAAAACCTGCAAAACCTGATGAACGCCGGTGATGAGCTGATCAAGTTCTCCGGTATTCTCTCTGGCTCGCTCTCCTTTATCTTCGGCAAGCTTGATGAAGGCGTTTCGCTGTCGGAAGCGACCAAAATGGCGCGTGAAATGGGCTTTACCGAGCCAGATCCGCGTGACGATCTTTCTGGTACCGATGTGGCGCGTAAGCTGCTGATTCTGGCACGTGAAGCGGGACATCAGCTGGAACTCAGCGATATCGACATCGAACCGCTGCTGCCTGCCAGCCTGACCGAGATCGCCGACGTTGAGCAGTTTATGGAACGTCTGCCGGAACTGGATAACGCCTTTGCCGCGCGCGTTGCCAAAGCGCGTGACGAAGGTAAAGTATTACGCTTCGTCGGCGCGATTGAAGAGGGCGGCGTCTGCAAAGTGAAGATTGATGCGGTGGACGGCAACGATCCACTGTACAAAGTGAAAAACGGTGAGAATGCGCTGGCATTCTACAGCCGCTACTATCAGCCAATCCCGCTGGTTCTGCGTGGATATGGTGCAGGGAATGATGTCACAGCAGCAGGCGTGTTTGCTGACCTGCTGCGTACGCTGTCGTGGAAGTTGGGAGTTTGATGATGGTAAAAATTTATGCACCGGCCTCGATAGGTAACGTCAGCGTCGGCTTTGATGTGCTTGGCGCGGCGGTTTCGCCGGTGGATGGTACCTTGTTGGGTGACTGCGTTTCCGTAGAAGCCGCCGACAGCTTTAGCCTGGTGAACTCCGGGCGCTTTGTCAGCAAACTGCCGACCAATCCGCAAGAGAACATCGTTTATCAGTGCTGGGAGCGTTTTTGCCAGGCGATTGGTAAGCAAGTTCCGGTGGCGATGACGCTGGAAAAGAATATGCCGATCGGTTCCGGGCTCGGCTCAAGCGCCTGTTCGGTGGTTGCCGGTTTGATGGCGATGAACGAATTCTGCGGCAAACCGCTCAACGATACCGAACTGCTGGCGCTGATGGGCGAGCTGGAAGGGCGTATTTCCGGCAGCGTACACTTTGATAACGTTGCGCCGTGCTTCCTTGGCGGCGTGCAGCTGATGATTGAAGAGAACGGCATCATCAGTCAGGACGTGCCGTGCTTTGACGAATGGCTGTGGGTGATGGCGTATCCGGGGATTAAAGTCTCCACCGCCGAAGCGCGCGCCATTCTGCCGGCACAGTACCGTAAAGAGGATGCCATCAAGCACGGTCGCCTGCTGGCGGGCTTTATTCACGCCTGTCATACGCGTCAGCCTGGGCTTGCGGCTAAACTTATGCAGGATGTTATCGCTGAGCCGTATCGCACCAAACTGCTGCCAGGCTTCGCCGATGCGCGTAAAGCGGCGCAGGATATTGGCGCGCTGGCCTGCGGCATTTCGGGTTCCGGCCCGACACTTTTCGCTGTTTGCAACGAGATGGCAACGGCACAGCGGATGGCGGACTGGCTGAGCCAGCACTATCTGCAGAATGAAGAAGGTTTCGTCCACATCTGCCGTCTTGATACGGCTGGCGCACGTAAATTGGGATAACGCATGAAACTCTACAACCTTAAGGATCACAACGAGCAGGTTAGTTTTGCTCAGGCCGTTAAACAGGGCCTCGGCTCGCAGCAAGGGCTGTTTTTCCCGCTCGAACTGCCGGAATTCGAACTGACCGATATCGATGCCATGCTGGAGATGGATTTCGTCAGCCGCAGCAGCAAAATTCTCTCTGCCTATATTGGCGATGAAATTGCCGCGCATCAGCTGGCCGAGCGCGTGAAAAACGCCTTTGCTTTCCCGGCACCAGTGGCGAAGGTCAGCGATGATGTGGCTTGCCTCGAACTGTTCCACGGCCCAACGCTGGCGTTCAAAGACTTCGGCGGCCGCTTTATGGCGCAGATGCTCTCCTATGTGAGTGGTGCGGATGAGCAGATCACCATTCTGACCGCCACGTCCGGCGATACCGGCGCAGCGGTGGCGCATGCCTTCTACGGCATGGAAAACGTGCGCGTGGTGATTCTCTATCCACAGGGCAAAATCAGCCCGCTGCAGGAGAAACTGTTCTGTACGCTGGGCGGCAACATCGAAACCATCGCGGTTGAAGGCGATTTCGATGCGTGTCAGGCACTGGTGAAACAGGCGTTTGATGATGAAGAGCTGAAGAAGGCGATTGGCCTGAACTCGGCGAACTCCATCAACATCAGCCGTCTGCTGGCGCAGATTTGCTACTACTTCGAAGCGGTAGCGCAGCTGCCACAAGAGAAGCGCAATCAGCTGGTGGTGTCGGTGCCGAGCGGAAACTTCGGTGACTTAACGGCTGGCCTGCTGGCGAAATCATTGGGTCTGCCAATCAAGCGTTTTATCGCTGCGACCAACGCGAACGATACCGTGCCACGCTTCCTCGGCAACGGTGCATGGCAGCCAAACGCCACGGTTGCAACGCTGTCGAACGCCATGGATGTCAGCCAGCCAAATAACTGGCCGCGCGTGGAAGAGCTGTTCCGCCGCAAAACCTGGCGTTTGACCGATCTGGCGTACGGCGCTGTAACGGATGAAACCACCAAATCCACCATGCGCGAGCTGGCTGAGATTGGCTACATCTCTGAACCGCATGCGGCGATTGCTTATCGACTGCTGCGCGACAACCTGCAGGAGGGCGAATATGGCCTGTTCCTCGGGACTGCGCATCCGGCGAAGTTCAAAGAGAGCGTGGACGAGATTTTAGGTCAGGATCTGCCGCTGCCGAAAGAGCTGGCCGAGCGCGCCGACTTGCCGCTGCTGTCGCACAACCTGAAAGGCGATTTCGCTGAACTGCGCGCGTTTTTGTTGAAGTAATGTAGGGTCGCCATTCATGGCGACCTCGATCAAGCCGCCATCATGGCGGCTTGCTTATTTCTGTTCGCGGCGCTTAAACACCAGCTCATTATCTTTGCTTTCTGCCGCGTCAAAGAAATACCCATCCACATCGAACTTCTTCAGCTGCGCTGGCTTGGTCAGGCGGTTCTGAATCACATAGCGGCTCATCAATCCTCGCGCTTTCTTGGCGTAGAAGCTAATCACTTTGAACTTGCCGTTCTTCTCATCAAGGAACACCGGTTTAATCAGCTGCGCATTGAGCTTCTTCGGCTTGATGGCTTTGAAATACTCATCGGATGCCAGATTGATCAGCACATCGTCGCCTTGCTCAGCAATCGCTTCGTTTAACTTCTCGGTCAGCAAATCGCCCCAGAAGCCGTAGAGATCTTTAGCGGCCGGATTCGCCAGTTTAATGCCCATCTCCAGACGATAAGGTTGCATCAAATCGAGCGGACGCAGCAGACCGTATAACCCGGATAACATGCGCAGGTGCTGCTGGGCAAAATCGAAATCGTTGTCGCTAAAGGTTTCGGCCTGCAAACCGGTATACACATCGCCTTTAAACGCCAGAATCGCCTGACGCGCGTTCTCCAGCGAGAAGGGCGGCTGCCATTGGTTAAAACGATCGGCATTCAGGTGCGCCAGCTTGTCGCTGATGCCCATCAGTGAACTGATCTGTGACGGTGAAAGATCGCGCGCAACGTCAATTAATTGGTGTGATTTTTCTAACAGCGCCGGTTGGGTAAAACGTTGTGTCGCCAGCGGGCTTTCATAGTCCAGTGTCTTCGCTGGCGAGATAACCATCAGCATCGTGTACGTCCTCTTTGACCCGCAGGTTTATCAGGGAATTGAAGGGAAAAATGTCGCAAGGAGTGTAGCAAAAAAGCGGCATGGATCGGCAAATCGCTCCCATTTGTTAGCGCTATCGTAAAGGGCACTTCGTGGTGTTGCGCCGTCACTTGTGCGTGATATTATCGCAACAGCCTTTTACACCCTGACAGTCAACCTAAGAGAAAGAGAACCATGACGGACAAACTTACTTCCTTGCGTCAGCTGACTACTGTGGTCGCCGACACCGGTGATATCGCGGCAATGAAGCTTTACCAGCCGCAAGATGCGACCACCAACCCTTCTTTGATTCTCAACGCCGCTCAAATCCCTGAATACCGCAAACTGATTGACGAAGCCATTACCTGGGCGCGTCAGCAGAGCAGCAATAAAGAAGAACAACTGGCGCTGGTATCTGACAAGCTGGCCGTCAACATTGGTCTGGAAATTCTCAAACTGATCCCAGGTCGCATCTCGACTGAAGTGGATGCGCGTCTCTCCTACGACACTGAAGCGAGCATCGCTAAAGCGCGTAGCCTGATCAAATTGTACAACGATGCCGGCATCAGCAATGACCGTATCCTGATCAAACTGGCTTCGACCTGGCAGGGCATCTGTGCTGCTGAGCAGCTGGAAAAAGAAGGCATCAACTGTAACCTGACGCTGCTGTTCTCCTTCGCGCAGGCGCGTGCGTGTGCCGAAGCCGGCGTGTTCCTGATCTCTCCATTCGTTGGCCGTATCCTCGACTGGTACAAGCAGAACACCGATAAAAAAGAGTACGCAGCACACGAAGATCCAGGCGTGGTGTCTGTGGCTGAAATCTACAACTACTACAAGCAACACGGTTATGAAACCGTGGTGATGGGCGCGAGCTTCCGTAACGTTGGCGAAATCATTGAGCTGGCGGGCTGCGATCGTCTGACCATTTCTCCGGGCCTGCTGAAAGAGCTGGCTGAGAGCGAAGGTACCGTTGAGCGTAAACTGAGCTACACCGGCGAAGTGAAAGCGCGTCCAGCGAAGATGACCGAAGCTGAGTTCTTCTGGCAGCACAACCAGGATCCAATGGCCGTTACCAAACTGGCTGAAGGTATCCGCAACTTTGCCATTGATCAGGGCAAACTTGAGAAGATGATCGCCGAACTGCTGTAAGGTGCCAGGCCGTGGCGGCGACATGCTGCCACGGTTTTACGTTTTTCCCCCGCTTCCTGTATTATCCTTTTACTTCCCACGTCATTTGCTGCCTTGCAGCCAACCACAGCGATAACTCTATGGATACTTTACGAATTGGATTAATTTCCGTTTCCGATCGTGCTGCTAACGGCATCTATCAGGATCAGGGCATTCCGGCGTTAGAGAGCTGGCTCGCCGCCGCGCTGGCTACGCCGTTTGAAATCGAAACGCGTTTAGTGCCGGATGAACAACCCATGATTGAGCAGGCGATCTGCGAGCTGGTCGATGAGCTGTTCTGTAACCTGGTGCTCACCACTGGTGGTACCGGACCGGCGCGACGTGATGTGACGCCGGATGCCACGCTGGCGGTCGCCGACCGTGAAATGCCGGGCTTCGGCGAGCAGATGCGTCAAATCAGCCTGCAATTTGTGCCGACCGCCATTTTGTCGCGTCAGGTTGGCGTGATTCGTAAGCAGTCGCTGATCCTTAATCTGCCGGGACAGCCGAAATCAATTAAAGAGACGCTGGAAGGGCTGAAAGCGGAAGATGGAACGGTGAAAGTGCCAGGGATTTTTGCCGCTGTACCTTATTGTTTACAGCTGCTGGAAGGGCCTTATGTGGAAACACATAACGATGTGGTAGCAGCTTTTCGCCCGAAAAGCGCCCGTCGTGAGACAAATGACTAAAAATCGGCGTTTTCAGGCATAAAATCCAGCGGCACTGGTGTGGCAAAATATTGACGGTATAGTAATCCAATCTTTACATAATTTGTTTTGCCTCTGGATACCGCTGGATTATGGATACGCACGCAACGCGTCGACTCAATGGGCAGGATTACAAAACCCTGTCGCTGGCCGCCCTTGGTGGGGCGCTGGAATTCTACGACTTCATTATCTTCATCTTCTTTGCCGCTGTGATCGGAGAGCTGTTCTTCCCGCCTGACATCCCTGAATGGCTGCGTCAGGTGCAGACCTTCGCCATCTTTGCTGCCGGTTATCTGGCGCGTCCGTTGGGCGGCATCATCATGGCGCACTTTGGTGACAAAGTAGGGCGTAAGAAGATGTTCAGCCTCAGTATTCTGCTGATGGCGCTGCCGACGTTAGCAATGGGTGCATTGCCCACTTATGCCAGCATCGGCATCGCTGCACCGTTGTTGATGCTGCTGATGCGCGTGCTGCAAGGCGCGGCTATTGGCGGTGAAGTGCCAGGCGCGTGGGTGTTTGTCGCCGAACATGTGCCCGAAAAACGCATCGGTTTTGCCTGTGGCACGCTGACGGCGGGCTTAACCGCCGGCATTCTGCTCGGTTCACTGGTGGCAACGGTGCTGAACACCACGCTATCGCCTGCTGCGATTCGCGATCACGGCTGGCGCATTCCTTTCTTCCTCGGCGGGGTGTTTGGCCTGCTGGCGATGTATCTGCGTCGCTGGCTGCATGAAACGCCGGTGTTCCAGCAGATGCAGCAGCGCAAAGCGCTGGCAGAAAAAATGCCGCTGCAAACCATCCTCGCCAGTCATAAGCGCGGCATTGTGATTTCGATGCTGCTCACCTGGCTGCTGTCAGCCTGCATCGTGGTGGTGATTTTGATGGCGCCAACGCTGATGCAGAAACAGCACGGCATTCCGGCAGCGCTCAGTCTGCAAGCCAACAGCTTCGCCACCATTATGCTGCTGCTGGGTTGCGTTATCGCCGGATGGCTGGTAGATCGCTTCGGCGCGGCGCGTTCGCTGATGGTCGGCTCATTATTGCTGGCGATCGGCAGCTGGAACTTCTTCCATCAACTGGGCAGCACGCCGGAAATGCTGTTTGTCTGGTATGGCTTAGCGGGACTGAGCGTTGGCGTGGTGGGCGTGGTGCCGTTTGTGATGGTGCGCGCGTTCCCAGCGGCGGTGCGCTTTACCGGCATCTCGTTCTCTTACAATGTTGCTTACGCGATTTTTGGTGGCCTGACGCCAATTAGCGTGACGCTGATGATGAGCCTGACGCCAATGGCACCGGCCTGGTATGTGCTGGCGCTGGCGGTGATTGGCTTTATGGTGGGCATTTGGCTGTGGCGCGATAGCCGTCAGCAGCATGCGCAGTTGGATATGTCGCTGCACTCGTCATAAGGCAAAAAGCGGAGCCAAACAGCTCCGCTTTTTCTTTTCTTACTCGCCAATCGGCAATACCGTGCGGCCAAATTTCTCGTTCAGCACTTCGCCCATCGCCAGATAGAACGCGCTCGATCCGCAAATAATGCCAATCCAGCCAGCAAAGCGCAGCAGCCCCGCGTTATCGGTCAGATGGCCGATGGCCAGCAGCGCAAACAGCAGCGTCAGACTGGCGAAGATGAACTGCAGCATTTTCGGCGACTTCAGCGTGCCGAAGAACAGGAACGCGGTGAACACGCCCCACAGCGCGAGATAGGCGCCAAGGAAGTGGCCGTCGGCCGCTTCTGCCAGCCCCAGTTTCGGCAGCAGCAGAATCGCCACCAACGTTAACCAGAAGCTGCCGTAAGAGGTAAAGGCGGTCAGCCCGAAGGTGTTGCCTTTCTTATACTCCAGCAGCCCGGCAAAAATTTGCGCGATGCCGCCGTAGAAAATACCCATCGCAAGGATGATCACATCCATCGCAAACAGGCCAGTGTTGTGTAAGTTGAGCAGGATGGTGGTCATACCGAATCCCATCAGGCCCAACGGGGCGGGATTCGCCAGCGTGGTATTGCTCATAATTCCTCAGAAGCAGCGTTGAAGATGTTGTAAGTGTTTTACCCCCGCGCAAACCGCTGGTGGCGCGAGGCGCTGCATAATAAGCGGCCTCTTTTTGGCCAACTTTGATCTGAATCGACCAGAGAATGAAATTTTTTTTAGTTTTAACCCTTGATGCGCATCGAACCGGCCCCATTTACTTGTCATCGAGCGTTGTGAGGCAGCAAAAAAAGCCTGCTTCAGCAGTTGAAAGTGGTCAGTTTGACCGCATCTCTGTTTCACAACCCTAATTGGCAAAGAATTTAAGTGGGAGATGTTTAGATGGGTAAGATTATTGGTATTGACTTGGGTACAACCAACTCATGTGTTGCAGTTATGGATGGTGGTAAAGCACGCGTGCTGGAAAACGCCGAAGGCGACCGCACCACGCCGTCGATTATTGCGTATGCACAGGATGGCGAAACTCTGGTTGGTTCACCGGCTAAACGTCAGTCTGTGACCAACCCGCAGAATACCCTGTTTGCGATCAAGCGCCTGATTGGCCGTCGCTTCCAGGACGAAGAAGTACAGCGTGATATTAAAATCATGCCTTACAAAATCATCGGCGCGGATAACGGCGACGCATGGATTGATGTGAAGGGCCAAAAAATGGCACCGCCGCAGATCTCTGCTGAAGTGCTGAAAAAGATGAAGAAAACCGCGGAAGATTTCCTCGGTGAAGCTGTAACTGAAGCGGTTATTACCGTTCCAGCTTACTTCAACGATGCGCAGCGTCAGGCGACCAAAGACGCCGGCCGTATCGCGGGTCTGGAAGTAAAACGTATCATCAACGAACCAACCGCAGCAGCACTGGCTTACGGTCTGGATAAAGGTCAGGGCAACCGCACCATCGCGGTATACGACCTGGGCGGCGGTACTTTCGATATCTCAATCATTGAGATCGACGAAGTTGATGGCGAGAAAACCTTTGAAGTTCTGGCAACCAACGGTGATACCCACCTGGGTGGTGAAGACTTCGATAGCCGTCTGATTAACTATCTGGTGGCCGAATTTAAGAAAGATCAGGGCATCGATCTGCACAACGATCCGCTGGCAATGCAGCGTCTGAAAGAAGCGGCAGAGAAAGCCAAAATCGAGCTCTCTTCAGCGCAGCAGACCGACGTTAACCTGCCGTACATCACGGCGGATGCGACAGGTCCTAAGCACCTGAACATCAAAGTAACGCGTGCGAAGCTGGAATCTCTGGTTGAAGATTTGGTATCTCGCTCAATCGAGCCGCTGAAAGTGGCTCTGCAGGATGCGGGTCTGTCTGTTTCAGACATCAACGACGTCATCTTGGTGGGCGGTCAAACGCGTATGCCAATGGTTCAGGCCAAAGTGACTGAGTTCTTCGGCAAAGAGCCACGTAAAGACGTGAACCCGGATGAAGCGGTAGCCGTTGGTGCTGCGGTTCAGGGCGGTGTGTTGGCAGGTGAAGTGAAAGACGTTCTGCTGCTGGACGTTACCCCGCTGTCGCTGGGTATCGAAACCATGGGCGGCGTGATGACTTCGCTGATCAGCAAGAACACCACCATCCCAACTAAGCACAGCCAGGTGTTCTCGACTGCTGAAGATAACCAGTCTGCCGTGACCATTCACGTGCTGCAGGGTGAGCGTAAGCGTTCAGGCGATAACAAATCACTGGGCCAGTTCAACCTCGACGGTATTCAGTCTGCACCGCGCGGCATGCCGCAGATCGAAGTGACCTTCGATATCGATGCGGATGGTATCCTGCACGTGTCGGCGAAAGACAAAAACAGCGGTAAAGAGCAGAAGATCACCATCAAGGCGTCTTCTGGTCTGAACGAAGAAGAGATCGAAAAAATGGTGCGTGACGCGGAAGCGAACGCCGAGTCTGACCGTAAGTTCGAAGAGCTGGTTCAGACCCGTAACCAGGGCGATCAGATTTCGCACAGCACCCGTAAGCAATTGGACGAAGCGGGCGACAAACTGTCTGCTGAAGATAAAGCACCAATCGAAGCGGCGTTGACCGAGCTGAACACCGCGCTGAAAGGCGAAGACAAAGCAGACATCGAAGCCAAAATGCAGGCATTGATGGAAGTGTCCAGCAAACTGATGGAGCTGGCACAGCAGCAGGGTCAGGCAGCTGATGCAGGCGATGCAACTGCACAGAAAGATGACGACGTTGTCGACGCTGAGTTCGAAGAAGTTAAAGACAAAAAATAATTGCCCCTGACCGGGCGCGACGGCTGGCCTGACAGCCGTTGAAACCAGCACGGGCGTAGGAGATTTCTCCACGCCCGTGCGATCATGTTAAGGGCAGAACAAATATGGCTAAGAGTGATTTATACGAGATCTTAGGCGTCTCTAAATCCGCAGATGAGCGTGAAATCAAAAAGGCTTATAAGCGCCTGGCGATGAAATACCATCCGGACCGTAATCCGGACAATAAAGAAGCCGAAGCGAAGTTTAAAGAAATTAAGGAAGCCTACGAAATTCTGACCGACGCACAGAAGCGTGCGGCCTACGACCAATATGGTCATGCAGCCTTTGAACAAGGTGGCATGGGCGGTGGTGGCGGCTTCGGCGGCGGCGGTGCTGACTTCAGCGATATCTTTGGCGACGTCTTTGGCGATATTTTTGGTGGTGGCCGCCGTCAGCGTGCCTCACGTGGCGCCGATTTACGCTACAACATGGAGCTAACGCTGGAAGAAGCGGTACGCGGCGTGACCAAAGAGATCCGCATTCCAACTCTGGAAGAGTGCGACGTCTGCCACGGCAGCGGCGCGAAAGCGGGAACCAAACCGCAGACCTGTCATACCTGTCATGGTGCTGGTCAGGTGCAGATGCGTCAGGGTTTCTTCACCGTGCAGCAGGCGTGTCCGACCTGTCACGGTCGCGGTTCAGTGATTAAAGATCCGTGCAATGCTTGCCATGGTCATGGTCGCGTTGAGCGCAGTAAAACCCTGTCGGTGAAAATTCCTGCAGGCGTGGATACCGGCGATCGCATTCGTCTGACCGGCGAAGGTGAAGCGGGCGAACACGGCGCACCAGCGGGCGATCTGTACGTTCAGGTTTCGGTGAAAAAACATCCGATCTTCGAGCGTGAAGATAACAACCTGTATTGCGAAGTGCCGATTAACTTCGCGATGGCAGCATTGGGCGGCGAGATTGAAGTGCCGACGCTTGATGGCCGCGTGAACCTGAAAGTGCCTTCTGAAACGCAAACCGGCAAGCTGTTCCGCATGCGCGGTAAAGGCGTGAAATCGGTGCGTGGCGGCGCGGTAGGTGATTTGCTGTGTCGTGTGGTGGTGGAAACGCCAGTCAGCCTCAACGACAAACAGAAAGCGCTGCTGCGTGAACTGGAAGAGAGTTTTGGTGGCCCAAGCGGCGAGAAAAACAGCCCGCGCTCCAAAAGCTTCCTCGACGGTGTGAAGAAGTTCTTTGACGATTTAACGCGTTAATCCCGTCTTAGATGTATAAAAAGCGGAGAGGAAACTCTCCGCTTTTTTTATATTCATTATTAATGATATTAAAATCCGTTAATTTCATCTTAACAATCATTAAAGATGCATTAAATATATTTATTTGTTTTACTTTCAAATTCAAGGCTTGAATACTACTTCAATCTATATATCTAAATTGATCTCTCGGCGGTCATACGTGCATTTATTTGCAATGGCGGCATCAGGGATGCTTGTGAATATTAAGTTAATTGATTGGAGTAATCATGTTTTATATACGGGGGATTTTCATTCTCATGGCGTTATTGCCTTTAACTGCCGCTGCGCATGTTAAATGGTTTGTCGATTACAACACCGAGAATCGCCCAGCTTCACTATTGAATATGCTGCAGTCTGTGGAATTTATGGGACTGCTGGCCCTTGCAACCATTGTCATATTTCTTACCTCGGTGCTGGATCGTAAACTGGCATCGCCAGTTGATGTACCCGAATGGCAACCGAAATTATCGCTGCTGGAGAATTGCGTGCCGGCTATAATGCGTTATGGTACTTCAGCATTCTTTTTAACGCTGACGTTAGGCTTTCCACATATTATTCTGACGCCAGAATTAGTGGTTGAAAATCCGGCGATGCGTTATGTGCATGCGCTAATTGCTCTGACCGCTTTTCACCGCCGTACAAGTTTAATTGCTGGCGTTGGTATCTTATTCCTTTACAGCTACGCCACCCAATTATACGGCACCTTCCATATGCTGGATTATCTGGTATTTATTGGCACCGGTGTCTATCTGATCATGCAAACCTTAGGCGGCGATAAAGTACGTGGCCTAACCATTGAATTGGTACGTTTTATGCTGGCATATTCATTCTTGTGGGGTGCAATTGAAAAATTCATGCAACCCGATCTCTTTTACCATCTGTTAGAAGATCATAGTTATCTGGCGATGGGCATGGACTGGGAATTCTTCGTCCGTGCGGCAGGCTTTGTGGAGTTTTGTTGTGCCTGGCATATCTTTAGTGGTCGTGCGGCGGGTTATGCTGGTATTGGCTTGATGGCGTTCTTTGTCATCGCCGCGGTTATTCCGTTCGGTATGATCGATTTCATTGGCCATTTCTTATTTATCATTCCACTGATTGCCGTGCTGTTCACGCCGCGCAAAGTGCCACTCTGTCGCACCGCATGCGGTAGCACACTAGCGTTTCTGTTGGCGCTTGCGCTGTATTTGCTGGTGGCTTATGCCGCTTGGTATATGCTTTATTTTTACCTGCATTTGGACTTATTCCATTAAGAGGTGATTATGCATCGGCATTACCGAGCAATTAACGAGACATAAGCTGCTTTTAACGAGGTGTCTGAATCGCTACACTTCTCAGCCTAAATGTCTCTACTCAGGAGGAGTTGTGAACAAATCCCGTTCTATTCGAAGCTTGCTGAAAAGCTTTATCGCCAGTGACGCCAGCAACGGCATGGTGCTGATTCTGGCGGCCGTTGCGGCGATGATTTTGGCGAACAGCGCAGAAACCGCTCAAGGTTATCAATCGTTTCTTGCTGAGCCGGTGCAGATTCGCTTTGGCGCATTAGACATCAGTAAAAACCTGCTGCTGTGGATTAACGATGCCATGATGGCGCTGTTTTTCCTGGTGATTGGTTTGGAAGTGAAACGCGAGCTGATTACTGGCGAGCTCGCCAGTCGCGATCGCGCCATTTTCCCGGTCATCGCGGCAATTGGCGGTATGGTGGTGCCAGGACTGATTTTCCTGTTCTTCAACCACGGCGATCCTATTGCGCGTAACGGCTGGGCGATTCCTACCGCCACCGATATTGCTTTCGCTTTGGGCGTGTTGGCGCTGCTGGGCAGTCGCGTACCGACTGCGCTAAAAGTGTTCCTGATGGCGCTGGCGATTATTGATGATCTTGGCGCTATCGTGATCATCGCGCTGTTCTATACCAGCGATCTTTCGGTGTTGTCATTGAGCGTTGCCGCCGGTGCGATTGTGCTGCTGGCGATTCTTAATCGCTGCGGCGTGCGTAACATTGCCATCTATATGTTGGTCGGTATTGTGCTGTGGACGGCGGTGCTCAAGTCTGGTGTCCATGCAACGCTGGCGGGCGTGATTGTTGGCTTCTTCGTGCCGCTGGAAGAGAAGAACGGCCATTCTCCGGCCGAGCATCTGGCGCATGGTTTAATGCCGTGGGTCAACTGGCTGATTCTGCCGCTGTTCGCTTTCGCTAACGCCGGTATTTCGCTGACCGGTATTACCTTTATGGATGCGCTGTCGCCAGAGCCGCTGGGCATCATTCTCGGCTTGCTGATTGGTAAACCGTTGGGCATCACGCTGTTCTGCTGGCTGGCAGTCAAGTGGCGGCTGGCAGTGCTACCGGGAGGTACCACCATACGCGATATCATGGCGATTGGTGTGCTATGCGGTATCGGCTTCACTATGTCGATCTTTATTAGTTCGCTGGCGTTTGATGCCGCCCACGAGCAACTGGTGACCTTCTCCAAACTGGGGATTCTCAGTGGCTCGCTGCTTTCGGCGGTCATTGGCTACACGCTGCTACGAATTAAACTGCGTTAAGAGAGGAAGGAGGCGAAAGCCTCCTTTTTTTGCCGATGAATCAGCTCAATTTTAATCATCTCTACTATTTCTGGCAGGTGTGTAAAACCGGCTCGGTGGTGCGCGCGGCGGATGTGCTGTGCCTGGCGCCACAGACGGTTACCGGCCAAATTAAATCGCTGGAAGAGCAACTCGGCGGCGTGCTGTTTCGCCGTCAGGGACGCGGTTTGGTGCCCAATGAGCTTGGGCAACTGGTGTTCCGCTATGCCGATCGCATGTTCATGCTGAGTCAGGAGATGCTCGATATCGTTAACTACCGCAAAGAGTCGCATCTGCTGTTCGATGTTGGCGTGGCGGATGCGCTGTCAAAGCAGTTGGTGAGCAAGGTGCTGGAGGCTGCGGTGGTGGCTGAAGAGCGAATCCACCTGCGTTGCTTTGAATCAACGCACGAGATGCTGCTGGAACAGCTAAGCCAGCACAAGCTGGATATGATCCTCTCCGATTGCCCAATTGATTCCACTCAGCAGGAAGGGCTGTTTTCGATCAAGCTGGGCGAATGTCCGATCAGCTTCTGGTGTAACACGCCGTTACCGACGCTGCCGTTTCCCGCCTGTCTGGAAGAGCGTCAATTGCTGATTCCGGGCCGTCGCTCGATGCTGGGCCGCAAACTGCTGAACTGGATCCACAGCCAGGGCTTACAGGTGGAGATTCTGGGTGAGTTTGATGATGCGGCATTAATGAAGGCATTTGGTGCGCTGAACAACGCGATATTTGTGGCTCCCACATTATATGGGGACGAGATTTACCGTGATGATGCTATTAAAGAGATTGGGCGTTTGGATGCGGTGATGGAGGAGTATCACGTGATCTTTGCCGAACGAATGATTCAGCATCCGGCGGTACAGCGGATCTGCCATCGCGACTTTAGTACGCTGTTTTCCACTGAATTGCAGGCATAAAAAAACCGGCTAAGCGCCGGTTCTTTTTTACAAAGCGATTAACAGACGGGCGATTAAGCCAGTTTGTTGATCTGAGCAGTCAGGTTTGCTTTATGACGTGCAGCTTTGTTTTTGTGGATCAGACCTTTAGCAGCCTGACGGTCCACGAGTGGTTGCATTTCGTTGAATGCGTTCTGCGCAGCAGCTTTGTCGCCTGTTGCGATAGCCGCGTATACTTTCTTAATGAAAGTACGCATCATTGAACGGTTGCTTGCGTTATGCTTGCGACGTTTCTCAGATGTTACGGCGCGTTTCTTAGCTGATTTGATATTAGCCAAGGTCCAACTCCCAAATGTGATCTATATGGACAAATCAAAGGCCGAGGACTATGCCTTTTGCGCCTTCTTATGTCAATGGATTTGTGCAAATAAGCGTCGTTTTAAAAACAACACTCGATTACGTAATTGATGGCGCAGGATTCTACCAGCAACGCGGCGTTGAATACAGTATTTCGCAGCAAAAATCTTCAGATCCTTGCTAAGCAACTGGCTACGCGTGGAATAAGCCGCGCCAGAAGCAGGAAAGGCACGTATACGGGTTAACCTAAACGCCATTCAAGGGTATAATCCGCCGATTTCCACCGGTTTGAGTCAGCCATGAAGTTTATCCGCGGTATTTATAATCTGAAAGAGCAGCATCGCGGCTGCGTCCTGACCATTGGTAATTTCGACGGCGTACATCGCGGCCACCAGGCTTTGATGGCTGAATTGATTGCTGAAGGACGAAAACGCAATCTGCCGGTGGTGGTGATGGTATTTGAGCCACAACCGCTTGAGCTGTTTGCCGGCGATAAAGCCCCGGCGCGCCTTACGCGTTTGCGTGAAAAGCTGAAGTACCTCGAACAAGCGGGCGTTGATGCCGTACTCTGCGTACGTTTTGATCGTCGCTTCGCTGCGCATTCGGCGCAGAGTTTTATTTCTGAATTGCTGGTGGACAAGCTGAACGTCAAGTTCCTGGCCGTCGGCGATGATTTCCGCTTCGGCGCTGGTCGCCAGGGGGATTTCCTGTTATTACAGAAAGCCGGTGCGGAGTATGGCTTTGAAGTCATCAGCACCCAAACCTATTGCGATAGCGGCAAGCGCATCAGCAGCACCGCCGTTCGTCAGGCGCTGGCGCAGGATGATTTTACGCAAGCCGAAGCGCTGCTGGGCCATCCGTTCAGCATCTCAGGTCGCGTAGTGCACGGCGATGCACTTGGGCGCACCATCGGTTTCCCAACGGCTAATCTCCCTTTGCGTCGCACCGTTACGCCGGTTAAAGGCGTATTTGCGGTAGAAGTGTTGGGCCTCGGCGATCAGCCGCTGCCCGGCGTGGCCAATATTGGTACGCGCCCAACGGTAAAAGGTTTACGTCAGCAGCTTGAAGTTCACCTGCTCGACACAAATATGAATCTCTATGGGCGTCACATTGAAGTGGTGCTGAAACAGAAGATTCGCGATGAACAGCGTTTCGCTTCGCTGGACGCGCTGAAAGAACAAATTGCGAAAGATGTGGTGACGGCCCGCCAATTCTTTGGGCTAAAAACACCGGTTTAATGACCGAAATACGGAATCGAGAATCTGATGAGTGACTATAAATCTACCCTGAATTTGCCGGAAACGGGGTTCCCGATGCGTGGCGATCTGGCCAAGCGCGAACCGGGAATGCTGCAACGTTGGTATGATGACAACCTGTACGGCATCATCCGCGAAGCCAAGAAAGGGAAAAAAACCTTTATTTTGCATGATGGCCCTCCTTATGCGAACGGCAGCATTCATATTGGTCACTCAGTTAACAAGATTCTGAAAGACATTATCGTCAAGTCGAAAGGCATGGCGGGCTTTGACTCGCCGTACGTTCCTGGTTGGGACTGCCACGGTTTGCCGATTGAGCACAAAGTTGAGCAGATGATTGGTAAGCCGGGCGAGAAAGTCAGCGCGGCTGAATTCCGTGCCGCTTGCCGCCAATACGCGGCGGAGCAGGTTGAAGGTCAGAAAAATGACTTCATCCGACTCGGCGTGCTGGGTGACTGGGATCGTCCTTACCTGACGATGAACTTCCAGACCGAAGCCAACATCATTCGTGCGCTGGGTAAAATCATCGGCAACGGCCATCTGCACAAAGGCGCTAAGCCGGTGCACTGGTGCATGGATTGCCGCTCGGCACTGGCTGAAGCGGAAGTGGAGTATTACGACAAAACCTCGCCATCCATCGACGTGATGTTCAATGCCGTTGATGCCGATGCAGTGCGGGCGAAGTTTGGCGTCGCCGCTTCAGAAGGCCCGGTTTCACTGGTGATCTGGACCACCACGCCGTGGACCATGCCAGCCAACCGCGGTATCTCGCTGCATCCGGAATTTGAATATCAGCTGCTGCAGATTGAAGGTCGTAGCCTGATTCTCGCCAAAGAGATGGTTGAGAGCGTGATGAAGCGCGCCGGCATCAGCGACTGGAAAGTGCTGGGCGAATGCAACGGCGCGGCGCTGGAGCTGCAACTGTTCCAGCATCCGTTCCTTGAGCAGATCCAATCGAAAGTGGTTCTGGGTGAGCACGTGACGCTGGAAGCGGGTACCGGTGCGGTACATACCGCGCCAGGCCACGGCCCGGATGACTATGTTATCGGTCAGAAATACGGTCTGGAAACCGCTAATCCTGTGGGTCCGGATGGCGCGTATCTGCCAAGCACCTACCCAACGTTGGATGGCGTAAACGTCTTTAAAGCCAACGACATGATCGTTGAGCTGTTGAAAGAGAAGGGCGCGCTGCTGCACGTTGAGAAACTGCTGCACAGCTACCCGCACTGCTGGCGTCACAAAACGCCGATCATCTTCCGTGCTACGCCACAATGGTTCATCAGCATGGATCAGAAAGGCCTGCGTGCACAGTCGCTGAAAGAGATCAAAGGCGTGCAGTGGATCCCGGATTGGGGCCAGGCGCGTATCGAAGCGATGGTGGCGAACCGTCCGGACTGGTGTATCTCACGTCAGCGTACGTGGGGCGTGCCGATGGCGCTGTTCGTGCACAAAGAGAGTGAGCAGCTGCATCCGGATACACTGGAGCTGATGGAGAAAGTCGCCAAGCTGGTTGAGCAGGACGGCATTCAGGCGTGGTGGGATCTCGATCCGCGCGACCTGATGGGCGACGACGCTGACCACTACGTTAAAGTGCCAGACACCTTAGACGTGTGGTTCGACTCCGGATCAACCAGCTACGCGGTAGTGGATGCGCGTCCGGAATTCGGTGGCCATACGCCGGATATGTATCTGGAAGGTTCGGATCAGCATCGCGGCTGGTTCATGTCTTCTCTGATGATCTCCACCGCGATGAAAGGCAAAGCGCCTTATCGTCAGGTACTGACGCACGGTTTCACCGTTGATGGTCAGGGCCGCAAGATGTCTAAATCGATCGGCAACACCGTGGCGCCACAGGATGTGATGGATAAGCTGGGCGCGGATATTCTGCGTCTGTGGGTTGCCTCTACCGATTACTCCGGTGAGATGGCGGTCTCCGACGAAATCCTCAAGCGTGCCGCAGACAGCTATCGTCGTATCCGTAACACCGCGCGTTTCCTGCTGGCTAACCTCGCGGGCTTCAACCCGGCGACCGATTGCGTCAAGCCGGAAGAGATGGTGGTGGTGGATCGCTGGGCGGTTGGCCGTGCGCTGGCAGCGCAGCAGGATATCGTGCACTCCTACGAAAACTACGATTTCCACGAAGTGGTGCAGCGTCTGATGCACTTCTGCTCTATCGAAATGGGCTCGTTCTATCTCGACGTGATCAAAGATCGTCAGTACACCGCGAAAGGTGACAGCCTGGCGCGTCGCAGCTGCCAAACCGCGCTGTGGCATATCGTTGAAGCGCTGGTGCGCTGGATGGCGCCAATCATGTCCTTCACCGCAGACGAAATTTGGGGCTACCTGCCGGGCGAGCGCGCGAAATACGTGTTCACCGAAGAGTGGTACCAGGATCTGTTTGGTCTGGCGGATAACGAAGCGCTGAACGACGCCTATTGGGATGATCTGCTGAAAGTGCGCGGCGAAGTGAACAAGGTCATCGAGCAAGCGCGAAGCGACAAACGCATCGGTGGCGCGCTGGAAGCAACGGTCACGCTGTATGCGGATGCCGAGCTGGCAGCTAAGCTGCAGGCGCTGGGCGATGAGCTGCGTTTCGTGCTGTTAACTTCAGGCGCAACCGTGGCGGATTACGCCACTGCCAGCGATGAAGCGCAGCAGAGCGAACTGTTCAAAGGTCTGAAAATCGCGCTGCACAAAGCAGAAGGCGAGAAATGTCCGCGCTGCTGGCATTACACTACAGACGTTGGCCAGAATCCTGAGCACGCTGCGGTATGTGGCCGTTGCTACACTAACGTGTCCGGAAACGGCGAGCAGCGGAAATTTGCCTGATGAGTAAAGCTATTTCTTCGACCGGTTTGCGCTGGCTTTGGCTGGTGCTGGTGGTGATCGCCATCGATTTTGGCAGCAAAATGTGGGTCATGGATAACATGATGCTGCATGAAACGCAGCCGCTGATGCCGTTCCTGAATCTGTTCTATGCGCATAACTATGGCGCGGCGTTCAGCTTCCTGGCCGACAAAGGCGGCTGGCAGCGCTGGTTCTTTGCCGGCATCGCCATTGCTATCGTCGTGGCGCTGTTGGTGATGATGTATCGCAATGCTGCTAGCAACAAATTAACCAATATTGCTTACGCGCTGATTATCGGCGGGGCGTTGGGTAACCTGTTTGATCGTTCGTATCACGGCTTTGTGGTCGATTTTATCGACTTCTATGTCGGAGACTGGCACTTCGCGACCTTCAACATCGCCGACTGTGCCATCTGTATCGGCGCGGCGCTGGTGGTGCTGGAAGGTTTTCTCAGCCCGAACGGCAAACCGGCAAAAGATAAAGGGTAAAAAATGAGTGAGTCTGTTCAGCGCGATAGCGCGTTGCTGGTGCATTTTACGCTGAAGCTGGAAGATGGCTCGACGGCGGAATCGACGCGCGCCAACGGCAAACCTGCGCTGTTCTGTCTGGGCGATGGCAGCCTTTCAGCCGCGCTGGAACAGCAACTTCTGGGGCGTAAAGTGGGCGATAAGCACGCCTTTACCCTCGAGCCGGAAGATGCCTTCGGCGGCACCAGCCCGGATCTGGTTCAGTACTTCTCGCGTCGTGACTTTAATGACGCGGGCGAGCCGGAAGTCGGTGCCATCATGCTGTTTAGCGGCCGTGGCGGCAGCGAAATGCCGGGCGTGATCCGTGAAGTTTCCGGCGACTCAATCACCGTAGACTTCAACCATCCGCTGGCGGGTCAGCGCATTCAGTTTGATATTGAAGTGCTGGAGATTGATCCGGCGCTGGAGGCCAACGATGCAAATCCTGTTAGCTAACCCACGCGGTTTCTGCGCAGGCGTTGATCGCGCCATCAGCATCGTTGAGCGCGCGCTGGAGATGTACGGCGCGCCCATCTACGTGCGTCACGAAGTGGTGCATAACCGCTACGTGGTGAGCAGCTTGCGCGAGCGCGGGGCGATCTTTATTGAAGAGATCGCTGAAGTACCGGATAACGCCATTCTGATCTTCTCCGCACACGGCGTATCGCAAGCGGTTCGCGCCGAAGCCAAAGCGCGTAATCTCACCATGCTGTTTGATGCCACCTGTCCGCTGGTGACAAAAGTGCATATGGAAGTCGCGCGCGCCAGTCGCAAAGGTGTTGAAGCGATTCTTATTGGCCACGCGGGACATCCGGAAGTGGAAGGCACCATGGGCCAGTACAGCAATCCCAACGGCGGTATGTATCTGGTGGAATCGCCGGAAGATGTGTTCAAGCTGAACGTGAAAGATGAGAGCAACCTGTGCTTTATGACGCAGACCACGCTGTCAGTCGATGATACTTCGGACGTGATTGATGCACTGCGTCAGCGCTTCCCGGCGATTATCGGTCCACGTAAAGATGACATCTGCTACGCCACCACCAACCGTCAGGAAGCCGTTCGCGTGCTGGCGCGAGATGCTGAAGTGGTGCTGGTCGTAGGATCGAAAAACTCCTCTAACTCGAACCGTCTGGCCGAACTGGCGCAGCGTGCTGGTAAGCTAGCGAAGCTGATTGATTCGGCTGATGACATTCAGGAAGAGTGGGTCAAAGATAAGCAGATCATCGGCGTCACTGCGGGCGCATCTGCTCCAGATATTCTGGTGCAGCAGGTGATTCAGCGTCTGCGTGAGCTCGGCGGTGAAGCGGCGATTGAGCTGATTGGCCGTGAAGAGAACATCGTGTTTGAAGTACCGAAAGAGCTGCGCGTTGACGTGCGTAATGTGCAGTAAGCGGTTCACACCGCAGTAAAATCAGGCCGACATTGTTCGGCCTTTTCTTTGCCTGTCGCAGCCAGAAATCCCACTTCCAGCATGCGGGATTGCTTTTACTGATAATGTTTCGCGGCTGGCATAAAATTCTTATATCCCTTTATTATTGTGGCGTGACTGTTATCTGACCGTTAACCTGTTTACGCTTTACATGCATAGATTTGTATCAGGAATGAATAATTATGAGTGAAATCCGCATTGCAATCGTTGGTGCGCCGGGTCGCATGGGACGCAATTTGATTCAGGCTGTACAGCAGGCGGAAGGTGTTGCGCTCGGCGCGGCACTGGCACGTAGCGGTTCGTCATTGCTGGGCGTTGATGCTGGCGAACTGGCGGGCATCGGCAAAACGGGCGTAATCGTCTCTGACGATCTGCAAAAGGTGGTTAATGACTTCGATGTCCTAATCGATTTCACTCGTCCGGAAGGCACGCTGGAGTATCTGGCATTTTGTCGCCAGCACAACAAAGCGATGGTGATCGGTACCACCGGTTTTGATGAAGCCGGCAAAGCGGCGATTCGCGCGGCAGCCGAAGAGATTGGCATCGTGTTCGCTGCCAATTTCAGCGTGGGCGTCAACCTGGTGCTGAATCTGCTGCAGCAGGCGGCGAAGGTGATGGGCGACTACGCGGATATTGAAATTGTAGAAGCGCACCATCGTCATAAAGTTGATGCACCATCAGGTACAGCGCTGGCGATGGGCGAGGCGATTGCCGATGCCATGAAGTGGAATCTGGATGAGCACGCGGTATATGCCCGTGAAGGTCATACCGGTGAGCGTAAAGCGCAAACCATCGGATTTGCTACCGTGCGCGCCGGCGATATCGTGGGTGAACATACCGCGATGTTTGCAGATATTGGTGAGCGTGTAGAGATTACCCACAAGGCTTCCAGCCGTATGACCTTTGCAAATGGTGCAGTTAAAGCGGCAAGTTGGTTAAAGAACAAGAAATCTGGCCTTTATGATATGCGTGATGTGCTGGATTTATCGATGTTGTGAGTGTTGTGAACCATCGTGATGTGGTTATTTCAATCGGTAAGACCTTGATTGACGAGGGCAATGTGATCATTGCCCTTTATTTTATCTGTAAATGGATGCTTTGTTTGTTTTTCACTGCGAAGTGCTTATTTATCGTGATTGGTGAGCGTTTGTCAGGCTTGTGATGGCTATTTTTGACCATTTGGTCAAAAATTTATGCGTGTTAGCATCACTTTGTCATTATTGCCGTCAGGCAACCGATTATTTTTCCGAGTTATCTCACTCTTTTATCGCCTTTCACCGTTTTTAACATTCAGTTGCCCGAAATATACAAAAAAATAACCACATGTTGTAGACAAGGTGCGGGGCGATCATTAGAATGCGCGCAATTTGCCAAAATTCGAGTACTCAGGCGGGTTTTGCATTGATTCTGGCACTGCTTTTGAATTAATATGCAAATATTGTGACTGTTTATTCCCTGGAGGATGTTTTGATTAAGTCAGCGCTCTTGGTTCTGGAAGACGGAACCCAATTCCACGGTCGGGCCATCGGGGCTACGGGGTCGGCAGTGGGAGAAGTTGTTTTCAACACTTCAATGACCGGTTATCAAGAAATCCTCACTGATCCTTCCTATTCCCGCCAAATCGTTACCCTCACTTATCCCCATATCGGCAATGTTGGCGTTAACGCCGCCGATGAAGAATCCAGCCAAATCCATGCTCAAGGCCTCGTTATTCGCGATCTGCCGCTGATTACCAGCAACTTCCGCAGTGAAGAAAGTCTGTCAGCTTACTTGCAGCGCAATAACATCGTTGGCATCGCCGATATCGACACGCGCAAACTGACCCGTTTGCTGCGCGAGAAGGGCGCACAGAGCGGCTGCATTATTGCGGGCGATAATCCGGATGCCGCACTGGCGCTGCAGAAAGCGCAGGCGTTCCCGGGCTTGAAAGGCATGGATCTGGCGAAAGAAGTGACCACCGCTGAGACTTACGCGTGGCAGCAAGGTAGCTGGACACTGGAAGGTGACCTGCCGGAGCAGAAAAAGGCGGAAGAGTTACCGTTCCATGTGGTGGCGTACGATTACGGCGCCAAGCGCAACATCCTGCGCATGCTGGTGGATCGCGGCTGTCGCCTGACGGTCGTACCTGCAAAAACCCCGGCGGAAGAGGTTCTGGCACTTAATCCAGACGGTATTTTCCTGTCGAACGGTCCTGGCGACCCGGAACCGTGCGACTACGCGATTAACGCCATTCAGGCATTCCTGAAAACCGATATCCCGGTATTCGGTATCTGTCTTGGCCATCAGCTGTTAGCGCTGGCGAGCGGTGCCAAAACCATCAAGATGAAACTCGGCCACCACGGCGGCAACCATCCGGTGAAAGATCTCGACAACAATACCGTGATGATCACCGCGCAGAACCACGGTTTTGCGGTTGATGACAGCCAGTTGCCAACCAATCTGCGCGTGACCCATGTGTCGCTGTTCGACCAAACCGTGCAGGGCATTCATCGCACTGACAAACCGGCCTTCAGCTTCCAGGGACACCCGGAAGCGAGCCCAGGCCCGCACGATGCGGCGCCACTGTTCGATCACTTTATCGAACTGATCGAAGCATACCGTTCTAACGCGAAGTAATCAGGAGCCCACGATGCCAAAACGTACAGACATAAAATCCATCCTGATTCTTGGTGCTGGCCCGATCGTTATCGGCCAGGCATGTGAATTTGACTACTCCGGTGCGCAGGCGTGTAAAGCGCTGCGTGAAGAGGGCTACCGCGTCATTCTGGTGAACTCGAACCCGGCAACCATTATGACCGACCCGGAAATGGCTGATGCGACTTACATCGAGCCGATTCACTGGGAAGTAGTGCGCAAGATTATCGAAAAAGAGCGTCCGGATGCGGTGCTGCCAACCATGGGCGGCCAGACAGCGCTGAACTGTGCGCTGGAGCTGGAGCGTCAGGGCGTGCTGGCTGAGTTCGGCGTCACCATGATTGGTGCGACTGCCGATGCCATTGATAAAGCCGAAGATCGTCGTCGCTTTGATGTGGCGATGAAAAGCATTGGTCTGGGTACCGCACGTTCCGGTATCGCGCACACCATGGAAGAAGCACTGGCGATTACCGAAGTCGTTGGCTTCCCATGCATCATCCGTCCTTCCTTTACCATGGGCGGCACCGGCGGCGGTATCGCTTATAACCGCGAAGAGTTCGAAGAGATTTGCGAACGCGGTCTCGACCTGTCGCCAACCAATGAGCTGCTGATTGATGAGTCGCTGATTGGCTGGAAAGAGTACGAGATGGAAGTGGTGCGTGATAAAAACGACAACTGCATCATCGTCTGCTCGATCGAAAACTTCGATGCGATGGGTATTCACACCGGTGACTCCATCACCGTGGCACCGGCGCAAACCCTGACTGACAAAGAATACCAAATCATGCGTAACGCCTCGCTGGCGGTACTGCGTGAAATCGGTGTCGAAACTGGCGGTTCTAACGTCCAGTTCTCGGTGAACCCGAAAGATGGCCGCATGATCGTCATCGAAATGAACCCGCGCGTATCGCGTTCGTCAGCATTGGCCTCGAAAGCGACCGGCTTCCCGATTGCCAAAGTGGCGGCGAAACTGGCGGTGGGCTTCACCCTCGATGAGCTGATGAACGACATCACTGGCGGCTTGACGCCTGCGTCGTTCGAACCTTCTATCGACTATGTCGTCACCAAGATTCCTCGCTTCAACTTTGAGAAGTTCGCCGGTGCCAACGATCGTCTGACAACGCAGATGAAATCAGTGGGTGAAGTGATGGCGATTGGCCGTACCTTCCAGGAATCGATGCAGAAAGCGCTGCGCGGTCTGGAAGTGGGTGCCAACGGTTTCGACCCGAAAGTCAGCCTCGACGATCCAGAAGCGTTAACGCGCATTCGTCGCGAACTGAAAGATGCCGGTTCTGACCGTATCTGGTACATCGCCGATGCGTTCCGTGCAGGAATGTCGGTTGATGGCGTGTTCAACCTCACCAACATCGATCGCTGGTTCCTGGTGCAGATTGAAGAGCTGGTGCGTCTGGAAGAGCAGGTTGAGCGCGAAGGTGTGAACTCGCTGAATGCGGAATTCCTGCGTGCGCTGAAGCGTAAAGGCTTTGCCGACCTGCGTCTGGCCGCGCTGGCGGGCGTGTCTGAAGGCGAAATCCGTAAGCTGCGTCAGCAATTTAACCTGCATCCGGTTTATAAGCGCGTTGATACCTGTGCGGCTGAGTTCGCCACCGACACCGCCTATATGTACTCAACCTACGAGGAAGAGTGCGAAGCCAATCCAAACCAGGATCGTGAAAAAATCATGATTCTCGGCGGCGGTCCAAACCGTATCGGCCAGGGCATCGAGTTCGATTATTGCTGCGTGCATGCGGCGCTGGCGCTGCGTGAAGACGGTTACGAGACCATCATGGTCAACTGTAACCCGGAAACCGTATCAACCGATTACGACACCTCGGATCGCCTCTACTTCGAGCCGGTCACGCTGGAAGACGTGCTGGAAATCGTACGTATCGAGAAGCCGAAAGGCGTCATCGTACAGTACGGCGGCCAGACGCCACTGAAACTGGCGCGCGCGCTGGAAGCGGCTGGCGTTCCGGTGATTGGTACCAGCCCGGACTCGATTGACCGTGCAGAAGACCGTGAGCGTTTCCAGCAGGCGGTTGATCGCCTGAGCCTGAAGCAACCGGCTAACGCCACCGTTGCTACGCTGGAGCAGGCCGTTGAGAAAGCCGCCGGTATCGGTTATCCGCTGGTGGTGCGTCCTTCTTATGTGCTGGGCGGCCGTGCGATGGAGATCGTTTACGACGAAATCGACCTGAAGCGTTACTTCCAGACGGCGGTATCGGTCTCTAACGATGCGCCAGTGTTGCTGGACCGCTTCCTCGATGATGCGGTTGAAGTGGATGTCGATGCAATTTGCGACGGCGAACGCGTGCTGATTGGCGGCATTATGGAGCACATCGAGCAGGCGGGCGTGCACTCCGGTGACTCCGCATGTTCACTGCCGGCCTACACGCTGAGCACTGAAATCCAGAACGTGATGCGTCAGCAGGTGGAAAAACTGGCCTTCGAGCTGAATGTACGTGGCCTGATGAACGTGCAGTTCGCGGTGAAGGACAATGAGGTTTACCTGATTGAGGTGAACCCACGCGCCGCGCGTACCGTGCCGTTCGTGTCGAAAGCCACTGGCGTGGCGCTGGCGAAGGTTGCCGCGCGCGTGATGGCAGGTAAAACGCTGGCTGAGCAGGGAGTCACCAAAGAAGTGATTCCACCGTATTACTCGGTGAAAGAAGTGGTGCTGCCGTTCAACAAGTTCCCAGGCGTTGACCCAATCCTCGGCCCAGAAATGCGTTCTACCGGTGAAGTGATGGGCGTAGGTCGCACCTTCGCTGAAGCCTTCGCCAAAGCGATGCTGGGTGCGCAGAGCAACATGAAGAAAACCGGTCGCGCGTTGCTGTCAGTGCGTGAAGGCGATAAGAAACGTATCGTCGACCTGGCGGCAAAACTGCAAAAGTTTGGTTTCGAGCTGGATGCGACGCACGGTACCGCAGTGGTGCTGGGCGAAGCGGGCATCAATCCACGTCTGGTAAACAAGGTGCATGAAGGTCGTCCGCACATTCAGGACCGTCTGAAGAACGGCGAATATACCTACATCGTCAACACCACGGCGGGACGTCAGGCAATTGAAGACTCCAAGCTGATTCGTCGTAGCGCGCTGCAGTACAAAGTGCATTACGACACCACGCTGAACGGCGGCTTTGCCACGGCGATGGCGCTGAACGCGGATCCGACTGAGCAAGTAATTTCAGTGCAGGAAATGCACGCGCAAATTAAATAATCACTCGTTGATAGTAATAAAGCGGCTCCTGCGGGAGCCGTTTTTTTTGGCCTTTTACCCGCAGCTGAATATCCTTATCTGTAAAAATCCTATTGATTTGACATATGTTTTATCAGTTGATGCGGAAAGGCTTACACCTCGGAATATCCGCACAAATTTATAAATAAGATCCCAGTCAGCGCACCGTACTATTTCGCTCGCTCATCAATAGAGCGCTCACCTTAACTGGGATATAAAAAATGCAAATGCGTGCTTTCACTCTCAGCGCTATTGCTGCGTTACTCGCAGCGGCGCCACTCGCCAGCCAGGCGGAAATTACTTTACTCAAGCAGGATCCACAGGCGGGCGATCCGCTGAGCCGTCTCGACTTCAAAGTGGGCGGCAGTATTCGTCCGCAATACCTGCATCAGAATGGCGTCAACGACAAGTCGTACAAACGTAATGGCTATGACGGCGGATCACGTTTCCGTTTCACCGCCAATTATTACCTGTTCGACGACGTAAGCTGGGTGGGTTACTACGAGCTGGGCGTTAACTTCCCAGCCTGGTGGGGTTGGGACAATCATCATGCGGATGGTGCGAACAACACCTCGCGCCGCCAACTCTATACCGGCTTCAAAAGCGCCACCCTGGGTGAACTCTACTTTGGTCAGCAGAACAGCGTTTACTACGATGTAGTTGGTGCGAAAACCGATATCTGGGATTACGACATGCTGGCCCAGGCGCCGGGCAACGGTATCAATGGCGACTACGACGGCTCGTACCGTTCGCGCAAAATGCTGAAATACAAAAACACCTTCGGCGATGCGGATGTGTATGCGTCTTACCTGTTTGAAGATAACGAATTCCTGCCAGGTAACGGCCTGCGCTATAAGCGTAAAGGCGGCGGTTCGCTGGGCGTGAACTACCACATCACCAAAGATCTGGCATGGGGCACCGCGTGGAACTACACCCGCGCCGATATCCGCAATCCAAACAATGGCGACAGCAAACGCTATGACCAGAATATCTACGGCACCGCGCTCAGCTGGACACCGGATAACTGGACGCTGTCAGCCGGTGCCGGTTGGTATGAGAACTTCTCACCAACCAAACGCAACACCGTTAACAACTACTTCGCGGATGACGCGTGGGGCATCGAATACTTTGCTGGCTACAAATTCCCAATCGGTCAGTATGCGGTGAAATCTATTCAGCCTTACTTCATGGGCGACCGTCTGGAGTTCGTCAACGGACGTGACTACAAACGTATTGATAACGGCGTCGGCGTGAGTGCGCAGCTGGATTACGGCTTCCGTGTCGACTACGAATATGTCATCACCTCCAGCACCGACAAGTCACTGGGCAACGTGAATCTGGTACGTCTGCGCTACGATTTCTAAAGCGTCTCAACGGCTCCTGCGGGAGCCGTTTTCTTTTGTCGCACAGAGTGCGCTTTTCTTTACACTGCGATACCGATAATGCGACGTTTCGCGCGGAGTTGTGCCGCCTCGTCAGCAATTTCTGGC
This sequence comes from Pantoea sp. YR525, assembly GCF_900116775.1. Taxonomy (NCBI): domain Bacteria; kingdom Pseudomonadati; phylum Pseudomonadota; class Gammaproteobacteria; order Enterobacterales; family Erwiniaceae; genus Pantoea; species Pantoea sp. YR525. The sequence goes on from NZ_FPBU01000005.1 coordinate 239,798, forward strand.
TCCTCGCCCCGCTATTGCTGGGAAAGTCGGTGTAAAACTCTGTCCAATAACAAAAGTGCGGTGGCATCGGAGCTTTACGCAAATAGCGGGGTCGGCCTATCGACGAAAGTTTCGCCTTTACGTATGATGGCGCCAATTTTTCCAGTAGGTCTTTTAACATGATTAGTCTGATCGCGGCACTGGCAGCGGATCGCATTATTGGTATGGAAAACGCCATGCCATGGAACCTACCAGCAGATTTGGCGTGGTTCAAACGTAATACCCTGAATAAGCCGGTGATTATGGGTCGTCTGACCTTTGAATCGATTGGCCGTCCGCTTCCTGGACGCTTGAACATTGTGGTCAGCAGCCAGCCCGGCAGCCACGAAGGCGTTACCTGGGTGACATCTCTGGAAGAGGCGGTAAAAGCGGCAGGTGATGTTGAAGAGATGATGGTGATTGGTGGTGGACGCGTTTACGAGCAGATGCTGGCTCGCGCGGATCGTCTTTACCTGACCCATATCGATGCGGAAGTGGAAGGGGACACGCAGTTCCCGGATTACGAGCCGGACGAGTGGCAGTCAACCTTCAGCGAATTCCACGACGCTGATGAGCAGAACTCGCACAGCTACTGCTTCGAGATTCTTGATCGCCGTTGATCACCCGTTAAGCATATGATCGCCATTGATGGCCTATGTAGGCAGGTGCGCATAAATGCGCACCCTACGAAAGTCCTGCCAAATAACTGTAGGGTCGCCATTAATGGCGACCTTTTTTATTTACGGCGTATCACTTAACGGCGGATGCGCACTCACCGCGCTCTCGGCCATCGCCTGTTCGCGGTTGGATGCCTGCACGTAATACTGTTTGGTTTCCCAATGCAGCAGCGTCAATGTTCCGCCCCAGCAGCAGCCAGTATCCAGCCCAATCACATGTTCCGGTGTGCCTTTACCTTCCAGCGATGCCCAGTGACCAAAGATCTGCGTATAGTCGCTGTCGATTTTGCCCGGCACGTTAAACCACGGCTTAAGCGGTGGCGGGGCAGATTCTGGCGACTCTTTGCAGATCATATCCAGCTGGCCATTCGGGAAGCAGAAGCGCATGCGCGTCAGCGCATTGGTGCTAAAGCGCAGTCGTGCCAGGCCGCTGAGCTCCGGCGTCCAGTTGTTTGGCATGTCGCCGTACATCGCATCGAGAAACAGCGGATAGCTGTCGCTTGAAAGTACCGCTTCCACTTCACGCGCGCACATCTGCGCTGTCTCCAGATCCCACTGCGGCGTAATGCCCGCATGCGCCATTAACAGCTTTTTCTCTTCATCCACCTGCAACAGCGGCTGACGACGTAACCAGTTGATCAACTCATCGGCATCATCGGCTTCCAGCAGCGGCGTCAGGCGATCTTTCGGCTTATTGCGGCTGATACCGGCAAACACCGCCAGCAAATGCAGGTCGTGATTACCCAGCACCAGGCGCACGCAATCACCCAGCGATTTCACATAGCGCAGCACATCGAGCGAGCCGGGGCCGCGCGCCACCAAATCGCCGGTAAGCCATAAGGTGTCCTGCTGCGGATCGAAATCAACCTGCGCTAACAGCGCACGAAGCTCGTCATAACAGCCATGAACATCGCCAATCAGGTATGTACTCATTGTCAGTCCGATTAAAACGCGCCGCCCGGACGGGCCGGGCGGAGGAGGATTAGTGAATGTGGGTTTGCACCGCAAGCCGGAACACCGGAATCTCGACGTGGAACTCATCGCCCGCATCATCGATCATCACATAGTGACCTTGCATGGTGCCCATCGGCGTCTCCAGAATCGCGCCGCTGGTGTACTGATACTCGCCGCCGGCAGCAATGTGCGGCTGTTCGCCGACCACACCTTCACCTTGCACTTCAGTCTCGCGACCGTTGCCGTTGGTGATTAGCCAATAGCGGCTGCGCAGCTGTACGTTGCTGCGCCCCAAATTGCGAATGGTGATGGTGTAGGCAAACACGTAGCGATCCTCGTCGGGCAAGGATTGTGACTCCACATACTGACTATGTACATGGATACAGACGCGGGCCAGTTCACTCATGCACTCAACTCTCCGGAGTTTCAGCCTGATGCTTGCTCAACCAGTTTGCCAGTTGGCAATATTGCGCCACAGAGACGTTCTCTGCACGCAGCGAGGCATCGATTTCTAATTGATCCAGCGCACCAGCCGCAAACATATGAGCCAGGCTGTTGCGCAGCGTTTTACGGCGTTTACCAAAGGCTTCAGTGGTAATGCGGCTCAGCAGACGAATATCGCTGACCGGATACTGCGGTTGCATATACGGCACTAAACGCACCACGGCCGATTCCACTTTAGGTGCTGGCGTGAACGATTCTGGTGGCACTTCGAGCACAGGAATCACCTGGCAATAGTACTGCGCCATCACGCTCAAACGACCGTAAGCTTTGCTGCCCGGACCGGCGACTAAACGATTCACCACTTCTTTCTGTAGCATGAAGTGCATATCTTTAATCGAACCAGTATAGCTGAAAAGGTGGAACATCAGCGGCGTCGAGATGTTGTACGGCAGGTTGCCGAACACGCGCAGCGGCTGCCCTTTCTCTTGCGCCAGCGCAGAGAAATCAAAGGTCATCGCATCCTGCTGGAAAATGGTCAGCTTAGGACCGAGGAACGGGTGCGTTTGCAGACGCGCGGCAAGGTCGCGGTCCAGCTCGACCACGGTCAGCTCATCCAGACGTTCGCCTACCGGCTCAGTTAATGCGCCAAGGCCGGGGCCGATTTCCACGATAGCTTCACCTTTTTGCGGGTGAATGGCGGAGACAATGCTATCGATAATGTACTGATCGTTCAGGAAGTTCTGCCCGAAACGTTTACGGGCGTAATGCCCCTGATGGACGCGATTATTCATTACTGCTCTTGATCATAGTGATGGCGAGATTAAGCGCCGTGATAAAGCTGCCCGGTTCTGCCTGGCCGAGACCGGCTAATTCAAGCGCGGTGCCGTGATCGACAGAAGTCCGGATAAAGGGCAGGCCAAGTGTGATATTCACCGCGCGGCCAAACCCCTGAAATTTTAGCACCGGTAAGCCCTGGTCGTGATACATCGCCAGAACCGCATCGGCATGTTGCAGGTATTTCGGCTGGAACAGCGTATCGGCTGGCAGAGGTCCGGTGAGTTGGATGCCTTGCTGGCGCAGTTCGTTGAGAGCCGGAATGATGGTATCAATCTCTTCGCGGCCCATATGGCCGCTTTCGCCAGCATGCGGATTAAGGCCGCAGACGAAGATATGAGGATTCGGTAAACCAAACTTCTGCTGCAGATCACGATGCAAAATGGTGATCACTTCATGCAGCGTGTCGCGGGTAATCGCGGCAGAAACATCTTTCAGCGGCAGATGTGTGGTGGCTAAGGCCACGCGCAACTCTTCCGTTGCCAGCATCATCACCACTAAATCGCCACCGGCGCGATCGGCAAAAAACTCGGTATGACCGGTAAACGGAATGCCCGCATCGTTGATCACGCCTTTGTGCACCGGACCGGTAATTAGTGCGGCAAATTCGCCGTTCAAACAGCCGTCACAGGCGCGTGCCAGCGTTTCCAGTACATAGTGGCTGTTCGCAACGTTGAGTTCACCGGCGGTCACCGGCTGAGCAGTATCGACCTGCAGCAGCGTTAGCGTTCCGGCCTGCTGCGGTTGCGCTGCTGCAGGTTGATAATCACGCAGCGTCAGCGGCAAACCCAATAAAGCAGCGCGACGGCGCAAAAGCTCGCCGTCGCCGCAGACCACCAATTCAACTGGCCAGTTTTGCTGCGCCAGTTGAACGGTGAGGTCGGGACCAATCCCGGCGGGTTCGCCGGGCGTGATCACCACTCGATAATTACTGACCATTGTTATCCAGAATCTTCACGTAAGCACTGGCGCGCTGTTCCTGCATCCAGGTTTGCGCTTCTTCCGCGAATTTACGATTGAACAGCATGCGATAGGCGCGCTCTTTCTGCGCGGCATCGGTCTTATCAACCTGACGCGTATCCAGCAACTGAATCAAGTGCCAGCCAAATGAGGAGTGAACCGGTTGGCTAACCTGACCTTTCTGCAGCTTCAGCAATGCATCGCGGAATGCTGGATCGTAAATCTCCGGAGATGCCCAACCGAGATCGCCGCCCTGGTTCGCTGAACCTGGATCGTCTGAGAACTGTTTGGCCGCTGCGGCAAAAGTGGTTTTGCCACTTTTAATGTCGGCCGCGATCTGTTCGATCTTCGCCTGCGCCTGCGCGTCAGTCAGGATCGGTGACGGCTTCAGCAGAATGTGGCGCGCATGAACTTCCGTTACAGAGATGCTTTTGCTTTCGCCACGCAGGTCGTTCACCTTCAGGATGTGGAAGCCAACACCCGAACGGATTGGACCGACGATATCGCCTTTCTTCGCAGTGCTCAGCGCCTGCGAGAACAGCGTTGGCAGCTCTTCGATTTTGCCCCAGCCCATGTTGCCGCCTTTCAGCGCCTGAGGATCGGCTGAGTAAGTTACTGCCAGCTTGCCGAAATCGGCGCCGCCTTTCAGCTGACCAACCAGTTGGCGAGCCAGCGTTTCCTGGTCGTCAACCTGCTGCTGCGTCGGGTTTTCTGACAGCGGCAGCAGAATCTGGCTGATATTCAGTTCAGTACCTTGCGAGTTCTGCGCACCAACCTGCGAAGCCAGCGTATCCACTTCCTGCGGCAGGATAGTGACGCGGCGACGCACTTCGTTGTTACGCACTTCGGCAATCGTCATCTCTTTACGGATCTGCGCACGATAAACGTTGTAGTTCATACCGTCGTAGGCCAAACGGCTACGCAGCTGGTCGAGGCTCATGCGGTTTTGTGCGGCAATGTTCTGAATCGCCTGATCCAGTTGCTGATCGTTAATCTGCACGCCCGCTCTTTCACCCATTTGCAGAATGATGGCATCCATGACCTGGCGCTCAAGGATTTGATGACGCAAGGTTTTGTCATCCGGGAGTTGCTGGTTTGCCTGCTGCGCCTGTGATTTCACGGTGCGCATCATGTTATCAACGTCACTTTCCAGTACCACGCCGTTGTTCACGACAGCGGCAACTTTATCAACCACTTGTGGGGCTGCGAACGCAGTGTTAGCGGTAATCGCTACACCAAGAATCAGCATTCTCCAGTTCTTCATACTTTATCCATTGTTGTTTCCGCACTGCGGGAGAGCCTGTCAAACATCACAACATCAGAAAGCGCGCTGGTAAGGAATGATGCCCTGACGCAGCATTTCATTAGTGCCTAAGCCATAGTTGGAACTCAGACCACGCAGCTCAATGTTGAATGAGATTTGGTTGTCATACTTACTGTCGTTGTTTTCCCAACCGTTGATCTTGCGTTCGTAACCCAGACGAATGGCATAGCAGCACGAGCTGTACTGCAGGCCGACCAGCTGTTCAGCCGGACGACTGTTGCGGGTATCGTAGTAATAACCGCCCACCAGTGACCAGGCATCCGCAATCGGCCAGCTAGCGGTGGCACCAACCTGTGAAATCCCGTTTTTGTAGATCGGGTCAGTCACCAGGCTTGAGTTATTCAGCGCCTGCGCCACGTATTCCGGGCTGCTGTAGCGATAGCTCAGCTGCACCATACGATCGGCATCCTGACGATACTCGACCACTGCATTGCCCTGCGCGACGTTATCAAGGCGGGTGTCGTATTGCAGACCGCCACGCGCGCCCCAACGATCGCTGATTTTCCAGTAAGTGTCGCCGGCCCAAACGAGGCTGCCGGTGTCATCTTCTTTGTTCGTCTGGTTTACGCCGGTACGAGACGGGGTAAACGAGTAGATTTGACCCACAGAAACGTTAAAACGTTCCACCAGATCGTTATCATAAATACGTGAGGTTACGCCGGTCGCCACTTCGTTAGACGAAGCGATGCGATCGAGGCCGCTGTAAGTACGATCGCGGAACAGGCCAGTGTAGTCGGTTTGCAGCAGCGTCGAGTCGTACGGATAGATATTGCTCTGGTTACGATACGGGATGTAAAGGTACTGAACACGCGGTTCCAGCGTTTGCGTATAGCCTGGTTCCCAGTCCATCGCGCGGTCAAACACTAAGCGGCCATCCACTTTGAACTGTGGCAGCGTACGGTTGACGGAATCGTCAAGGCGTCCACTTGCACCACCGACGTTTGGAATCTCGCCATTGTTATAACTATTGATATTCTCTTGCTGGTAATGGGTTGCCAGGAACTTAGCTTCAGTATCAAGGCTTGCCCATCCGTTTGATAGCGGCAGATTTAATGTTGGCTCAATATGCAAACGTGTTGCTTCCGGCATACGGCTATTAACATTAGTGAATTTCACTGCCTGGGCAAAGACGCGACCATCAAACGGCCCCATATCGTTCTGATAGAAGTTCAGATCGAGCTGTGGCATTGCACGATAGACGTTGCTGTTGCTGGTATTGCCAAATACTTGGAAGTCTTTGGTCGAGAGCGTCGCGTCCCAATTGGTATCAGCGTAACCAAAGCTAAATTTCTGCGTGGCATAGCCGTCGGTAGAGCTGTAGTACTTCGAATCGAGATCGTTGAAGTAGTAAGGATCGCTTACCTTGGTGTAATCAGCGTTGAAGCGCCAGTGCTGATCGTAAACACCTGAATGACGCCAGAAGAATAGCCAGCGATCATCGTTAGTATCATTTTGGACTAAAGGACGAGAGGCTTTATCTTTGTTGTATTGATTGTCCGATTGCAGATAATCCAGTTCCATCAAGCCCGCACCAAACACCGTCAAATAACGGAATTCGTTCTGCAACTGCAGACCGCGTTTTTCCATATAGTGCGGCGTGATAGTGGCATCGGCTTGCGGCGCGATGTTCCAGTAGTACGGCAGCATGAATTCAAAGCCGTTATTACTGCCGTATTTCGCATTCGGGATCAGGAAACCCGAGCGGCGACGATCGCCAATCGGTAACTGCAGATAAGGGCTGTAGAATACCGGCACATTGCCGAGCTTAAAGCGGGCGTTCCAGATCTCAGCGACTTCTTCTTCGCGGTCCTGAATCACTTCGGAACCGACCACGCTCCAGCTGTTGGAACCCGGCAAACAGGAAGTAAAGCTGCCGTTTTCCAGAATGGTGTAGCGATTATTACCGCGCAGTTTCATCTGATCGGCATCGCCGCGGCCCTGACGGCCAACCATCTGATAATCACCGTTCCACACGTTAGTGTCTTTGGTGTTCAGATTCGACCAGGCTTTCGGACCTTTGAGAATGACCTGATTGTCGTCATAGTGCACATTACCCAGCGCATCCACGGTACGAATCGGCGTGGTTTGGCCATCTTGCTGACGCTGATGTAACTGCATTTCGTCGGAGCGCAGGCGGCTGTTGCCCTGCTGCACGTCGACATTGCCGGTGAACACCGCATCATTCGGATAGTTGCCTTTGGCGGAATCAGAATGGATGGTGACCGGCAGCGAGTTGGTGTCGCCATTGACCAGCGGGCGGTTGTAACTTGGCACGCCCAGCATGCACTGCGACATCAGATCGTCGGCGAGTGATGACTGGCTATAAAGCGCTGCACCAATCATGGTAGCCAGCAAGGTAGGTATACGTTTTTTCATACGCGGTTTCGATAATTCCATGAAAACTGGCATCATGCCGACAATCCGGTCAGAGACTAACTTACTGCCCGGCGTTGCGCCAGTGTTAATCCTTGTCTGTCCGCGTTGCCGTTAGGCGCTGAGATAAATGACAGGTATGATAATGCAATTTTCAGCCGCAAGCATGGCGAATTGAGGAGTTTATGCGCTACTGGGGAAAAGTAATTGGTCTGGCGCTCGGGATATTTTCCGGGGCAGGCTTTTGGGGCATTGTACTGGGTCTGATCATTGGTCACATGTTTGACAAAGTGCGCAGCGTAAAAGGACAGGGCTACTTCGCCAATAACCAGGCGCGCCAAACTCTGTTTTTCAGTACCACCTTCCAGGTGATGGGCCATTTGACCAAGTCAAAAGGGCGCGTTACCGAAGCGGATATCCAGATTGCTTCCTTATTTATGGATCGCATGCAGCTGCATGGCGATGCACGTACTGCCGCACAGCGTGCATTCCGTGAAGGCAAGCAGAGCGACTATCCGCTACGTAGTAAACTGCGCGAACTGCGCAGCGCCTGCTTTGGCCGATTTGATCTGATTCGGATGTTTCTGGAAATCCAAATCCAGGCTGCATTCGCCGATGGTTCACTGCATCCCAACGAGCGTCAGGTGCTGTATGTAATAGCTGAAGAGCTGGGCATTTCACGCGCGCAGTTCGACCAGTTCCTGCGCATGATTGAAGGCGGTCAGCAATTTGGCGGCGGCGGTTCTTCACGTAGTGGCACCTATCAGCAGGCGCAACGCGGTCCAACGCTGGAAGATGCCTGCAGCGTGTTGGGCGTGAAAAGCAGCGATGATGGCACCACCATCAAGCGCGCCTACCGTAAGCTGATGAGCGAGCATCACCCTGACAAGCTGGTGGCGAAAGGTTTACCGCCGGAGATGATGGAGATGGCGAAGCAGAAAGCGCAGGAGATTCAGGCGGCTTACGATTTGATTCGTAAGGAGAAGGGGTTCAAATAATCGTCTTCCAGGACGATTATTTTGTAGGGTCGTCATTTATGACGACCTTTTTTATGGCTAAAATTCCGCCGGCTGCCTGAACGTCATGCTATTGCCAAACGCCGGATGCGTGATCGTCAGCGACTCCGCATGCAGTTGCAAACGCGGCGCCATCGTTAGCGCCTCTTCATGCGCATAAAAGCGGTCGCCAAGAATCGGATGCCCCAGCGCCAGCAGATGCACGCGCAGCTGGTGTGAGCGTCCGGTAATTGGCTTGAGCTTGATGCGCGCACTGTTCGTCGCTTCATACTCCAGCACCTGATATTCGGTCTGCGCCGCTTTGCCGTTCTCGAAACACACCATCTGCTTAGGCCGGTTCGGCCAGTCACAAATCAGCGGCAGATCGATCAAACCCTCTTCTGCCGCCGGATGGCCCCACACGCGCGCCACATAGTATTTAGAGGGCTCGCGCTCACGGAACTGGCGCTTGAGCTCACGCTCAGCCGCTTTATTCAGGGCCACGACGATCACGCCGCTGGTAGCCATATCAAGACGATGCACCGATTCCGCCTGTGGGAAATCACGTTGGATACGCGTCATCACGCTATCCTTATGCTCCTCCAGACGGCCCGGCACCGACAGCAACCCGCTCGGTTTATTCACCACCATAATGTGCTCGTCCTGATACAGAATATGCAGCCAGGGTTCGAGCGGCGGGTTGTAAGCTTCCATCAGCATGATGTCGCGGTCCTGAACATTATTGGTGCGTGACAACGATCAGGCGCAGCGCATCAAGACGCCAGCCTGCATCGCCCAGGCTTTCCAATACCTGCTCGCGATTGCTTTCCAGCGCTTCAACCTCATCATCACGGATGTTGGGGTTAACCGCGCGCAGCGCTTCAAGACGTGACAGCTCAGCGCCGAGCTTCTCTTCGGCTTCCACTTTCGCTGCCGCGATAATCGCCTGCGCTTCTGGCACGATCGCTTTCTCCGCCTGAGTCAGAATCTCATGCACATCCTGCTGCACCGCATTCACCAGCTTGCTGCCGGTATGGCGATTCACCGCATTCAGTTGACGGTTAAAGCTTTCGAACTCAACTTTGCCTGCCAGATTGTTACCGGCACGATCCATCAGCAAGCGCACCGGCGTTGGCGGCAGGAAGCGGGTGAGCTGCAGGCTTTTCGGCGCTTGCGCTTCAACCACATAGATCATCTCGACCAGCAGCGTACCGACCGGCAGCGCCTTATTCTTCAGCAGCGACAGCGCACAGCTGCCGGTATCGCCCGAAAGAATCAGGTCTAGACCGTTGAGGATCAGCGGATGTTCCCAGGTAATAAACTGGGTATCTTCGCGCGACAGCGCCTGGTTGCGGTTAAAGGTCACGGTGCAACCCTCTTCCGGCAAGCCAGGGAAATCAGGCACCAGCATGTGGTCGGATGGCGTCAGCACAATCAGGCTATCGCTGCGGTCTTCCTGATTGATACCGACGATATCGAACAGGTTCAGCGCAAAGTTAACCAGATCGGTATCGTTGTCCTGCTCGCCGATGGCATTCGCCAGCTCCTGAGCCGCATCTCCGCCGTTGGAGTTCAGTTCCAGCAGGCGATCGCGGCCCTGTTCCAGCTGTGATTTCAACGCATCGTGCTGCTTACGGCTTTCGCTGACGAACTCATCAAGCCCCTGCGGATTTTCCGGCGCAGCAAGATATTCAATCAGCTGACTGTACTCTTTGTCATAAATGGCGCGGCCGGTTGGGCATGTGTGTTCAAACGCATCCAGCCCCTCGTGATACCAACGCAGCAACACCGCCTGCGCAGTTTTCTCCAGCCACGGCACCAGAATCTGGATGTCATGCATCTGGCCGATACGATCGAGACGACCAATACGCTGCTCCAGCAGATCCGGGTTGAACGGCAGGTCGAACATCACCAAACGGCTGGCGAACTGGAAGTTACGGCCTTCAGAACCGATTTCGGAACACAGCAACACCTGCGCGCCATCCTCTTCGGAGGCGAAGAAGGCTGCTGCCCGGTCGCGTTCGATAATCGACAAGCCTTCGTGGAACACGGCGGCGCGGATGCCTTCGCGCTCACGCAGTACCTGCTCCAGCTGCAGCGCAGTGGCGGCTTTGGCGCAGATCACCAGCACTTTCTCTTTGCGGTTGCTGGTGAGGTAGCCCATCAGCCACTCAACGCGCGGATCGAAGTTCCACCATGTGCCGCTATCACCTTCAAATTCCTGATAAATCTGCTCGGGATACAGCATGTCACGCGCGCGCTCTTCTGCGCTTTTGCGTGTGCCCATGATGCCGGAGACTTTAATCGCGGTTTGATACTGCGCGGGCAGCGGCAGACGAATCTGGTGCAGCTCACGTTTCGGGAAGCCTTTCACGCCGTTACGGGTGTTACGGAACAGCACGCGGCTGGTGCCGTGGCGATCCATCAGCATTGAGACCAGCTCTTTACGCGCATCTTCTTTGCCGTCGCGATCGCTGTTCGCCACTTGCAGCAGCGGCTCGATATCCTGTTCACCGATCAGATCGTTAATCAGGTTCATCTCATCTTTGCTGATGGCGTGATCGGCCAGCAGCGAGCTCACCGCATCGGCCACCGGACGATAATGCTGCTGCTCTTCGACAAACTGGCCGAAATCGTGGAAACGGTTCGGATCAAGCAGGCGCAGACGCGCAAAGTGGCTCTCTAAGCCCAGCTGCTCTGGCGTTGCAGTCAGCAGCAGTACGCCCGCGGTTTTCTCTGCCAGCTGCTCGATAACCTGATATTCACGGCTCGGTGCATCTTCGCTCCATGCCAGATGGTGCGCTTCATCGACCACCAGCAGATCCCACTCGGCATCGGCCAGCAGTTCAAGACGCTGCTTGTTACGGCGCACAAAATCGAGCGAACAGATAATCAGCTGCTCGGTTTCAAAGGCGTTGTCGCTGTCGTGCTGCGCTTCGGTGTAGCGATCGTCATCAAACAGCGCAAAGCGCAGGTTGAAGCGGCGCAGCATTTCCACCAGCCACTGATGTTGCAGCGTTTCCGGCACCACAATCAGCACGCGCTCGGCACGACCCGCCAGCAGCTGTTGCTGGATGATCATCCCGGCTTCAATGGTTTTACCCAAGCCCACTTCGTCCGCCAGCAATACGCGCGGCGCGTGACGACGGCCAACATCGTGGGCGATGTGCAGCTGATGCGGAATTAGGTTGGTGCGCATACCGCGTAGGCCGCTGATCGGCAGGCGGTATTGCTCGCTGTGATATTTGCGCGCGCGGAAACGCAGCGCAAAGCGGTCCATGCGGTCGAGCTGACCGGCGAACAGGCGATCCTGCGGCTTGCTGAACACCAGTTTGCTGTCCAGCATCACTTCGCGCATGACGACGCCGGTTTCTTCGGTGTCGAGACGCGTGCCGATGTAAGTCATTAAATCGTTTTCGTTGCGGACTTCATCGACGCACATCTGCCAGCCTTCGTAGCTGGTGATGGTGTCACCCGGATTGAAAATCACACGAGTAACCGGAGAATCATTTCGGGCATACAGGCGGTTTTCGCCGGTTGCCGGAAAAAGCATGGTGATCATGCGCGTATCGATCGCGACCACCGTGCCCAATCCCAGTTCACTTTCCGTATCACTAATCCAGCGTTGACCCAGTGTAAAAACCATATATTTTTTGCTCGACTCTCTGACATGCCATAAAGAAGTTCACCTGTACTCAGGCAATACCCAACCGCCAAACGGGTGTTTGGTCAGATTGTGTGTGCGGTGAGAATCAGGAAGGGCGCTATGGTACTGGATGGCAAGGCATTCGTCACCTGTCAAAAAAGCCCCAGCTGCCCAGTAATGAGTGTAGCAAAGTCATCACCGACGAACGGTAAAATGCCGTCAGCCACCGGTTGCAGCTGTTTAGTGACGTAATGATCGTAGTCGAGAGGCGTATTACGCGCCTCAAGCGGTTCCGGGCCGGCTGTTGCCATCACATAGCGAATTGAGCCGCCATTTTGATACTGCAACGGGCGCTGCAGATTGCGGTTGTGCTCATCGGCGAGGCGCGCAGCGCGCACGTGTGGCGGCACATTACGCTCATAATCTTTCAGCGCGCGACGCAGGCGTTTTTTATATACCAGCTGATCGTCGAGTTCCCCGGCCAGCAGCTGCGCGACCGTTTCGCGAATGTAATCTTGCCACGGCTCGCCACGGAAAATGCGGCCATAGAGATTTTGCTGGAACTGCTGCGCCAGCGGCGTCCAGTCGGTGCGCACCGATTCGAGGCCTTTAAACACCAGCCGCTCACCGCAATCGCTGCGAATCATGCCGGCATAACGCTTTTTGCTGCCCTGTTCGGCGCCGCGAATGGTTGGCATCAGAAAACGGCTGAAGTGGGTTTCATACTCCAGCTCCAGCGCGCTCTCCAGCCCATAAGTCGATTGCAGATGCTGCTGCCACCAGCCATTAACCTGTTCAGCGAGGTGACGACCAATCGCTGTCGCCTCTGCTTCACTGCGCGCGCCTTTTAGCCAGACGAAGGTGGAATCAGTATCGCCGTAAATGACATCAAAGCCTTCAGCTTCAATCAGCTCGCGTGTTTGCTGCATGATGGCGTGGCCGCGTAGGGTAATGGATGACGCGAGGCGCGGATCGAAGAAGCGACAGGCGCTGGTACCGAGCACGCCATAAAAAGCATTCATGATGATCTTCAGTGCCTGCGACAGCGGTTTGTTGTTGTCGCGCTTGGCAGCTTCTCGGCCCTGCCAAATCTGCTCGACAATCGCCGGTAAGCAGTGCGTTTCGCGGGAAAAGCGCGCGTTGCGAAAACCTGGCACGGAATCGGCGTCATCCGGATGCGCCAGGCCTTCCACCAAACCCACTGGATCGATGAGGAAGGTGCGAATAATTGAGGGATAGAGGCTTTTGTAATCCAGCACCAGCACCGAATCGTACAGGCCGGGCCGCGAATCCATCACGTAGCCGCCGGGGCTGGCTTCCGGCGCAACTTCGCCGAGATTCGGCGCCACGAAACCGGCGCGATGCATACGTGGGATATAGAGATGGCCAAAGGCCGCCACCGAACCGCCGTGGCGATCCACCGCTAAACCATTCACCGTGGCGCGTTCCAGCAGGAACGGCATGATGGCGGTGTGCTGGAAAATGCGCGTCACCAGCTCGCAATCCTTGAGGTTATATTTCGCCAGCGCCGGCTTATCGTTGGCAAAGCGCCAGTTGATCTCCTCCATGCGATCCCACGGATTGTCGATGGCTTTGCCTTCGCCCAGCAGCTGGCGCGACACCGCTTCAAGGCTGAAAGAGGGGAAATCCCAGAAGGCGGATTTGAGCGCGTCGATGCCATCGATAATCAAGCGGCCCGTCGCCTGCGCGAAAAACACCCCGGGTTTGAAGCCGTGCTCGCGCCACTCCAGCGCCTGCTTCTGACGTCCTAAACGCAGCGGAATGCCGTAGCGATCGGCGTGTTTCTGCAATACGCGCAAGTCGAACTGCACCACGTTCCAGCCGATAATCACATCCGGTTCATGCCGCTCAAACCACGCGTTGAGCTGCTCAAGCAACTGCGGGCGGCTATCGACATAAATCAGCTCAAAATCGAGCGTGCTGGCATCGCCGTTGGGCGGACCAAGCATGTAAACCTGGCGCTGACCGCAGCCTTCCAGCCCGATGCAGTAGAGTTCGCCATGCTGCGTGGTTTCGATATCCAGCGATACCCATTTCAGCTGCGGACGGTAATCAGGATGTGGCTTCAGGCGCGCGTTGACCACGCTGTCGCCGCGCGTTTCACCGCTAAACCACACCGGCGCAGTGATAAAGCGCTCCATCAAATAGCGTTCGGGTGGACGGATATCCGCTTCATACACCGGAATACCGTTTTCACGCAGGCGCTTTTCCAGATTTTGCAGCTGGCGATTGCTGCGGCAATACAGGCCAAACACCGGGCGGCGGCGGAAATCCTTCAGCTCCAGCGTTTGCAGGCGTGTGTGCCGCTCGTCGCGGATCAGCGCTTCGGTTGGCGCGCGAAACTCCTCGGGAACAAACGCCACGGATTCCTGGGCAGGCAGCACCAGCCGCTGCGGGCCGCTGTCGGTTGCCAGCCACAGCACCACTTCGCTGCCGGTCGGCGTATCTCGCCAATGTCGGGTAAGCAGAAAACCTGCGCGCGGATCGGTCACGTGAACTCCAGAGGATGAATTGCATTGAGTATAACATGGATGTTTATACAGTGTCCTGCAGGCGAAATTGTCACCACTTTGTCAACATCGTTCTACAATTCTTGCCTTGACGACCATGAGTATGCTCTGGACAATCCAGCCTCTATATTCCGCAGAGGATATTTATGGAAGCCTGGATTCAACACCTGTTTTCGCAATCGCTGGAGTACGCGCTGATCGCCGTTGCGCTGGTGACTTTCCTTGAGTCGCTGGCCTTCGTGGGATTGCTGTTGCCGGGCACGGTATTAATGGCCAGCCTTGGGGCGCTGGTCGGCAGTGGACAAATTGGTCTTTACCCGGCGTGGGCGGCAGGTTTTGCTGGCTGCCTCATCGGGGATTGGGTTTCGTATGGTATCGGCTGGAAATTTCAGGGGCCGCTGCATCGTTGGAAATACATCCAAAAATACAAGGGCTTGCTGGATAAAACCGAACATGCGCTGCACCAGCACAGCATGCTCACCATTTTGGTGGGGCGTTTTGTTGGGCCGACGCGTCCACTGATTCCGCTGGCGGCCGGCATGCTGGAGCTGCCGGTGCGCAAGTTTCTGCCGCCTAACCTGATTGGTTGTATTCTCTGGCCACCCGCTTATTTGATGCCGGGCATTCTGGCGGGCGTGGCGATTGACGTGCCGCAGGCCGCGCAGGGCGGCAGCTTTAAATGGTTGCTGTTGCTGGTGGCGCTGCTGCTGTGGATCGGTGGCTGGCTGCTGTGGCGCTGGTGGCGCAGCGGAAAAACCGTCGATTGGGCAACGAAATATCTGCCGACTGCGCGCCTGCGCTGGCTGGCTCCGCTGATGGCGGCAATTGGTTTGGGCGCGTTTATCGCTATCCAGTTCCATCCAATGATGCCGATCTTCCGCCATCTGCTATGGAAAGTCTTCTTCGCTTAACGCGATGTCACGCCAAGGATGGCGGCCGCCTCACTTTCACCACGCACCAAACTTTCAGTACTGCCATCCCAATAGATGCGCCCATCGACGATCACCAAACTGCGCGGCGCAATTTGCTGAGCATCTTCCAGACTGTGCGACACCATCAACAAGGTGATGTTGCGGCTTTCGCATACCGAACGAACCAGCTGCAGCATCTCGTTGCGCAGCGCCGGATCCAGCGCTGAGAAGGGTTCGTCCAGCAGCAAAATTGGCTGATTGCGCAGCAGGCAACGCGCCAATGCCACGCGCTGACGCTGGCCACCGGAAAGTTCGCCAGGCAAACGCGCGAGCATTGTCTGCAGGCCAGTTTGCTCGGCGATAGCCACGACTTGCTGCTGCTGTTCACGCGTCAGTTTCAGGCCCGGATGTAGCCCCAGCGCCATGTTTTGCTGCACCGTCAGATGCGGAAAAAGGTTGTTCTCCTGGAACAGCATGGAAACCGGGCGCGCCGACGGTACGCTGTGAGTATGATCAATGCCGTTCATCACCAGCGCGCCTTGATTGATCGGCAAAAAGCCGCCAATCAGACTCAGCAAGGTACTTTTCCCCGCGCCGCTCGGACCGAGGATCGCCAGACGTTCACCGGCCTGCGCCGCAAAACTGAAGCGCATCGGCAGATGCTGATAAAGGTAAGTGAGGTTATTCAGTGTCAGCATGGCGACCCGGTAATTTTTCCATCAGAGTAAAGAGTAGCAAGCAGAGCAGCAGCAGCAGTAGCGCAGTGACGGCGCCGTCCGCACCGCGATAGGCGCCAATCTGCTGGAACAGATAGAAGGGCAGCGTGCGGAAATCGGCGCTGCCAAACAGCGCGACCACGCCGAAATCACCAATCGACAGCACGCAGGCAAACGCCAGCGCCTGAGCAATTGGACGTTTCAGCGCGCGCAGCTCAATCAGCCGCAAACGGTTGAAGCCGGAGATGCCGAGTGAAGCGCAGAGCTGGCTGTAACGGGCGCTGATATCGCGCATCGGATTCTCCAGCACTTTCATGGCGTAAGGGATGGCGATCAGGGCATTAGTAAAGATCACCAAACCATCGGCGCGCTGCGGCAGACCTACGGTGGCGTTGAACAGCAGGAAGAAACCGCTCGCCAGCACAATGCCCGGCATCGCCAGAATCAGCATGCCGCTCATCTCCATCGCCTGCGCCGCGACTATGTTCTGGCGCTGCCGCAGTTCGCGGCTGCTCCACAACAGCATCATGGTCAGCACCACGCAAAGCAGGCCAGCTCCCACGGCGATGCGCAGCGAGGTAAAGGTGGCTTGCCACAGCGCCGCTTGTTGCAGTGCACCGGCGACGCCGCCGCGCAAACCATCGACGATTACCGCCGCCAGAGGCGGTAACAGCAGCAGCAGCGCCAGACTAATCAACAACGTATCGCTGATGCGCGCCTGCCATGAATCCTGCGGATCGCGCCAGCCGCGAATGCTCTGGCTGCCGGTGGGAATGGCTTTGCTAAAGCGCTGGCTCAGCAATACCAGCAGCAAACAGCAACCGAGCTGTAACAGCGCCAGCAGCGCCGCGCGGCCCGGATCGTAGTCGAAATTCAGCGCCTGATAGATCGCCAGTTCCAGCGTGGTGGCCTGCGGTCCGCCGCCCAGCGCCAGCACCGTGGCGAAGCTGGCGAAACAGAGCATAAAGATTAGCGCCGCCGTCGGCAGAATCTGACGGCGTAGCCACGGCCATTCCAGCCAGCGAAACAGATTCCAGCCGCGCAGGCCTAATTGGGCGGCGACTTGCCGCTGCTCGCCGGGAATGCTCTCCAGCGCCTGTAACAGCAGGCGCGTCGCCAGCGGCAGGTTAAAAAAGACGTGCGCCAGCAGAATGCCCTGCAGGCCATACGGTGAAAAGTGGTAGTCAAAGCCAATGGCCGAGCACAGTTGTGCCAGCCAGCCGCTGCGGCCGTAGACGCTGAGCAAGCCAAACACCGCCACCAGCACCGGCAGCACCAGCGTCATGGCGCACAGGCGCAGCAACAGATTGCGACCGGGAAAACGGCGGCGATAGAGCGCGCGTGCCAGCAGGATTGCGGGCAGCACTGAGAGCAACGCCGACAGCAGCGCCTGCTCAAACGAGAACAGCAGCACATGATGCAGATAACTGTCGTTGAGCAGCGCACGCCAGTCGGTGGCCGGTGCAACCATCACCAATGCGCCAAACGCCAGCAGCGCCACCGCACAGAGCAAAAGCGCGATGACGCTACCGGGAATTAACCAGCCGGGCATTAACGACTAACGGCGCTTTGCCATGCGCTGATCCACGCGGCGCGATGGTCGGCCACTTCGGCTGGCGTGTATTGCAACGCCTTGGCGGGCACCTGCAGCGTTTGATAACCGGCTGGCAGATCGCTTTTGATCACCGGATACATCCAGTTGCCGGTGGGAATGGTCTGCTGGAAGGCCGGAGAAACCATAAACTGCATGAACTGCTGCGCCAGCTTGGGCTGTTTGCTGCTGGCGAGCTGCGCGGCAACTTCCACCTGCAAATAGTGGCCTTCGCTAAATTCGGCGGCGGCGTAGTTCTCTTTCTTCTCTTCGATAATGTGATAAGCCGGAGAAGTGGTGTAGCTCAACACCAGATCGCCTTCGCCCTTCAGGAACAGGCCGTAAGCTTCGCTCCAGCCTTTGGTGACGGTAACGGTTTTTTGTGCCAGCTTCTGCCACGCGTCAGGCGCGTTATCACCATAGACTTTTTGCATCCACAGCAGCAGGCCAAGGCCCGGCGTGCTGGTGCGCGGATCTTCATAAATCACGCGCCATTTTTCCGGGCTTTCGACCAGTTCTTTCAGGCTTTTCGGCGGATTCTTCAGTTTGTTTTTATCGTAGACGAAGGCGAAGTAGCCATAATCGAACGGAATGAAGGTGTCGTTGTGCCAGCCATCTGGCAACGTTAATGCTTTGGTATCAACGCTGCTTTTGGCAAACAGCCCGGTTTTCTCCGCCGCCTGCACCAGATTGTTGTCCAGCCCCAGCACCACATCGGCTTTGCTGTTTTTGCCTTCCATGCGCACACGATTGAGCAGCGATACGCCATCTTCCAGCGCTACGTACTTCAGTTCGCAGCCGCACTGCGCTTCAAAGGCTTTTTTTACCGCTGGACCGGGGCCCCAATCGGCAGAGAACGAATCGTAGGTGTAAACGGTGAGAACCGGTTTGGCAGCGAAAGCCGGTGCCGCAACCAGCAGCAACACAGGCAGAACTTTGTTTAACACTTTGCGCTCCTTGAGGAGAAGATAAGTTGAGTCGCAAAGGATCTGAGGAGTGAGACATCTCAAATCCCTACGCCGGTATTAGCCGGATCAGGTTCGACGGGTTTCTCTCAGCCCTGATTTCAAGGCACCCCGTTGAGAACGGCTCATTCTAGACATTTATATGACAGCGCGAAAGGATCACAGCTCCGGCGGCGCAAACCAGGCTGATTTGAAGTCAAACCAGCCGAGCGTATTGAGGCGCACGCCGCGCATACTGCGCTGTCCTTCCAGCAGCAGCCAGTGATGGAACAGCGGATGCAGATAGTCGCAGTCGATCAGCTGTTTACTCCATTCCGCCAACGGTAAATCCTTTTGCCGCCAGCGTGCGGCATCGGCTTGCCAGTCAATTGGGATGCAGTGATGCATCAACGGCAGCTCAAACAGTTGGGCGAACAGCGCGTACTCGAGCGGCAGGGTAAAGTTGACGCTGCCGAGCCAGATGTCACTTTCACCTTCGCCCTCGAACCACTCTTCGTAGCTCACAACGCGGGTGATCAGCTCAACACCTTGCTGCGCCAGCAGCGGTCGCAGCGCGTTGGCGATACCTTCATGCTCAACGTGATGGCTGTACCAGCTCAGCGTCAGTTGGGTTAAACCTGCTAGCTTGTCGGCGGGCGTGAGATCGCGGCGATGGTGCCAGCGTGGCAGCAAGCCATAAGCGGGGAACCAGTAACGCTGATAGCCGACGCCAGCATGATTCAATAAGGCGATCGGATTAAACAGATAACTCACCCAACGGCGGAAATGCGCATCGCGGCCCAATGCGGAGCGCTGATCGTAAAGCAGAAAGTAGCAGCCTTCTTCCAGACGGCTCTCTTCCGATTTTTCATCGGCGGTTTCGCCTTGCAGTTTGACTCCGGCGTACACCAGTTCATCGCTGATCTCCGGCAGCACCCAAATTGACACATCGTCAATCAGCGCGCGATAGCCAAAGTAATCATCGAAGGCGGCGATTTTCAGCTGCGTTTGTTGGTTGCGCACCACGCTGTACGGGCCGGTGCCAATCGGCTGGCGGGCAAACTGACGCAGCGTTGGCCATTCGCGCGGCAGGATCATCGCGCTGACGCTGGCCAGCAGCCATGGCAACCAATCGTCCGGCTGGCTCAGATGGATATCCAGCGTCCAGGGCGCGGGCGAATCCAGTTTACTGATGTGAGAAAACAGCGGCTGGCTACGCACGCGTTCCAGCGAAGCAATCACATCCTCCATTTCCAGTTCACGACCATGATGAAAACGGATCGCCGGGCGCAGGAAGAAGCGCCACTGCAGCGACGAGGTCTGCTGCCAGTGATGGGCGATATCGGGTTCGATTTCCCCCTTTTCCTCATTTATGCGCATCAGGCCGTTGAAAATTTGTCGCGCCAGATGGGTTTCTGAGCGGCGCAGCGGCGAACCTGGCAGCAGATTGGGCAGCGGACGGTAATAGAGCACGCGCAGAATGTGTTTACCCTGACGGAAGCTGCGGCCTAAATGTGCCGCGATCATCTGGCGCACCTGATTTTTATCGCCAACCAGTTGCACTAACTGTTCGATGCGATCCTGCTCAAGTAGATCCTCAGCGCGCTGCTGCTGGAGCGCCAGGCCGGTATAGCAGAAACTCAGCATCGAGCGCTTGCCGCGTCCCGCTTCCGCCTGCCAAATCAGCCAGCCTTCACTCTGCATGGCGTTGAGCAGGTTACGCATATGGCGACGCGAACAGTGCAGCAGATCCGCCAGCTCGTTGAGCGTGGTTTCCTGATCCTGCCCCTGACAGCTTTGCCATAAGCGGATGAATTGCTGCTGCAAACGTGATGAGGACATAAAAGGGGAACTCCTTGTCAGAATCGCTCAGTTTTTCCTGCCTCATATTAGAGGCATACTGCCCGGCAATGGAAGAGCGGGAGGCATTCAGTAATGAATGGCGCTCTGCCAGCGGTTCCGCCGACGTGGAACCTCTTTCTGAGTAGGGTGCATTTTCACCGCCAGCAGCGCTTTATCTGCTGGCTTTTTTCGTTTTGCTGTAGAATCTTCTACCCTCATTTCTCTACCTTTTTTTATCCGCAAAGGGATTTCTGCATGAAATCGCTGTTAACGCGTCAACGTCGCATCAATCCGGTCTATCTCTCGTTTATGGCGGTGTCGTTTATGACCGGCGTGGCCGGTGCGCTGCAGGCGCCGACGCTGAGCCTGTTTCTGACGCGTGAAGTGCAGGTAAGTCCGTTCTGGGTCGGCTTGTTCTTTACCATCAATGCGATCGCCGGGATTGTGATTAGCCTGCTGATGGCGAAACGCTCCGATAACCAGGGCGATCGCCGCAACCTGATTCTGTTTTGCTGCCTGATGGCGACGCTGAATGCGCTGCTGTTTGCCTTTAATCGCCACTATTTAACGCTGGTGACGCTGGGCGTGTTTTTGTCGGCGCTGGCCAGCGTGTCGATTCCGCAGGTGTTTGCGCTCGCGCGCGAATATGCCGATCAGTCGGCGCGTGAAGTGGTGATGTTCAGCTCGGTGATGCGTGCGCAGCTGTCGCTGGCGTGGGTGATTGGGCCGCCGCTGTCATTTGCGCTGGCGCTCAACTACGGCTTTGTGACGCTGTTTTGCGTGGCGGCGGGGATTTTCCTGCTGAGCATGCTGCTGATCTGGCGTACCTTGCCGTCGGTGCCGCGCGTGGTGGCATCGCCTGAAGAGGTGCTGACGCAGCTGAGCCCGTGGAAAGACAGCCAGGTGCGGTTGCTGTTTATCGCCTCCGTCACCATGTGGGCGTGCAACACCATGTATATCATTGATATGCCGCTGTATATCAGCTCTACGCTTGGCCTACCGGAGAAGCTGGCGGGATTGCTGATGGGCACTGCCGCCGGGCTAGAGATTCCAATCATGCTACTGGCCGGGCATTACGCGCGGCGCACCGGCAAACGCAAACTGATGCTGCTGGCGCTGGTGGCGGCGATTGTGTTTTATCTCGGATTGGTGATGTTCCAGTCGCGTACTGCATTGATGGTACTGCAACTATTCAACGCTGCCTTTATCGGCATCATCGCCGGGATTGGCATGCTGTGGTTCCAGGATTTAATGCCGGGCCGCGCGGGTGCGGCGACGACATTGTTCACCACCTCGATTTCCACCGGCATGATTATCGCCGGCATCATTCAGGGCACCATGAGCGAGCGCTTTGGTCATGAGTCGGTTTACTGGCTGGCGTTGGGGCTGGCGGTGCTGGCGTTGGGATTGGCGTCGCGCGTGCGGGATGTATAAAGGAGAAGGGCGACATCACGTCGCCCTTGTTGCCTTAGCGTAAGAACGCGGGCTGATTGGTTTCGTAGCTGGAGATTGAGGCTTCGTGTTGCAGCGTCAGGCCAATGCTGTCGAGACCGTTGATCATGCAGTGACGGCGGAAGCTGTCGATTTCAAAGCTATACGTTTTATCGCCTGCCGTAACAGTTTGCGCTTCCAGATCCACGGTGAAAGAGACGCCCGGCTGCGCGGCAACCAGTTTGAACATCTCATCCACTTCTTCATCGCTCAACTTCACCGGCAGCAGCTGGTTGTTGAAGCTGTTGCCATAGAAGATGTCGGCGAAGCTTGGCGCGATCACCACATGGAAACCGAAATCAGTCAGCGCCCAAGGCGCGTGCTCACGCGATGAACCGCAGCCAAAGTTCTCACGCGCCAGCAAAATGCTGGTGCCTTTGAACTCGGGTTTGTTCAGCACGAAGCTGGCGGTTGGCACGGTGCCCGCATCATCTTCAAAACGCCAGTCGTGGAACAGGTGCGCGCCAAAACCGGTGCGCGTCACTTTCTGCAGGAACTGCTTAGGAATGATGGCATCAGTGTCGACGTTGGCCGCATCCAATGGCGCCACAATTCCGCTGTGTTGAGTAAATTTGTTCGCCATGGTTTACGCTCCCTGAGTCAATTCACGAATGTCGGCAAAACGACCGGTTACGGCAGCCGCAGCGGCCATCGCCGGGCTCACCAGATGCGTACGTCCACCGCGGCCCTGACGGCCTTCAAAGTTACGGTTGCTGGTTGATGCGCAACGTTCGCCCGGATTGAGGCGGTCATTGTTCATTGCCAGACACATCGAGCAACCCGGTAAGCGCCATTCAAACCCGGCTTCGAGGAAGATTTTGTCCAGACCTTCAGCTTCGGCTTGTGCTTTCACCGGACCGGAACCTGGTACCACCATCGCTACTACGCCCGGCGCTACTTTGCGACCTTTGGCAATTGCGGCAGCGGCACGCAGATCTTCAATACGTGAGTTGGTGCAGGAACCGATAAACACTTTATCGATCGCCACGTCAGTCAGTTTGATGCCTGGCTGCAGATCCATATACGCCAGTGCTTTCTCAGCAGAAGCGCGCTCAACCGGATCGGCAAAGGATTGTGGATTCGGGATCGCTTGATCGACCGCCATCACCTGGCCTGGATTGGTGCCCCAGGTCACTTGCGGGGCGATATCTTCGGCGTGCAGCGTGACGATGCTGTCGAATTTGGCATCGCTGTCGGACTTCAGCGTGCGCCAGTAAGCGACCGCTTGTTCCCACTGCTCGCCCTTCGGCGCGAACTGCTTGTCTTTGAGGTAAGCGAAAGTGGTGTCATCCGGCGCAACCAGGCCCGCTTTGGCACCCATTTCAATCGCCATGTTACACAGCGTCATGCGGCCTTCCATGCTCAGCGCTTCGATCGCTGGGCCACAGAATTCGACAACGTGACCGGTACCGCCAGCGCTGCCGGTTTTACCGATGATCGCCAATACGATGTCTTTGGCAGTGATGCCCGGCGCAGCTTCGCCCAGCACTTCAATCTTCATGGTTTTCGCGCGGCCCTGCTTCAGGGTTTGCGTGGCAAACACATGCTCAACTTCGGAAGTACCGATACCGAATGCCAGTGAACCGAACGCGCCGTGGGTGGCGGTGTGGGAATCGCCGCACACAATGGTCATGCCCGGCAACGTCATGCCTTGCTCAGGCCCAATCACGTGCACGATGCCCTGGAACGGGTGATTCAGGTCATACAGCTGAATGCCGAACTCAGCACAGTTTTTGATCAGCTCTTGCATCTGAATACGCGCCATCTCGCCAGACGCATTGATATCTTTGGTCTGCGTCGAAACGTTGTGATCCATGGTAGCGAAGGTTTTCGACGGCTGGCGCACTTTGCGGCCGTGCGCGCGCAGGCCATCAAAGGCCTGCGGTGACGTCACTTCATGGATCAGATGGCGATCGATATAGAGTAACGGAGTTTCGTTAGGCGTTTCGTGGACGACATGTGCATCAAATAACTTCTGGTATAAGCTTTTCATTTTATTATTTTTCCTCGGCGATGAAACCGGCAATGATGCTGCCCATCTCATCTGTGCTCACGGCCTTGCCGTCACCGGCCAAATCACGGGTACGATAACCCGCTTCCAACGCGCGGCTGACAGCGCGTTCAATGCTTGCGGCTGCTTCATCCGCATTCAGGCTGTAACGCAGCAGCAGTGACAGCGACAGAATCTGCGCAATCGGGTTGGCAATGTTCTGACCGGCGATATCCGGTGCGGAACCGCCCGCTGGCTCAAACAGGCCAAAACCTTCTTCGTTCAGGCTGGCAGAAGGCAGCAAGCCCATCGAACCGGTAATCATCGCGCATTCGTCTGACAGGATGTCGCCAAACAGGTTAGAACACAGCAGCACGTCAAACTGTGATGGATCTTTAATCAGCTGCATGGTGGCGTTATCGATGTACATGTGGCTCAACTGCACATCCGGATAATCTTTTGCCACTTCGTTGACAATCTCGCGCCACATCACGGAAGTCTGCAACACGTTGGCTTTATCGATTGAGGTAACGATGTTGCGGCGCTTACGCGCTGATTCAAACGCGATACGCGCAATGCGCTCGATTTCGAAACGGTGATAAACCTCAGTATCGAAAGCGCGCTCATGTGGGCCGCTGCCTTCACGGCCTTTCGGCTGACCGAAGTAGATGCCGCCGGTCAATTCACGCACGCAGAGGATGTCAAAACCGCGCTCGGCGATATCGCTGCGCAGCGGGCAGAACGCTTCCAGACCTTTATACAGCGCGGCAGGGCGCAAGTTGCTGAACAGCTTGAAGTGCTTACGCAGCGGCAGCAGCGCGCCGCGCTCAGGTTGCTGTGCAGGCGGCAGATGTTCCCACTTCGGGCCACCTACCGAGCCAAACAGAATCGCATCCGCTTGCTCTGCGCCGGCAACGGTAGCCGGTGGCAGCGGTTCACCATGACGATCGATGGCGATACCGCCAACATCATATTCGCTGGTGGTGATACGCATGTCGAAACGCGTACGAATTGCATCGAGAACTTTCATGGCCTGCGCCATCACTTCCGGACCAATTCCGTCGCCTGGCAAAACCGCGATATGAGAAGACTTAGACATAGTTACACCGTTTCCTTCTGATCTTTAAATTTACGCTGCAGTTCTTTTTCCACCTGCTTAGCACGCCAAATATTGTTCAACGCGTTCACCATCGCTTTCGCCGATGATTCGACGATATCGGTCGCCAGGCCAACGCCGTGGAATTTACGACCGTTGTAGTTGACCACGATATCGACCTGACCCAGCGCGTTCTCGCCGTGGCCTTTTGCCGTCAATTTATAGTTGATCAGTTCAGCTTCAAAGCCGGTAATGCGGTTGATCGCCTGATAAACCGCATCAACCGGACCGTTACCGGTTGCGGCGTCCGCTTTGGTCTCTTCACCGCAGCCTAACTGCACGGAGGCCGTCGCGGTCACGCTTGAGCCGGTCTGCACGTTGAATTCGTTCAGCTGGAAATATTCTGGTTCTTCGTTCTGCTTGTTGATGAAGGCTAACGCTTCCAGATCGTAATCGAAGACTTGGCCTTTCTTGTCGGCCAGCTTTAGGAAGGCGTCGTACAAAGTGTCGAGGTTGTAATCAGACTCTTTGTAGCCCATCTCTTCCATGCGGTGTTTCACCGCGGCGCGGCCAGAACGGGAAGTCAGGTTCAGCTGGATTTTGTGCAGGCCGATAGATTCTGGCGTCAGGATTTCGTAGTTTTCGCGGTTCTTCAGCACGCCATCCTGGTGAATACCGGAAGAGTGGGCGAAGGCGTTAGAACCGACCACCGCTTTGTTGGCTGGAATCGGCATGTTGCAGATTTGGCTAACGGTTTGGCTGGTGCGGTAAATTTCCTGATGATTGATGTTGGTGTGGACATTCATGATCTGCTGGCGGGTTTTGATCGCCATGATCACTTCTTCCAGCGCACAGTTACCGGCACGCTCACCTAAACCGTTTAACGTGCCTTCAACCTGGCGCGCACCGGCCAATACTGCGGCGATGGCGTTGCCGGTCGCCATACCCAAATCGTCATGGGTATGAACGGACAAGATGGCTTTATCGATGTTGGGAACGCGAGCCACCAATTGGCCAATGATGTTGGCGTATTCGCCTGGCAAGGTGTAGCCAACGGTGTCCGGGATGTTGATGGTGGTTGCACCGGCATTGATCGCGGCTTCAACCATGCGGCACAAATCGTCGATTGGCGTACGACCGCCATCTTCACAGGAGAACTCAACGTCGTCGGTGTAGTTGCGCGCGCGTTTTATCATGTGCACCGCGCGTTCAATCACTTCCGGCAGCGTGCTGCGCAATTTGGTGGCGATGTGCATCGGAGAAGTCGCGATGAAGGTGTGAATACGGAACGCTTCAGCCACACGCAGTGATTCGTATGCGGCGTCAATGTCCTTCTCAACGCAGCGTGCCAGTCCGCAGACGCGGCTGTTTTTAATGGTACGAGCGATGGTTTGTACGGATTCAAAATCGCCTGGAGAGGAAACGGGGAAGCCCACTTCCATCACATCCACGCCCATACGTTCCAACGCCAGAGCGATTTGCAGTTTTTCTTTAACACTCAGGCTGGCCTGTAAAGCCTGTTCGCCATCACGCAGAGTGGTATCGAAAATAATAACTTGCTGGCTCATCGTAATCTTCCTTATGCATTAACGTTGCCGGTGCTACGAGCATAAAAAAACCCGCGCATTGGCGCGGGTTTCTTAAACTTCAGCAGGTTCGAATCAGTTATTGATTCCGCCCACGAGTCTACCGCGCAAACTGGATGCGTTTAGTAGTAGACCGAGTAGGCGGAAAGAATGAAACATGATTCAAACCTCGTAAATTTTTGGATGCACATATTGGTACTGGAATTGACGTGTGAAGTCAACCTTAAGTGCAAGGGTATTTCTGAGAGGTAAAAAGGGCGATGTGCTGTGATTTTTCAGCTGCGCAGAGCAATGGCATTAATTAGTAACAGGATAAGTGATTCCATCCACTTAAAAAATCGTTTAGAAAATAGAGTTTATTTTAACTGATTGATAATTATTGGCTTATGTCAACAATGCACATTGCTGGTAAAACAAGATTAGGCTTGTTGCTAAGAAGAATATGATGTGATTAGACCGTTTTATAGCTAATCACGCCAGAAAGTAATTATCACAAAAGATTGTGGACTGAGTGGTCAGGCAATATGAAAATCATATTTCTTAGAACACGCTGCAAATAATCTCTAAACC
The DNA here is from genome assembly GCF_900116775.1 of Pantoea sp. YR525. Classification (NCBI taxonomy): domain Bacteria; kingdom Pseudomonadati; phylum Pseudomonadota; class Gammaproteobacteria; order Enterobacterales; family Erwiniaceae; genus Pantoea; species Pantoea sp. YR525. The sequence continues at coordinate 267,291 of NZ_FPBU01000005.1, forward strand.
AGCATTTTCCTCTGTGGTTATGACGAAGCATTAGTTTAATCCTCGCAGGCAATAATCACGCATCAGTGCCTTTATTGCCGGATTGGGCGCGACGTGGCGTCCTGGCGTTTGCAGGTCGGGTTGTCTGCGGTTATGGTAATCGACCTACTCTTAAAAGAATTAACTCAAGTAGATTCCCTGTACCTGGAAGGCGGACAGAACGCCGCCTTCTGAGCATAAACATAAGGTTTTGATCTTAATTGGCGATCGGGGGCCGGATATCAGTGGCGTGCGGGAAACGCGAACGTCAGTGGATTCAGTCCCTCAAGCCTGGAGGCAGAAAATGGAGATGTTGTCAGGAGCCGAAATGGTCGTCCGTTCATTAATCGATCAGGGCGTTAAGCAGGTATTCGGTTATCCGGGCGGAGCGGTGCTCGATATTTATGATGCGCTGCAAACGGTCGGTGGTATTGACCACGTATTGGTCCGTCATGAACAAGGCGCGGTGCATATGGCCGATGGCCTTGCGCGTGCGACCGGTGAAGTGGGCGTGGTGCTGGTGACTTCCGGTCCGGGCGCCACCAACGCGATTACCGGTATTGCAACCGCCTATATGGATTCAATCCCGATGGTGATTCTGTCGGGTCAGGTGCCTTCGTCACTGATTGGTTACGATGCGTTCCAGGAGTGCGACATGGTCGGCATCTCCCGTCCGGTGGTGAAGCACAGCTTCCTGGTGAAAAATGCCGAAGAGATCCCAACCGTGCTGAAAAAGGCCTTCTGGCTGGCAGCCAGCGGTCGTCCGGGGCCGGTGGTTATCGATCTGCCAAAAGATATCCTGAACCCAGCCAACAAGCTGCCGTACGTCTGGCCGGAAACGGTGAGCATGCGCTCTTACAATCCGACCATTCAGGGCCATAAAGGACAGATCAAGCGCGCGCTGCAAACGTTACTGGCTGCGCACAAGCCGGTGATTTACGCCGGCGGCGGGGCGATTATGTCGGGCTGCGAAGCAGAACTGCTGCAGCTGGCTGAGCAACTGAATATTCCGGTGACAACCTCGCTGATGGGCTTGGGCGTGTTCCCTGGCACGCATCGTCAGTGCATCGGTATGCTGGGTATGCACGGCACTTACGAAGCCAACATGACCATGCACAACGCCGATCTGATTTTCGGTATTGGCGTGCGTTTCGACGACCGCACCACCAACAATCTGGCGAAGTACTGCCCGAACGCCACCATTATGCATATCGATGTCGATCCAACGTCGATCTCCAAAACCGTCAGCGCGGACATTCCGATTGTCGGCGATGCGAAGCAGACGCTGGCGCAGATGTTAGAGCTGCTGGCGCAAAGCGATGCGAAGCAGGAACTCGATAGCCTGCGCGACTGGTGGCAGACCATTGAAGGCTGGCGTGGCCGCAAGTGTCTGGAATTCGATCGCACCAGTGACAAAATCAAGCCGCAGGCTGTCATCGAAACCATCTGTCGTTTGACCAAAGGCGAAGCTTACGTCACCTCTGACGTCGGTCAGCATCAGATGTTTGCCGCACTTTACTACCAGTTCGACAAGCCGCGTCGCTGGATCAACTCCGGTGGCTTGGGCACCATGGGCTTCGGCTTGCCTGCAGCGCTGGGCGTGAAGATGGCGCTGCCGGATGAAACGGTTATCTGCGTGACCGGCGATGGCAGCATCCAGATGAACATTCAGGAACTGTCGACCGCGCTGCAGTACGATTTGCCAGTGCTGGTATTAAACCTCAACAACGGCTTCCTCGGCATGGTTAAGCAGTGGCAGGACATGATTTACTCCGGCCGCCACTCGCAGTCTTACATGCAATCGCTGCCTGACTTCGTGCGTCTGGCCGAAGCTTATGGTCATGTGGGTATCTCCATTGCGCATCCTGCGGAGCTGGAAGAGAAGCTGCAGCTGGCACTGGATACGCTGGCGAAAGGCCGTCTGGTGTTTGTGGATGTGAATATTGACGGCAGCGAGCACGTTTACCCGATGCAAATTCGTGGTGGTTCGATGGATGAGATGTGGTTGAGCAAAACGGAGAGGACTTAATTATGCGTCGTATTTTATCGGTTCTGCTGGAAAATGAATCCGGCGCATTGTCCCGCGTAGTGGGACTGTTCTCTCAACGTGGTTACAACATCGAAAGCCTTACTGTCGCGCCAACCGATGATCCGACCTTATCACGCATGACAATTCAAACGGTCGGCGATGAAAAAGTGCTGGAGCAGATCGAGAAGCAGCTGCACAAGCTGGTGGACGTGTTACGAGTCAGCGAGCTGGGGCAGGGCGCTTACGTTGAGCGTGAAATCATGCTGGTGAAAATCCAGGCCAGCGGTTACGGCCGTGAAGAAGTGAAGCGCAGCGCGGAAATTTTCCGTGGTCAGATTATCGATGTCACGCCAACGCTTTACACGGTTCAGCTGGCAGGCACCAGCGATAAACTCGACGCGTTTCTTAACACTGTTCGCGACGTAGCAGAAATTGTTGAAGTGGCTCGCTCAGGAATCGTGGGTGTGTCGCGCGGCGATCGCGTAATGCGTTAATCACCTTAAGTAACGATTTCATCTGATTCTAACCCGGCGAAATGCCGGGTTTTTTTATTTTATGCGCTTATCCAGGATGCGAGAGAAAAGCGGTTGCTCGGCGTAGTGTTCTGCGGTTAGATGTTACAAATGTTTTACCCATAGCTACTCTGCGGATATTTTCGCCAGCGCTGGCTTATCAGAATTAAGGTGTCACCGTGAAACTGGATGAAATTGCGCGCCTGGCAGGCGTGTCGCGCACCACGGCCAGCTATGTAATCAATGGCAAAGCGCGGCAGTATCGTGTCAGCGAAAAAACCGTCGAGAAAGTGATGGCGGTGGTGCGTGAACACAACTATCACCCGAATGCCGTCGCGGCTGGGCTGCGTGCCGGACGCACCCGTTCAATTGGTCTGGTGATCCCTGATTTGGAAAACACCAGTTACACGCGCATTGCCAACTATCTGGAACGTCAGGCGCGTCAGCGCGGTTATCAGCTTTTGATTGCCTGCTCGGAAGATCAGCCGGACAACGAAATGCGCTGCATCGAGCATCTGTTACAGCGTCAGGTTGATGCCATCATCGTTTCAACTTCTCTGCCACCAGAGCATCCGTTCTATCAGCGTTGGATCAACGATCCTTTACCGATTATCGCGCTGGACCGTGCGCTGGATCGTGAACACTTTACCAGCGTGGTGGGTGCCGATCAGGATGATGCGCAGACGTTGGCGGCTGAATTGCGTCAGCTACCGGTAAAAAACGTGCTGTTCCTTGGGGCGCTGCCGGAATTGTCGGTGAGTTTCCTGCGTGAACTCGGCTTCCGCGATGCGTGGAAAGACGATGAACGGCCAATAGATTACATCTACTGCAACAGCTTCGATCGTGCTGCCGCTGCCACGCTGTTTGAGAAGTACCTCGAAGATCATCCGATGCCAGAAGCGCTGTTCACCACGTCGTTTGGGCTGCTGCAGGGCGTAATGGACGTTACGCTGAAGCGTGATGGCCGCCTGCCAACCGATCTGGCGATTGCCACTTTTGGCGACCACGAATTGCTGGATTTCCTTGAGTGCTCGGTGCTGGCGGTGGGGCAGCGTCATCGCGACGTGGCTGAGCGCGTGCTGGAGCTGGTTTTGGCCTCGCTGGATGAACCGCGTAAACCGAAACCGGGTTTAACCCGCATTCGTCGTAATTTATTCCGCCGCGGACAATTAAGCCGCCGCGCTAAATGAAATGCTGGGCAGTTCGCTGCCCAGCGTTAATTTAACCTGCAGATATTTCCTGCGAACCTTCCGGCGTAAATAAGCGTAAATAATCGCCACTCCAGCTAACAATTTAACCTTGCTGACTTTTCTTAATTGTTTACATCTCAAGCAGCGAGGCGTAGCAGAGCTGGCGCGATGATGCTGGGCTTCCTTTCAGAAATCCCCTAAAATGCCGCCGTCGTCGCAGATTGCAGGGCAAATATAATTCCGTGTAAAAGCGCTTTATTTTTCGCCATTTTTCAATGTGCGAAAATTTTTATTCAATTATTCATCAGGTTAATTTTTTATTTTGCGAATCCATGTCGATTAATTCCCTCTCTGATTAATTTCACCCGATGTAAATAGTGATATTCACTTGCCGTTGCGGCTTGACAAGGATTTCATCGGCTCCGTAAACTCGTTTCGTGGTAAAAAGTGGGATAAAGTGGTGAAAACGGGTGATTGAGGGGTAAGGCTGGCATGTTCCGTGGAGCAACGTTAGTCAATCTCGACAGCAAAGGACGATTAGCAGTACCAACGCGCTATCGTGAATTGCTAGTCGCAGAGTCTCAGGGGCAAATGGTGTGCACCATTGACCTCCACCAGCCATGCCTGCTGCTTTATACCCTGCCCGAATGGGAAATCATTGAGAAAAAGCTGTCTCGCTTATCCAGCATGAATCCAGCCGAGCGTCGCGTACAGCGGCTGCTGTTAGGACATGCCAGTGAATGCCAGATGGATAATGCGGGTCGTTTGTTGTTGGCGAACACGTTACGCCAACACGCCGGCCTGACCAAAGAAGTGATGCTGGTTGGACAGTTCAACAAGTTTGAGCTGTGGGATGAACAGACCTGGTATCAACAAGTTAAGGATGATATTGACACAGAACAGTCGGCTCAGGAGCCTTTATCTGAGCGGTTGCAGGACTTGTCGCTATAGCTATGCAGGAAAATTTCAAACACACCACAGTGCTGCTGGATGAGGCGGTAAACGGCCTCAATATCAGGGAAGACGGCATTTATATCGATGGCACTTTTGGTCGCGGCGGTCACTCGCGCTTAATTCTTTCTCAGCTTGGCGAGAAAGGGCAACTGATAGCGATTGATCGCGATCCGCAAGCGATAGCCGCAGCCGCTGAGATAAACGATCCTCGTTTTTCGATCGTGCACGGGCCGTTTTCGGCATTAGCGGAATACGTCGAAGAGCGCGGGCTGACTGGCAAGATCGACGGCGTTCTACTCGATCTGGGCGTCTCTTCACCGCAATTGGATGATGCCGAACGCGGTTTCTCTTTCATGCGTGATGGGCCGCTGGATATGCGTATGGACCCAACGCGCGGGCAATCAGCCGCTGAATGGCTGATGAGCGCGGAGGAGGCAGATATCGCTTTCGTGATCAAAACCTACGGTGAGGAGCGTTTTGGTAAACGTATTGCGCGCGCCATCGTTGAGCGCAACCGTGAACAGCCGATGACGCGCACCAAAGAGCTGGCAACGGTGATTGCCGCAGCGATGCCCGTTAAAGACAAATTTAAGCATCCGGCGACGCGAACTTTCCAGGCAATTCGTATCTGGATCAACAGTGAGCTGGAAGAGATCGATACCGCGCTGAAAGGGGCATTATCGGTTCTCGCGCCAGGCGGCAGGTTGTCGATCATCAGCTTCCACTCACTGGAAGATCGCTTAGTGAAGCGCTTTATGCGCGATCAGAGCCGTGGTCCGCAGGTGCCAGCAGGGATTCCGATGACCGAGTCGCAGCTCAAAGCTTTAGGCGGACGTGAACTGAAAACGCTGGGCAAGCTGATTCCTGGTGAAGCTGAAGTGAACGAAAACCCACGTGCGCGCAGTTCGGTATTACGTATCGCGGAGCGAACGGCGTCATGATTGGCAACGAGCGCCACAGCTTACCCGGTGTTATCGGTGGAGACCTGCTGCGATTTGGCAAGATCCCGCTGTTGCTGCTCATAGCAGTGCTGGTGTCTTCGGTGATCGTCGTGACCACCACGCACAAGACGCGCCTGTTAACGGCGCAGCGTGAACAGCTGGTGCTGGAGCGTGATGCGCTCGATATCGAATGGCGCAACCTGATTCTTGAAGAGAACGCACTGGGCGATCATAGCCGCGTAGAGCGGATAGCAACCGATAAACTGCAAATGCAGCATGTTGATCCTTCGCAGGAAAATATTGTGGTGCAGAAATAAGGAATCGCAGAACTCAATGAGTGGCGCAGGCAAAACGCTGAAGTTAAAAAAACAAGAAGATAAGGCCAGCTTTGTAAGCTGGCGCTTTGCGTTACTGTGCGGGTGCATTTTACTGGCGCTGGGCGGACTGCTGTCGCGCGTAGCATGGCTGCAGGTGATCAACCCTGACAAGCTGGTGAAAGAGGGCGATTTGCGTTCGCTGCGCGTGCAATCGGTGCCAACCGCGCGCGGCATGATCAGTGATCGTGCCGGTCGTCCATTGGCGGTGAGCGTGCCGGTGAATGCGATTTGGGCCGATCCGAAAGAGCTGACCGAACACGGCGGCGTCTCGCTGGATAGCCGCTGGAAAGCGCTGTCAGATGCGTTATCGATTCCGCTTGATCAACTCGCTGCACGCATCAACGCCAACCCAAAAGGGCGCTTTGTCTATCTGGCGCGCCAGGTGAATCCGGCGATTGGCGAGTATGTGAAAAAGCTTAAGCTGCCGGGCATCTATCTGCGTGAAGAGTCGCGCCGCTACTATCCAGCGGGCCAGGTTACCGCACACCTGATTGGTTTCACCAACATTGATGGTCAGGGCATCGAAGGCATCGAAAAGAGCTTCGACAAATGGCTGACTGGCGCACCGGGCGAACGTACGGTGCGTAAAGACCGTAACGGTCGCGTAATTGAAGATATCTCTTCGGTAGACAGCCGCGCCGCGCACAACCTCACGCTGAGCATTGATGAACGTCTGCAGGCGCTGGTGTATCGCGAACTGAACAACGCCGTAGCGTTCAACAAAGCCGAATCAGGCACCGCCGTGCTGGTGGATGTGAACACCGGCGAAGTGCTGGCGATGGCGAACAGCCCCGCTTACAACCCGAATAATCTCAGCAATACGCCGAAAGACGTGATGCGTAACCGCGCTATTACCGACATCTTCGAGCCAGGTTCCACCGTGAAACCGATGGTGGTGATGACGGCTTTACAGCGCGGTGTGGTGAAAGAGAACAGCGTACTGAACACTGTGCCGTACCGCGTCAATGGTCATGAGATCAAAGACGTGGCGCGCTACAACGAATTGACCCTTACCGGGGTTTTACAGAAGTCGAGTAACGTCGGGGTTTCACGTTTGGCGTTAGCGATGCCCTCCTCAGCACTCGTAGATACTTACGCGCGCTTTGGGCTGGGTAAACCGACCAATTTGGGGCTGGTCGGGGAAAGTAGTGGCTTATACCCTCAAAAACAACGGTGGTCTGACATAGAGAGGGCCACCTTCTCTTTCGGCTACGGGCTAATGGTAACGCCGTTACAGTTAGCGCGAGTTTACGCAACCATTGGCAGCTACGGCATCAATCGCCCGCTGTCGATCACCAAAGTTGACCCGCCGGTAGCGGGTGAACGCGTTTTCCAGGAAGACCTGGTGAAAACGGTGATGCACATGATGGAAAGCGTTGCGTTGCCTGGCGGCGGTGGGGTTAAAGCCGCCATCAAGGGCTATCGCATTGCCATCAAAACCGGTACCGCCAAGAAGGTTGGACCGGATGGACGTTACGTCAACAAATACATTGCTTATACCGCAGGCGTTGCGCCTGCCAGCCGTCCTCGTTTTGCGCTGGTGGTGGTGATTAACGATCCCCAAGCCGGTAAATATTATGGTGGTGCGGTTTCAGCACCGGTGTTTGGCGCCATCATGGGCGGCGTGTTGCGTACCATGAATATCGAACCTGATGCGCTGCCGACAGTTGATAAGAACGAGTTGGTGAAGAATAGAAGTGAGGAATCAAGTGACAGATCGTAACCTGCGCGACTTACTGGCCCCGTGGGTGCCGGGTGCGCCGGCGCGTCCACTCCGTGACATGACACTAGATAGCCGCGCTGCGGCTTCTGGCGATCTGTTTATCGCCGTGGCGGGCCATCATGCTGATGGACGTCGTTTTATTCCGCAGGCTATTGCACAAGGCGTGGCGGCAGTGATTGCCGAAGCCGAAGGTGAAGCCAGCGATGGAGATATCCGTGAGGTGCATGGCGTCCCGGTTATCTATCTGGCGCAGTTGCAGCAGCGTCTCTCTGCACTGGCCGGACGCTATTATCAGCAGCCTGCAAGCAAACTGAAATTAATCGGTGTTACCGGCACCAACGGCAAAACCACCACCACGCAACTGATGGCGCAGTGGGCCAATTTGCTGGGTGAAACCGGCGCCGTGATGGGCACCGTCGGCAACGGCCTTTATGGTCAACTGGTGGCAACCGAAAACACCACCGGTTCTGCGGTGGATGTGCAGCATGTTCTGAATGATTTAGTCGGGCAGGGCGCAACCCTGACGGCGATGGAAGTCTCCTCACACGGTTTGGTGCAGCATCGCGTTGCAGCTTTACCGTTTGCGGCCGCAGTGTTTACTAACCTGAGCCGCGATCACCTCGATTATCACGGTGATATGCAGAGCTATGAATCGGCTAAATGGTTGCTGTTCTCTGAGCATCAGGTCGCTGAAGCCATCATCAATGCTGATGATGAAGTGGGCCGTCGCTGGCTGGCAAAACTGCCAGATGCAGTAGCGGTTACCATGGAAGATAATCTGCAATCGGGCTGTCATGGCCGCTGGCTCAAAGCCACGGCGGTGGATTATCACGATGGCGGTGCGCACATCCAGTTCAGCTCCAGCTGGGGCAACGGCGAGTTTGATAGCCGCCTGATGGGCGCTTTCAACGTGAGCAACTTGTTGCTGGCGTTGGCTACGCTGCTGGCGCTGGAGTATCCGCTTGATGCGCTGGTCGTCACGGCGCCGCAGCTGCAGCCGGTGTGTGGTCGCATGGAAGTGTTTACAGCGCCAGAAAAACCTACCGTGGTTGTCGATTACGCTCACACGCCAGATGCGCTGGAAAAAGCGCTGGAAGCGGCGCGTCTGCACTGCAAAGGTCAGTTGTGGTGCGTGTTTGGCTGCGGTGGCGATCGTGACAAGGGCAAACGTCCACTGATGGGCGCGATTGCTGAGCAATTCTCCGACATCGTGGTGATCACCGACGATAATCCGCGCAGCGAAGAGCCGATGGCGATTGTGAATGACATTCTCACCGGCTTACTCGATCCGGGCCGCGCGCGCGTGGTTTCCGGTCGTGCGCAGGCGGTCACCAACGCCGTGATGCAAGCCGGCGCGGATGACATCGTGTTGGTGGCCGGAAAAGGCCACGAAGATTATCAAATCATTGGCAACCGTCGTCTGGATTACTCCGATCGCGACACCGTCGCCCGTTTGTTGGGGGTGATGGCATGATTCCCGTTTCTCTCAACACGCTGGCTGAAATCAGCGGCGGTCAACTGCATGGTGCGGACTTAACAATTACCGATGTCACCACCGATACACGTAAAGTCACCGCCGGCAGCCTGTTTGTGGCGCTGGTGGGTGAACGTTTTGATGCTCACGATTTCGCTAACGATGCCATTGCTAACGGCGCGCAGGCGCTGCTGGTAAGTAAGCTGCTGAAGGTTTCTGTACCGCAGGTAGTTGTTGCTGATACGCGCATTGCTTTCGGGCAACTCGCTGCGTGGGTACGCCAACAGGCGAAAGCGCGCGTGGTTGCCTTGACCGGTTCATCGGGCAAAACCTCGGTGAAAGAGATGACCGCCGCGATTCTGCGTCAGTGCGGCGAAACGCTCTACACCGCAGGCAACCTGAACAACGACTTCGGCGTACCAATGACGCTGCTGCGTCTCACCAAAGAACATGCTTATGCGGTGATCGAACTGGGTGCCAACCATCAAGGTGAGATTGCATACACCACCGATTTGGTGCGTCCAGAGACCGCTCTGGTTAATAACCTGGCCGCCGCCCATCTGGAAGGCTTTGGTTCGCTGGCCGGTGTGGCGAAAGCCAAAGGCGAGATTTTTGGCGGCTTGCCGGTACACGGCACCGCGATCGTCAACGCCGACAGCAACGATCTGGTCAACTGGCAATCACAGTTTGTGGATAAAACCCTGTGGCGTTTCTCGCCGCAGCCGATGGCTGATGCAGAGTTCCGCGCCAGTGAAATCGTGCTGCGTGCCGATGCCACGCTGTTCACGCTGCATACACCACGCGGTGATATCGCCGTGGAGTTGCCGCTGCCAGGCCGTCATAACATCGCAAATGCGTTAGCCGCTGCAGCGCTGGCGTTGTCGGTGGATGCGCCGCTGACGGCGATTCAAGCTGGCCTTAAAACCTTGCAGCCTGTTCCTGGTCGACTGTTCCCGATTCGTCTGGCGGCCAATCAACTGCTGCTGGATGACAGCTACAACGCCAACGTCGGTTCTATGACGGCTGCCGCGCAGGTGCTGGGCGATATGCCGGGTTACCGCGTGATGGTGGTGGGCGATATGGCTGAGCTGGGCGATGAAGCCGAACTGTGTCATCGCCAGGTGGGCGATGCGGCCAAAGCGGCCGGCATTGATTGTGTGCTGAGCACCGGAACTCTGAGCCAGTTGATTGGCGAAACCAGCGGCAAAGGCGAGCATTTCGCCACTAAAACCGCGCTGACTGAACGTTTACGCACATTGCTGTCCGAACATCAGGACATCACTATTTTGGTTAAAGGTTCACGTAGTGCCGCCATGGAGCAGGTAGTACAGAGCTTACAGGAGAAAGGAACATGCTAGTCTGGCTGGCCGAACATCTGGTCGCATTTTATTCCGGCTTTAACGTCTTCTCGTATCTGACGTTTCGCGCCATTGTCAGCCTGCTGACCGCTTTGTTCATTTCTCTGTGGATGGGCCCGCGCCTGATTGCCTGGTTGCAGAAACTGCAGATCGGCCAGGTGGTGCGTAACGACGGTCCAGAATCACACTTCAGCAAGCGTGGCACGCCAACCATGGGCGGCGTGATGATCCTCACCTCCATCACCATTTCGGTGTTGATGTGGGCTTATCCGTCTAATCCATATGTCTGGTGCGTGCTGGTGGTGTTGGTTGGTTTTGGCATCATCGGCTTTGTGGATGACTATCGCAAAGTGGTGCGCAAAGACACTAAAGGGCTGATCGCGCGCTGGAAATACTTCTGGATGTCGGTGATTTCGCTGGCCGTTGCATTCGCGCTGTTTATCGCCGGTAAGGATACGCCTGCGACGCAGCTGGTGGTGCCGTTCTTCAAAGACATCATGCCGCAACTTGGACTGTTCTACGTGGTGCTGGCCTACTTCGTGATTGTCGGTACCGGCAACGCGGTTAACTTAACGGACGGCCTTGATGGCTTAGCCATCATGCCAACGGTATTCGTGGCAGCAGGCTTTGCGCTGGTGGCGTGGGCGACCGGTAACGTCAAGTTTGCCGAATATCTGCACATTCCTTATTTACGCCACGCGGGTGAATTGGTGATTGTCTGTACCGCGATTGTCGGAGCCGGACTCGGATTTTTATGGTTCAACACCTATCCAGCGCAAGTGTTCATGGGCGATGTCGGCTCACTGGCGCTGGGCGGCGCGCTCGGCACGATCGCTGTGCTGCTGCGTCAGGAATTCTTGCTGTTAATCATGGGCGGCGTGTTTGTGGTCGAAACGCTGTCGGTGATTCTGCAGGTGGGATCGTTCAAGCTGCGCGGTCAACGCATTTTCCGCATGGCGCCGATTCACCATCACTATGAATTGAAAGGCTGGCCGGAGCCGCGCGTCATCGTGCGCTTCTGGATTATTTCGCTGATGCTGGTGCTGATTGGCCTGGCAACGCTGAAGGTGCGTTAATCATGGCTGACTATCGGGGCAGAAAAGTCGTCATCATTGGATTAGGCATTACTGGCCTCTCCTGTGTTGATTTCTTCCTCGCGCAAGGCGTAACGCCACGCGTGATGGATACCCGTGTCTCGCCGCCGGGGCTGGACAAGCTGCCAGCCTCGGTGGAGCGCTATGTTGGCGGTATTAATAGCGATTGGCTGTTGGCGTCCGATCTGATTATCGCCAGCCCAGGCATCGCGCTGGCGCATCCTGCTTTGAGCGAAGCCGCCGATGCCGGGATTGAAATCATCGGCGATATCGAGCTGTTCTGCCGTGAAGCGCAGGCACCGATTGTGGCGATTACCGGTTCGAACGGCAAAAGCACCGTGACGACGCTGGTAGGTGAAATGGCGCGTGCCGCAGGTTGGCAGGTGGGCGTGGGCGGCAACATCGGTTTGCCAGCGCTAACGCTGTTGAAATCGCCAGCACAGCTTTATGTACTCGAACTCTCCAGCTTCCAGCTGGAAACCACACACAGCCTGAAAGCGGCCGCCGCGACGATCCTCAATCTCACCGAGGATCATATGGATCGCTATCCGCTGGGCATGCAGCAATATCGTGCCGCCAAACTGCGCATTTACGAGAATGCTAGCGTTTGCGTAGTGAATGCTGACGATGGCATGACCATGCCGGTGCGCGGTGTTGATCAGCGTTGCGTGAGCTTCGGCATCAACCTTGGCGATTATCATCTTAATCAGCAGCAAGGCAGCACCTGGCTGCGAGCGAAGGGCGAGAAAGTCCTGAACACCGATGAGATGACCCTGGTAGGTCAACACAATTACACCAACGCGCTGGCAGCGCTGGCATTAGCCGATGCGGTGAACATCCCGCGCGCTTCCAGCCTGAAAGCCTTAACCACCTTTACCGGCCTGGCGCACCGCTTCCAGCTGGTGCATGAAGCCAAAGGCGTGCGTTGGATCAACGATTCCAAAGCCACCAACGTTGGCAGCACCGAAGCGGCGCTGAATGGCCTGCAGGTAAAAGGCACTTTGTGGCTGCTGCTGGGCGGCGATGGCAAATCGGCTGACTTCAGCCCGCTGGCGCGCTATCTGCAGGGCGACAACGTGAAGCTGTTCTGTTTTGGTCGCGATGGCGATGCGTTAGCGGCACTGCGTCCGGAGATTGCCACGCGCACAGAAACCATGCAGCAGGCGATGACGCAAATTGCCGCACAGGTAAAAGCGGGCGATATGGTGCTGTTATCACCGGCCTGCGCCAGCCTCGATCAGTTCCGTAATTTTGAACAACGCGGCGATCAGTTCGCGCAACTGGCGAAGGAGCTGAGCTGATGCGCATTCCTGGAGCCGGTATCGCCAATTATCTGTCCGTGCGCCTGCGCGATTGGGTGATGGGCGCGCGCGACAATGATGATGCGCCGGTGGTGCTTTATGACCGCACGCTGCTGTGGCTGACCTTTGGTCTGGCGCTGATCGGTTTTGTGATGGTGACGTCGGCGTCAATGCCGGTGGGGCAACGACTCAACGAAGATCCGTTCTACTTTGCCAAGCGTGATGCGTTCTATATCGCTTTAGCCTTCGGCATGGCGCTGGTGACCTTACGCATCCCGATGGATTTCTGGCAGCGCTACAGCAACGTGATGCTGATGGTTTCAGTGGTGATGTTGCTGATCGTGTTGGTGGTCGGTAGCTCGGTAAATGGTGCTTCGCGCTGGATTGCCCTTGGCCCGCTGCGTATTCAGCCGGCTGAGCTCTCGAAGTTGACGCTGTTCTGCTATCTCGCCAGCTATCTGGTGCGCAAAGTAGAAGAGGTGCGTAACAACTTCTGGGGCTTCTGTAAGCCGATGGGCGTGATGGTGGTGCTGGCCGTGCTGCTGCTGGCGCAGCCGGACCTCGGTACCGTGGTTGTGCTGTTTGTTACCACGCTGGCGATGCTGTTCCTCGCCGGGGCGAAAATGTGGCAGTTCCTGGCGATCATCGGCTCCGGCATTTTCGCTGTGGTGCTGCTGATCATCGCGGAACCGTACCGTATGCGCCGTGTAACGTCCTTCTGGAACCCGTGGGAAGATCCGTTCGGTAGCGGCTACCAGCTGACGCAATCTTTGATGGCGTTTGGGCGCGGTGAGTTCTGGGGACAGGGCTTAGGCAACTCGGTGCAGAAACTGGAATATCTGCCAGAAGCACATACCGACTTTATCTTCTCCATCATCGGTGAAGAGTTGGGTTATGTCGGTGTGGTTTTAGCGCTGTTGATGGTATTCTTCGTCGCTTTTCGCGCGATGTCGATTGGTCGCCGTGCTCTGGAGATCGATCAGCGCTTCTCAGGCTTCCTCGCTTGCTCAATTGGCGTGTGGTTTAGCTTCCAGGCGCTGGTTAACGTCGGTGCGGCTGCGGGCATGCTGCCGACCAAAGGTCTGACATTGCCGCTGATCAGTTACGGTGGTTCGAGTCTGATCATCATGTCGACCGCCATCGTGTTTTTATTGCGCATAGATTATGAAACGCGTCTGGCGAAAGCGCAGGCGTTTACCCGAGGTGCTCGATGAGTGGCAAACGGCTGATGGTCATGGCAGGCGGTACTGGCGGACACGTATTTCCCGGTCTGGCCGTTGCTCATCACCTGATGGAACAAGGCTGGCAGGTGCGCTGGCTGGGAACCGCTGACCGAATGGAAGCGGATTTGGTACCGAAACACGGCATTGAAATTGATTTTATCCGCATCAGCGGTTTACGCGGTAAAGGCGTGAAAGCGCAGTTGCTGGCACCGGTGCGCATCTTCAATGCCTGGCGCCAGGCGCGTCGCATCATGCAGAGCTGGCAGCCGGATGTGGTGCTGGGCATGGGCGGATACGTTTCGGGGCCCGGCGGTTTAGCCGCGTGGAGTTGCGGTATCCCGGTAGTGCTGCATGAGCAGAACGGCATTGCAGGCCTGACCAATAAGTGGCTGGCGAAAATCGCCACCAAAGTGATGCAGGCGTTTCCCGGTGCGTTTCCAAATGCTGAAGTGGTTGGCAATCCGGTGCGAACCGATGTGTTAGCGCTGCCGTTACCGGCAGAACGTCTGAGCGCACGTTCCGGCCCGATTCGCGTGCTGGTGGTTGGCGGCAGCCAGGGCGCGCGCATCCTCAACCAAACCGTGCCGCAAGTGGCCGCAGAGTTGGGCGAAGCGATTACGGTTTGGCATCAAACCGGTAAAGGTGGACTGGGAACCGTGCAGCAGGCTTACCGCGCAGCGGGCCAGCCGCAGCACAAAGTCACCGAGTTTATCGATGACATGGCCGAAGCTTACGCCTGGGCCGATGTGGTGGTGTGCCGTTCGGGCGCATTGACGGTGAGCGAAGTGGCCGCCGCAGGTTTACCGGCGATTTTCGTGCCGTTTCAGCACAAAGATCGTCAGCAGTACTGGAATGCGTTGCCGCTGGAAAAAGCGGGCGCAGCCAAAATTTTCGAGCAGCCGCAATTTACCGCAGCTGTGGTAGCGGACACGCTGCGTCACTGGGATCGCACCACATTGTTGGCGATGGCAGAAAAAGCCCGTCAGGTCGCGATTCCCGATGCAACCGAGCGGGTTGCAAATGAAGTGGCGCGCGTCGCGAAGTAATTAATCGGCCAGTTGATTTGGCCCGTACCTTTAGCAGGTGCAAACGGGAAAAACAGGTAATTGAAACAGATGAATACACAACAATTGGCAAAACTGCGTTCTATTGTGCCCGAGATGCGTCGCGTCCGGCACATTCACTTTGTCGGCATCGGTGGTGCTGGCATGGGCGGTATTGCCGAGGTGTTGGCGAACGAAGGCTATCACATTAGCGGTTCTGATCTGGCACCGAACGCGGTGACACAGCATCTGGCGGCGCTGGGCGCGACGATTTATTTCAACCATCGTCCGGAAAACGTCACCGATGCCAGCGTTGTCGTGGTGTCGACAGCCGTTGCGCAGGATAACCCTGAGCTGGTTGCCGCACGTGAGCAGCGTATTCCCGTGATTCGTCGCGCTGAGATGTTGGCAGAACTGATGCGTTTCCGTCACGGCATTGCCGTTGCCGGTACGCACGGTAAAACAACCACCACCGCGATGGTGACCAGCATTTACGCGGAAGGCGGACTGGATCCGACCTTCGTTAACGGTGGATTGGTTAAAGCCGCAGGTACGCATGCGCGCCTGGGCAGCAGCCGTTACCTGATTGCAGAAGCAGATGAAAGTGATGCGTCCTTCCTGCATCTGCAACCGATGGTGGCGATTGTCACCAACATCGAAGCGGATCACATGGACACCTATCAGGGCGATTTTGAGAACCTGAAGCAGACGTTCATTAATTTCCTGCACAACCTGCCGTTCTACGGACGCGCGGTAATGTGCGTGGATGACGCGGTGATTCGTGACCTGATTCCGCGCGTAGGCCGCCAGGTAACAACTTACGGCTTCAGCGACGACGCAGATGTACGTATCGAGAATTATGAGCAGCGTGGCGCACAAGGGCACTTCACCATCATCCGTCAGGATAAGCCGGTGCTGAAAGTGACGCTGAATGCGCCGGGCCGCCACAACGCCCTGAACGCAGCTGCTGCGGTAGCTGTCGCCAGCGAAGAAGGTATTGAAGATAACGCGATTCTGGCCGCGCTGGAGAGCTTCCAGGGCACCGGACGCCGCTTTGACGTGCTGGGCGAGTTCGATACCGCCGCCGTAAACGGTAATCCAGGCAGCGCGATGCTGGTCGACGATTACGGCCATCATCCTACCGAAGTAGATGTCACCATCAAAGCCGCACGTGCAGGCTGGCCTGACAAGAAGCTGGTGATGGTGTTCCAGCCGCATCGTTATACGCGTACCCGTGACTTGTTTGATGATTTCGCTAATGTGCTGTCGCAGGTGGATGTGTTGCTGATGCTGGATGTCTATCCGGCGGGTGAAGCCGCGATTCCGGGCGCTGACAGCCGTTCGCTGTGCCGCGCGATTCGTAACCGTGGCAAGGTTGATCCGATCCTGGTCTCTGAGCATGACGCGCTGCCAGACGCGCTGGCTCCGTTGCTGTCGGGCGACGATCTGGTGATCGTGCAGGGCGCAGGCAACATCGGCAAGATTGCCCGCAAGCTGGCCGAAAACGAATTGCAGCCTGCCATTAAGACGGAGGCGCGCCATGACTGAGAAGGTTGCAGTATTGATGGGCGGCACTTCGGCAGAGCGCGAAGTTTCGCTGATGTCCGGTGCGGCAGTGCTAGCCGGACTGCGTGAAATGGGAATTGATGCGCATGCGGTCGATTCGCGTGACGTGTCGGTGCTGGATCTGAAACAGCAGGGCTTCGCTAAAGCGTTTATTGCTTTGCACGGTCGTGGTGGTGAAGACGGCACGCTGCAAGCAGTGCTGGAATTCCTGCAACTGCCCTATACCGGCAGCGGCGTGATGGCTTCTGCCATCACCATGGACAAACTGCGCAGCAAATTGTTGTGGCAGGGCAGGGGATTACCTTCAGGCAAATTTGTCTGGCTGACGCGTGAGCAGCATGAGCAAGGTTTAGACGCGGATATCACCGCCGCCATTGAAGCACTGGGCTTACCGCTGTTTGTGAAGCCAAGTTGCGAAGGTTCTAGCGTGGGTATCAGCCGCGTGAACCATGCGGATGCTTTACCCGCAGCGCTTGAAGAAGCTTTTCGTCATGATGATGACGTACTGATCGAAGCTTTTCTGAGCGGCGCGGAGTACACCGTGGGCATCGTGGGTGAGCAAATTCTGCCTTCTATCAGAATTAAAACCGCCAGCGAGTTCTATGACTATGAAGCTAAATACATTTCTGACGATACTGAATACTTCTGCCCGAGCGGATTAAGCGCCGAGCAGGAAGCAGAATTGCAGACGTTGGTGTGGTCAGCCTGGCGCGCATTGGGTTGCAGCGGCTGGGGTCGCGTCGATGTGATGGCTGACGGTGAGGGCAACTTCCAACTGCTGGAAGTGAATACTTCGCCTGGCATGACCAGCCACAGCTTAGTGCCGATGGCCGCGAAGCAAGCGGGATACAGCTTCCCGCAGCTGGTAGCGCGTATTCTGGAGCTGGCTGACTGATATGTCTCAGGCGGCGATACGAGTACGCAATCGCGAACCTCAGGAGCGGACACGTTCCGGGCGTAGCAACGGTGCACGACTGTTTGGCATGGTGTTCCTGCTGATTGTGCTGGGCATTATGGTGGCGGGCGGCCTCGTGGTGCTGAAGTGGATGAATGACGCGTCACGCTTGCCGTTATCGAAGCTGGTAGTGACCGGGCAAACCCACTACACCACGCATGACGATATTCGCCAGGCCATATTATCGCTTGGCGCGCCGGGAACTTTCATGTCGCAGAACGTGGATATCATCCAGCAGCAGATTGAGCGTTTACCCTGGATTAAGCAGGTCAGTGTGCGCAAGCAGTGGCCTGATGAGCTGAAGATAAATCTGGTGGAGTATGTTCCGGTGGCACGCTGGAACGACTCACACATGGTGGACGCCGATGGCGTCTCCTTCAGCGTCCCGGCCAGTCACGTTGGTAAAGAAACGTTGCCAATGTTGTACGGCCCGGAAGGCAGTGAAAATGAGGTGTTAGCTGGCTATCACACCATGAGTGATGTGTTAAAGGCTAACAAGTTTACCCTGAAGGTCGCGTCGATGACGGCGCGGCGCTCGTGGCAATTAGTGACCAGTGACGATGTGCGCATCGAATTAGGTCGCAGCGATACCATGAAGCGTCTGAACCGTTTTATTGAGCTTTATCCGGATTTGCAGCAGCAGGGCCAGAGTCAGAACCAGCGCATCACGTATGTTGATTTGCGCTACGATTCCGGCGCCGCAGTCGGTTGGGCCGCTGCACCGATAGAGCCACAGGACAGTAATCAGCAACAGAACCAGGCACAGGCTAAACCACAATGATCAAGGCAACGGACAGAAAACTGGTAGTAGGACTCGAAATTGGCACCGCGAAGGTGTCCGCCCTGGTTGGGGAAATTCTGCCCGATGGTATGGTCAATATTATTGGGGTGGGCAGTTGCCCGTCTCGTGGCATGGATAAAGGCGGCGTAAACGATCTGGAGTCGGTGGTGAAATGCGTACAGCGCGCCATCGACCAGGCTGAATTGATGGCGGATTGCCAGATTTCATCGGTCTACCTTGCTTTATCGGGCAAACATATCAGTTGCCAGAACGAAATCGGGATGGTTCCGATTTCGGAAGAGGAAGTGACTCAGGATGATGTAGAGAACGTGGTGCATACGGCGAAATCCGTTCGCGTACGTGACGAGCATCGTATCCTGCATGTCATTCCGCAGGAATATGCCATCGATTATCAGGAAGGCATCAAGAATCCAGTGGGACTTTCCGGCGTGCGTATGCAGGCGAAAGTACATTTGATCACCTGCCACAACGATATGGCAAAAAATATTGTCAAAGCCGTTGAACGTTGTGGCCTGAAAGTTGACCAACTGATTTTTGCCGGCCTGGCATCCAGTTTCTCTGTGCTGACAGAAGATGAACGTGAGCTGGGCGTCTGTGTTGTTGATATCGGTGGCGGTACAATGGATATCGCTGTCTATACTGGCGGCGCATTGCGTCATACCAAAGTGATCCCGTATGCCGGGAACGTGGTAACCAGCGATATCGCCTACGCTTTTGGTACACCGCCGACCGACGCAGAAGCGATTAAAGTGCGTCACGGTTGTGCATTGGGCTCGATTGTCGGCAAAGACGAAAATGTCGAAGTGCCGAGCGTAGGTGGACGTCCACCACGTAGCCTGCAGCGTCAAACGTTGGCTGAAGTGATCGAGCCGCGTTACACCGAACTGTTGAATCTGGTCAACGACGAGATTCTGCAATTACAGGAGCAGCTGCGCCAGCAAGGCGTGAAACATCATCTGGCGGCCGGTATCGTGCTGACCGGTGGTGCGGCGCAGATTGAAGGTTTGGCAGCCTGCGCACAGCGCGTGTTCCATACGCAAGTGCGCATCGGACAGCCGCTTAACATCACCGGCCTGACAGATTATGCGCAGGAGCCGTATTACTCTACGGCAGTTGGCCTGCTGCATTACGGCAAAGAGTCACACATGAACGGTGATGCAGAAACGGAAAAACGTGCTTCAGTGGGCAACTGGTTTAAACGAATCAATAGCTGGCTGAAGAAAGAATTTTAATTTTTGAAAAAGGAGATCATGCTGGCAATGTTTATGATCTCCAGGCGACAGGCACATAACGGAGAGAAATCATGTTTGAACCTATGGAATTAACCAATGACGCGGTGATTAAAGTCATCGGCGTCGGCGGTGGCGGTGGCAACGCCGTAGAGCACATGGTACGCGAGCGTATCGAAGGTGTGGAATTCTTCGCTGTAAACACCGACGCGCAAGCGTTGCGTAAGACAGCGGTCGGCCAGACGATCCAGATCGGGACCAATATCACTAAAGGTCTTGGTGCAGGTGCGAACCCAGAAGTGGGTCGTAACTCTGCAGAAGAGGATCGCGAAGCACTGCGTGCTGCGCTGGATGGTGCAGACATGGTGTTCATCGCAGCAGGCATGGGCGGCGGTACCGGTACCGGTGCAGCGCCAGTTGTGGCTGAAGTGGCAAAAGATTTGGGTATCCTGACTGTTGCGGTGGTGACTAAGCCATTCAACTTTGAAGGCAAAAAGCGTATGGCTTTTGCTGAGCAGGGTATCGCAGAACTGTCTAAGCATGTCGATTCACTGATCACTATTCCAAATGACAAGCTGCTGAAAGTTCTGGGTCGCGGTATCTCTTTGTTGGATGCGTTCGGCGCAGCTAACGACGTATTGAAAGGCGCAGTGCAGGGTATCGCTGAACTGATTACGCGTCCTGGCCTGATGAACGTCGACTTCGCGGACGTGCGTACCGTGATGTCAGAAATGGGTTACGCCATGATGGGTTCAGGCGTGGCATGTGGTGAAGACCGTGCAGAAGAAGCGGCAGAAATGGCGATCTCTTCTCCACTGTTGGAAGACATCGATCTGTCTGGCGCGCGCGGCGTGCTGGTCAACATCACTGCGGGCTTCGACCTGCGTCTTGATGAGTTCGAAACCGTGGGTAACACCATCCGCGCCTTCGCATCTGACAACGCAACCGTAGTTATCGGTACTTCTCTGGATCCAGAGATGAACGACGAACTGCGTGTGACCGTCGTTGCAACCGGCATCGGCATGGATAAGCGCCCTGAAATTACTCTGGTGACCAACAAACCGGCCACTCAGCCAGTGATGGATCATCGCTACCAGCAGCACGGCATGGCGCCGCTGCCGCAGGAGCAGAAACCGGCTGCGAAAGTGGTGAATGACCAACCGGCGGCATCCAGCAAAGAACCCGATTACCTTGATATTCCAGCCTTCTTGCGTAAGCAGGCAGACTAAGAATATCCCGAGAATTGGGATTCTCCGCTCTTTGTGCTAAAGTATTCGCCCGCTGGTAATTTATACTGGCGGTCGGACAGGTAATATTGCGAGATAAAGCGATGATCAAACAAAGGACATTAAAACGTATTGTTCAGGCGACTGGTGTCGGTTTACATACCGGCAAGAAAGTCACACTGACGTTACGCCCTGCGTCGGCTAACACCGGGGTCATCTATCGTCGCACTGACTTGAATCCACCGGTAGATTTCCCGGCTGATGCAAAATATGTGCGCGACACCATGCTGAGTACTTGCCTGGTGAATGATGAAGGCGTGCGTATTTCAACAGTCGAACATCTGAACGCCGCATTGGCGGGCTTGGGCATTGACAACATTATTGTTGAAGTTGATGCACCGGAAATCCCGATTATGGATGGCAGTGCCGCGCCTTTTGTCTATCTGCTGATGGACGCAGGCATCGAAGAGCTGAACAGCGCGAAGAAATTCGTACGCGTTAAGCAAACGGTGCGTGTGGAAGATGGCGATAAGTGGGCCGAGATCAAACCGTATAACGGTTTTTCACTCGACTTCACCATCGACTTCAAACATCCAGCGATCGACTCAAGCTCGCAGCGTTACCAGCTCAACTTCTCGGCTGAGAATTTTGTTCGCCAAATCAGCCGTGCGCGCACTTTTGGCTTTATGCGTGAAATCGAATATCTGCAGTCTAAAGGCCTGTGCCTGGGCGGTAGTTTAGATTGTGCGATTGGCCTCGATGATTTCCGCGTATTAAACGAAGACGGTCTGCGCTTTGAAGACGAATTTGTTCGTCATAAAATGCTCGATGCGATCGGCGACCTGTTCATGTGCGGCCACAATGTTATCGGCGCGTTTACCGCCTTTAAATCGGGTCATGCGTTGAACAACAAGTTGCTGCAAGCAGTTCTGGCTAAGCAGGAAGCCTGGGAATGGGCGACCTTCGAAGATGAAGCTGAACTGCCGCTGGCATTCAAAGCACCAAATTTAGTTCTGGCGTAAGTCAGACATAAAACGGCAGGTTTCGCTGACACCCTCTCCGGTCAGTTGAACCTGCCGTTTTTTATTGCCTCGCTTTTAATCCTGCCAAGCCGATCTCAATTCGCTGTAGTGACTGGCGAAACCCTGTACAAAAAAACGTGAATTCCGCCGAAGCCCCTTTAATCACTGGTGTCGAAGCCCCACATAAGTGCTATCATCTGGCGCTCATATAAGCTGGGTAACGCTAATTTTGGCGACCGCTTTATCACTTTATTCAATGCATTGTGGACGGATTGTGATCGGGATTTTCTCACGCTGGCGACAATTAGGCAGACGCTATTTCTGGCCACATCTCCTGTTGGGGATGGTGGCGGCCAGTCTAGGTTTGCCTGCCTGCGCGCAAAGTGCTGAGCCCAAAGCAAATGATTCGCCGATCAGCAGCTTGTTTGTCGGCAATGTTGTCCACTTTGATCATCTTATTCGTCTGCAGGAAAGCGCGCGTCGACCGAATTTTAACGTCGATTACTGGCACCAGCATGCGATTCGCACGGTTATTCGCCACCTTTCGTTTAGCATGACGCCGCCCGCTCAGGCGGAGGCCGATCAAGCTATGCCGCTGGCAGCACAGAAGCTGGCGTTGATTGGTTCGCTTCAGGCGCTCCTGACTTCTCCCGCGCAATCGCTGACTGTTTTAGAGCCGCAACAAAACCTGCGTCACAACGAACCGCAAATCCTTTCCTCTGCTGATTGGCAGGCTGCTATTCATGGCATCCGCGCCGGGCCTTTCATTGCTTAACTGCTAACGTTTTTTCCACATCCTGTATCAGATTTTGCAGCCCGTGAGATCACGGCTGAATTGAGAAAAATTTATCATGTTAATCAAATTGTTAACTAAAGTGTTCGGCAGCAGCAATGATCGTACTCTGCGCCGTATGCGTAAAATCGTCGACGTCATCAATAAGATGGAGCCGGATTTCGTTAAGCTCTCTGACGATGAATTGAAAGCTAAAACTGACCTGTTCCGTGAGCGCCTGAAAAAAGGCGAAAGCCTTGAGAGCCTGATTCCTGAAGCCTTTGCCACCGTACGTGAAGCAAGTAAGCGCGTCTTCGGTATGCGTCACTTTGATGTGCAGTTGATTGGCGGCATGGTGCTCAACGAGCGCTGCATCGCAGAGATGCGTACCGGTGAAGGTAAAACCCTGACCGCGACCTTACCCGCTTATCTGAATGCGCTGAGTGGCAAAGGCGTGCACGTTGTTACCGTCAACGACTATCTGGCGCAGCGTGACGCCGAAAATAACCGTGCGCTGTTTGAATTCCTTGGCCTGACCATCGGTATCAACCTGCCAAACATGCCAGCCGTGGCGAAGCGTGCAGCTTATGCCGCTGACATCACCTACGGCACCAATAACGAATACGGCTTCGACTACCTGCGCGACAACATGGCGTTCAGCCCGGAAGAGCGCGTGCAGCGTAAGTTGCATTACGCATTGGTGGATGAAGTCGACTCAATCCTGATCGATGAAGCACGTACGCCACTGATCATCTCTGGTCCGGCGGAAGACAGTTCTGAGCTGTATACCAAAGTTAATAAGATCATCCCGCATCTGGTGCGTCAGGAAAAAGAAGACTCTGAAACCTTCCAGGGCGAAGGTGATTTCTGGGTCGATGAAAAAGCGCGCCAGGCACACATGAGCGAGCGCGGTCTGGTAAAAGTCGAAGAGCTGCTGGTAAGCCAAAACATCATGGTAGAAGGCGAGTCACTCTACTCACCGACCAATATCATGTTGATGCACCACGTTACTGCGGCGCTGCGTGCTCATGCACTCTTCACTCGCGATGTTGATTACATCGTTAAAGATGGCGAAGTGATCATCGTTGATGAGCACACCGGTCGTACCATGCAAGGTCGCCGCTGGTCAGATGGTCTGCATCAGGCGGTTGAAGCGAAAGAAGGCGTGGAAATCCAGAACGAAAACCAGACGCTGGCTTCCATCACTTTCCAGAACTACTTCCGTATCTACGAGAAACTGGCCGGTATGACCGGTACCGCGGATACTGAGGCATTCGAATTCAGCTCCATCTACAAGCTCGACACAATCGTGGTGCCAACTAACCGTCCGATGGTGCGTAAAGATATGGCCGATCTGGTCTACATGACCGAGAAAGAGAAGATCGACGCCATCATTGAAGACATCCGTACCTGTACCGCCAAAGGGCAGCCGGTGTTAGTGGGTACCATTTCGATTGAGAAATCGGAAGTCGTGTCCAACGAACTGACGCGCGCGGGCATCAAGCACAGCGTACTGAACGCCAAATTCCACGCCAGCGAAGCGGATATCGTTGCTCAGGCGGGTCAACCTGCAGCGGTTACCATCGCAACCAACATGGCCGGTCGTGGTACCGATATCGTGCTGGGCGGTAGCTGGCAGGCTGAGCTTGCCGCGATGGACGAGCCAACCGAAGAACAGATTCGGGCGATGAAAGAGGCGTGGAAACTGCGTCACGATGCGGTGCTGGCTGCGGGCGGTCTGCACATCATTGGTACTGAACGTCACGAATCTCGCCGTATCGATAACCAGCTGCGTGGTCGTGCGGGTCGTCAGGGTGATGCTGGTTCTTCACGCTTCTACCTGTCGATGGAAGATGCATTGATGCGTATCTTTGCTTCAGATCGCGTATCGAACATGATGCGTAAACTGGGCATGAAGCCAGGCGAAGCAATTGAACATCCATGGGTGACCAAAGCGATTGCCAACGCTCAGCGTAAAGTGGAAAGCCGCAACTTCGATATTCGTAAACAGCTGCTGGAATACGATGACGTTGCTAACGATCAGCGTCGCGCCATCTACAGCCAGCGTAACGAACTGCTGGATGTGTCTGATGTGTCTGATACCATCAACAGCATTCGAGAAGACGTCTACAAAACCACCATTGATACCTACATTCCGCCGCAGTCACTGGAAGAGATGTGGGATGTTGCCGGTCTGGAAGAGCGTCTGCGTAACGACTTTGATCTGAATCTGCCTATTGCTGAGTGGTTGGATAAAGAGCCTGATCTTCATGAAGAGACGCTGCGCGAACGCATCATGACTCACGCTGCGGAAAACTATGCTGCCAAAGAAGAAGTGGTCGGCGAAGAGATGATGCGCAACTTCGAGAAAGGCGTGATGCTGCAAACGCTGGATTCGTTGTGGAAAGAGCATCTGGCGGCGATGGATTATCTGCGTCAGGGTATTCATCTGCGTGGTTATGCGCAGAAAGATCCGAAGCAGGAATATAAGCGTGAATCCTTCTCTATGTTTGCGGCGATGCTGGAATCACTGAAATACGAAGTGATCAGCACCCTGAGCAAAGTTCAGGTGCGTATGCCAGAAGAAGTGGAAGCGATGGAGCAGCAGCGCCGTGAAGAAGCAGAGCGTTTAGCGCAGCAGCAACAGCTGAGCCACGTTGATGATGCCACCGCAGCAGCCGAAGCGTTAGCCGCACAAGGCGGAGAGCGTAAAGTGGGGCGTAACGATCTTTGCCCATGTGGTTCCGGCAAAAAATACAAACAGTGCCACGGTCGTCTGGCCTGATAAAAAAGGAGCCTTCGGGCTCCTTTTTTTCGCTTACGATTTAGCGTGTTATCGCCATTAGTTTCTCTTCATTTAGGCGTACGCCATGATACGGTAGCGTCACTAGCAGACCATCCGGCAAGCCAGCTCGCTTCAACAGCGCTCGGCTTTGGAACAGTAGCTGATGGTAATTGTTGTCGCTAATGCTCGGATAGCTCTCATTCCATACCGTGGCAATAATCTGACGCTTTGAGGTAATTCGCAGCAGCAGGCAGGAGAAAAATCGTTTTTGCGCTTCATTCAACGAAATAACTTTGTGTTCAGGCCACCATGTTAAGGTGTTCTGAGCGCTGTCTAACGTCAGGATGTCATGAAATACCAGATGGCGTAGGGCATGTAATTGTTCCGGCGTATTTTGCGCCAGAAACGTTGTTTCTTTGAATTCCATAGGTAATCGGGTTTGGCAGAAGAAAGTGGCTGCGAGTATTCCCAACATTCCCAGTTGCGATCATTACGACATGTCTTAATCACTGGCTTTTGTGCGGCGCGGGACGTCACTTTCCTCTCAACGGTTAACATCACTCCATGTCTGATTTACACTCAGCGCTCATTTATTAAAAGCGGAATCCAGCTTATGAAACACCTGCAGGTTGCGGTGGGCATCATTCGCAATACAGAACGTCAAATCTTCCTTGCCCAGCGTGCGGCAAGCTCCTATATGGCGAATAAATGGGAGTTTCCTGGCGGAAAAATTGAACAAGATGAATCTGCCGAGCAGGCGCTCAAGCGTGAGTTGATGGAAGAAACCGGTATTGAAGTCACATCGGCAAGCGCAATTGGTCAGGCCGATCACAGTTATGAAGATCTGCGCGTTACGCTGCATTTCTTTCTGGTTGAAGGCTGGAACGGCGAGCCTTATGGCCGCGAAGGTCAGCCACAGCGTTGGGTCGAACAGCAGGATTTAGTCGCGGAGGAATTTCCGCCTGCGAACCATGAACTGATTAGCAGATTAGTGGCTGGCGAAATTTAAGTGAAGGGGCGGAAAGCCCCTTACTTTTTACTGCTGTTCTTCGCTCCAGTCATCGCTGTCCGTCTGGTCACCGCTGCTGGGAATGCGTTTCTCTTCTGCTGCCCATTCACCTAAATCAATCAGCTGGCAACGTTTACTGCAGAATGGCCGCCACGGGCTCAACTCATCCCAAATCACATCGCGACGACAGTTGGGGCAAGGTACGGTAATAATCTCTTCCGGCATAACTTCCTCTAACAACAAGCTAATTCAAAATTTAGTCGCGCTGGTACTTCTCCGCGTTCGCTGTCTAACGGCAGGAAACGAATCGCATAACGGCTTTTGTGGCCCGAGACTTGCGGATAGAGCGCGTCTTCCAGCGTCAATTGCAGGCGCAGCAAATCAGATCCTTCGGCGTTATCCTGATAAAAGCCGTTGAGGCTGGTTTGATGACGAAAGACGCCAGACTGACGCACTAAATCGAGGATCATGGTCAAACTATTACGCAGCGGATTCAGTGATTCCAGCCAGCCATTGACCTGAACATCTCGCACCGCTTGTTCCTGATGCAGCCAGATATGCAGGCTTGGAAGATCGAAACTGCAGCAGCCGCCGGGAATGCTCAGACGCTGACGCACCAGAGCAACCAGTCGATCTTCTCGTAACTGTTGGCCCATGCGCGGTGCCGCCATCAGTTCGCTTGAGTATTGCTTCAACTGCTGACGCAAATTATTCACGCGCAGTTCGTCAATGCCCGGCACATCCAGCCATGCGCGTAACTTTTGCTGTTGGCGCTCCAGTTCTTTTAGCAATTCAGTGCGCATATCGCCGCGCTCAAAAATATCCAGCAAATCACTGAGGATGCGGAACACGCCAAGTGCTGATACCGAACCGCTAACCGGCACCGTTTCATGCAACTGATCAATCAGATATTCGACGCGCAGCCAGGTACGCATCTTCTCATTCAAAGGGTGTTCAAACAGAACCACTGTGCTCATGATGTTAATCCTTTCCGGCTGCTGCCATGCGCAGATAGCGCTGGTGAAGCTCAGCAACGCGCGGTAGCACCTGCTCTGGTGTACCGCTGTTATCAATGATGTCATCCGCACAGGCTATGCGCTGTTCGCGACTGGCCTGTGCGGCAAGAATATTTTTCGCCTGACTCAGCGAAATGCCATCCCGCTGTTGTGTGCGTTGCAACTGCGTGGCGGTATCCACATCCACAACCAACACGCGATCGGCCTGATGCTGTAAGCCGTTTTCGACCAACAGCGGCACCACCCAAAGCACATAAGGTGAAGTAGCCAGTAACTTTAATTGTTGCGTGCGGGCATTAATGAGTGGATGAAGCAATTGATTGAGCCAGTTTTTCTCTTGCGGCTGCTGGAAAATAATTTCACGAAGCCGTGCACGATAGAGCGTGCCTTCTGCCGTCAGAATGGTGTCTCCATGACGTTGAGCAATCGCCTTTAAGGCCGGCGTTCCTGGCTCAACAACTTCTCTGGCAATGACGTCAGCGTCAATAATATCAACGCCTAGCGCTGCGAAAGCATTGGCAATAGTGGTTTTACCACTGCCAATGCCGCCGGTGAGCGCAACGGTATAAGGCATAGCGTTCTCGCAAAATTTATATCGTGAGTGGCGATTAACCACAGCAAGATGAGAGCATGATCACAATCAATTTTCTCAGCTAAATTTAAGGGATTGTAGCCTAAATAAAGTGAAATTCGCAGTCTTGTCGCGGAACGAATGGCGCGTATGATAACGACACTGGAGCCGTGAGCGCTACCCGAACCGCGGTTCGTCGTCACTAACCAGGATAATCAGCTATGCGCATTGAAGAAGATCTAAAACTGGGCTTTAAAGATGTTTTGATCCGCCCAAAACGTTCCACATTGAAAAGCCGTTCCGAGGTTGAACTGGAACGCACCTTCACCTTTAAACACTCAGGCTTGAACTGGAGTGGCATACCGATTATTGCCGCCAACATGGATACCGTCGGTACTTTCACGATGGCTGAAGCCCTGGCGAGTTTTAACGTATTGACTGCAGTGCATAAACACTACAGCGTGCATGAGTGGCAGGCATTTGTGCAGCGCGTGCCAGCGGCGGTGCTGAGTCATGTGATGGTCTCATCCGGTACCTCAGAATCAGATTTCACCAAGTTATCCGCCATTCTGGCGCTATCACCACAACTTAACTTTATCTGCATCGACGTTGCTAACGGCTACTCTGAGCACTTCGTTCAGTTCCTGCTGCGCGTGCGTGAAAGCTTCCCAGGTAAAACCATCTGCGCAGGCAACGTGGTCACCGGTGAAATGGTGGAAGAGCTGATTTTGTCTGGCGCAGACATTGTCAAAGTGGGCATTGGTCCCGGCTCCGTTTGCACCACACGCGTGAAGACCGGCGTTGGCTATCCTCAGCTTTCGGCCGTTATCGAGTGCGCGGATGCGGCACACGGCTTAGGCGGACAGATCGTCAGCGACGGCGGCTGCTCGGTTCCGGGTGACATTGCCAAAGCTTTTGGTGGTGGCGCAGACTTCACCATGCTCGGCGGCATGCTTGCGGCCCACGACGAGTGCGAAGGAACCGTCGTTGAAGAGCAGGGCGAGAAATTTATGCTGTTCTACGGCATGAGCTCCGAATCGGCAATGAAACGCCACGTTGGCGGTGTTGCGCAATACCGTGCGGCGGAAGGCAAAACCGTACGCTTGCCTGTGCGCGGCCCGGTTGAGGAGACGGTTAAAGATATCCTCGGTGGCTTGCGCTCAGCCTGTACCTACGTCGGTGCCGAACGATTGAAAGAGCTGACGAAACGCACCACCTTTATCCGCGTCGCTGAACAAGAGAACCGCGTGTTCACGCGCTGATCTCAGACAACGGGCGCGCACCGTGCGTGCCCGTTAGCGAATCGCATCGCCAAGACCAAATACCGGCAGATACATCGCAATCACTAAGGTGCCAACAATCCCGCCTATTACCACCATCATCATTGGTTCAAGCGATGCCGCCAGAGCATCAGCGCGCGCTAATGTTTGCGCTTCATGCCATTCCGCCAGACGCGCCAGCATCACATCCAGCGCACCCGCTTCTTCGCCAACCCGGATTAGCTGGGCACAAAGGGGAGTGAACACCAGATGTTGTTGCAGCGCCTGATGCAGCGGCGCACCCGCAGCAATGTGCTGCTGCAACTGAATGATGGCATCGCGCCACAACCGGGAAACCAGCGTCACCTCAACCGCCTGCAGACTTTGCAGCAAGGTTAAACCGGATTGCTGCGTAAGTTGCAGGATGGCGTATATCTGGCTGAGCTGCCCGCCGCGCCACAGCGGTGATAACAGCGGCATGTGCAGTAGCCATTGATGTACGCGTTTTTGCCACGCTACCGAACGACGATAAGTCTGCTGCACAATCCCGATAAATACGGCGCATATCAGCGACAGCGGCAGTGCGGCTTTCTGCAATAGTTCCGATAGCGACATCACTGCGGCAGTAAAAGCGGGCAGCGGCGCATCAAAGCTGGCATAGACGGAGACAAACTCGGGTAAAACAAACAGCAGCATGCCAGCACTGACTGCGAGCGCTACCAGCAATATAAACAGTGGATAACGCAGCGCCTTGACCACTTTCTGCCGTAAGTATTGCTGTTTACTTTGCTGCTGCGCTAATTGGCGACAGCACTCATCGAGCTGTCCAGTTAACTCACCCACTTGCATCAACGCGGGAAATAATGGGGGAAAGATCTGCGGCCACTCCTGCAAGGCTTGCGAGAAGGGTTCACCGGCGATAACGCGGCGCTGCAATCCCTTGAGTAATACCCGCCAACCGGCATGGGGATGGCCTTCTGCCAACAGAATCAAACTTTCCGCCAGCGGCAGACCGGCCTTCAGCAGCGTCGCCAGTTGCCGCACCAGGTCGATTTTCTGCTGCCACTTCCAGTCGCGCGAACGCCAGCATTTTCCACGCTGCCAGCTCACCGGCAGCATGCCGCGATCGGAGAGTTGATTGAGCAACGCATCCTGGCTGGCGTTAAGTGATTCGCCCTCCTGCAGCACGCCCATGGTATCGAGCGCCTGCCAGCGGAAATGATAGAGATTAGCCATCGCCCAATCCCACCACGCGCTGCATTTCTTCAAAGGACGTATCGCCTCGACTTACCGCTTCCAGCCCCGCAGCCAGCAAGGTTTTCATTCCCTGTTCATTAGCCAGCGTGAGCAGATGTTCCAGCGGCATATCAGCCGATATAGCATTTTGCAATTTGCTGGTTACCGGCAAGACTTCAAACAGCGCCAGCCGCCCGTAATAGCCGGAGAAGCAGTGATCGCAGCCGGGCGCTCGCCAGGTTTGCAGCGTGCCCGGCCAGAGTTCGGCCGGCAGATGGGCGATAGCTTGTCCCGGTTGACGACAATGTACGCACAAGCGTCTGACCAGACGCTGCGCCACCACCAACTGCAAAGCGGGACCCAGCAGATAGCCGGGAATATCCATCTGGCGCAGACGTGTCAACGTTTCGGCGGTTGAGTTGGTATGCAGTGTGGAAAGCACCAGATGGCCGGTCTGCGCGGCTTTGACGGTAATGCTGGCCGTCTCGGCGTCACGGATTTCCCCCACCATAATCACATCGGGATCCTGACGCAGCAGGGCGCGCAGTACACGGTTGAAATCGAGTCCGCTGCGCGGCTGGATCTGCGTTTGATTAATGCCATCCAGCGGGATCTCAACCGGATCTTCCACGCTGCATACATTCTTTTCCGGCACGTTCAGCGCGCTTAATCCGCTATAGAGCGTGAAGGTTTTACCGCTGCCGGTCGGGCCGGTGACCAGAATCAAACCCTGCGGTTTCGCCAGCGCACTTTTCAGCAAACGCAGCTGGGCGGCGGGCATGCCGAGTTTATCGAGCGTGATGGCGCTATTTTCACTTTGCAGCAGTCGCACCACGACTTTTTCACCCTGACTTACCGGCAGCGTTGAAAGACGAAACGCCGCCAATTTGTCATCTATTTCTAGCGTAAATTGTCCGTCCTGCGGTAGACGCCGTTCGGCGATGTCCAATCCACCGAGGATTTTAAGGCGTGCCAAAATCGCAGCGGGTTGTGCTTCAGAGGGCTGAGGCAGTTTGTGCAACACGCCATCGATGCGCAGGCGCACCCGCAATCCCTGGCGCTGTGGTTCGAAATGCACATCTGAGGCACGGCGCTGAATGGCCTGACGCAAAATCTGATCGACCGCGTTAATCGCTGACTCCGCGCTGGCATGTTCTCGCGGTGCTGCGGCGGCATCCGGTTCGTGCAGTAACTGCTCAAGGCGTGCTGCAGGCCAGCACTCGACATCCACCTTGCACTGGCTGGCGAACTGTAACGCCTCCAGCAGCAGTGGATCGGGCGTGTCGGCTACTGCAACGCGCAGCAGCGTAGCGTCGTGATGCAGAATCACCGCCTGATAACGTGCGCACAACGCATTCAGCGCACTATTAGGATTGTCCATCAGTTGGCATCCTTATCAGCAAAGCGGAACTGCTCAAGGCAGCTATCGCGTAGGCTGCTGTTATCGCTGGTGCAACTGCGTTGCCAGCTCAACGTGCCATCGGTTGCGCTCCAAATTGGCAGCATTTCAACCGTCAATCCGCTGAGACTTTCCTGGCCGGTCAGGTTGATGGTTCCGTTAATCACGCTGAGCGTTGCCACATAGCGCGAACCTTTGGCCACCGGAATACCGCGTTGTCCTGCCTGACACTGCGCCGGTCCGCCACGTTCAATGGCGCAGAGTTCTACGGCTGTTTTGTACGAAACCATGGTTTGCAGCATGTCGGTGAGTGCTGCGCGTTGCAGGTAGTTTTGGTAGGCCGGTAAACCGATGGCGCTGAGAATGGCGACGATGCCAATCACAATCATCAATTCGATTAGGGTAAAACCGCGTTGTCTGTCCAAAGTGAGGCTCCTTGTTGTGGAGCCGCTACGGTAGAAAAGGGCGAGGGAAAGCGGAAGTCAGGCCTGCGCGAGGTTGGAAAGCATCACGCAGAGAATCGTCAGGATTACAGCGGAGAGAGCAGAGTTTTGGAAGCTATCTCGCATATCTGCCGCGCTAACAGGCGGCAGACTTAGAGCATTAGAGTTCGCGGAAACGCATCGACAGATCCAGCGCATGCACATGTTTGGTCAGCGCGCCGACAGAAACATAATCAACGCCGGTCTGCGCAATTTGCGGCAGCGTGGTTTCGGTTACGTTGCCAGAGACTTCCAGCAGCGCGCGCTTATTCGTTAGCGCAACCGCTTCATGCATCATCTCAAGGCTGAAGTTGTCGAGCATGATGATGTCCGCTCCAGCATCGATGGCATCCTGCAGTTCCGTCAGCGATTCGACTTCAACTTCTACCGGCACATCAGGCGACAGCCACAGCGCTTTTTCTACGGCGTTACGCACCGAGCCGCTGGCGATAATGTGGTTCTCTTTGATAAGAAAAGCATCCGACAGGCCTAAACGATGGTTGTTACCGCCACCGCACAGCACTGCATATTTCAGCGCGGTACGCAGGCCTGGCAAGGTCTTGCGCGTATCAAGCAGCTGAGTTTCGCTGCCCGCCAGCAGGGCGACATAACGGCTGACCTCGGTGGCCACGCCGGACAGCGTTTGCACGAAATTGAGCGCGGTGCGCTCTGCGGTTAACAGCAGGCGCGCCGGACCGGTAAGCTCGAACAGCAGCTGATCGGCAACCATTGTTTGTCCATCTTCAACATGCCAGGTAAGAGTGACTTTATTGCCAAGCTGGATAAAGACTTCTTCCACCCAGCGTTTACCACAAAAAACACCTGTTTCACGGGTGATGACTTTTGCCACCGCCTGTTTTTCTGCCGGCAGCAGCAACGCGGTGATATCGCGATCCGCGTCCACTTCGCCGCCTAAATCCTCCTGAAGCGCCCGGGCAACGGCTTCCGGGATATCCTGTTCAATACGTTTAATCAGTTCCTGACGGCGATGATCGGGATCGTAACGACGCGTTGCCATGGTTTTGCCACTCCACAAGACGAGATTTTGTGCGCTCACCTTAGCCTGATTTATCGGTCATTGCCAGTTGCTCGCGGTGAAATGTTTAGTATCCTGAACTCACCTGCATCGGCGCATTAAGTCGCAAGTCTGCTGGGTGAAACATGTTATTCTCAGCCTGATTTTGCTTAGGATTTAACAGCATGAAACTGGAAGAGGGCTGGATTACCAGCGCGCGTAAAGTACCTTCACCACACTTCAATCAGCGTCCAAATGATGAAGTGCCTTCGCTGTTGGTGATTCATAACATCAGCTTACCGCCCGGTGAGTTTGGCGGGCCGTGGATCGATCGCTTGTTTACCGGCACGTTGCCTGCCGATGCGCATCCCTATTTTGCTGATATCGCCCATTTACGCGTGGCGGCGCACTGTTTAATCCGCCGCGACGGCGAGCTGGTGCAATACGTCTCTTTCGATCAGCGCGCCTGGCATGCCGGCGTGTCGCAGTTTGAAGGGCGTGAAAGCTGCAACGATTTTTCCATGGGCATTGAACTGGAAGGCACCGACACGCTGCCCTATACCGATGCGCAGTACGCGACTTTGCAACAGGTGACTCACCTGCTGTTGCAGCACTATCCGTTGACGCCTGCGCGCATCACCGGCCATAGCGATATCGCACCAGAGCGGAAAACCGATCCCGGTTCCTCTTTTGACTGGTTGCGCTATAAAGAATCCATCAGGCAGGAGAATCCCTGAGACAGCAGGAGCGGGTATGACGTTGTTTAGCTTGTTATTAGTTTTAGGTTGGGAACGCCTTTTTAAGTTGGGTGAGCATTGGCAACTGGACCATCGGCTTGAGCCGCTGTTTCGTGGCCGCCAGCGTTTTTCCCTGCTGCGCACGCTGATGATGACAGTGATAGCGATGCTGATCGTCTGGCTGGTGGTGTGGAGCCTGAAAGGCATTCTGTTTGGCGTGGCGCAACTGTTGTTCTGGATTGTGGTGGGATTGCTGTGTATCGGCGCGGGTTCGGTGCGACTGCACTATCACAGTTATCTCAAAGCCGCGAGTCATGACGATGAAGCGGCGCATCAGGCGATGGCGGCCGAACTGACGCTGATTCACGGTGTGCCGGTCGAGTGCAGCGAGCGCGAGTTCCTGCGTGAACTGCAAAACGCGCTGATTTGGATTAACTTCCGTTTCTATCTTGCTCCGCTGTTCTGGTTTGTGGTCGGCGGACCTTACGGCCCGGTGCTGCTGGTGGGTTATGCGTTTCTGCGCGCCTGGCAGAGTTGGCTGGCCAAACATCATTCGCCGCTGGAGCGCTCGCAGTCTGGCGTTGATCGTCTGCTGCATGTGCTGGACTGGATCCCGGTGCGTTTGGCCGGCGTGGCTTACGCGCTGCTCGGCCACGGCGAACGTGCGCTGCCAGCCTGGTTTGCCGCGTTGGGCGATCTGCATCGCCCGCAATATCAGGTGCTGACCAGCCTGGCGCAGTTCTCGCTGGCACGCGATCCGCACATGGATAAAGTCGAAACGCCACGGGTTGCGGTGGCGTTGGCGAAACGTATTTCTCTGGTGCTGGTGGTGGTGGTCGCGCTGTTGACTATCTACGGCACGCTGGTGTGATCGGCGGGCGGCACGCCGAAATCCGGTGTGCTGTCTTCGCGCCAGTCAAAGTATTTCAAACGCGTATGGCGATTCGGATCCCATAGCGGATCGCCCTCAATTTCGGTGTAATTGCGCGCGTGATACACCAGCACCGCTCTTCCCGCTTCATCCACCGTAAAGCTGTTGTGTCCTGGTCCGTATTGCTGATTATCCCAGCTGGTGGCAAATACCGGCCGCGCGGACTTATGCCAGGCGCTGATGTTGAGCGGATCGGCTAACACATCAATGCTTAATATTCCCAGGCAATAATTTTCATCAGTCGCGCTAGCGGAATAGGTGACAAACAGCTTGTCGCCATGCTGAATTACCGCCGGTCCTTCGTTGACGCTAAATCCCGCGCACTCCCATTCATATTCCGGTCGGCTCAACATCAGCGGGGCGCTTTTCAACGTCCACGGATTGAGTAACTCAGCGAGATACAGGTTGGAGTTTCCGGGAATCGCCGGATCTTTTTGCGCCCACAGATACCAGTGTTTGCCTTGATGCTGGAAATACGTCGCATCGAGAGAGAAGGAGTCGATGGGCGTATGTACGCGGCGGCAGGGCTGCCAGTTACCGCTTAGCGGGTCGGCATCATTACATACCAGCGCATACATGCGGTGCTGGAACAGGCCATCTTTAATTGCACGCGTCGGTGCGGCGGCGAAATAGATCACCCATTGCCCGTTGATGTGATGCAACTCCGGCGCCCAAATCAGCGCGCTGAACGGGCCGGTATCCGGCTTGTGCCACACCGTTACCGCTTCTGCCTCAATCAGGCCAGCCAGCGTCGAGGCATAGCGAATCTCCAGTCGGTCATATTCCGGCACCGAGGCGATAAAGTAGTAGCCATCGGCATGGCGCAGAATAAAGGGATCGGCGCGTTGAGTAATAAAAGGATTGGGCCAGCTCATTTGATCTCTCCAGGTTGCGCAGTCGCAGAGGACGCGATAGGGGATTCGTGGTGTGAATGGGCACGGCGCAGCGCCAGATCGGCCTGAATCGTACGCATTAAGTTGCGATCCACTTTCATTAAACGCACTACGCCGGCGGTGATCAGATATCCAACGCCCGGAATCACCGTGAACAGCAGCATGATGCCGTTTATGGCGTTAGGTGCCTGCTGTTTTGCGCCAGCATCGTAACCGTAAATTGACAGCAGGAAACCGACCATCGCCCCGGCAACCGCCAGCCCCACTTTGAGGAAGAACAGGTTGCCGGAGAAGCTCATACCGGTGATGCGTTTGCCGGTTTTCCATTCGCCGTAATCATCCACGTCGGCCATTAGCGACCAATGCAGCGGCGACGGAATTTGATGCAGGATATTCAGCAGGAAGTAGGCGATCACCACCGCGACGGTGGCGTGTGGATCAATCCAGTAGAAGCCGCAGGAGAACAGTGCCAGCGCGATGTTGGTCCAGAAGAACACCTTGAGCTTGCACCAGCGATCGGTGAGGATTTTCGCCAGCGTGCTGCCAAACATCATGCCGATCACGCCAAGGCTGATAAACAGCGTGGCAAAGTGCGTTGATTGCCCCATCACCCAGGTGACGTAATACATGGTGGCGGCCATGCGGATAAAACCGGGGCAGACGTTGCAGAAGGTCAGCAGCAGAATGCGCACCCACTGATCGTTTTTCCATACGTCGCGCAGGTCTTGTTTCAAATCATCGTTGCTTGGCGTGGCAGGGCGAATGCGCTCACGCACCGTGGCAAAGCAGAACAGGAACATCACCAGACCAATCAGCGCCAGCACGCTCATCGCCAGTTGATAGCCGCGCGCTTTGTTGTCGCCGCCAAACCATTCGGCCATCGGCAGCAGCGAAAGTGAGAGGATCAGCGTGGCAATCCCCACCATTACAAAGCGATAAGACTGACAGGAAACGCGCTCACCCGGATCGTTGGTAATCACGCCGCCCAGAGAGCAGTAAGGAATGTTGATGGCGGTGTAAGTGAGTGACATCAGGAAGTAGGTGACAAATGCCCAGATGACCTTGTTGTCGTAGCTCCACTCCGGCGTGGTAAACATCAACACGCTGAACAGCACGTAAGGCACGGAAACCCACAGCAGCCACGGGCGAAAACGGCCCCAGCGGCTTTGCGTGCGGTCGGCAATCGCGCCCATGATCGGATCGGTAACCGCGTCGAGTACGCGCACTGACAGCAACAGCGTGCCGACCAGCGCCGGGGCTAAACCGAATACATCAGTGTAGAAATAATTGAGGAACAACATGATGGCACCGCCAATCATGTTGCATCCGGCATCGCCCATGCCATATCCCAGTTTCTCCCTGAACGAGAGGGCTGCTCCTTTCATTGATCGTCTCCAGCGATATGATGAGCAGGAATTATCTGTGCTAAATCAGTAATCTGCTGGGGAGCAAATGGTCGGGTAGATGGACAAAACGCGCGGGCGGGGAAAAGTGTGAGCCAGATCAGAAGTGCTGCCCGGCAACGGCGTACCGGGCAGAGAACAACATTACGCTTTCTGTAGTTTGTTCTTGATGGTGTAACCGATAGCCAGAATCACCAGCCAAACCGGAATCAGCCAGACCGAAATCGCCATACCCGGCGTCATCAGCATGATCACCAGCACACCGGCGAGGAACACCAGGCAGATCCAGTTACCCAGCGGATAGAGCACCGCTTTGAAGCGCGTGGTCACACCTTGCTGGTCTTTCTTCTTACGGAATTTCAGGTGCGCGAGGCTGATCATCGCCCAGTTGATCACCAGCGCAGAGACCACCAGCGCCATCAGCAGGCCAAAGGCTTCGCCTGGCATCAGGTAGTTGATCAGTACGCACAGCAGGGTCGCTACGGCTGAGACCAGAATGGTCGCGACCGGCACGCCACGGCTATCAACTTTCAGCAGCGCTTTCGGCGCGTTGCCCTGTTGCGCGAGGCCGAACAGCATGCGGCTGTTGCAATAAACGCAGCTGTTGTAGACCGACAGCGCCGCCGTCAGGA
Organism: Pantoea sp. YR525; assembly: GCF_900116775.1. NCBI lineage: Bacteria > Pseudomonadati > Pseudomonadota > Gammaproteobacteria > Enterobacterales > Erwiniaceae > Pantoea > Pantoea sp. YR525. Next base: position 305,468 of record NZ_FPBU01000005.1, read on the forward strand.
TCACCACGTTCAGCGCGTTGGCCACAAAGGCATCGCCCAGCTCATGGAAGATCAGCACGAACGGGCTGGTATCCGCCGTTACGCGCGTCCACGGCAGCAGCGACAGCAGCACCGCCAGTGAACCGATATAGAAAATCAGGATACGCCACAGCACCTGATTGGTGGCTTTTGGAATGCTCTCTTGTGGATTGTCGGCTTCTGCGGCAGTGATACCCACCAGCTCTAAACCACCAAACGAGAACATAATGATCGCCATCATCATCACCAGCCCGGTCATGCCATGTGGCAGGAAGCCGCCCTGATCCCACAGGTTGCTGACGCTTGCTTGTGGGCCACCGTTGCCGCTAAACAGCAACCAGCCACCGAACAGGATCATACCGATGACCGCGACCACTTTGATAATCGCGAACCAGAACTCCATCTCACCAAACACTTTCACGTTGGTCAGGTTGATGGCGTTGATCAGCACAAAGAAGATGGCAGCCGTGGCCCAGGTTGGGAAATCTGGCCACCAGAACTGCACGTATTTGCCTACGGCGGTCAGCTCAGCCATCGCCACCAGCACATACAGCACCCAGTAGTTCCAGCCCGAGGCGAAACCGGCGAAGTTGCCCCAGTATTTGTAGGCGAAGTGGCTGAAGCTGCCGGCAACCGGCTCTTCAACCACCATTTCGCCCAGTTGGCGCATAATCAGAAAGGCAATAAAACCGGCGATCGCGTAACCGAGAATCACGGCAGGACCGGCCGATTTAATCACTGATGCGCTGCCCAGAAACAGGCCAGTACCTACGGCTCCGCCCAGCGCAATCAGCTGAATATGGCGATTCTTTAAGCCGCGATGCAGCGTGTCGCCATGCTGTTGTTCCATACAAACCTCGTGATGTTGTTATTGTGCACCTGCAGTGCGCGCACTGTAAGGCTGTTTACCCTAATGTATTCTTTTCTTTACGGTATCTGGCGTGCTGTGTGCATGCATGAGCTACCACGGCGTTCAGAATAGTGATAAGCGCGTCAGTTTGCACCTGCTTTTGCTTTTTGTGCTGAGAGATGACTGAAAAAGCAGCAGCATCCTCTGCGCGCCCGTCGCATTATTTCTGCCATGAAAAAACCGTGAACACGAATAGCTTTCGCTTATGGTTATGCCGCGTTGACTCCGCTAACTCAGTGTAAGGTTTGGTAAAAACACAATTATTTAACATTTGCTACAGGCCAACATTTTCCTACCTTATTCCGGTAAGTTAGTGCAGCGCCATTGCTATCGCCCCCGGAAGTGTGAAGCCCGCCATATAGACACAAGGTGAATACTTTGTTACTTTACCGGCACCATTTTTCAATTGGTATTACCAATTTACTCCGGACGTTTGGCTGATAAGAAGGGAAGATGGCCTACAGTAAAATTCGCCAACCCAAGCTCTCCGATGCGATTGAGCAGCAGCTGGAATCCCTCATTATGGAAGGGACGCTCCAGCCGGGTGAAAAACTGCTCCCTGAGCGTGAACTGGCGAAACAGTTTGATGTCTCACGTCCATCCCTGCGCGAAGCGATTCAGAGCCTGGAAGCTAAAGGCCTGCTGCTACGTCGTCAGGGTGGTGGCACCTTCGTCCAAAAAAATCTCTGGCAAAGCCTGAGCGACCCGCTGGTCGGTCTGCTTGCCGAACATCCAGAATCTCAGTTTGACCTGCTGGAAACCCGCCACGCGCTGGAAGGCGTTGCTGCCTATTACGCGGCACTGCGGGGAACCGATGAAGATCTGCAGCGCATCCGCGACTGCCATGTTCATATTCAGCAGGCACAGGACAGCGGCGATCTCGACGCCGAAGCCGATGCAGTGATGAAGTATCAGATCGCTGTCACAGAAGCAGCCCATAATGTGGTGCTGCTGCATCTGCTGCGTTCCATGGGCCCTATGCTGGAACAAAACGTCCGTCAGAATTTTGAATTGCTCTACGCTCGTCGGGAAATGCTGGCGAAAGTGAGCGGTCACCGCGCCAGTATCTACGAGGCGATTGTGGCGCGTGAGCCAGAACAAGCACGCGAGGCATCTCATCGTCACCTGGCGTTCATTGAGGAAATCTTGCTGGATAGAAGTCGGGAGCAGAGTCGTCGTGAACGCTCCCTGCGTCGTTTACAGCAACGTAAGGAATAACGCACGGCAACGAACGTGCGGAAAACACGACGGGCCTGTCTTCTTGTGCTGTGAACCAGAAGCAAAGCACAAGCAGACAGGCTCCTGATAATTTCAACGTATTAGACACAGATAAGGAATACACCCCATGTCAGAACGTTTACAGAATGACGTGGATCCGATCGAAACTCGTGATTGGCTACAAGCGATCGAATCGGTCATCCGTGAAGAAGGTGTTGAGCGCGCGCAGTATCTGATTGATCAGGTAATGAGTGCAGCACGCAAAGGTGGCGTGAAAGTTGCCGCAGGTTCCTCTGCAATCAGCAACTACATTAACTCTATTGCAGTTGAAGATGAGCCGGACTATCCGGGCAACACCTCTCTTGAACGTCGTATCCGTTCCGCAATTCGTTGGAACGCCATCATGTCGGTGCTGCGTGCGTCGAAGAAAGATCTGGAGCTGGGCGGCCATATGTCCTCCTTCCAATCTTCCGCGACCATTTATGAAGTGTGCTTTAACCACTTCTTCCGCGCTCGTAGCGACAAAGACGGCGGCGATCTGGTTTTCTTCCAGGGTCACATTTCTCCAGGTATCTACGCGCGCGCCTTCCTTGAAGGTCGTCTGAGCGAAGATCAAATGAACAACTTCCGTCAGGAAGTGCAGGGTAAAGGTCTCTCTTCTTATCCGCACCCGAAACTGATGCCGGACTTCTGGCAGTTCCCAACCGTTTCAATGGGCCTGGGTCCATTGAACGCGATCTATCAGGCGAAATTCCTGAAGTATCTGGAACACCGTGGTCTGAAAGACACATCAGCACAAACCGTTTACGCCTTCCTCGGTGATGGCGAGATGGATGAGCCGGAATCCAAAGGTGCGATCACCATCGCCACCCGTGAGAAGCTGGACAATCTGGTGTTCATCATCAACTGTAACCTGCAGCGTCTGGATGGCCCGGTCACCGGTAACGGTAAGATCATCAACGAGCTGGAAGGCATCTTTGCCGGCGCTGGCTGGAACGTGATCAAAGTGATTTGGGGCGGTCGCTGGGATGAACTGCTGCGTCAGGACACCAGCGGCAAGCTGATTCAGCTGATGAACGAAACCGTTGATGGCGATTACCAGACCTTCAAATCCCGTAACGGCGCGTACGTGCGTGAGCACTTCTTCGGTAAATATCCGGAAACCGCAGCTCTGGTAAAAGACTGGTCAGACGAAGAGATCTTCGCGCTGAACCGCGGCGGCCACGATCCGAAGAAAGTCTATGCTGCACTGAAAAAAGCGCAGGACACCAAAGGTCAGCCAACGCTGATTCTGGCACATACCATCAAAGGTTATGGTATGGGTGACACTGCCGAAGGTAAAAACATCGCGCACCAGGTTAAGAAGATGAACATGGATGGCGTTCGCTACATCCGCGACCGCTTCAATGTGCCGGTTGCCGACGATAAAATCGAAGAGCTGCCATACGTCACCTTCGAGAAAGGGTCTGAAGAGTACAACTATCTGCACGGTCAGCGTGAGAAGTTGGGCGGCTACCTGCCAACGCGTCAGGCGGAGTTCAGCGAGAAGCTGGAAATGCCTACGCTGGAAGAGTTCCGTCCACTGCTGGAAGAGCAGAACAAAGAGATCTCAACCACTATCGCTTTCGTGCGTGCCCTGAACGTGATGCTGAAGAACAAGTCGATCAAAGATCGTCTGGTTCCGATCCTCGCGGACGAAGCGCGTACCTTCGGTATGGAAGGTCTGTTCCGTCAGATTGGTATCTACAGCCCGAACGGTCAGCAGTACACCCCGCAGGACCGCGAGCAGGTTGCTTACTATAAAGAAGACGAGAAAGGCCAGATTCTGCAGGAAGGGATCAACGAGCTGGGCGCAGGTTCATCCTGGCTGGCTGCGGCGACCTCTTACAGCACCAACAACCTGCCGATGATTCCTTTCTACATCTATTACTCGATGTTCGGCTTCCAGCGCATCGGCGATCTGATGTGGCTGGCCGGCGATATGCAGGCACGCGGCTTCCTGGTTGGCGGTACTTCAGGTCGTACTACCCTGAACGGCGAAGGTCTGCAGCACGAAGATGGTCACAGCCACATTCAGTCACTGACTATCCCGAACTGTATCTCTTACGATCCGTCTTACGCTTACGAAATTGCGGTCATCATGCAAGATGGTCTGGTGCGTATGTACGGCGAAGCGCAGGAAAACATCTACTACTACATCACCACGCTGAACGAAAACTACCACATGCCTGCGATGCCGCAGGGTGCGGAAGAGGGTATCCGTAAGGGTATCTATAAGCTGGAAACCGTAGACGGTAGCAAAGGCAAAGTGCAGCTGCTGGGTTCAGGTTCAATTCTGCGTCACGTGCGTGAAGCCGCGCAGATCCTGGCGAAAGATTACGGCATCGGTTCTGACGTCTACAGCGTGACCTCGTTCACCGAGCTGGCGCGTGATGGTCAGGATTGCGAGCGCTGGAACATGCTGCATCCAACAGAAACCCCGCGCGTTCCGTACATCGCTCAGGTGATGAACGAAGCACCGGCCGTCGCTTCAACCGACTACATGAAGCTGTTCGCAGAACAGGTTCGCAGCTACGTACCTTCTAGCGATTATCGCGTGTTGGGTACCGATGGCTTCGGTCGTTCCGATAGCCGTGAAAACCTGCGTCACCACTTCGAAGTGGATGCATCGTATGTGGTTGTGGCTGCGCTGGGTGAGCTGGCTAAACGCGGCGAAATCGATAAGAAAGTGGTGGCAGAAGCAATCACCAAGTTCAATATCGACGCCGATAAAGTTAACCCGCGTCTGGCTTAAGAGGTAAGAGAGTAATGGCTATCGAAATTAACGTACCGGACATCGGGGCAGACGAAGTTGAAGTCACCGAAATCCTGGTCAAGGTGGGCGACAAAGTTGAAGCTGAACAGTCGCTGATCACCGTGGAAGGCGATAAAGCCTCCATGGAAGTGCCTTCGCCGCAGGCGGGCGTGGTTAAAGAGATCAAAATCTCTACCGGCGACAAAGTAGAAACCGGCAAACTGATCATGATCTTTGAAGCTGAAGGTGCCGCAGAAGCGGCGCCAGCGCCAGCCGAAGAGAAGAAAGCGGAAGCCGCTCCTGCTCCAGCAGCCGCTGCTGCTGCGGTCAGCAAAGAGGTCAACGTACCGGACATCGGCGGCGACGAAGTTGAAGTCACTGAGATCCTGGTCAAAGTTGGCGACAAAGTTGCCGCTGAGCAGTCGCTGATCACCGTTGAAGGCGACAAAGCCTCAATGGAAGTCCCGGCACCGTTCGCGGGCGTGGTGAAAGAGATCAAAATCGCCACCGGCGATAAAGTGATCACCGGTTCACTGATCATGGTGTTTGAAGCAGAAGGCGCAGCGCCAGCCGCTGCCGCTCCAGCAGCCAAACAGGAAGCCGCACCAGCTGCAGCTCCTGCGGCTTCTGGCGCGAAAGACGTCAACGTGCCGGACATTGGTGGCGATGAAGTTGAAGTCACCGAGATCCTGGTGAAAGTAGGCGACAAAGTCGCTGCTGAGCAATCCCTGATCGTGGTTGAAGGTGACAAAGCCTCAATGGAAGTGCCTGCACCGTTCGCCGGTACCGTGAAAGAGTTGAAAGTGGCGACTGGCGATAAAGTCAGCACCGGTAAACTGATCATGGTGTTCGAAGTGGAAGGCGCTGCACCGGCTGCGGCGCCTGCTGCTAAGCAGGAAGCGGCTCCAGCGGCAGAAGCAGCGAAACCTGCAGCGGCCCCAGCAGCAGCGAAAGCCGATGCGAAAGGCGAGTTTGCTGAGAACGACGCTTATGTACACGCCACGCCGGTGATTCGTCGCCTGGCGCGCGAGTTCGGTGTGAATCTGGCGAAAGTCAAAGGCACCGGCCGTAAAGGTCGTATCCTGAAAGAAGACGTGCAGACTTACGTTAAAGATGCGGTGAAACGCGCTGAAGCGGCTCCGGCTGCAGCAGCCAGCGGCGGAAGCCTGCCAGGTCTGTTGCCTTGGCCGAAAGTGGACTTCAGCAAGTTCGGCGAAATCGAAGAAGTGGAACTGGGCCGTATCCAGAAAATCTCGGGTGCCAACCTGAGCCGTAACTGGGTGGTTATCCCGCACGTTACGCACTTCGACAAAACCGATATCACCGACCTGGAAGCGTTCCGCAAACAGCAGAATGCCGAAGCTGAGAAACGCAAACTGGATGTGAAATTCACGCCAGTGGTGTTCATCATGAAAGCCGTTGCCGCTGCTCTTGAGCAGATGCCACGCTTCAACAGTTCACTGTCTGAAGATGCACAGAAACTGACGCTGAAGAAATACATCAACATCGGTGTGGCGGTTGATACGCCAAACGGTCTGGTGGTTCCAGTGTTCAAAGATGTGAACAAGAAAGGCATTACTGAACTGTCCCGCGAGCTGATGGCGATTTCCAAGAAAGCGCGTGATGGCAAGCTGACCGCTGGCGATATGCAGGGCGGTTGCTTCACCATCTCCAGCCTTGGCGGCCTGGGCACCACGCACTTCGCGCCAATCGTCAACGCGCCGGAAGTGGCTATCCTCGGTGTTTCCAAGTCAGCGATGGAGCCGGTGTGGAACGGTAAAGAGTTTGAGCCGCGTCTGATGATGCCGATCTCACTCTCCTTCGACCACCGCGTGATCGACGGTGCTGATGGTGCGCGCTTTATCACCATCATCAATAACACACTGTCCGACATTCGCCGTCTGGTGATGTGAAGTTAATCAAGGCCGGCGAAAGCCGGCCTTGTTGTAAGCATTCAATGTTGCCGCGGTTGGCAGTTTGTTAACAATTCTGTAAACTCTCGCGGTGAAATGTCCCGGCGGATATAGGGCATTAGAGCTTGGGAAAAGCTTTCTCCTGACTGCCGGTAATCAAACAAGAGGTCATGATGAGTACAGAGATTAAAACTCAAGTCGTGGTACTTGGGGCAGGTCCTGCAGGTTACTCTGCAGCCTTCCGTTGCGCTGATTTAGGTCTGGAAACCGTAATCGTTGAGCGTTACAGCACCCTCGGCGGTGTTTGTCTGAACGTAGGCTGTATCCCGTCAAAAGCGCTGCTGCACGTCGCCAAAGTGATCGACGAAGCAAAAGCCCTGGAAGAGCACGGTATCGTGTTTGGCCAGCCGCAAACTGACATCGACAAAATTCGTTCGTGGAAAGAGAAAGTTATTAACCAGCTCACTGGCGGCCTTGCGGGTATGGCGAAAGGTCGTAAAGTGAAAGTGGTCACTGGCCTCGGCAAATTCACCGGTGCTAACACGCTGGTGGTTGAAGGTGAAGGTGGCGCAACCACCATTAACTTCGATAACGCGATCATCGCGGCCGGTTCTCGTCCAATCGAACTGCCATTCATTCCGCACAACGATCCGCGCGTGTGGGACTCTACCGATGCGCTGGAACTGAAAGAAGTGCCGAAGCGTCTGCTGGTAATGGGCGGCGGTATCATCGGTCTGGAAATGGCCACCGTTTATAAAGCGTTGGGTTCAGAGATTGACGTGGTTGAGATGTTCGACCAGGTGATCCCGGCTGCCGATAAAGACGTGGTGAAAGTCTTCACCAAGCGTATCAGCAAGAAATTCAACCTGATGCTGGAAACCAAAGTCACCGCTGTTGAAGCGAAAGACGACGGTATCTACGTATCGATGGAAGGCAAAAAAGCACCAGCCGATGCACAGCGTTACGACGCGGTGCTGGTGGCGATTGGTCGCGTACCGAACGGTAAAGGCCTTGATGCTGGTAAAGCAGGCGTGGAAGTGGACGATCGCGGCTTCATCCGCGTCGACAAGCAGATGCGCACCAACGTACCGCACATCTATGCTATCGGTGACATCGTGGGTCAGCCAATGCTGGCGCACAAAGGTGTGCACGAAGGCCACGTCGCGGCGGAAGTGATCTCGGGCCTGAAGCACTACTTCGACCCGAAAGTGATCCCATCCATTGCTTACACCGAGCCAGAAGTTGCCTGGGTTGGTCTGACCGAGAAAGAAGCCAAAGAGAAAGGCATCAGCTACGAAGTGTCCACCTTCCCGTGGGCGGCTTCAGGCCGTGCTATCGCTTCTGATTGTGCAGACGGTATGACCAAACTGATCTTCGACAAAGAAACTCACCGTGTTATCGGTGGTGCGATTGTCGGTACCAACGGCGGCGAGCTGCTGGGTGAAATCGGTCTGGCGATTGAAATGGGCTGTGATGCCGAAGATATCGCTCTGACCATTCACGCGCACCCAACGCTGCATGAGTCTGTCGGCCTGGCTGCCGAAGTGTTCGAAGGTAGCATCACTGACCTGCCGAACCCAAAAGCGAAAAAGAAATAAGTTTGCGCTTTGAATAAATTAACGGCTCCTTTATGGAGCCGTTTTTTATTACGGCTTCTATTTAAATAAACAAGTAAAAAAGGCGCATGAGCTACTTTGTGAGTCATGCCGGAATAGCGGGAGCGAACTCCCGCTAGTGAAGTTTTACTGTTGTGCTTCGTAAGCCATAACAGCCGATTATTCAGCAGTGAATATCCGTAATCGTAATTCACAGAGTGAGCTGCGATTAACCAGACACAATCCTAATAGAATGAGCCCGCTGATAATCAGCTTGCTGAATATTGACTTCATAGTCACGTTCCTCTTGATTTAGCACGAGCAAGCGACTACCCTGACATTTCTGACGTGTAGGGTAGTTCGCTTGCCCGTGCGGTTAATGAAAGTTAACTGCACGGTTTTACGCTCCACAACCCACCTCAATCTTTTCAGCTTGAAGCAAGTTGCCTCAAGCGCCCGCAGGCAGTCTACGCCAAACTTCTTTTATTTCATCTTAATTTTTAAATTATTTATAATTAATGGATTTATATATTATCTAACCATTTAAATAGAACGCGTAATGGATGTTTTTAATTAAAGGTTGATTTCTTTAAGCCAATCAATAAAATGTCTCAATGGCGCAGAAAGATATTTACGACTCGGATAATAGAGCCAGAATCCTTCTTCTACCTGAGTGAAGTTCGCCAGTATTTCCACTAACTCACCGCGAATTAAATCTTCCCGTACCGTACCTTCATGCAGAAAGGCAATGCCTACGCCCGCGCGCGCTGCCTGTAATATCCGCTCATTGTTATCCAGCACCAACGATCCTTTTACCGCCACTTCCTGTTTGCGGCCATCCTGCCAGAATTCCCAGCGATAACGTCGTCCACTGGGAAAGCGTCGCTCAATGCAGGGAAACTGCAGCAGCTCAGCCGGTTGCTGTGGCGCGCCATGCTGCGCAATAAACGCCGGGCTCGCCACCGCCAGCGCCCGCATCGCTGCGCCAAACGGCACCGCCACCATATCCTGCGCCAGCACGTCGCCATAGCGCACGCCGGCATCAAATCCGGCCTCTACGATATCCAGCAGAGAATCGTTGCTGTCGATCTCCAGCGTAATCTCGGGATAGCGCAGTAAGAACGGCAAAATAAGCGTATCGAAGAACAGCGCTTCCGCCGATCGCGGCATGCTAATGCGCAATACGCCGCGTGGATCGCTGCGCCAGTCGTTGAGCTCATCCACCGCTTGCGACAGATCGGCAAGCGCAGGCTGAATGCGCTGTAAAAAGCGTTCACCGGCTTCGGTGAGCGCCACTTTGCGCGTGGTGCGATTGAGCAGCCGCACACCTAAACGCGCTTCGAAATGGCGCATCGCGTGGCTTAGGCTGGAAGGTGTGACATTGCGCTCCTCCGCTGCTTTACGAAAGCTCAGATGCTGCGCGATGGCAGCAAACATCTCCAGTTCCTGCATAGACGCACGGTATTTATTCATTACTGAGTTTTACTCACTAAATCGGCAAAAATGCCTCAATTGTTGCCGCGATTGCTGAGGTTTATAACATTAACACCAACAGCGAAGAGGATTAAACAATGCAACAACGTCAATTAGGCAATCAGGGATTAGAGGTTTCGGCGCTGGGATTAGGCTGCATGGGCATGAGTTTCGCCTATGGGCAGAACGATGAAAAACAGGCGCTGAACACGCTGGCACGGGCGTTTGAGCTGGGCGTGAATTTCCTTGATACCGCAGAAGTATATGGTCCATTCACCAACGAGAGCTTGTTGGCAAAAGCAATAAAAGGGCGCAGCGATATCAAAGTCGCCACCAAGTTTGGTTTTCGCATTACCGATCAGGGAGAAGGTTGGGAACGAATTACTGGGGTGAATAGCGATCCGGCGCATATTCGACGTGCGGTCGAAGGATCTTTGCAACGTCTCGGAGTGGAAACCATCGAACTGCTTTATCAGCATCGTCTCGATCCGGCGGTGCCGATTGAAGAGGTGGTGGGCGTGATGGCCGATCTGGTGCGGGAAGGGAAGGTGAAGTATCTCGGGTTGTCTGAGGTTTCATCCGCCACCTTGCGCCGTGCGCATGCGGTGCATCCGATTTCAGCGCTGCAAAGCGAATATTCGCTGTGGTCACGCGATCCGGAGCAAGATGTCCTCGCTACCTGCCGTGAACTGAACGTCGGCTTTGTTCCGTATAGCCCGCTGGGTCGCGGCTTCCTCACCGGGAAATTCCCGGCCTCCTCAACCTTAGCGGAAGATGATTTCCGTCGTTCACTGCCGCGTTTTCAGCAGGATGCGCAGGCGCATAACCAAAAGTTAGTGAATCAGCTCACTGAGATGGCTGCAGGTTATGACGTAACCGCCGCTCAGCTGGCGTTGGCGTGGGTGCTGGCCAAAGGCGAGTATATTGTGCCGATTCCCGGTGCCAGCAAAATCGCCCATCTGGAACAGAACTGCGGCGCCGCCGATTTAGCATTACGTCATGCGGATGTTGCCACGCTGGATGAGTTGTTTAGTGAGAAAAACATTCTGGGTGAACGCTATAACGACAGCGAGTTTGTGCTGGTGGATCGTTAAAACTCTCCTCCGAAAATGAGAACTAGCAGGCTTTCAAAGCCTGCTTTTTTATGTGATCCCGCTCAATTTGCAGATGAAGCTGCTAAAAAACGCACGGATGTTGCTTTTTTGTAAACAGATTAACAATCAGGCGAAATGCTGCTATGCTGCCCCACGCGGAACCGGGCACCTCACCCTACTGTTCGACAGCATCAAGGGGTGCACCGGAAAGCTATACAATGAGAGCGAGGAGAACGTCGTGCTAGAAGAATACCGTAAGCACGTTGCCGAGCGTGCTGCCCAGGGAATCGTACCTAAGCCGTTAGATGCTTCCCAGATGGCCGCGCTGGTTGAACTGCTAAAAAACCCGCCAGCGGGTGAAGAAGAATTCCTTACCGACCTGTTGGTCAATCGTGTTCCACCAGGTGTTGATGAAGCGGCGTATGTTAAAGCCGGTTTCCTGGCAGCTGTCACTAAGGGCGAAGCCCACTCTCCTCTGGTTACTCGCGAAAAAGCCGTTGAGCTGCTGGGCACCATGCAGGGCGGTTATAACATCCATGCGCTGATTGAAGCGTTAGAAGATGAAGCCTTAGCACCGATCGCTGCCGAAGCCCTGTCTCACACGCTGCTGATGTTCGATAACTTCTACGATGTCGAAGAGAAAGCCAAAGCGGGTAACCCACACGCGAAAAAAATTATCCAGTCCTGGGCCGATGCCGAATGGTTCCTGAAGCGTCCAAAACTGGCTGAAAAAATTACCACCACCGTGTTCAAAGTGACCGGCGAAACCAACACCGACGACCTCTCTCCGGCGCCGGATGCATGGTCACGTCCGGATATTCCACTGCACGCGCTGGCAATGCTGAAAAACGCCCGTGAAGGCATCGAACCCGACGATGCTGGTAACATTGGCCCGATCAAACAGATCGAAGCACTGCAGACCAAAGGCTTCCCGCTGACCTATGTTGGCGACGTGGTCGGTACCGGTTCTTCGCGTAAATCCGCCACCAACTCGGTGCTGTGGTTTATGGGCGACGATATCCCTTACGTGCCGAACAAAAAGGGCGGCGGTCTGTGCCTCGGCGGTAAAATCGCTCCAATCTTCTTCAACACCATGGAAGATGCGGGTGCCTTGCCAATCGAGCTTGACGTTGATCGTCTGAACATGGGCGATGTCATCGACGTTTACCCATACAAAGGTGAAGTGCGCAATCACGAAACTGATGAAGTGCTGGCGACCTTCGAACTGAAAACCGACGTGCTGCTGGACGAAGTCCGTGCTGGCGGTCGTATTCCGCTGATCATCGGTCGTGGCCTGACCACCAAAGCGCGCGAGTCATTGGGCCTGCCGCACAGTGATGTGTTCGTGCAAGCCAAAGATGTTGCCGCCAGCACCCGTGGTTACTCACTGGCGCAGAAAATGGTTGGCCGTGCGTGCGGCGTAGACGGCGTTCGTCCGGGCGCGTACTGCGAACCCAAAATGACCTCAGTCGGTTCTCAGGACACCACCGGTCCAATGACCCGTGATGAACTGAAAGACCTGGCGTGCCTCGGCTTCTCCGCTGACCTGGTAATGCAGTCATTCTGTCACACCGCCGCCTATCCGAAGCCGGTTGACGTGACCACGCACCATACGCTGCCAGACTTCATCATGAACCGTGGCGGCGTGTCGCTGCGTCCGGGCGATGGCGTTATCCACAGCTGGCTGAACCGTATGCTGCTGCCAGATACCGTTGGTACCGGCGGTGACTCGCACACCCGTTTCCCAATCGGTATTTCATTCCCGGCAGGTTCTGGTCTGGTAGCGTTTGCTGCAGCGACCGGCGTAATGCCGCTGGATATGCCGGAATCGGTGCTGGTGCGCTTCAAAGGCGAAATGCAGCCGGGCATCACCCTGCGCGATCTGGTACACGCTATTCCGCTGTACGCGATCAAAGCGGGCCTGCTGACCGTTGAGAAGAAAGGTAAGAAAAACATCTTCTCTGGCCGCGTGCTGGAAATCGAAGGTCTGCCGAAACTGAAAGTTGAGCAGGCATTTGAGCTAACCGATGCCTCGGCTGAGCGTTCTGCAGCTGGCTGTACCATCAAGCTGGATAAAGAGCCGATCATCGAGTACCTGAACTCAAACATCGTGCTGCTGAAGTGGATGATCTCGGAGGGCTACGGCGATCGTCGTACGCTGGAGCGCCGCATTGAAGGCATGCAGAAATGGTTGGCCGATCCGCAACTGCTGGAAGGCGATGCGGATGCGGAATACGCGGCGGTGATCGACATCGATCTGGCTGAGATTAAAGAGCCGATTCTGTGCGCACCGAACGATCCAGACGACGCGCGTTGGTTGTCTGACGTGCAGGGCGAGAAGATCGACGAAGTGTTTATCGGTTCGTGCATGACCAACATTGGTCACTTCCGCGCGGCCGGTAAACTGCTGGATGCCCATAAAGGCCAGCTGCCAACCCGCTTGTGGGTTGCGCCGCCAACCAAAATGGACGCCGCCCAGCTGACTGAAGAGGGCTACTACAGCGTCTTCGGTAAGAGCGGTGCGCGTATCGAGATTCCGGGCTGTTCACTGTGCATGGGTAACCAGGCGCGTGTGGCGGACGGCGCGACGGTGGTTTCCACCTCAACCCGTAACTTCCCGAACCGTCTGGGTACCGGCGCGAACGTCTTCCTGGCGTCAGCTGAACTGGCGGCGGTCGCTTCGCTGCTTGGCAAGCTGCCAACGCCGGACGAGTATCAGCAGTTCATGCTGCAGGTTGATAAGACCGCGGCTGACACTTATCGCTACCTCAACTTTGATCAGCTGGGGCAATACACTGAAAAAGCGGATAGCGTGATCTTCCAGACTGCCGTTTAATCGGCTTTTGGGATGAACAAGGGGACGATGAAGATCGTCCCTTTTTTTATGCCCTTTTTTCCGATGACATCTCCAGGCATAATGCGAGCGCGATCCCACTTTATTCAGCGTGCTGCGCACAAAATGCACTAACACGGTGCCGCACGGCGCGTCATCAGTATGAGGCAAACCCATGGAGTACGAATTTCTGCGTGATTTGACCGGTCAGGTCAAAGTGCGTATGTCGATGGACCACGAAGCGGTGGGGCATTGGTTCAACGAAGAGGTCAAAGACAATCTGCCGTTGCTGGATGAGGTTGAGGCCGCCGCCCAGCAGGTGAAAGGCACCATTAATCAGTGGCAGCGCGTTGGACATGAATACACGCTGTGGCTGGATGAAGAAGAGGTGATGATTCGTGCCAACCAGCTGGCGCTGGAAGATGACGGCATGGAAGAGGGCATGACCTATTACGACGAAGAGAGCCTCTCTTTCTGCGGCGTCGAAGATTTTCTCGCGGTGATTGCAGCTTATCGGCTGTTTATCGCCGGTAAATAACGTTGGGTCGCCATTGATGGCGACCCAACCGATTACCGCGCCGTGCCGCTTGCAACGGAATGTGAATGTGAAACCTGCTCCTCATCGACGATAGGTTCAACTTTACCCATCAGGAACAGATAGTTAAGGATGCCAATCACCACCAGTACCGCCGAGAACACCAGCGCCCAGGTAAAATGACCGGTGGCGCCAACAATCGCGCCGGTAATGATCGGTCCCACCGCGCCGCCCATGTTGGATACGGTATTCTGCAGGCCCGCCACAATTGACACGCTGTTTTGCGGCGCAACATCACCCGGCAAGGCCCACACTTGTGATGCCGCCACAGTTGTACCTGATTTGGCGATACACAGCAGCAGCACGGTCATAAACACTGAATCGGTGAACGGAGCAAAGCCGATGCACAGCGCCATCAGCAGGCCGATGGTGAGGAACAGTTTGCGTGTGGCGGTCAGCGACAGCACTTTGTTATGCACCATGCGATCCGATGCCCAACCCGCCAGCACTTCAATCACCATGCCGCAGATCAGCGGCAGCGCGGCCACCATCCCCATTTTGAGGAAGTCCATGCCTTTATCTTTCACCAGATAGGTCGGCAGCCAGGTGATAAAGAAATAGGAGGTGTAATTGATGGTGAAGAAGCCAATGCACATCGCCCAGATATTGCGGTAGCGCAGCAGCTTGTACCACTTCATTGGACGCACGCTTTTGTCGCCGTGCTTCTGCGCCTGGCCGTCACGGATGAAGCGCACTTCTTCTTTACTGATCGACTTATGATCTTCCGGGTTCTCGGCGTAGATAAAGTACCAGGCAATCACCCAGAACAAGCCGAGCGCACCAATGGCGAGGAAGGTTAAACGCCAGTCGAACAGGGCGATCATAAAGACAATCAGCGGCATGGCCACCGCACCACCAAACTTGGAGGCGCTGTCAAACAGGCCAGAAACCGTGGCGCGTTCACGATCCGGGAACCAGCGCGCGGTGATACCGGCGTTGCTGGGATAGGCGGCGGCTTCACCGACGCCGAGGGCTAAACGCAGCGCCAGCAGCGATTTAAATCCGGTCGCGAGGCCCATCGCCATGGTCGCGATTGACCACCAGCCGACGGCGATGCCGAGGCCTTTTTTCTGACCGAAGCGATCGGCGAACCAGCCCGCCGGGATCTGCAACAGCGCATACGACCAGAAGAACGCCGCCATGATGAAGCCCATCATTTCAGGATTGATATCGAGCTCTTTGATCAGATGCGGTGCCGCTGCCGAGAGCACGGTGCGGTCAATGTAATTAATGGCGATGGCCAGCCACATCAGGCCAGCAATCCACCAACGGATACGACTCGAGCGCGCAGAGTTAGTCATAATAATTATCCACTCGAAAAAGGGTTACAGAGAAAGGCGGCGTGTTATTCCAGCCCGTTCATCACGTTGATTGGGCGTTCGCCCTGTTGGATGCACTGCACAATTTGCGACACGCAACGTTCACCAATCGCGCTGATTGCGCCGTCGGTGTAACCGGCAATGTGCGAAGTAGGAATGAAGTTGCAGAGCGTGAACAATGGATGCTCGGTCAGTGGTTCCTGCACAAACACATCAGCCGCCGCACCGGCAATCACGTTATCCAGCAGCGCCTGATAGAGATCCTGTTCGTTCACCACGCCGCCGCGTGAGGCATTAATCAGGAAGGCAGTTTTCTTCATGCGTTTGAGGCGCGCGGCATCAAACAGATTATGCGTTTTATCGGTAAGCGGCATGTGCAGGGTGATGAAATCGCTGGTTTCGGTCAGTTGATCCAGCGTGACGAATTCGATGCCGTGCTCGGCAGCAAACTGCTCATCGGGATAAAAATCAAACGCGATCACCCGCATGTTGAAGCCTTTGGCGCGCAGCGCAACCTGCTTGCCGATATTGCCCAGCCCGATGATGCCCAGCGTTTTGCCGTAGACATCGGTGGCAAAAATTCGCGGCCAGCTGCCGGCGCGGGTTTCGATGGCGGCTTGAGTGATCTGACGCGCGCTGTTGAGGATCAAAGCAAAAGCGAAATCGGCAACCGCGTGTTTGTTGGCATCCGGCACATTAGTGACGTAAATCCCGCGTGCGCGCGTCGCTTCCAGATTGATGTTGTCGACGCCAACGCCGTGCTTACAGACTATTTTCAGCTGCGGCGTTAATGCCAGCAGTTCTTCATTGATGTCGGTAAAGGCCACAATCATCGCTACGGTGTCAGCCAGATGTGGCTCAAGTGCGCTCAGCGGCGCATCGGCGGGCAGCGAGATTAGCTCAAAACCGTGCTGCTGCAGCGTTGCTATCGGCGTTGCGTCATATTTCGCAAACGACGGTGAGGTGCAGATGACTTTCATGATTCTTCCCGATGTTGAAAATAAATACCATTCTCGCGGAGCGCATGCATCGTAGCGGCGCAATTTATTGCGCGATAAATCGCGCCGCTACGGCATGTGCGGTGATTGAAATCGGCATCACGCCGCTATGGCGATAACTCTAATTACTGCAAATACTGATTCACAATCTGGCGGATCTTCTGCTCTTCTTCGGCAGAGAAACTCACCGCATAGCGGCTGTCGCCAACCTCAAAGCCCAGCAGCGTCACCGCTTTTTTCACTGCGGCGGGAGAGAAGCCCACGCTATACAGATCGGTGCGCAGGCCCGTGACGTTTTCCTGCGCCAGGCGCGAACCTTCGATATCGCCGGCATGAAAGCGTGCCCAAATCGCATTGATCTCTTTAGGCGCCACGTTAGCGAGACCAGAAATACAGGCTGAGCAGCCGTCGACAAAGCCCTGATGAATCAGCGAATCCGGGCCGTTCAGCACATCAAAACTGTCGATTCCTGCAGCCGCTTGCAGGAAGCCGCTCAGGCTTTCATAGCTGCCGGCGCTGTCTTTAATGCCGATGATGTTCGGGTGCGCGGCCAGCGTGCGTACGGTTTCCGGCTGCAGCGTGTTGCCGGTGCGCGCCGGAATGTTGTAGAGGAACAGCGGCACGTCGATGGCATCAGCCACCGCGCGATAGTGGGCAATCAGCTCTTCCTGCTTCAGCGGCACGAAATAGGGCGTGATCACCGAAACCGCATCCACGCCCAGCTTCGCCACTTGTTTCCCAAGACGAATGGTTTCACGCGTGGAGATCTCGCCAATGTGCGCCACCACCGGCGCGCTGCCGTTCACTTCATCGACGCAGGTTTGCGTCACCGCCAGCTTCTCCTGTTCGTTCAGCACGAAGAATTCGCCGTTGGTGCCGCCGCAGAAGATGCCGTTGCCAGCGCTTAATTGACGTTTAACCTGTTCGCGTTGGGCGGCTGGATTGAATGCGCCGTCGCGATCGAAGGTGGTGACGATGGCGGTTAACACGCCCTGGATTTTCTTGCTCATGTTGTCCTCGATAATCCTTAGTGATTCAAAGCCGGAAATAGCGTCAGGTAGACGTTGCGCACGTCATCGGCGCCCACTTTCATCGGTACATTCTTCATCAGGCGCTGCACGTCGAGCGCGGCTTCCACCAGATATGGCAGATGATCCGGGCCGATACCCAGCTCTTCCAGACTGGCGGGCAGCTTCAGGCGTTTCACCAGTGCGGCAAAGTACGCCACCAGCGCGTGGGATTTGGCTTCGTCGTCCAGCGAGGTATCGGCATCCGGCAGCAGATCGTAAGCCTGAGCGAATTTGCTCACCGCCGCCGGACGCACAAAGCGCATGCAAGGTGCGAGCAGAATGGCGTTGGCGACGCCGTGCGGCAGGTGATATTTGCCGCCCAGCGGATAAGACATCGCATGTACCAGATGCGTACCGGCATGCGCAATCGATGCGCCACCGTAATAAGACGCCCACAGCATATTCAGGCGCGCTTCAAGGTTATCCGGCTCCGCGATGGTGGTTTCGAGGCTGGCAAACAGCTTTTTCATGCCGATCAGCGCATAGTTATCGCTCACCGGATTCGACACGGTAGCGGTAAAGCACTCGATCAAATGGCACAGCGCATCGATACCGGTGGAAGAGGCGATGTGCGGTGGCATGCTGGTAGTAAGTTCTGGCACCAGCGCGACATAATCTGGCAGCATCACCGGCGAGATAATGCCGACTTTGGTCTCTTTCTCGGGGATCGCCAGAATCGCATTGGGCGTGGCTTCCGAGCCAGTACCTGCGGTGGT
Source organism: Pantoea sp. YR525 (assembly GCF_900116775.1). Classification (NCBI taxonomy): domain Bacteria; kingdom Pseudomonadati; phylum Pseudomonadota; class Gammaproteobacteria; order Enterobacterales; family Erwiniaceae; genus Pantoea; species Pantoea sp. YR525. The sequence goes on from NZ_FPBU01000005.1 coordinate 324,014, forward strand.
GGGAATCAGCAGCGAAGTGGTGCGCGTTTGCGGCTTTTCACCCGCTAGGAGCGCCTCCAGCGTGGGCGCGCCTTCCACACACAGAATCGACAGCAGCTTGGCGACATCCAGTACGCTGCCACCGCCGACGCCAATCACCAGATCCACATCGGTGCTCGGCAGCGCGGCGACAATGGCCGCCACGTCGTGCTGGCTGGGCTCTGGCGGCACCGTATTGACGATGCTCAGGCTGGCAATCTGCTGCTTCAGCTGGGCAATCAGCGTCTGCACCGCCGGAATGCCTTCAATATTCTTATCGGTCACCAGCAGCGCTTTTTCTTTACCTTGCAGTAAATAGCTGAGGTCATTAAGCGCCTGAAAGCCACTGATCACGGTGCTGTTGATATTCATCTCTTACCCTTACGTTTTTTGTGCTGAATGATTAATTTTGCTCATGCAGCGCGAGGTCTATCACTACAGTGCCTAATTTTATAGGACAAATTGATTTCGATTAATTTGATCTTGCTCACATATAATCAATCATGATTGAATATAATCATTGCAGCACGGCAGCGGCCGGAACAGGAGAGAGCATGACTTTACCGCCATGGAAAACGCCAGTCCTGGTGATTGCCGATGATTTCACCGGCGCCAATGACGCGGGCAGCGGGCTGGCACAAGCCGGAGCGCGTGTGCATGTGCTGTTTGATAGCAGCACGCCGCATGACGCTAATGCCGCCGATGTGCTGGTGATCAGCACCGATAGCCGTGCGCTCAGCGAACAGGAAGCGGCCCGGCGCACGCGGGCGGCGATTGAGCAACATCGGGCCATCGCTAACGACGGTTGGTTGTTCAAGAAGATTGATTCCACGCTGCGCGGCAATCCCGGCGCGGAAATCGAAGCCGCAATGCAGGCCAGCGGCAAAACATTAGCTTTAGTGGTGCCGGCGGTGCCGAAGCTTGGACGCACCACGCGGGCGGGTGAAGTGTGGATCTATCAGCAACGTCTGATCGACAGCGAATTCGCCAGCGATCCTAAAACGCCGGTCACCAGCGGTCATGTGCTGACGCGATTGCAGATGCAGAGCACCTTGCCGGGTGAAACCCTCGATCTCGCCACGCTGCGTGGCGACCAGCTGGCGCAGGTGCTTGGCAGCAAGCAAGGTTTGCTGGTGGTTGATATCGAGCAGGACGGCGACATTGCCTTATTAATGGCCGCGGCAGCCACGCTGGAGACGCGTCCATTGCTGGCCGGTGCGTCCGGGCTCAGCGATGCGCTTGGCGCGTTGCTGGCAGCGCGTCAGCCGCGTCCGGTGCTGGCGGTGGTTGGCTCAATGAGCGCGATTGCGCAGCAGCAGATTACGCGTCTCGCCAGCCAGCGCGACATCCGCGTTATCGATATTGATATCCGCCAGCTGTTTGCCCAACCGGCCTGGCCGCAGGCTGAACAGTGGCAGCAGGCAATGCAGCAGGCGCTGTACGACGGCGCGCATTGCGTGGTGCGCACTACGCAACACGCCGAGCAGCGTCATGAGATTGAGCAGTTGTGCCAACAGCATCAGGTTTCACGTCAGCTATTGGGCGAGCGCATCTGCCAGTTTCTCGCGCAGTTAACCCGCCGCGTGTGCCACGAGGTGCAGCCCGCTGGGCTGTATCTCTCTGGCGGTGATGTGGCGATTGCCGTGGCGCAGGCGTTTGGCGCGAGCGGTTTCCAGATTCAGGGCCTTGTGGCGGGCTGCGTGCCGCACGGGGTTTTGCTTAACAGTGAATTACACCTGCCGGTGATGACCAAAGCAGGTGGCTTTGGTGACGAAAACACCCTGGTAGAAGCCATTCGTTTTATTGAGGAGAAGTCGAGTGAGTAAAATTATTGCGATTACCATGGGCGATCCGGCGGGCATCGGCCCGGAGATCATCATTAAAGCGCTGGCAGAAGGTGAGTTAGCGGGCGTGCCTGCGGTGGTGGTGGGTTGTGCCAACACACTGCGCCGGGTGATGGGACTCAATGTCACGCCGCAGGCTGAACTGCGCGTGCTCGACCAGGTCAAGGATGCGCACTTCGCGCCCGGCATTATCAACGTAATTGATGAGCCGCTGGCGGACGCCGCCGCGCTGCAGCCCGGCGTGGTGCAGAAAGCGGCGGGCGATTTGGCCTGGCGCTGCGTCAAACGCGCCACCGAACTGGCGCTGGCTGGCGAGGTGCAGGCGATTGCCACCGCACCGTTAAATAAAGAGGCGCTGCATTCGGCGGGGCATCTTTATCCCGGCCACACAGAACTGCTGGCGCAACTGACCAACACCAAAAATTACGCCATGGTGCTCTACACCGATAAGCTGAAAGTGATTCACGTCACCACGCATATTGCGCTGCGAAAGTTCCTCGATACCTTAAACGGCGAGCGCATTCAGACGGTGATCGGTATGGCCGACAGCTTCCTGCGCCGCGTCGGTTTCGACAAGCCGCGCATCGCGGTGGCAGGCGTTAATCCGCATGCCGGTGAAAACGGTCTGTTTGGCGATGAAGAGATCACCATCGTCGCGCCTGCTATCAAAGCGATGAAAGCGCAGGGCATTGATGTCAGCGGCCCATGCCCGCCAGATACCGTGTTCCTGCAGTGTCAGGAAGGGCAGTACGATATGGTGGTAGCGATGTACCACGATCAAGGGCACATCCCGCTGAAATTATTAGGTTTTTATGATGGTGTGAATATCACCGCTGGCTTGCCGTTTATCCGCACTTCGGCGGACCACGGCACCGCGTTTGATATCGCCTGGACAGGTAAAGCGAACTCTGCGAGCATGGCGATCTCCATTAAACTCGCGATGCAGCTTGCATAGGGAAATATGAAGGGACAAAGCCGTCTCGACCAGATTATGGACTATCTGAAGAGCCATAATTTGGTCACTGTTGAACAACTGGTGAGCGCTATTTCTGCCTCGCCAGCGACGATCCGCCGCGATCTGATCAAGCTGGATAAAGAAGGCGTTATTAGCCGCAGCCACGGCGGCGTTACGCTGAATCGTTTTATTCCCAATCAGCCGACCACGCTGGAGAAGATGCAGCGTAACCTCGCCGAGAAGCAGGCCATCGCGCAGTTTGCCGCCAGCTACGTGCAATCGGGTGATGCGGTGGTATTGGATGCCGGTACGACTATGCTGGAGCTGGCGCGCCAGCTAACGCACCTCAAGCTGCGGGTGATCACTGCCGATCTGCACATTGCGCTGTTTCTTTCCGAATTTAAGCAAATCGAAACCACCATTATTGGTGGACGCATCGATGATTCCAGCCAGTCGTGTATTGGTGAACATGGACGTCGCTTGCTGCGCAGCATCAATCCCGATATTGCGTTTGTCAGCTGCAACTCTTGGAGCATCGAACGCGGGATTACCACGCCAACCGAAGATAAAGCCGGATTGAAAATGGATCTGCTGGCTAATGCGCGCCGCCGTGTTCTGCTGGCTGACAGCAGCAAGTACGGTTCATGGTCGCTGTATTGCGCCGCGCCGATTGATAGCCTGACTGATGTGGTAACGGATGCGCGTCTGGATGAAGCGGTGTGCCGCGATCTGCGCGAGCGTGGATTGGGTTTGCAGTTAACTTAACATTTTCCTCTCCCACAGGAGAGGAATGGGGTGAGGGCATCAGCCCGCACCCAATCTGATTACTTAACGTAAGCCAGCAAACTCAGCGAATCGCGCGCCAGCGACTTACACTTTTTGTCATTGGTGATGGCGATGCCGCTCAAATCCTTGTAGCTCTCTTCGCCCAGCGACTTCATGTTGTAATTGCTGTAGTTGCTTAAATCCCAACGGTTTTGTTGGGCGAAAAACACCAGCGCTTTACGAATCTGTGCGTCCGGCAAATCCTGATAGCCACAATCGTTCTTGAGATAAACGAACACAGCGGTGAGGTCGGCCAGATCTTCTGCTTCGGATTCGCTCAGGGCAAAACTGGTGGAGGAGAAGCCAAGGAGTCCCGCCAGCAGCAGGATCTTGATGCTTTTCGTCATAATGATTCTCAACAAGGGACAATTTATTGACGTTAGCACAGTTATTGCCGGTATTCCGCTAAATTTGCCCTTTCGGGCCATTCCCACCATTTTTATCAGCGCATTCTGTTTCAGGGCTTGACCCTCCCGCAGGGTAAAGGTTTACGCTGTGCCCTTATTCACGACAAGGATAAGAATATGCAACGTCGTCATTTTCTAAAGTTGACTGCCGCACTCAGCGCCGCCGGTGCGCTGCCGCTGTGGAGCCGCTCACTAATGGCCGCCACGCGCCCATTATTGCCGATTCCCTCTATTTTGCAGCCTGATGCACGCGGGCAATACAACTTAACCGCGATGACCGGCAACAGCCAATGGAATGGCAAAGCGGTGCCAACCTGGGGATACAACGGTGGATTGCTCGGGCCCGCGCTGCGTCTGCAACGCGAAAAAGCGGTTACGGTGAATATCCATAACCAGCTGCCAGAAGCCACCACCTTGCACTGGCATGGTCTGGAAATTCCCGGCGATGTCGATGGCGGCCCGCAAGGGATCATTGCGCCCGGTGCAACGCGTCAGGTGAGTTTCACGCCCGATCAACCCGCCGCGACCTGCTGGTTCCATCCACATCAACACGGTAAAACCGGTTATCAGGTGGCGCAAGGTCTGGCCGGTTTGGTGTTGCTGGAGGATGAATCCTCCGGCAAGCTGCGTCTGCCGATGCAGTGGGGCGAAGATGATGTGCCGCTGATTTTCCAGGATAAGCAGTTGAATAAAGCGGGAACGCAAATCGATTATCAGCTCGATATCATGCGTGCCGCCGTCGGCTGGTTCGGCGACCTGATGCTGACCAACGGCGTGCAATATCCGCAGCATGCGGTGCCGCGCGGCTGGCTGCGCCTGCGTTTACTCAACGGCTGTAACGCGCGTTCGCTGCATATCGCCACCAGCGATCAACGTCCGCTGTATGTGATCGGCAGCGACGGCGGTTTGCTGGCCGAACCGGTGAAAGTGGAGAGCTTGCCGCTGCTGCCAGGTGAGCGTTTTGAAGTGCTGGTGGATACCTCAGATGGCAAAGCCTTCGACGTGGTGACGCTGCCGGTTACGCAAATGGGCATGACGCTGGCGCCGTTCGATCAACCGCTGCCGCTGGTCAATATTCTGCCGCTGCGCGTGCTGGCTAGCGGCACATTGCCAGACAAACTGGTGGATCTGCCGCCGATTCCTGCCACCGAAGGTCTGCAAAGCCGCTGGCTGCAGCTGATGATGGATCCGCAGCTTGATCAGCAAGGCATGCAGGCGTTGATGGATCGCTACGGCGATAAAGCCATGGGCGATATGAAAATGGATCATGGCAATATGGATATGAGTCACAGCGCCAAGCCGATGGATCATGGCGACATGGCGATGGATCACGGCAGTCACGGTAAAACCGCCGCCTATGATTTCCACAACGGCAACAAGATCAACGGCCAGGCGTTCAACATGACCAAGCCAATGTTCAATGTTGAGTTGGGCAAGCTGGAGAAGTGGACGATTTCCGGTGAAGGCGATCAAATGCTGCATCCGTTCCACATTCACGGCACGCAGTTCCGCATCCTGTCAGAAAACGGCAAGCCGCCTGCGCCGCATCGCGCCGGCTGGAAGGACATGGTCAGCGTTAACGGCTGGCGCAGCGAAGTGCTGGTGCGCTTCAACTATGTCGCTAACGCCGACAATGCCTACATGGCGCATTGTCATCTGCTGGAACATGAAGATACCGGCATGATGCTCGGATTTAGCGTCAGTTAACCGAGGCTTCGAGCGCCAGACGCATATCCTCAATTAAGTCGTCAGGATGTTCGATACCAATCGACAAGCGCACGGTCGCATCGGTGATGCCCATACGTTGCCGAACATCCTGCGGCACGCCCGAATGGGTGGTGCTGGCAGGATGGCTAGCGAGCGATTCGGTGCCGCCGAGGCTCACCGCCAGCTTGAACAGTTCCAGCGTGTTGAGAAAACGGAACGCCGCCGCTTGCCCGCCACGAATATCAAACGAGAAGGTTGAACCCGCGCCGCTGCACTGGCGCTGATACGTTTTGCCCGCCGGACTTTCAGCCGTCAGATATGGCAGCCAATGCAGTTTTTCCACCTGCGGATGATCGCGTAAAAACGCCGCCACTTTTTCGGCATTGCTGGTGGCTTTCTCCATGCGCAGCGACAGCGTTTCCAGCGAGCGACCAATCATCCAGCTGGAGTGCGGATCCAGCTGTGTGCCGATGGCGCTGCGCAGCGAACGTACTTTGCCGACCAGCGCTTTGCTCCCCAGCACCGCACCAGCAATCAGATCCGAATGGCCGCCGACATATTTAGTCAGTGAATAGAGCGACAAATCCGCGCCATGCTGCAACGGACGTTGAAACAGCGGGCCGAGCAACGTGTTATCGCAGGCGAGAATCGGTCGCGATCCTTGCTGCTGTGCAATCACATCCGCTACCTGCTGCATCAACTGAATATCCACCAAACTGTTGGTCGGATTGGCAGGTGTCTCAATCAGAATCAGCGCTACGCGTCCGCGCTGCCACGCCAGTTTCGCCGCTTCGTGCACCTTATCTTCGTCGGTGCCATCGCTGAAACCCACCGCTTTGATCTCCAAATCGTGCAGCGTTTTGCTCAGCAACGTTTCGGTGCCGCCGTACAGCGGTTGGGAATGCAGAATCACTTCGCCCGGACGCGCAAACGTCAGCAGCGTGGTGGCAATCGCTGACATACCGGAGGAGAACAGCGCCGCGCTTTCCGCACCTTCGTACACCGCCAGCCGATCCTCCACGATTTCGCTATTGGGATGGTTGAAGCGTGAATAGACCAGCCCACCACTTTTGCCTTCCGGCGGCTGCTTGCGTCCGGCGACGAAATCGAAAAAGTCCTGTCCCTCTTCTGCGCTGTTAAACACAAAGGTGGAGGTGAGAAATACCGGTGGTTTCACCGCGCCTTCCGATAACTGCGGATCGTAACCGTAATTCAGCATCTGCGTTTCCGGATGCAACTCGCGCGTACCAATCTTGGTTTTTTTACTGGATGAAGCGGTCATAGGAACTCCAGAACTCGGCGGTGAAAGGGCGGACAGGTTCCTACAGTTAACGCCAGTGCGATAAATTTCGCCACGGAATCGTTTGCGTTCTGTGCGCGGCGTTAGACGCTGGCTCGACTATGATAGACTTCGTGGCTTTCCAAAAACCGTAACTGGACGCATGCAATGAAACATACCGTCGACGTGATGATCTCCGAGCAAGAGATCGCAACCCGAATTGCCGAACTGGGCAAGCAGATTAACGAGCACTACCGCGACAGCGGCAGCGAAATGGTGCTGGTGGGTTTGCTGCGCGGCTCCTTTATGTTTATGGCCGATCTGTGCCGCGCCATCGACGTGCCGCATGAAGTCGACTTTATGACTGCGTCAAGCTACGGCAGCGGCATGTCGAGCACCCGCGATGTGAAAATCCTTAAAGATCTCGATGAAGATATTCGTGGCAAGGACGTGCTGATCGTGGAAGACATCATCGATTCCGGCAACACGTTGAGCAAAGTGCGCGAGATCCTGCGTCTGCGCGAGCCAAAGTCATTGGCGATTTGTACTTTGCTGGATAAGCCCGAGCGCCGCGAAGTGGACGTTACCGTCGAATACGTGGGCTTCACCATTCCCGATGAGTTCGTGGTGGGCTTTGGTATCGATTACGCCCAGCGCTATCGCCATCTGCCGTATATCGGCAAAGTTATCCCGACAGGTGAATAACCGCACAATCGTCCAAGGCTAATCTCCCCCGCCTGCGATACACTGCGCAGCCCGTGAGTCAACGACTTATGGGCTGGCTTTACTCTCTGCTAAACTCCATTGATTTCTTAATGTTAATGACCGCGACATCGCTCGTGCGCATTTCCATTTTCATAGGCCTTTGATGTCTCTACAACAAGGTATGGATTCGCAATGACATATGCACTGGAAATTTCCGGGCTGACCAAAACTTATCCCGGCGGCGTACAGGCGCTGAAAGGACTCGATCTCAACGTGGAAGCGGGCGACTTTTACGCCTTGCTGGGGCCAAACGGCGCCGGAAAATCCACCACCATCGGTATTATCAGCTCGTTAGTGAATAAAACCGGCGGCAGCGTGCGCGTGTTTGGCTATGACCTGCAAAAAGACGTGGTCAACGCCAAGCGCCAGCTCGGGCTGGTGCCGCAGGAGTTCAACTTCAACCCGTTTGAAACCGTGATGCAGATTGTGGTCAATCAGGCTGGTTACTACGGCGTTGAACGCGCCGAAGCTAACAAGCGCGCGGAAAAATACCTCAATCAACTCGATCTGTGGGGCAAACGCAACGAACGTGCGCGCATGCTCTCGGGCGGTATGAAACGTCGCCTGATGATCGCGCGTGCGCTGATGCATGAGCCGAAGCTACTGATCCTCGACGAACCGACTGCGGGCGTGGATATCGAACTGCGCCGTTCGATGTGGAGCTTCCTGAAAGAGCTGAATATCAAAGGCACCACCATCATCCTCACCACGCACTATCTGGAAGAGGCGGAAATGCTGTGCCGTAATATCGGCATTATTCAAAGCGGCGAGCTGGTGGAGAACACCTCGATGAAAGGGTTGCTCTCTAAGCTGCAATCCGAAACCTTTATTCTCGATCTGGCACCGCGCAGCCCGCTGCCGCAGCTGGAAGGCTTCCAGTATCGTCTGGTCGATACCTCTACGCTGGAAGTGGAAGTGATGCGCGAGCAAGGTCTCAACAGCGTGTTCAGCCAGCTGAGCGCGCAGGGCGTGCAGGTGCTGAGCATGCGCAATAAAGCTAACCGCCTTGAGGAGCTGTTCGTCAGCCTGACACAGGGAAAAACAGGAGTGAAAGCATGACGCACTTGTATTGGGTGGCGCTCAAGAGCATCTGGAGCAAAGAGATCAACCGCTTCGCCCGCATCTGGATTCAGACGCTGGTGCCGCCGGTGATCACCATGACGCTCTATTTCATCATCTTCGGCAACCTGATTGGTTCACGCATCGGCGATATGCACGGTTTCAGCTACATGCAGTTTATCGTGCCGGGCCTGATCATGATGGCGGTGATCACCAACGCTTACGCTAACGTGGCGTCATCGTTCTTCAGCGCCAAGTTCCAGCGCAACATTGAAGAGCTGCTGGTGGCGCCGGTGCCAACGCACATCATCATCGCTGGTTATGTCGGCGGCGGTGTGGCGCGTGGCGTGTGCGTGGGGATTTTGGTGACCGCGATTTCGCTGTTCTTCGTGCCGTTCCACGTGCATTCGTGGTCGATGGTGGCGGTGACGCTGCTGCTGACGGCGATTCTGTTCTCGCTGGCGGGCCTGCTGAATGCGGTATTCGCGCGCACCTTTGACGATATCAGCCTGATTCCGACCTTCGTGCTGACGCCGTTAACCTATCTCGGCGGCGTGTTCTACTCGCTGACGCTGCTGCCACCGTTCTGGCAAGCGGTGTCGAAGCTGAATCCGGTGGTGTATATGATCAGCGGCTTCCGTTACGGTTTCCTTGGTATTAGCGATGTGCCGTTGGTGTTTACCCTGTCGGTGTTGATCGCCTTTATCGTGGTGTTTTATGTGCTGGTGTATTCGCTGATTCAGCGTGGGCGCGGGTTGCGTACTTAGGTTTAAGAGCGATCTTTAAGAAGGTCGCCATGAATGGCGACCCTACAAATAACAAGGGTGGGATTTAATCCCGCCCTTGTTGTATCAGGCGACCTGAACCGGCAGCGCCTTGGCGAGGCGCTTCATTTCGTTATCGCCTTCGAAGTAGGCGACTTTCGGCTGCCAGCTGCGCGCGACCTCATCTTCGACCTGCACGTAAGAGCAGATGATCATGATATCGCCAGCGCAGGCGCAACGCGCGGCGGCACCGTTGACTGAGATGATCTTCGAGCCACGTTCAGCGGCAATCGCGTAGGTAGAAAAACGCTGACCGTTGGTGACGTTGTAGATGTCGATGGCTTCGTATTGCAGAATGCCGGAGGCGTCGAGGAAATCCTGGTCAATGGCGCAGGAACCTTCGTAATGCAAATCTGCCTGAGTGACTTTAACGCGATGCAGTTTGCCTTGAAGTACGGTGCGAATCATAACTGTCTAACCTTGTTAAGCTGCCAATAAACGACGGAAAACTACTCCGTCAGATCCACTTGCTGATTATCTATCAGACGCGCATTGCCGAGCCATGCAGCCATCAGAATCACCGCGCGCTGGCTGTCCACGTTGAGCGCTTGTAAGGTTTCGGCATCGCAAATCGCCAGTCCGTCCGGACGAAAACCCTTCTCACGCAACGCCGCTTCCGCGTGCTCGATAATCTCTTCGACATGCCGCTCGCCGTTGCTCAGACGTTCGGCCATGCTGTTCATCACCTGGCTGAGACCGGCGGCGATGTTACGCTCGTCGGCGGTGAGATAGCCATTGCGCGAACTCAGCGCCAGACCATCTTTCGCGCGCACCGTTGGCACGCCGACAATCTCGATATCGAAGCCCATATCCGCCACCATCTTGCGGATGATCGCCAACTGCTGGAAATCCTTCTCGCCAAAGCAGGCGATGTCAGGCTGCACCAGATTAAACAGTTTGCTGACGATGGTGGAGACGCCACGGAAATGTCCCGGACGGCTGGCACCTTCCAGCAGCGATGATAAACCCGGCACTTCCACGAAGGTTTGGCTATCAAGGCCTTTTGGATAGACATCCGCCGGCGCGGGTGCGAACACCAGATCCACGCTATGACGATTAAGCTTCTCGCAATCGTCCTGTAGCGTGCGCGGATAGCGCGCCAGATCGTCGGGACGATCAAACTGCATCGGGTTAACGAAAATCGAGACCACCACAACGTCAGCGCGCTCACGCGCTTCATCGACCAACGTCAGATGACCGTCGTGCAGGTTGCCCATAGTAGGCACCAGCGCGATACGTTTGCCTGCCTGACGCCAGCGACGAATTTCACGACGCAGCATCGGCAGTGTTTCAATGATCAGCACTGCAAATCTCCTGATTTACTGGAAACTGTGTTCAGCGGCTGGATAGAGGCCCGCTTCAACGTCGGCGATATATTGGCGAATCGCCGCACGAATGTCGCCGGTTTCAGCGAGGAAATTTTTGGTAAATTTAGGAATGTGGCCACCGGTAATGCCAAAGGCGTCGTGCATCACCAGAATCTGGCCGTCAGTGACGTTGCCCGCGCCGATGCCGATCACCGGCACCGACAACGCTTTGGTGACGCGTTCCGCCAGCGCCACCGGCACGCACTCCAGCACCAGCAGCTGCATACCGGCGGCTTCCAGCGCCAGCGCATCGGCCAGCAGACGTTCCGCGGCGGCTTCATCGCGGCCCTGCACTTTATAGCCACCGAAGATGTTCACCGACTGGGGCGTCAGGCCCAGATGGCCGCACACCGGCACGGCGCGCTCGGTCAGCATTCGCACGGTTTCTGCCAGCCACTCGCCACCTTCCAGCTTCACCATATTGGCCCCCGCGCGCATCAGCTGTGCGGCGTTAGTGAATGTCTGTTCCGGCGTGGCGTAACTCATAAACGGCAGATCGGCCATCAGCAGCGCCAGCGGCGCGCCACGGCGCACGGCGGCGGTGTGATAGACGATATCGTCTACGGTGACCGGCAAGGTCGATTCGTGTCCCTGCACGGTCATGCCGAGCGAATCACCAATCAGCATCACCTGAATGCCTTCATCGGCAAACAGGCGGGCAAAACTGAAGTCGTACGCCGTCAGCGTGGCAAATTTGCGGCCGCTGGTTTTGAGTTGGCGTAAATGGGAGAGGGTTGTTGGTTTCATCACACGCTCCAGAGTTTTCTGATGCGCGCAGTGTACTACGGCTTACTCAGACCACAAACGGATAGCGCTGCGATCCAGCGTGGCGAGAATGGCGGACAAGGCTTGCCCGCTCGGCAGCGACAATTGCGGGGCAATCTCCAGCAGCGGCACCAGCATAAAAGCGCGATTGTGCATGTCGTAGTGCGGCACGGTCAGACGCGGCGTGGAAATGGTTTCGTTGCCAAAAAGCATGATATCGAGATCCAGCGTGCGCGGTCCCCAACGTTCAGCTTTGCGCACGCGACCGTGTTCCAGCTCAATGCGCTGGGTGTGATCAAGCAGCGCATCGGCCTCCAGCGTAGTTTCCAGCTCCACCACCGCATTAAGGTAATCGGGCTGATTCGGCGGACCGTACGGCGGTGTGCGGTACAGCGATGACGTGGCGATGCGCGAAGTGTGCGGAATGGCGTCTAGCGCGGCCAACGCTGCATCAACCTGATGCAGCGGATCGGCCAGATTACTGCCTAAAGCGAGATAAACGCGGGTCATTGCGGGCTGTTAGTGCGAGGCCCGGTTGGACGGCGACGCGGACGGCGCGGTTTGCGGCGCGGCGCCGGATCATCGCCAAGCGTGGTCATCATGGTTTTCTGCTGCACCGGTGCCGCCGCCTGGAACTCGCCCCACCAATGCGTCAGCTTTTGCAGCTCAGGATTGTTTTCCACGTCGGCACGCAGCGCCATCAAATCGTAAGCGGCACGGAACTTAGGATGCTCCATCAGCTTCCACGCACGCTTGCCGTGACGACGCGACATGCGCAGCTGCAGCTGCCAGATATCACGAATCAGCGTAGTGATACGCTTTGGAATCGCCAGCGCGCGGCAGGCTTCATCCAGGGTTTCGTTCATCGACAGGGCGAAAGCATCGTAATAGGTCAGTCCGCTTTCCTGCGCAATGCGTTCGGCGGATTCCAGCTGCGGATACCAGAACATCGCGGCAAACAGGAAGGCCGGATTGACGCGCATATCATTCTGAATGCGGGTGTCAGTATTTTTCAGTACCTGCGCCACCATACGTTCCATCAGGCTGTCGCTTTCGGCGGTGAAACCGCGCGTCAGCGTAGGGAACAGCGGCTGGAACAGCTGATATTCACGCATCATCTGATAGGTGCGGTAACCATAACCGGCCTGCAGCAGCTTGAGCGACTCTTCAAACATACGCGCTGGCGGAATGTCATTCAGCAGCGTCGCCAGACGCGGGATCGGCTCGGCAGTTTCTGCCGCGATACGCATCTGCAGCTTAGCGGCGAAGCGCACCACGCGCAGCATACGCACCGGATCTTCGCGATAGCGGGTTTCCGGATCGCCAATCATGCGAATGATGCCTTCGTGCAGATCGTGCAAGCCACCGACGTAATCACGTACGGTGAAATCGGCCACGCTGTAATAGAGGCTGTTGATGGTGAGATCGCGGCGCTGGGCATCGTCTTCAATGCTGCCGAAAATGTTGTCACGCAGCAGCATGCCGTTTTGGCCGCGCTGCGAGCTATTGCGATCTTCTTCGCTCTCTTCATGATGATGACCACGGAAGGTGGCGACTTCGATCACTTCAGGACCGAACATCACATGCGCCAGACGAAAACGACGACCCACCAAACGGCAGTTGCGGAACAGCTTACGCATCTGTTCAGGCGTGGCGTTGGTGGTGATATCAAAGTCTTTCGGCTTGCTGCCGAGTAACAAATCGCGCACGCCGCCGCCCACCAGGTAGGCTTCGAATCCGGCTTTGTTCAGGCGATAGAGCACTTTGAGGGCGTTTTCGCTGATATCTTTGCGTGAGATGTTGTGGCTTTCTCGTGGAATGACAGTCATCTGACCAGGACTTTCAGCTTCCACCTCTTCAGGCGCCTCCTCATCACGCTTGAGGACTCTCCGGCAAAAATTAGCGACTCGGGTAAAAATGGGACACCTCGACAGTGAGAAAAAGGGTGTTAATAAAATCAGCGGCTAATCATAGCCTGTTGAGAACCATTTAGGAATGGTGATGTCGTTTCATCCTCTTTAAGACCGTTCTGCAACGGAATCAGACGGATATTCCACTGCGCCACCGCCTGTTTCAACAGGCTTTCCAGCGATTCATCCTGCCAGCCTGGCGAAACCGGCTGGCCAAGAAAGCGCAACGCTTGCACCAAAAGCGGCCGTGCATCACCACCGGGCAACGCGGGCGCATGATTCTGCTTGGAAAGCTTGTTGCCATCGCGATTAACCGCCAGCGGCAAATGCAGGTAATCCGGCACCGGCCAGGTAAACTGCTGATACAGCGCAATCTGGCGCACCGTTGGCTCAATCAAATCCGCGCCGCGCACGATTTCCGTCACGCCCTGAAAATGGTCATCAACCACCACCGCGAGGTTGTAGGCAAACAGCCCATCACGGCGATGGATAATAAAATCTTCCTGCGCCAGCTGCGGTTCCGCCTGCAAATGGCCGCGCAGGCGATCATTAAAGCCGTTAACCGGCGCATGCTGACGCAGGCGCAGCGCGGCATTGTCAGGCGGCAGCTGCAAATCGCGGCAGTGACCATCATAAAAGCCGCCCAGCTGCTGGATGCGGCTGCGCGTGCAGGTGCAGAAGTAACTTTGACGATGCGTTTGCAACCAGCTCAGCGCGGCGCGATAGGCGTTGTGGCGCTGTGACTGCCACATAACCTCGCCATCCCAATGCAGACCATAATGTTCCAGCTGCTGCAAAATACGCGTTGCGGCACCGGGAACTTCACGTGGGGGATCGATATCTTCAATGCGCACCAGCCAGCGTCCCTGTTGCGCGCGCGCGCTCAGGTAACTGCCTAATGCAGCAATCAGCGAACCAAAATGGAGGTCACCAGAAGGAGAGGGAGCGAAACGCCCAATGCAGAGTGAAGGATTCATAACGAAGTGTACCGCACGTCGGGAAAACAGGGATTTTCCCGGCTGTGCGGTAGCAATTTGCTCACGGCCATTAGCCAGCCATCTGCTTCTCGCGGATTTCTGCCAGCGTTTTGCAGTCAATGCAGAGATCGGCAGTCGGACGCGCCTCAAGGCGGCGAATACCAATTTCTACACCGCAGGAGTCGCAGTAACCGAAATCGTCGTCATCCACTTTCTTGAGCGTTTTCTCAATCTTTTTAATGAGTTTGCGCTCACGATCGCGGTTACGCAATTCCAGGCTGAACTCTTCTTCCTGCGCGGCACGGTCGACCGGATCCGGGAAGTTAGCAGCTTCGTCCTGCATATGTGACACAGTGCGATCTACTTCATCCCGAAGTTGGTTGCGCCAGGCTTCCAGAATTTTACGGAAATGGCCTAGCTGGGCGTCGTTCATATACTCTTCGCCCGGTTTCACCTGATAAGGCTCAACTCCAGCGATGGCGAGGATACTCAGGGACGATGTTTTACGGTTTTGCCCTTCTTGCATGTTGTTTCTCCTGGATAACACGCACTTCCCTAAATACGTCAAGTTGCATGTGCGTTGACTGTGTGCCTACAACCCGAACGATTTAGGGCTTATCGATTCCCATAAAGGGAAAAAAACAGGCCGCTATAAATAGCAGAAGCAATCAAGGTTGGCAATTATTCCTGACCACTACTTGACAAGCCTCTGAACAATCGCGTATTCAGCGCCTCGCCCAGAACATTCCTATCACACCAAATTGCTATAAATATTACAACGCTACGTTAATCGGATGCGTCAGTAATATCTTTAACGGTGAGATTTGAGCTTGATACGCTAAAACTTCCACACCACAACGCTGCGCCTGTTCCAGTAGTTCTGCGTAGTGCACGTCGATATGGCGTGCCGGGGAAACGTCCTCAATCCCCGTATGCAAAACTGCGAACAACAAAACGGCTCGATGACCTTCTGCCACGATAGTGCTCAATTCGCGCAGATGTTTCTGTCCACGAGCCGTCACCGCATCCGGAAAATAGCCTTTACCTGCTTGTAAAAGGGTGACGGACTTGACTTCAATATAGCAGTTCGATCGGCCATCCGCTTGCAGCAGGAAATCAATTCGGCTTTTTTCCGTGCCGTATTTCACTTCAGGCTGGCAGCGGCTGTAAGCGGATAATTCCGGAATGTTATCGAGCGTCAGCGCCTCGCGCACTAGCTGATTGGCGCGCAGCGTATTGACGCAGATCCAGTGGCCTTGTTGGGTCTCGGTGAGTTCCCAGCTGTGCGGATATTTTCGCGTGGCACTGTTGGACGTCGAGTACCACACGGTATCGCCCGGCGTGGCGCAGCCGGTCATCGCGCCGGTATTGGCGCAGTGAATGGTTAGCGTTTCACCTTCTGGCGTAACCACATCAGCTAAAAAGCGTTTGTAACGGGCGATCAAGCGGGCGGGTTTGAGTGGCGGATCGAACTCCATTTACTCTCCTGTGGATGATAGTAGCGGCCAGCGGGCCAGCGTCTGATAACGCGTGCGGCCGCGCGTGACGTTCGAAGCGAACAGCGCAAAATGGTGGATATCGGCGCGCCAGTGAAAGCCGCGCGGCGGCAGCGCGATCTGTGGCGGCGCGTGACGTAACAGCGTGATGTGCGGATGAAACGGCTGCGAGCTCTGCGCGCAGCCATGACGCGCCGCTTGCGCACGCAGCAGGCTGGCGAGCTGCAGTAATCTGCGCGGCGCACGCTGGCAGCCGAGCCACACCACGCCGGGACGCGGCCAGTGACCGGCGTCATCCAAATCAAGGGCAAAACCCGGCTGTTCGATGCGTGAGGCCAGCAGCTGCAGCTTACGTGAGGTCTCATCGCTGACCTCGCCGAGAAACGCCAGCGTCAGGTGCAGGTTGGCCGCCGCCACCGGTTTCCCGGCTTCGGCAGCAAAATTATCCGCGCGCCACTGTACCAGCTGTTGCTGGAGCGGAGCGGGCAGTTCAAGAGCAAAAAACAGACGTTGCGTTGCCAGGTTGGCCTCCGGTAATCCGCGCCTCAGAGTGCTACAATGCGCGCCATCTTAGCACAGGCATTTTGGGAGTTGAGTTTGAGTGAGTTACCGGTAAGCGAGGTGCTGCCTGCGTTGCTGGCCGCGCTGGCGCAGTCGCCGCAGGTGTTGCTGGCGGCACCGACCGGCGCAGGTAAATCGACCTGGCTGCCGTTACAGCTGCTACAACACGCCCAATTGCCCGGCCGCATCATCATGCTGGAGCCGCGTCGGCTGGCGGCGCGCAACGTGGCGCAGCGCCTGGCGGAACTGCTTGGCGAGCAGCCGGGCGGCATCGTTGGCTATCGCATGCGCGGTGAAAACTGCTGCGGTGCCAACACGCGCCTCGAAGTGGTCACCGAAGGCATTTTGACGCGCATGTTGCAGCGCGATCCAATGCTTGAAGGCGTTTCGCTGGTGATCCTCGATGAATTTCACGAACGCAGCCTGCAGGCCGACCTCGCGCTGGCGCTGCTGCTCGATGTGCAGCAAGGATTACGCGACGATCTGAAAATCCTGCTGATGTCGGCAACGCTCGACAATCAGCGTTTGCGTCAGCTGCTGCCGGATGCGCCTTTTGTCGTCTCGGAAGGCCGCAGCTTCCCGGTCACGCGCCGCTATGCTTCGCTCAACAGCCAGCAACGATTTGATGAAGCGGTAGCGCGCGAGGTGGCACAACTGCTGCGCGACGAGTCAGGATCGCTGCTGCTGTTCCTGCCGGGCGTAGCAGAAATTGAGAGAGTGAAGCGTGAGCTGGAAGCGCGGGTCGGTGACGAGGTTGATCTCTCTCCTTTATATGGCGCGCTGTCGCTAGAGGCGCAACGCCGCGCCATCCTGCCGTCTCCGGCGGGTCGACGCAAAGTGGTGCTGGCGACCAACATTGCCGAAACCAGCTTGACCATCGAAGGTATCCGTTTAGTGGTCGATAGCGCGCTGGAGCGCTCGGCGCAGTTTGACGTGCGCAGCGGCGTGACGCGGCTGCAAACGCAGCGTATCAGCCAGGC
Organism: Pantoea sp. YR525; assembly: GCF_900116775.1. NCBI lineage: Bacteria > Pseudomonadati > Pseudomonadota > Gammaproteobacteria > Enterobacterales > Erwiniaceae > Pantoea > Pantoea sp. YR525. Next base: position 341,753 of record NZ_FPBU01000005.1, read on the forward strand.
ATCGATGACCCAGCGTGCCGGTCGCGCCGGGCGATTAGAACCGGGCATCTGCCTGCATTTACTGCCGCAAGAGCAGGCGCTGCGCGCGGCAGCGCAGAGCGAACCGGAAATTCTCCATAGCGATTTGACCTCGCTGCAGATCGATATGCTGCAATGGGGATGTCAGGATGCGACGCAGCTTACCTGGCTTGACGTGCCGCCGCCGCGCAACTTGCGAGCGGCGTGCGAGCGGTTAACTCAGCTAGGCGCGCTGGAGAATCACCAGCTCAACGCGCGCGGTCGCAAAATGGCCGCGCTGGGCAGCGATCCGCGCCTGAGCGCGATTCTGGTGGCCGCCGGGCAAAACAACGATGCCATCGCCAGCGCCGCGCTGCTGGTAGCGATTCTGGAAGATCCTCCACGCAGTGGCAGCGTTGATCTGCGTGATGCGCTCAATCATCCGCAGTCGCACTGGCAGCGCCGTGCGCGTCAGTGGCAGAAACGCCTCAACGCCAGCGGCGGCAGCATTAATCCAGACCTGTTCCCGCAGCTATTAGCCGCCGGTTTTGCCGATCGTCTGGCGCAGCGCCGTGGCGACAGCGCGCGTTATCAGCTGGCGAACGGCATTGGCGCGATGCTCAACGAGCAGGATGGTTTGAGCCGCTATGAATGGCTAATCGCGCCGACGCTGCTGCAGGGCGCCAGCGCCGCCGATGCGCGCATGTTGCTGGCGCTGCCGGTGGATATCGACGCGCTACGCCGCGCATTTCCAACCTTAGTTGAGCAGCGCACCGACGTGGAGTGGGACGAGGAGAAAGGCACCTTGCGCGCGTGGAAACGCGAACTCATCGGCGCGCTGGTCCTGAAAGCGCAGCCGCAGGCGCGTCCGGAAGCCGAAATATTGCATCCGGCGATGCTGCGCTGGATCCGCGAAAAAGGATTGTCGGTGCTGGGCTGGAAAGAAGACGCTGAACAGCTACGCTTGCGGGTGCATTGTGCCACGCAGTGGTTGCCGGAAGAGGCGTGGCCGCCGCTGGACGATGAGAGCCTGCTCGAAACGCTCGAAAGCTGGCTGCTGCCGGAGATGAGCACGGTGCGCGATCTGAAAGGATTGCAGAGCATCAATCTTGTCAGCGCATTATTACATTTGCTGACATGGTCACAACGTCAGCGGCTGGATACTGTGCTGCCAACTCATTACACTGTGCCGACCGGAAGCCGCCTGCCGATCCGCTACGATGCAGAGAAGCCACCCGCGCTGGCGGTGCGGATTCAGGAGATGTTTGGCGAAGCACAGAATCCGGCGGTGGCCGATGGCCGCGTACCGCTGGTGTTAGAGCTGCTTTCGCCCGCGCACCGTCCGTTGCAGATTACCCGCGACCTCGCGGCGTTCTGGCGCGGTGCCTATCCCGAAGTGCAGAAAGAGATGAAAGGGCGCTATCCAAAGCATCCGTGGCCGGACGATCCGGCCAACGCCTTACCCACAAGGCGGACCAAGAAATTTTCATCGTGAAACGCTGTGGATCGAATTCAGAGGGTTCTGCCATGCGCAGCACGAGAAAGCAGTTAGAGTAACGGCCGCCGCCGTAGCAATGCCTGGAGAATAAAAGCATGTCTGGGAACGATCGCGAACCTATTGGGCGCAAAGGAAAAGCGCCAAAGCCGCCGCGCAGCACTGCGCGTCGGGGTCGCCGCAGGGAACTTGATGATGATATCGATCAGGACGATTTTGATGAAGAAGATGAGGAGAGTGGACCGGTGCCACCAAAAAGTAAAAAACGTCCGCCACGCGGCAAACGTCGCTGGTTAGGCTGGTTGATTAAACTCTTCCTGGTCTTTGTGGTTGTGATGGCTGCCTGGGGCGTCTATCTCGACTCGGAAATCCGTAGCCGCATCGACGGTAAAGTGTGGCAACTGCCGGCCGCCGTTTATGGCCGCATGGTAAGCCTTGAACCGGGCATGCCTTACGACAAAAAAGAGATGATTGCGCTGCTGGAAGGCACGCAGTATCGCGAAGTGTCGCGCATCACCCGTCCAGGCGAATTTAGCGTCAAAGGCAACACCATTGACCTGCTGCGTCGTCCGTTTGATTTCCCGGACAGCAAAGAAGGGCAGATCAACGCGCGCCTGACGTTTAGCAACGATGAGCTGAGCGAGATTAAAAACCTTGATACCGGCCGCGATTTTGGCTTCTTCCGCCTCGATCCGCGTCTGATCACCATGTTGCAGTCGCCGAACGGTGAACAGCGTCTGTTCGTGCCGCGCGCCGGTTTCCCGGATCTGCTGGTCAGCACCTTGATCGCCACCGAAGACCGCCATTTCTACGAGCACGACGGCATTAGCCCTTACTCGATTGGTCGTGCGTTCCTCGCCAACATCACCGCCGGTAAAGCGGTGCAGGGCGGCAGTACGCTGACGCAGCAGCTGGTGAAAAACCTGTTCCTCACCAACGAGCGTTCGCTGTGGCGTAAAGCGCGTGAAGCCTATATGGCGGTGATCATGGATGCGCGCTACAGCAAAGATCGCATCCTCGAGCTGTATCTCAACGAGGTGTATCTCGGCCAGACCGGTAACGATCAGATCCGCGGCTTCCCGCTGGCGAGTCTGTACTACTTTGGTCGTCCGGTGGATGAGCTGAGCCTCGATCAGCAGGCGATGCTGGTTGGCATGGTGAAAGGCGCATCGCTGTACAATCCGTGGCGTAACCCGAAACTGGCGCTGGAGCGACGTAATCTGGTGCTGCGTTTGTTGCAGCAGCAGAACGTCATCGATCAGGAACTGTATGACATGCTGTCGGCGCGTCCGCTGGGCGTGCAGCCAAAAGGCGGCGTAATCACGCCACAGCCGGCGTTTATGCAGATGGTGCGTAACGAGCTGCAGGCTAAGCTCGGCGACAAAATGAAAGATCTCTCCGGCGTGAAGATTTTCACCACACTGGATGCGATCTCGCAGGACGCTGCAGAGAAAGCGGTGGTGGAAGGCATTCCGACGCTGAAAAAACAGCGTGGCCTGAAAGATCTGGAAACCGCGATGGTGGTGGTTGACCGCTTCAGCGGTGAAGTGCGCGCCATGGTTGGCGGTGCCGATCCGCAGTTTGCCGGTTACAACCGCGCATTGCAGGCGCGTCGTTCGATTGGCTCGCTGGCAAAACCGGCGACCTATCTCACCGCGCTGAGCCAGCCAAACAGCTATCGCCTCAACAGCTGGATCGCCGATGAGCCGATTGCGCTGAAACAGCCGAACGGCACCATCTGGAAACCGATGAATGACGATCGTCGTTTCAGCGGCAAAGTGATGCTGGTGGATGCGCTGACCAACTCAATGAACGTGCCAACCGTCAACCTCGGTATGACGCTGGGACTGGATGCGGTAGTTGATACCTGGAACAAACTCGGCGTGCCGAAAGATCAGCTGCATCCGGTGCCATCCATGCTGCTGGGCGCACTGAACCTGACGCCGATTGAAGTGGCGCAGGCGTTCCAGTCGATTGCCAGCGGCGGTAACCGCGCTGAGCTGTCGGCGGTGCGTTCGGTGATTGCGGAAGATGGCACGGTGCTGTATCAGAGCTATCCGCAGGCGCAGCGCGTTGAACCGGCGCAGGCGGCATATCTCACGCTCTACACCATGCAGCAGGTCGCCGATCACGGTACCGCGCGTGCGCTCGGTGCGCGTTATCCTAAAGCGCATCTGGCGGGCAAAACCGGTACCACCAATGACCTGATCGACAGCTGGTTCGCCGGTGTCGATGGCAAAGAAGTGGCGATTACCTGGGTTGGCCGCGATAACAACCAAACCTCGAAACTGTACGGTGCCAGCGGAGCGATGCAGCTTTATCGTCGCTATCTCGACAACCAGGCGCCGATGCCGCTGGTGTTGACGCCGCCGGAAGATATCACGCAGATGAACGTCGATTCTGCCGGCAACTTCGTTTGCGGTAGCGGCAGCAGCACATGGCGTTCGCTGCCGGTGTGGTCGCTGGATCCGAATGCGCTGTGTCAGCAGCAGCAACAGCAGGTTCAGCAACAACAGCAGCAGTTGCAGCAGCAACAAGAGCAGCAACAGCAGCAACAGCAACAGCAGCAGCCACAGAATGAGCAGAAAGATTCTGACGGTGTTGCGGGTTGGATTAAGGATATGTTCGGCAGCAAGTAAGTTGCTGGAAATACAAAGGGCGCTACGGCGCCCTTTTTCATTGGGATAAGTGGTCAGCTGGGCTGGTTCTTGCAGTTACTTTTGCGAATATCAATAACCATACCAGTACTCTGCGTCACGAGAACTTCCAGGCTTTTTACTGCAACGTCTCGTGCATGTAGCAGTGAGTCTGCCGGTTCCTCACCAAAATTAACGGTTCTCATCGGCGTTGCGGTTCGCTCAGGATTAATGCAGTTCACTTTGACTTTATCCTCAATCCACTCTTCTGCCAGCGCCTGAGTCAAATTGACTACCGCAGCTTTTGCAGAGGAGTAAAGGGCATAAAAGGCCCGTCCGCGCGTATAGGAACTGGATGTAAAATTCAATAACATGCCGGAATTACAGGTTAAGCACTCTTTTGCCGCAATCGCCACGTTTACGGCCCCGAGATAATTAATGTTAATCAGCGCCATAACTTCATGCTGAGTCAGCGTGGAGAGCGGTTTCTTAATTAATACACCTGCAGTGTTGACGATATAATCAATATTGCCATGCTCGGCAATGATGTTATTTAAATAGTTTTTAATGCTGTCGAGCTGAGTGATATCGATATCATTATGTGAACGGCTGGCAATATGCACTTTTGCCCCGCACAGCGTGGCAACTTTCATCATCTCCAAACCAATTCCACTACCGCCACCAAAAATAACCATATGCTTATCGCGCAGGAAATCGAGATTTGCGATATTCAGCGAGTGTGAACTTCTTTCCTGCAGCAATTTCTCTGCGATATAGAGATCAAGTGGATGGGTGATTTTGACATTGTCCTCATCGCCCTCGACGGTAATTACACGCGTTTCAGGCAACATATTACGCAGCACGCCGCAGTCGCAGGTAAACGTAAACTTACCCATGGCCGCCGCTTTCTCATAGGCCTGACGAATTTTATCGAGACGAAATGCCTGAGGTGTCTGGCCACGGCGCATGCTGGCACGATGAGGAATATTGGCAATGCAGCCATCATCGTGCACTTCTACTAAGGTATCTGCTGAGGGGATCACCACATCAACGGCATCAAAGGATTCCAGAGCATCTACACAATTGCGAATTATTGCGTCGCTAATTAATGGCCGCACGGCATCATGCAGTAAGATTTTGCATTGACCGTCATAGTTGATAAGGGTTTTCAGTGCGGAATATGTCGAGTCAAAACGTTCTTTACCGCCGTTCACCACTTTACTAACTTTATGCCACTGATTTTTAGCCACCAGTTCCCACACATAATCGATGTACTCATTTTGCGAGACAATAATAATCTCATCAATGTCGACCGAAGTTTCAAAACGCTCGATGGTGTATTCGATCACCGCACGACCCGCCAACTTAGCAAATTGTTTCGGCTTGTCACTGCCAAAGCGGGTGCCTGTACCGCCAGAAAGTATTATGGCTACATTTTTCATTTTTTTATTCCGCCGCTTGCGGTCTGAGTGATGAACAAATAATTTCAGCGATCTTCTCGCCCGCCGTTTTCTTTTCTATCTGCAGTTCCTCATGCAGCACCTGTTCCCGGCGAATTTTCATTGCATCGCGCCCCGAGACAATATTGTCAACAAAGTTGAAAATATCCTCCTCACACCAGGCCACGTCGTAGGCGTCATAAATGAAATCTGCAGTGCGATTCAAACCGTGGCATGTTTCGTGAGTGAGATAGAGGATGGGTTTTTTTGACGGCAGATATTCCAGCAGGAAGGAACCGGCGTCCGCGATGAGTGCATCGGAACGTGCAAAAGTAAGCGTGTAATCATGCCCGTGATCCCACTCGAGATTGGCGTGTTGCTGTGCTACGCGCAGTAACTGCTGATAAAGGCTTTGTGCCGTTGGGCTGGCTTCGCCTATCCATTGGCTTAGCAGCGGATGAGGGCGAATAATCAGATGAATATCCTGACGCTCAATCAGCTTCAGGAACGCGCTGCCGTAAAGGTTGAAAGTGGTGTACATCTTCTGGTCGCCCGGCAACACGAAATGCGGTGTCCACAGGAAAGTGGTTACTGTGCGTGGCTGCGGCTTGTCTGAAAGAGGGAAACGACGCTGGTAGTGGTCAAATTTGGGATGGCCGGTAACGTGCACATGGCGATTTCCTGCCTGGCACTGCAGCGCAAACTCTGCTTTATGTTTTTCTGAACGGGCGAATATCCACGTCGCCAGATTCTGACAGAGCAAATTATATTGATACACCATACTTTCAGCGCCAATTCCGGTGTCGAGCGCGTAAGGGATGTAGGCGATTTTCACGCCGCGTTCATGCAGGTAGTCGCTGCGAAAGGCTTCGGGTCGCGCTTCGTCGTAAGGGTTTTGCAGGAACACCACATCCGGCTGACGCTCCTCCAATTGATAATCTTCAAAACCTGTGTAATCGAGCCCTCTTTCGCGCAGAATCTCACGCTGAATATCGCCATTAACATCGCTGGCTTTCCAGTTCAGGTAAGGCACAACTACGATGCGGCAATCGAAGGCGGGATTAGCCTGCATCGCCTCAATCACCGATTCAAAGTTTGTCCACCCCGGCGGCCACTGAAAGTAAAAATCGACCTTAATTGGACCGGTAATGGAGGGCGTGAATTTGGCGGGCGCAACGATTTGACTCAACGGCTTTCTGAAGAGGGCGCGGTAATCTACCGTTCTATTTTCGATATCGCTTTTGTCGAGCCGTTGTGCACCGGCGTTGGGGAACATGCCCAGCCACAGATCCTGCTGCATCAGGCTATTCCAGTGCACATCAAGGGCATATTGTGCCTGCGCGCCACCTTGCAATTGTGCCTGCAGCGCTGCGCGAAAGTTATCAATCAGCGTGGCGTAATAGCGGTGATTAACGATATACGCGCAGGCGCACCACGCGAAGTTAGCGCGCACGATATAGTCCACGCTTTTCAGCGGCGTCACGCGACGATAATTGGCCGCCAGAAAAGCCACTTGCCAGTTGATTTGCGGCAGGGCGGCAAAGTAGCGGTTGAGATTGTCATAATTCGCCTGGTTTTCATCAAAGCTGAAGTCATCTTCCAGAATCAGCACCCGCTCCCAGCCGTTATCGCGTGCCATCTCCAGCGCGGCAATATGCGATTGCGTGCAGCCGATGTAGCCCTTTTCATGCTTGATCGCATCCAGACGAACGATTTTTTCAGGGGTTAGACCCAACTTTTTAAGTTGTTTAGTGATGCGGGTTAATCGGTCTTTGCGTTTCTTCAAATTGATGAAAATAACGCGATCAACAATGTTCCAGTTTATAACTGCCATGACGGTTTCTGTAGGAAGGAGAGTGCATGACATAAGCAATTAGCGGGCCAGATTTTAACTTAATGATTTTATTCATTATTGTTAATTGTGAGCTCTATCCGGATGAAATGAATTTCCGCTTTGCGGCAGTGCAATTTCCCGATTGCTGGCCTCAGTTCCCTTCATCGCTAATTTATTATTTGCGATCATGAATATGCGCGATCTGGCTGTAAACGCCGCGCTAACGGGCATTAGTCGTTGCGAATGTGGCGTTATTTCGCCTAAAATCCGTGCGTCATAATAATCATTCTCGTTTGTATTCACCTGCATCGACTTTTTTCGAGAGACCTCATTTATGAATACGCGAAACACCAATCCTTGTTTTTTACGCCCGCGTTCGCTGGCTTGGCTTATTTCACTGACTCTGGGTACGTTCAGCGTGCAGGCGTTGGCAGAAGATACCGTGGTTGTCAGCGCCGATGGCGGCAGCGGCGTGGCGCAAGAGAATGCATGGGGCCCGTCGCCAACCATCGCGGCCAAACGCAGCGCCACCGGCACCAAAACCGATACACCGATTGAAAAGAACCCGCAGTCGATCTCTGTAGTCACGCAAGAAGAGATGGCGATGAAAAACGTCACCAGCGTGAAAGGGGCTTTCAACTATACGCCTGGCGTATTGACCGGTAACCGCGGCAGCTCCAATGTTATCGATGCACTCTCCATTCGCGGCTTCAGCGAAACCAACACCAATCAATATCTTGATGGACTTAAGCTGCAGGGCGATAACTACTCTGAGTTTGCTATCGATCCCTATTTCCTCGAGCGCGCTGAGCTGTTGCGCGGTCCTGTTTCGGTGCTGTACGGCAAGAGCAATCCGGGCGGCGTCGTTTCGCTGGTGAGTAAGCGTCCGACGCAGGAGACGCTGCGTGAAGTGCAGTTCCAGATGGGCACCAATAATCAGTTCTCCACCGGTTTCGACTTCGGCGGCTCGCTGGATGATGACGGCGTTTACAGCTATCGCCTGACCGGCCTCGCGCGCAGCGCCGATGCGCAGCAGGAGATGAACAAAGAGAAGCGCTACACCATTGCGCCATCGTTCAGCTGGCGTCCGGATGAGAACACGCGTTTTGATCTGCTGACCTACTTCCAGAACGAACCAGAAACCGGCTATTACGGCTGGTTGCCGCGTCAGGGCACAGTGGTGGGCATCACGCGTCCTGACGGCAGCAGTTACAAGCTGCCGACCAACTTTGATGAAGGCGAAGACAGCAACAAGATTTCGCGCAACACCAAGATGGTGGGCTACAACTTCGAGCACAGCTTCAACGATACCTGGACGGTGCGACAGAATCTGCGCTATGCGGATTTGAGAACGGATTATCGCAGTATTTATGGCAATGGTTTTAATGCCATAACACAGCAAATCACGCGCGGTTCAGCGGTTTCTGATGAAAAGCTTAATCAGTTTGCCGTTGATAACCAGGCGCAGGCTAAATTTGCGACAGGGCAGGTTGATCACACGCTGTTGCTGGGTGTGGATTTCCAGCGCACCCGCAATGATATTGATGCGCAATTTGGTACCGCATCACCGCTGAATGCTGTTAATCCGCAATATGGCGATGACAGCGTGACGCCGTTTGCGACGCCTTATCAGCATCTCAATAAGCAGCGCCAAACCGGTCTATACGCACAGGATCAGATGGAGTGGAATCGCTGGGTGTTAACCCTCGGCGGTCGCTACGATTACGCGATGAACTCGGTATACGATCGCGTGGCCGATAGCGTTGATCGCCAGAACGATCAGGCTTTCACCTGGCGTGGCGGTCTGAACTATGTGTTTGATAACGGTATCGCGCCTTACTTCAGCTACAGCGAAGCCTTTATCCCGAATGCGGGTGCGACTTTTGGCGGTGAAGCCTTTGATCCTTCGCGCGCCAAGCAGTATGAAGCCGGTGTGAAATACGTTCCTAAAGATCGTCCGGTGGTACTGACGGCTGCGGTATATCAGCTGACCAAAACCAAAAACCTGACGGCCGATCCGGATACGGTTAACCATCCATTTGCCAGCATTCAGAGCGGTGAAATCCGTTCACGTGGCGTTGAACTGGAAGCTAAAGCGGCGCTGAATGCCAACATCAACATGACCGCGTCTTATACCTACACTGATGCGGAATATACCGAAGACACCAATCTGAAAGGTAAAACGCCGAATCAGGTGCCGAAGCATATGGCATCGCTGTGGGGCGATTATACCTTCCATGAAACTGCGCTTTCAGGCGTGACGCTTGGTGCAGGTGTACGTTATGTCGGCGAAAGCAAAGGTATTTACAGCGCCAATGACCCGGCGAACGAGAACCAAAACTTCGACGTCGCCGGTTACACCACGGTTGATGCCGCGCTGAAATACGATCTCGCACGCTTTGGCATGCCGGGATCAAGCATCGGCGTTAACGTCAATAACCTGTTCGATCGTGAATACGTCGCTAGCTGCTACCGCGATTACGCCTGTTACTGGGGCGCTGAGCGCCAGATCGTCGGTACTGCGACTTTCCGTTTCTAATCGTGTTACGTAGGTCGCCATAAATGGCGATCCTACAGATTAACCAGGGATTATCATGCAGCATCCGCACCACGCAGAAACCACCTTCAGGCTGGATAACGTCAGTTTTCGTGTGCCGGGCCGCACGCTGCTTCATCCGCTGTCGCTTACGTTTGCACCGGGTAAAGTCACCGCGCTGATTGGTCATAACGGTTCCGGCAAATCCACGCTGTTGAAAATGCTTGGTCGTCACCATGCGGCGAGTGAAGGGCGCGTATTGCTGAATGAGGACGCGGTCGATAACTGGGGCAGCAAAGATTTTGCGCGCCAGGTAGCGTATCTGCCGCAGCAGCTGCCAGCGGCGGAAGGCATGACGGTGCGCGAGCTGGTGGCGATTGGCCGCTATCCGTGGCACGGCGCGCTGGGCCGTTATGGTCAGGAAGATCGCGATCGGGTGGATGAAGCAATTACGTTAGTGGGATTAAAACCTTTTGCTGGTCGTCTGGTGGATAGCCTTTCCGGCGGCGAGCGCCAGCGTGCCTGGCTGGCGATGCTGGTGGCGCAGAACAGTCGCTGCCTGCTGCTGGATGAACCGACGTCGGCGCTGGATATCGCCCATCAGGTTGATGTGCTGGCGCTGATTCAGCGTCTCAGCCGCGAACGTGGACTGACGGTGATTGCGGTGCTACACGATCTCAACATGGCGGCGCGCTATTGCGATCGTTTGGTGGCGCTGCGCGGTGGCGAAGTGATTGCCGAAGGCGGCCCTGAGGTGATCATGCAGGCCGATGTGCTGGGCAACATTTACGGTATTCCGATGGGCATTTTGCCGCATCCGCTGGGCGGCGCGCCCGTCAGTTTCGTTTATTAAGGCCTCGCCATGTTCGACATTTCTCGCCGCCGTCTGCTGACGGCGCTGGCGCTTTCCCCGTTGATGTCCGCGTTGCCGCTGCGTGCTGCCGTGCCCGATGCGCAGCGCATTCTGGCGCTGGAGTGGCTGCCAGTGGAGCTGCTGATGGCGCTTGGCGTGACGCCACTCGGCGTGGCCGACATGCACAACTACAACATTTGGGTCGGCGATCCGCAGCTGCCGCCCGGCGTTATCGATCTCGGTCTGCGCACCGAACCCAATCTGGAGCTGATGACGCAGCTCGAACCTTCGCTCATTCTGCACTCCAATGGTTACGGCCCGGCGCTGGATAAGCTGCAGCGCATCGCGCCGACCATGGGTTTTGACCTGAATAGCGGCGACGGCAAACCGCTCAGCACCGCGCGTCACTCGCTGCAGGCGCTCGGCGCACGTCTTGGCCGTAAAGCGCAGGCCGTGCAGCATCTGCAATTTGTGGATGAGCAGCTGGCGGCGGCGCGTGAACGCCTCAAACCGTGGGCCGATCGTCCGGTGCTGCTGATGTCGCTGATGGACAGCCGCCATGCGATTACCTTCGGCAAAAACAGCCTGTTCCTCGAGGTGATGGAGATCCTCGGCTTGAGCAACGCGTGGCAGGGCGAAACCAACTTCTGGGGCAGCGCGGTGGTTGGGCTGGAGCGGCTGGCGGAAGTGGGCGATGTGCAGGTGATCTGCTTCGATCACGATAACGATCGCGATATGCAGCAAGTGATGGCTACCGCGCTGTGGCAGGCGCTGCCGTTTGTGCGCGCGCAGCGTTTCCAGCGCGTGCCGGCGGTGTGGTATTACGGCGCGACCTATTCGGCGCTGAAATTTGTCCGCGTGCTGGAACACGCGCTGGAGTCGCACTGATGCGCAATCGTCTCTTTCCCGTCGCGCTGCTGAGTGCGGTCTTTTTGCTGGCGCTGGCCTTAACCTTGATCAATCTGCGCCAGGCGCTGCCGAGCGAGCAGTGGTCACAGGCGTTTTTCGCGCCTGACATCAACAATATTCAGCAAGTGGTGTTTCATCACAGTTTGCTGTCGCGACTGGCGCTGTCGCTGCTGGTTGGCGCGGGCCTTGGCCTCGCTGGTTTGCTGTTTCAACAGGTGCTGCGCAATCCGCTGGCGGAACCCACCACGCTTGGCGTGTCGTCGGGCGCTCAGCTGGGGATTACCGTCGCGACCTTATGGCATTTGCCGGGTGGCGAGCTCACGCAGCAGTTTGCGGCGATGGGCGGCGCGGTGCTGGTCGGCATTCTGGTATTCGGCGTTGCCTGGGGCAAACGTCTGTCGCCAGTAACGCTGATCCTGGCTGGGCTGGTATTGAGTTTGTACGCCGGTTCAGTGAATCAAATCTTCGCTATCTTCAATCACGATCAGCTGCAAAACATGTTCCTGTGGAGCACCGGCGCGCTCAACCAGCTGGATGGACACAACGTGGCCCAACTGTGGCCGCGTCTGCTGCTGGCGTTTGTGGTGGCGCTGGCGCTGCTGCGCCCGCTGACGTTGATGGGGCTCGACGATGACGTAGCGAAAAACCTCGGTCTGGCGCTGTCGGCGGCGCGTATTGCCGCGCTGGCGCTGGCGATTTTGCTTAGCGCGCAGTTGGTCAATGTTGCGGGCATCATCGGCTTTATTGGCCTGTTTGCGCCGCTGCTGGCGAAGATGCTCGGCGGACGTCGCCTGATGAGCCGCATGATGCTGGCCCCGTTGATTGGTGCGCTGCTGCTGTGGCTGGCCGATCAGTGCGTTCTGTGGCTCACCAGCCACTGGCGCGAAGTCTCTACCGGCACGGCGACCGCGCTGATCGGCGTGCCGATTCTGCTGTGGCTGTTGCCGCGCTTGCGTACCGGATCGGTGCCACCGGCGCTCAATCAGGGCGATAGCGTGCCGGCTGAGCGGCAGAACGTCTTGCGCTGGTGTCTGATTGGATTACTGGTTCTGGGCATATTCAGCTGGGTTGGCATTACCTTTGGTCGCGATGCGCACGGCTTTACGTGGGTGGGCGGCGATATACTGCAGCAGCTGCTGCCGTGGCGCGCACCGCGCGTATTGGCCGCGCTGATTGTCGGCATGATGCTCGGCGTGGCAGGTGCGCTGATCCAGCGTCTCACCGGCAATCCGATGGCGAGCCCGGAAGTGCTGGGCATTAGCTCGGGTGCGGCGTGCGGCGTGGTGGTGATGATGTTCTTTGTGCCGGGCGATGCGGTGGCGTGGCTGTTGCCTGCCGGTGCGCTGGGCGCAGCATTGACGTTGATGATTATTATGCTGGTGGCGAGTCGCGGCGGCTTCTCGCCGGAACGTATGTTGCTGGCGGGTATGGCGCTCAACAGCGCGTTCGTCACTATTCTGATGGTACTGCTGGCCAGCGGCGATCCGCGCATGGGCGGCTTGCTGAGCTGGATTTCCGGTTCAACCTACAACATCAATATGCAGCAAGCGGTGCAAAGCGCGGTGGTGGGTTTGGTGCTGATTGCGCTGGCGCCGCTGGCGAGTCGCTGGTTAACATTGTTGCCGCTCGGCAGCGCCACTGCGCGTTCGGCGGGCATGGCGTTGACCACTTCTCGCCTTAGCTTGCTGTTGCTGGCGGCGGCATTGACCGCCACGGCAACCTTAACCATCGGGCCGCTGAGCTTTATCGGCCTGATGGCGCCGCATATCGTGCGTATGCTTGGGTTCCGCCGTGCGTTACCGCAGGTGTTGATGGCCGGTTTGTTAGGCGGCGGTTTGATGATTTTCGCCGACTGGTGCGGCAGGATGCTGGCGTTCCCGGATCAAATTCCAGCCGGGTTGATGGCGACCTTCTTTGGTGCGCCGTATTTTATCTGGTTGTTGCGGCGGGCGTAGTGTTGGTCGCCATTAATGGCGACCCTACAAGGTCTGTAGAGTGCGCCATTGAGGGGATTTTATAGCTTAGCGAAGCTGCGACGTGCGGCATCGATGGTGCGCTGAATATCTTCTTTGCTGTGCGCCAGCGACATAAAGCCGGCTTCGAAAGCGGATGGCGCGAGGTAAACGCCTTCTTCCAGCATCAGGTGGAAGAAGCGCTTGAAGCGTTCAACGTCACACTGAGTCACGTCCTGGTAGCAGGTGACTTCATCGGCGTCGGTGAAGAAAATCCCGAACATGCCGCCCACGTGGTTGATCACCAGCGGAATGTTTTCGGCTTTCGCTGCGGCCAGCAAGCCTTGCGCTAACTGCGTGGTCAGATCGGTCAGCGTGCTGTGCGTACCTGGCTGCGCAATCTGCGACAGACATGCAAAGCCCGCCGCCATGGCAATCGGGTTACCGGACAAAGTACCGGCCTGATAAACCGGACCGGTTGGCGCCAGCGCATCCATCACATCGCGACGACCACCAAACGCACCAACCGGCATGCCGCCGCCGATGATTTTACCCAGGCAGGTCAGATCGGGCGTCACGTCGTAATAGGCCTGAGCACCGCCCAGCGCGACACGGAAGCCGGTCATCACTTCGTCGATGATCAGCAGCGCGCCGAATTCGTCACACAGCGCACGCAGGCCCGGCAGGAAGTCCGGCTGCGGTGGAATGCAGTTCATGTTACCCGCGACCGGCTCAACGATGATGCAGGCGATATCCTCAGGATATTGCTCGAAAGCCGCGCGCACGGTGCTGAGATCGTTGTAGGTGCAGGTCAGCGTGTGTTTTGCGAAATCTGCCGGTACGCCCGGCGAGTTTGGCTGGCCGAGCGTCAGCGCGCCGGAGCCGGCTTTTACCAGCAGGCAGTCGGCGTGGCCGTGATAGCAGCCTTCAAATTTGATGATTTTGTCGCGATGGGTGAAGCCGCGCGCCAGGCGAATGGCGCTCATGGTGGCTTCGGTGCCGGAGTTAACCATGCGCACCATGTCCATGCTAGGCACCAGCTCGCACACCAGCTCGGCCATTTTCACTTCCATCTCGGTCGGCGCGCCGAAGCTCAGACCGCGCGCGGCGGCTTCAATCACTGCATTACGGATGTTGGCGTTGTTGTGACCCAGCACCATCGGGCCCCACGAACCGACATAATCGATATAGCCTTTGCCGTCGGCGTCATACAGATACGCACCGTCAGCGCGTTCGATGAACAGCGGCACACCGCCCACACCGGTAAATGCACGTACCGGGGAGTTCACACCGCCAGGGATCAGGCGTTGCGCTGCGGCATACAGGTTTTCTGACTTACTCATTGTTCTGCTCCTGCTGTTCGGGAAAAAATCTGGCGCCATTCTACGGGAATAACGGCTTGCGCTAAAGTTTAGGGTATATACTTTCCTGCGCATGCGGCGGCACGCAGTGTCAAGCTTGAGACTTGATTGCACTGGACGGCTGGCAGATAATAGCGAGATTAAGGTCGTTTTCTGACCTCGACGTTTACCCGGAGTAAAAGATGAGTGACGACTTAGCAGCGCTGCCTTTGCAATTCACTGATGCAGCAGCAAAAAAAGTGAAAAACCTGATTTCTGATGAAGAGAATCCCGAGCTGAAATTGCGCGTCTATATTACCGGCGGCGGTTGCAGCGGTTTCCAGTACGGCTTCACCTTTGACGATCAAATGAATGACGGCGACATGACCATCGAGAAACAAGGCGTGGCGCTGGTGGTGGATCCGATGAGCCTGCAATATCTGGTGGGCGGTTCCGTGGATTACACAGAAGGCCTGGAGGGTTCACGTTTTATCGTGACCAATCCGAATGCCAAAACCACCTGCGGTTGCGGTTCTTCCTTCAGCATCTAATGCTGCTTCTGGCTGCCGTTCTGGTAGCCAGATTCCTACCACTCAATTGTTACCAGGCGCGCAGATTCACGGCGCGTGGCATCGCGTTTTAACACACGTTCGGTAATGCGCGGCTGTGCGCTGAAATGGCGTCCACAATCCACGGTGGGCAGAGTGTGTTCATTCTGGCGTGAGATATCGCAACGCGAGAATAACGTCAAGGTGACGGCGATAGAGCCGGTCGACGTGGCCGCACTCAATGGTGCAGCGATCACGAGCCCTATGGCCAGCAGCAGTGCTCTGGTCATGAATAGTTCCTGGTGAAGACAAAATTGCGCTAAGCGCTAAAAATGGGCACAGAGCATACGTGGCCGCTGCGCCTTGTATTATGATTTACGACAATTTCTGCCGGATCTTTAATCTTTATTGGTGCTTTTTTTCGTCGGATGTAAATCTGCACACAGCTGTTTCGCCGCCAGCAGCATGCGAGGCCCCGGACGGCTCAGCCAGTCGTCATTGATGGCGATCACCGGCACATCCAGCTGCGGCTGCCAGAATTTGGCAATGCTGGCGGCGTGTGCGGCGTTACCGCCAATCACAATCGCCTGCGGATGGCGCATCAGTACTTGTTCACGGCTCACCTGCGGCCAACTGACGCTGCTATCGGCAAAAATATTCCTGCCCCCGCACAGCTCAATCACCTGGTTTTGCATGGTGTTACGCGAAGCGGTAAACAGCGGTTGCTGACCAAACTGCAAAAACAGCGGGATCGGCGTGCTTTGCTGATACTGCTGGCGCAGCGCCGCTTCCTGCGCACGTAATGTCTGCGCTGCGTCAATCGCTTGCTGTGGCTGCGGGCTCCAGCGCTGTAACGCCGCCAGCGCATCGATCATTTGATCAATGGTTTGTGGATCGATCCACTCAACCCTAATCCCGAAACGTTGCAGCTGTTCGATTTGTCGCTGCGGATTACCGCCACGCCACGCCAGCACCACATCCGGCTTGAGTTGCAGAATGCGTTCTACTTTGATGCCTTGCCAGTTCGCGACCTGTTCCAGCGCGTTAGCCTGCGCGGGATAGTCGGAGAAGGCGCTGACGGCCAGCGGCGTGATGCCTGCGGCGAAAGCCAGTTCGGTCAGATGGGGCGAAAGCGTAATAACGCGCGGCGCGGCGGCGAACAGGCTGTTGCACAGCAGCAACAGCCCAAGCAGCAGGATTTTAGCCACGCGCCAGCTGAACCAGCAGGTTTTCAACCATCAGCGAAGACTGTTTTGCCGCAACGCTGAGGAACTCGTCAAAGCTCAGGTGTGATTCCTGATCGGCGACGTCAGAAATCGCGCGCACCACCACAAAAGGCACCTTGAACTGATGGCAAACGTGACCGATCGCGGTCGCTTCCATCTCCACCGCAATCGCCTGCGGGAAGGTGGTGCGGATACGCGCCAGCGGTGCCGCGCCGTTGATAAAAGCATCGCCGCTCACGACCAAACCGCGTACCGCGTTGAGGTCGAGCTGCTTGATAACCCGCTCAGCGGCGGCAATCAGTTTGTCATCTGCCACGAAAGCCGCGGGGCAACCGGCCATCTGGCCTGGCTCGTAACCGAAGGCAGTGACGTCTGCGTCGTGATAGCGCACTTCATCGGACACCACGATATCGCCCACTTTCAGCGTTGGCGCCAATCCGCCAGCAGAACCGGTGTTGATCACCACATCCGGCTTGCACAGCTGGAGCAACAAGGTGGTGCCGAGCGCGGCAGCCACTTTACCGATGCCTGATTTCAGCAGCGCCACTTCAACACCGTTCAGCGTGCCGGTGTAAATTTCGCAGCCGGCCAGCGTCAGTGTCTGGCGGTTTTCGATTTTGTCACGCAGCAGAGTAACTTCCTGCTCCATCGCGCCAATAATGCCTACTTTCATAAGAATCTCGCTAATTTAATGGATGTAACCCGCATAAGTGAGGCATAGTCTAACATGGCTGATTGAGGAAGAATTCACGAAAAAATAAGGGGTAATTATGGCGACGATCAATTTCAGGAAGAAGATCAGTTTCACCCGCCCTTATACCAGCCGCAAAGATCCCGAAGGGGAATACTTTATTACCCGCCACTTTGAAAGCGATCGCGGACGTATTATTAACTCCGCCGCGATTCGTCGTCTGCAACAGAAAACCCAGGTATTCCCGCTAGAGCGCAACGCGGCGGTGCGTTCGCGTTTGACGCACTCGCTGGAAGTGCAGCAAACCGGGCGATATATCACTAAAGAGATTCTGCAAGCGCTGAAAACGCAGGGCGGCGGGCTGGCGAATTATGGGCTGGATGAGTTCGAAGGTGCCTTCGAAAGCCTGATAGAGATGGCCTGTTTGCTGCACGATGTTGGCAATCCGCCGTTTGGTCACTTTGGTGAGGCGGCGATCAATGACTGGTTCGATGATAATCTGCCTGCCGAGTTGGTCGATCCGCTGGTGGCGGGTGTTGCCGATGAATCAGAGCGATCTGCTTTTGACCAGTTAAATGCAATGATTCGTCAAGATTTATGCCATTTCGAGGGCAACGCTCAGGCGATTCGCCTGGTGCATACGCTGCTGCAACTCAATCTCAGCTATGCGCAGGTCGCCTGTATTTTGAAATATACCGCGCCGGCATGGTGGCAAGGCGATAAACCGGCTGAATTTAGCGTATTAATGAAAAAACCGGGTTTCTATTTATCTGAGCGTGAATATGTGGCTGAGTTACGCGAGGCAACGAATATAAAAGAGCACCATCGTTTTCCGCTCACCTGGATAATGGAAGCCGCCGACGATATCTCTTATTGCATTGCCGATCTGGATGACGCCGTAGAAAAAGACATCTTCCATGTTGAAACGCTGTATAAGCATTTACTCGATGCCTGGGGCACGGTAAAAACCGGCGATGTTTTCAGCCGCACCATCGGCGATGCCTGGAAAGAGGCTAATCAGAAAAAACGCCGCAGTATCAGCGATCAATTCTTTATGTCGCTGCGGGTTAACGTGCAAAACGTCTTAGTTAGCCATGCGGTTAAGCGTTTCATCGACAACTTACCGGCTATTTTCGAAGGCGATTTTAATCATGCTTTGCTGGAAGATGATGGCGAAGAAGGGCGCTTGCTGAAACTGTTTAAAACGGTGGCGCGTCAGCAGGTGTTTAATCATCCTGAAGTTGAACAACTGGAATTACAGGGTTATCGGGTGATTAAAGGTCTGCTCGAAATATATCAGTCATTGCTGTTGCTGGATTACGAGCAATTTACCACTTTGATGAACGAGGATTTTCTGGCAAAGCATCCAATTGAAACCCGGCTGTTTCACAAGCTTTCCGGCAAACATCGCAAAGCCTATCAGCAACACATGCGTTCATTAATTGTTGAGCATAAATATCAGCGCCTGTTGTGGGAACGTTATTATCGTGCGCGTCTGATTCAGGACTACATTAGCGGGATGACGGACAATTATGCCTGGGATGAATATCGTCGTTTAATGGCGGTTGAATAAGCGCAGAATTGTAAAGACGAAGAACAATTTTTTACCTTTGCCTAAAACTTTATTAGGAACTTCGCGCTAAAAACTTAATCTCACCATCACGACCACAGCAATGGTCTGGCCGTAATTCTTAGAGAGACACAGATAAATGAAAAAAAACACAATTATGCTGGCGTTGGCGCTGAGTTTCGGCGCGACGGCGTTGAGCCCTGTGAGTGTATTTGCCGCAGAGACCGCTTCTTCTTCCAGCCAGCAGTTGCCAAGCCTGGCACCGATGCTGGAAAAAGTCATGCCGTCCGTGGTGAGTATCAGCGTGGAAGGCACGACGACGGTTAAAACACCGCGTATGCCACAGCAATTCCAGCAATTCTTTGGTGATAATTCTCCGTTCTGTCAGGACGGTTCACCGTTCCAGAGTTCGCCAATGTGCCAAAACGGCGCGGGCGGTGACGGCGGCGGCGCGGATGGCGGTGCTAACGCGCAGAAACAGCAGTTCCGTGCGCTCGGTTCTGGCGTGGTGATTAACGCGGATAAAGGCTATGTGGTGACTAACAACCACGTGGTGGATAACGCGACCAAAATTCAGGTTCAGCTCAGCGATGGCCGTCGCTACGATGCCAAAGTAATTGGTAAAGATCCGCAGTCAGATATCGCGCTGATTCAGCTGCAGGATGCGAAAAACCTCACCGCAATCAAAATTGCCGATTCTGACAACCTGCGCGTTGGTGATTACACCGTGGCGATCGGTAACCCGTACGGCCTCGGCGAAACCGTGACCTCGGGGATTGTTTCAGCGCTGGGTCGCAGCGGCCTGAACGTTGAAAACTATGAAAACTTCATCCAGACCGATGCGGCGATCAACCGGGGTAACTCCGGCGGCGCGTTGGTTAACCTTAACGGTGAGCTGATCGGGATTAATACCGCGATTCTGGCACCGGACGGCGGCAACATCGGTATCGGCTTTGCGATCCCAAGCTCAATGGTGAAAAACCTGACTGCACAGATGGTTGAGTACGGCCAGGTGAAACGCGGCGAGCTGGGCATTATGGGCACCGAGCTGAACTCTGAGCTGGCGAAAGCGATGAAAGTCGATGCGCAGCGCGGCGCCTTTGTTAGCCAGGTACTGCCGAATTCCGCCGCGGCGAAAGCCGGCGTGAAAGCCGGTGACGTGGTGGTGTCAATGAACGGTAAAGCGCTGACCAGCTTCGCGGCGCTGCGTGCCGAAGTCGGCTCGCTGCCGGTCGGCACCAAGCTGCAGCTGGGTCTGCTACGCGAAGGCAAACCGGTGAACGTCACGGTTGAACTGCAGCAGAGCTCGCAGGATAAAGTGCAGTCCGCCACCATCTACACCGGCATTGAAGGTGCCGATCTCAGCAATATCGATACAAATGGCCAGAAAGGCGTGCGTGTCGATAGCGTTAAGCCGGGCAGCGCAGCGGCGCGTATCGGTCTGAAGAAAGGTGACGTGATTCTCGGCGTGAACCAGCAAGCCGTGGCTAACCTTGGCGAGCTGCGCAAAGTGCTCGATACCAAACCTTCGGTGCTGGCACTGAACGTACAGCGCGGTGACAGCAGTTTGTATTTGCTGATGCAGTAAGTTTCAGGTTGTTGATAACAGGCGAGCTTCGGCTCGCCTTTTTTGTGTCTGTGCAAATGTCCGGTACTGAATGTGACGCTTACCGCAAATCCCGCATAATCCCCACGGCTATGTGCAGTTGCACAATGTCAGCGCCTTATCGGATGCGTATTCTGTCTGTTCGTCCTTATCTCCGGAGTGTTTGATGGCCACCTATCATCTCGATGCGCGACTGGCTCAGGATATTGTTGCCCGCACCATGCAAATTATTGATAGCAATGTCAACGTGATGGATGCGCGCGGCCGCATCATCGGCAGTGGCGATCGTGAACGTATTGGCGAATTGCACGAAGGCGCGCTGCTGGTGCTGTCACAAGGCCGCGTGGTGGACATCGACGAAGCGGTGGCAAAACATCTGCACGGCGTGCGTCCCGGCATCAATTTACCGCTGCGTATTGATGGCGACATCGTCGGCGTAATCGGTTTGACCGGCCAGCCAGCAACGCTGCGTCACTACGGCGAGTTAGTGTGTATGACCGCTGAAATGATGCTGGAGCAGGCGCGTTTGCTGCATATGCTGGCGCAGGACAGCCGCTTGCGTGAAGAATTGGTGCTGAATCTGGTGCGCAGCGAAACCTTATCGCCAGCGCTGAGCGAATGGGCGCAGCGGCTCGGCATCGATCTCAATCAGCCGCGTGTGGTGGCGGTGGTGGAAGTGGACAGCGGCCAGCTTGGCGTCGATAGCGCCATGTCCGAACTACAGCAGCTGCAAACGCTGCTGACCACGCCGGAGCGCGACAACCTGATTGCGATTGTTTCACTCACCGAAATGGTGGTGCTGAAACCGGCACTGAATGCGCATGGCCGCTACGATCAGGACGATCATCGCCGTCGCGTGGATCAACTGCTGCAACGCATGAAAGAGAGCGGACAGGTGCGGATGCGTATCGCGCTCGGCAACTACTTTACCGGTCCCGGCAGCATCGCGCGTTCGTACCGTACCGCGCGCACCACCATGATGGTGGGCAAACAGCGCATGCCGGAACAGCGCAGCTATTTTTATCAGGATCTGGTGCTGCCGGTGCTGCTCGACAGTTTACGCGGCGGCTGGCAGGCCAACGAACTGGCGCGCCCGCTGGCGAAGCTGAAAAGTATGGATAACAATGGTTTGCTGCGGCGTACATTGGTGTCGTGGTTTAGCCATAATGTGCAACCCAGCGCTACGGCGCGCGCGCTGTTTATTCACCGCAACACGCTGGAGTATCGCCTCAATCGTATTTCCGAGCTTACCGGTCTCGATCTGGGCAACTTCGACGATCGCTTGCTGCTGTATGTGGCGCTACAACTGGATGAGCAAAGTTAATGAGAAACCTGTGGATTGTGCTGCTGTGGCTGTATAGCGCGCTAAGTGTGGCTAACGATCCGGCCTTTCTCTCTTTAAACGATCTTCAGCGGGTTAAGCAGCAGCTGGCACATCATCAAGCTGCGCCGCCCACGATCGATGCCTGGCATCAGTTAAAGCAGCAGGCGGATAACGCGCTGAAACACCCCAATCCCAGCGTCACCGATAAAGGTTTGCTGCCGCCGAGCGGCTCGAAGCAGGATTATTTAAGCCTGAGCGCCTATTGGTGGCCGGACGACAGCAGCGCCGACGGATTGCCGTGGCAGCGTCGCGACGGTGAAGTGAATCCCGCCAGTAAGAATGAACAAAGTGATGGTGTGCGGCTGGCGCGCTTTACTGCTGATTTTCAGGCACTGACGCTGGCCTGGTATTTCTCTGGCGATCAACGTTATGCCGATAAAGCGCTAGCGATGATGCGCCACTGGTTTATCGATCCCGCCAGCCGCATGCATCCGAATCTAAACTTTGCACAAGGCATTCCGGGCCGATCCGCAGGCCGCCATGATGGCGTGCTGGATGGACGCTACTTTGCCACGCGCGTGGTGGATGCGCTGACTTTGCTGCGTAGTGCGCCCGGTTGGCAGCCAGCCGATCAGCAGGCGATGCATTTTTGGTTTAGCGAGTATCTGCACTGGCTGCGGCACAATCCTTTAGCGCTACAAGAAGCGGCGGCGGCGAATAATCATGGCAGTTGGTATTGCACGCAGGTGGCGGGCATTGCCTGGTATCTGGGCGATCGTGAGACGGTTAAAGCGATGGTGGAATTGGCGAGCAGTAAAATTGCGCTGCAAATCCGTGCCGATGGCAGTCAGCCCGCAGAGTTAGCGCGCACGCGATCCTTCCATTACAGCTACTTCAATCTGCAGGCGCTTACTGCATTGGCGCAGTTGGCCGGTAAAGCGGGATTGGGTGATTTATGGCATAGCAGCCAACAGCAAAGCGGCACGTTGCTGGCTGCGCTGGACATGATGGCGCCGTACAGCGATGCCAGTAAAGTCTGGCCGTGGAAAAACCGCGATCGGGTGAGCCAACGCATCATTCCGCTGCTTTCAATGGCCGACAACAGTTTGCAGCAGCCACGTTATCAACAGTGGATCATGCAGACGCAATGGAAAGATCAAAACAGCGGGGCGGTGATGCAGGCACTGCGCGATACCTGGCTACTTTCGCTGCCATATCAGCAACCATAAAAAAGGCCAGCATTCGCTGGCCTGTTAGCAAAAGCGAACAATTATTTATTGCGGGTCAGCTGGTCGAGGTCTGATTCGATCTCAGCGATCTTGTTAGAGACCACGCTTTCCAGATGGCGCAGATCCGCCAGAATTTTACGCTTCAGATCCACTTCAACCTGGTCGCGCTGGCAAATCTGGTCCAGCTCATCGATCACGTAACGCAGGTTCGGGCTGATTTCCTGCACTTCTTTGTAACCCTGGCTGGTGTGATCGGCGACTACGGTTTTGCGCTGACGTGGATATTTGAATTTCACGCTTTTAGCGAAGAATTCACCTTTGTCTTTGCGGAAGTAGATTTTAAGAATGTCGTTGTTAGCTTCCTGACGCAGGCTGTAACGGTCGATGTCTTCAGGAGAGCTGATACCTAAGCTTTTCAGGTTGTCGTACATAGCGTTTATATTCCATCTAAGAGTGGGTGAGCGCGCAGGACTATCATCATCATTCGGGATGCAGCAGAAACGCGGCAACCGGAACGCTTACGGCATACTTAATCAACTGTAGACACAAAAACCGGGATGAACAGTGCGCGACCGGAGTTAACTTGGCGCGGATTATGAACTGTTTGAAAAATAAACGCACGTGTTAATTCGCGGCGCGAAACAGGTAATTCAGGCGGGAGTGTAAACAAATAATTACGGGCCTGTAGGCAGGCCCGTCGGGAAGATTTACAGGCAGGAAAAGCTTAGTCGATGCTGCGCAGCAGTTCGTTAATGCCTGTTTTGCTGAGGGTTTTAGCGTCAACTTTCTTCACGATGACCGCGCAGTACAGGCTGTAGCTACCATCTTTTGACGGCAGGTTACCTGAAACGACGACGGAACCTGCCGGTACGCGACCGTAATGCACTTCGCCGGTTTCGCGGTCAAAGATTTTGGTGCTCTGGCCGATGTAAACGCCCATTGAGATCACTGAACCTTCTTCGACGATCACGCCTTCAACGATTTCTGAACGTGCGCCGATGAAGCAGTTATCTTCGATGATGGTTGGATTGGCCTGCAGCGGCTCCAGCACGCCACCGATTCCCACGCCGCCTGACAGGTGGACGTTTTTACCGATCTGCGCGCAAGAACCCACGGTCGCCCAGGTATCAACCATGGTGCCTTCATCAACGTAAGCGCCGATGTTGACGTAAGAAGGCATCAGCACGGTGTTACGCGCGATGAATGCGCCCTGACGCACGGCAGCCGGTGGCACTACGCGGAAACCGGCGTTTTTGAAACGCGCTTCATCCCAGCCAGCAAACTTCATTGGCACTTTGTCGTAGAAGCGGGTTTCAGAACCTTCCATTACCTGGTTGTCGTTGATGCGGAACGACAACAGCACCGCTTTCTTCAGCCACTGATGCGTTACCCACTCACCGTTGATCTTTTCAGACACGCGCAGTTCACCGCTATCCAGCAGGCCGATAACCTGGGTGATAGCATCGCGGGTCGCGCTGTCTACGCTAGAAGGCGTGATGTCGGCGCGTCGCTCAAAGGCAGATTCGATAACGCTCTGTAACTGTTGCATATTTATTTCCTGATTCTGTCATGACGGATGTCCGTAAATTCGGACATGATTAATATGTCTACCCTAAATCCTTCACGTTGTAGGAAAGCCAACGCACCTGCAACGTGAAGGATGAAAGCCAGGTCACAGTTTATCGTTTGGATTAAGGGCTTCTGTCAACCTCTGTTGCAACACATTGCGCATTTCCACCCCAAGTGCACGCCGCTCACTATCGGCGAGGATGAAAAGATCCTCAACCCGCTCACCAATCGTACTAATGCGTGCGCCATGCAGCGAAACCCCCAAATCAGCGAACACTTCACCCACGCGCGCCAGCAAGCCGGGCTGATCGAGCGCGACCAATTCCAGATAGCTGCGGCGGTCGGTGTGCGTTGGCAGGAAGTTGACTTCGGTATCGACACTGAAATGTTTGAGGCGCGCGGACTGGCGGCGCGTACGCGGCGGCACCCATTCGTTCTGCGTGATGGCTTGTTCCAGCGCCTGAATGATCAGCGGATGGCGATCGGCGGCCAGCGGGCTGCCATCTGGCTCCAGCACAATAAAGGTGTCCATCGCCATGCCATCGCGGCTGGTAAAGATCTGCGCATCATGCACGCTGAGATTACGGCGATCCAACTCACCGGCCACCGCTGCAAACAGGTGCGGACGATCCGGGCTCCAGATAAAGATTTCGGTACCGCCGCGCGTGGCCTGCGGGCTGACCAGCACCAGCGGTTTGTTGAGATCGTGGTGAATCAAATGACGCGCATGCCAGGCGAGCTGATTCGGCGTGTGGCGCAGGAAATAGTCGGCGCGGCAACGGCTCCAGATATGGTGCAAACGCTCTTCGTCGAGGTTTTCCATGCGCAGCAGCGCCAGTGCTTGCAAGCGATGATGACGTACGCGTTCGCGCAGATCCGGGCTGTTTTCCATGCCGCGGCGCAGCTGTTTTTCGGTGGCGAAGAACAGCTCACGCAACAGGCTCTGCTTCCAGCTGTTCCACAAGCTTTCATTGGTGGCGCAGATATCGGAAACCGTCAGGCACGCTAAATAGCGCAGGCGGTTTTCGTTCTGCATCACTTCGGCGAACTGCTGAATTACCGTGGGATCCTGAATGTCGCGGCGCTGCGCGGTCACTGACATCAATAAATGATGGCGAACCAGCCAGGCAACCAGCTGGGTTTCACGGGAGTTGAGGCCGTGTAATTCGGCAAAGTCGAGCGCATCCTGCGCGCCGAGAATCGAGTGATCGCCGTTGCGGCCCTTGGCGATATCGTGCAGCAGCGCGGCCATCAGCAAAAGTTCCGGTTGCGGCAGACGCGGCCAGAGTTCAACGCACAGCGGATGCATCGGGCGCGTGGCTTCGTCGGCAAAACTCTCCAGTTTTTGCAGCACGCGAATGGTGTGCTCATCCACCGTGTAAGCGTGGAACAGATCGAACTGCATCTGGCCGACGATGTTGCCCCACAGCGGCGTATACGCCCACAACACGCTGTGACGATGCATTGGCACCAGCGCGCGCTTTACCGCGCCCGGATGACGCAGAATCGCCATAAAGGTTTCACGCGCTTCAGGAATCTGGCACAGCGGCTGTTTCAAATGACGGCGCGCATAGCGCAACTGCCGCAGCGTGGTGGAGTAAATGCCTTTGATGTTTTCGTTGCGCACCATCACGTAGAACATACGCAGGATGGCTTGCGGCTCACGCTCAAACAGCGTGAGATCGCGCAGGTCGATCAGGTCACCGCGAATCTGGAAGTCATCATCAATATTGCGCGGCTTTTCAGTGGTCGACAGCGCCAGAATCGCTTCATCGAACAGCTGCAGCAGCATCTGATTGAGTTCGCCGATGCGGCGCGTAACGCGGTAGAAGTCCTTCATCATGCGCTCAACCGGCTCGTTGACCTCGCCCAAATAGTTGAGGCGTTGAGCGACGGTCAGCTGGCGATCGAACAGCAGGCGGTTGTCATAACGCGTCAGCGTTAAGTGCAGCGCAAAACGAATGCGCCACAAAAATTCCTGACACTCATTGATTTCATTGCGTTCCGCTTCGGTGATAAAGCCGAAACCGACCATTTCATCCATGGTGGTGGCGCCAAAGTGACGGCGCGCCACCCATTGCAGCGTGTGAATGTCGCGCAGGCCGCCGGGGCTGCTTTTGATATCCGGTTCGAGGTTGTAGCTGGTGCCGTGATAGCGCTGGTGGCGCTCCTGCTGCTCTTCAATTTTGGCGGCGAAGAAGCGCGACGACGGCCAGAAGCCATCGCTGAAGATGTTCTTTTGCAGTTCGAGAAACAGCGCTACATCGCCGGTGAGCATGCGCGATTCGATTAGATTGGTGGCGACCGTGAGATCGGATAAGCCTTCCAGCAGGCACTCTTCCAGCGTACGTACGCTGTGACCGACTTCCAGCTTCAAATCCCACATCAGCGTTAGCAGCTCGCTGGTGCGCTGCGCGGCCGCGTCATCCAGCGGCTGGCGGCTGAGGATCAGTACATCAATATCGGAAAGCGGATGCAGTTCGCCGCGACCATAGCCGCCAACGGCAACCAGCGCGATCTCTTTCATCTGGTCGAAACCAAAGAAGCGCCACAGGCGACGCAATAAGCGGTCGATAAACAGCGTGCGCGCATCGATCAGCGATTCGATATCGGTGCCCGCATCAAATGCGATGCCAAGATGCTGCTGGAATTGCTCAAGATACTGTTTGAGCTTGTCGCGCGTCAGGGCGTCATCGGGCCAGCTGGCGGGGGAATCGGTCAGGCCTTTGTGTACTGCTTCGGTCACGCTACCACTCATCAACATGCCTCTTCATTACGCACATAAAAAAGGCCAGCTATAAGCCGGCCTGGTACTGTCAGCGAGATGATTACGCGACGTTTTCGAGCACCGCTGGAATGGTGTCATCTTCACGCAGCGTCAGAATCTCACAGCCGTTTTCTGTCACCACAATAGTATGCTCATACTGCGCGGACAAGCTGCGATCTTTGGTTTTCACGGTCCAGCCATCCTTCATGGTGCGGATGCGGTAATCACCGGCATTCACCATCGGTTCGATGGTGAAGGTCATGCCTGCTTGCAATACCACGCCGCTGTCATCCGCATCATAATGCAGGACCTGCGGCTCTTCGTGGAAGCCTTTGCCGATGCCATGACCGCAATACTCGCGCACCACTGAAAAATCCTGGGCTTCGACATACTGCTGAATCGCACGGCCCAACTCACGCAGACGAATCCCCGGCTTCACCAGACGCAGCGCGATATAGAGACTTTCCTGGGTAACGCGACACAGGCGCTCACCCTGAATGGTCGCTTTACCGACGATGAACATTTTTGAGGTATCGCCGTGATACTCATCTTTGATCACCGTGACATCGACGTTAACCACGTCGCCATCTTTCAGCACACGATCGTCGCTCGGAATACCGTGACATACCACTTCATTCACCGAAATACACACCGACTTCGGGAAGCCGTGATAGCCGAGGCAGGCGGAAATCGCCTGCTGCTTCTGCGTGATGTGTTCGTGGCAGAGACGATCCAGTTCACCAGTGGTGACGCCAGGCACCACGTGCGGTGCAATCATCTCCAGCACTTCAGCCGCAAGACGGCCCGCCACGCGCATTTTTTCGATTTCTTCAGGGGTTTTAATTGAAATAGCCATTAAATTAATCCGCAATCGTCGAAATTTTCGACAATAATGAGTTCTGTGGCAGTCATGTTAGCAGCCAGCAAAAGGGCTGCCAAATGGCGATTGTCTGCGCCTGCGGCGCTCAACTACTATTGGCGTATTCCTGCGCATTGTGGTATAAAGCGCGCCGACGATTCTCTGTCACCGACGTTTGGCTGGCAGGAAACGCATAAAACTCATTATGTGTACTAAAACACACATGTATCGACACATACGCCGGGGTGCCTTGAAAGAGGTCGGTCGTATGGGATACATGGAGGCCCAACCCCAAATCAAACTTTAGAGGTAATCATGGCAACTGTTTCAATGCGCGACATGCTCAAGGCTGGTGTTCACTTTGGTCACCAGACCCGTTACTGGAACCCGAAAATGAAGCCATTCATCTTCGGCGCACGTAACAAGGTTCACATCATCAACCTCGAGCAGACTGTGCCAATGTTCAACGACGCTCTGGCTGAGTTGAAAAAGATCTCTTCCCGTAAAGGTAAGATTCTGATCGTTGGTACTAAGCGCGCTGCTGCCGAAGCGGTAAAAGAGTCAGCTCTGAGCTGCGACCAGTTCTTCGTAAACCACCGCTGGTTGGGTGGCATGCTGACTAACTGGAAAACCGTTCGTCAGTCAATCAAACGCCTGAAAGATCTTGAGTCTCAGTCTCAGGACGGTACTTTCGACAAACTGACCAAGAAAGAAGCGCTGATGCGCACTCGCGAACTGGCCAAGCTGGAAAACAGCCTGGGCGGTATCAAAGATATGGGCGGTCTGCCGGATGCACTGTTCGTTGTTGACGCTGATCACGAGCACATCGCTATCAAAGAAGCAAACAACCTGGGTATCCCAGTATTTGCTATCGTTGATACCAACTCTGATCCAGACGGCGTTGACTTCGTTATCCCAGGTAACGACGATGCGATCCGTGCTGTAAGCCTGTACCTGACTGCCGTTGCGACTACCGTACGCGAAGGCCGTTCACAGGATCTGGCTGAGCAGGCTGAAGAAGCTGCTGAAGCTTAATAAGGTTCGCTCTTTCTAAGAGCCCTTAGACATCAGATGTTATCTGTTAAGGGGGCCGTTCAGGCCCCTTTATTTTATCTAAGTCTGTCACGCTCACTGCAGAGCGAGCGGGGCAGAGTAAATTTTCCGCAACAAGTTTCTGACAGTGTGTGAGCACACAGAGACGAATCGAGGATTCTGGAATGGCTGATATTACCGCTGCATTGGTAAAAGAACTGCGTGAGCGTACTGGCGCAGGCATGATGGACTGCAAAAAAGCGCTGACCGAAGCGAACGGCGACATCGAGCTGGCGATTGAGAACATGCGCAAATCTGGCGCAATCAAAGCCGCTAAGAAAGCAGGCAACGTTGCTGCTGATGGCGTGATCAAAACCAAAATCGCTGACGGCTTCGCGGCGATCCTGGAAGTAAACTGCCAGACCGACTTCGTTGCTAAAGATGGCGGTTTCCAGGCGTTTGCTGACAAGGTTCTGGATGCAGCTGTCGCTGGCAAAGTTACCGATGTGGAAGTTCTGAAAGCGCAGTTCGAAGAAGAACGCGTAGCGCTGGTTACGAAAATCGGTGAGAACATCAACATCCGTCGTGTTGCTATCCTGGAAGGCGCTGAGCTGAACAGCTATCAGCATGGCGCACGTATCGGTGTGGTTGTTTCTACCACCGGTGCTGACGAAGAACTGAGCAAGCAAGTTGCTATGCACATTGCTGCAAGCAAGCCAGAGTTTG
Organism: Pantoea sp. YR525; assembly: GCF_900116775.1. Taxonomy (NCBI): domain Bacteria; kingdom Pseudomonadati; phylum Pseudomonadota; class Gammaproteobacteria; order Enterobacterales; family Erwiniaceae; genus Pantoea; species Pantoea sp. YR525. The sequence goes on from NZ_FPBU01000005.1 coordinate 371,891, forward strand.
TTAAGCCAGAAGACGTGTCTGCAGACGTGGTTGAGAAAGAGTACCAGGTTCAGCTGGACATCGCCATGCAGTCTGGCAAGCCAAAAGAAATCGCAGAGAAAATGGTTGAAGGCCGCATGAAGAAATTCACCGGCGAAGTTTCTCTGACCGGTCAGGCTTTCGTTATCGATCCAAGCAAAACCGTTGGCCAGGCGTTGAAAGAGAAAAACGCTGACGTCATCAACTTCATCCGCTTCGAAGTGGGTGAAGGCATTGAGAAAGTTGAAGCTGACTTCGCAGCAGAAGTTGCTGCAATGTCCAAACAGTCTTAATGGTCCGAAAGAACCGCCACAAGGCGGTTCTTTTTTGTCTGCGATTTAGTGCAGCACTTTCAGTCTCATCCCAATAGCTTTTCTCGCGGGCTTTGCGGATGATCGACCAGATTTTACTTCTCCTTTTCATCATATCTTCCAGGAAGAACTGACCATGGCGACCAACGCAAAACCTGTATATCAACGTATCCTGCTAAAACTGAGTGGCGAAGCACTGCAAGGTGCCGAAGGTTTTGGCATCGACGCGAGCGTGCTTGACCGCATGGCGCAAGAGGTTAAAGAGCTGGTTGAATTGGGCATTCAGGTGGGTGTGGTTATTGGTGGCGGTAACCTGTTCCGCGGCGCAGGTCTGGCTCAGGCGGGCATGAACCGTGTGGTCGGCGACCATATGGGCATGCTGGCAACAGTAATGAATGGCCTGGCAATGCGTGATGCGTTGCACCGTGCGTATGTCAATGCGCGTTTGATGTCAGCGATTCCGCTGAACGGTGTGTGTGACAACTACAGCTGGGCAGAAGCGATCAGCCTGCTGCGCAATAACCGTGTCGTGATCTTTGCGGCCGGTACTGGCAACCCGTTCTTTACCACTGACTCTGCAGCTTGTCTGCGCGGCATCGAAATCGAAGCCGACGTGGTACTGAAAGCCACCAAAGTAGACGGCGTCTACTCTGAAGATCCGGTGAAAAACCCGGATGCCACGCTGTATGACCAACTGAGCTATGCAGAAGTGTTGGATAAAGAGCTCAAAGTGATGGATCTCGCCGCCTTTACGCTGGCGCGTGATCACAAACTGCCTATCCGCGTCTTCAACATGAACAAGCCTGGCGCGTTGCGTCGCGTCGTGATGGGTGAAAAAGAAGGCACCCTGATTACGCATTAATACCCGACGCACGTTAAAATAAGGTATATTCTTTTGCCGCGATGCTCCGGCATCGCGCAGCAATTAGGATGATCGATGTTTATCGATACCGCTTCCGGTTAGCCCGGAAATGGCCAGGTCAACCGAATTCAAGGGTTTCAACGTGATTAACGACATTAAAAAAGATGCAGACACGCGCATGGAAAAATGTGTGGATGCATTTAAAAACAACATCAGCAAAATCCGCACCGGCCGTGCTTCACCTTCACTGCTCGACGGCATTGTGGTTCCTTATTACGGTACACCTACGCCGCTGCGTCAGCTGGCTAGCGTGACAGTAGAGGATTCACGTACGTTGAAAATCAACGTATTTGATCGCTCGCTGAGCGCTGCTGTTGAGAAAGCGATTATGACGTCTGATTTGGGTCTGAACCCAAGCTCAGCCGGTAGCGATATTCGTGTGCCGCTGCCAGCGCTGACCGAAGAGCGTCGTAAAGATCTGATCAAGATCGTACGTGGCGAAGCTGAGCAGGGCCGTGTCTCTGTACGTAACGTCCGTCGTGACGCGAACGACAAGATCAAAGCGCTGCTGAAAGACAAAGAGATCAGCGAAGACGACGAACGTCGTACGCAGGATGAGATCCAGAAAATGACCGATGCGCACATCAAGAGTGTTGATGCGGCATTGGCCGATAAAGAAAAGGAACTGATGGACTTCTAATTCCATCAACTGCTTTTCAAAACGCCGTTCAGAGACGTGTTCGACTCTGGCGGCGTTTTACATTGTGTCCGGCGCCGTTGCGGGCACCCTCCACGACTTCACAGGGATAGCATGATGAAGCGATTAACTCTGCTGGGTTCGACCGGCTCCATTGGTACCAGCACGCTGGCGGTGATTACCGCAAATCCTGAACTTTATCAGGTGACCGCGCTGGTGGCCGGCCAGAATGTGGCGTTGATGGCTGAGCAATGCCTGCAATTCCAACCTCGCTATGCTGCGATGTCCGACGAGAAATCTGCACAAGCGCTGCGTGAGCGACTGAAAGCACTCAACGTTAATACCGAAGTGCTCTCCGGCGTTCAGGCAGCCTGCGAACTGGCCGCGCTGGATGATGTGGATCAGGTGATGGCGGCGATTGTTGGCGCCTCAGGTTTACAGCCTACCATGGCCGCAATTCGTGCCGGCAAAACCGTGCTGCTGGCCAACAAAGAATCGCTTGTCACATGCGGCCGTCTGTTTATGGAGGCGGTACGCCAACATCAGGTGCAATTGCTACCCGTCGATAGTGAGCACAACGCCATTTTTCAGAGTTTACCCGCTTCCATACAGCATCAGTTGGGGTACGCTGATCTGCGGGGGAACGGCATCGAGTCGATTCTCCTTACGGGATCGGGTGGTCCTTTTCGTGACACGCCATTAGCCGATTTAGCCGGTATGTCGCCGGATCAGGCTTGTGCGCATCCGAACTGGTCAATGGGGCGTAAAATCTCCGTTGATTCGGCCACCATGATGAATAAAGGTCTTGAATACATTGAAGCCCGCTGGCTGTTTAATGCGACTGACGCGCAGATGGAGGTGATCCTGCATCCGCAGTCTGTTATCCATTCGATGGTGCGTTATTGCGACGGCAGCGTGCTGGCGCAACTGGGCTCTCCGGATATGCGGACGCCTATCGCGCACAGCATGGCATGGCCAGCACGTATCTCTGCGGGCGTAACGCCGCTCGACTTCACTCGCATGAAGTCGTTGACGTTTGCCGAGCCGGACTACGAGCGCTATCCCTGCCTGAAGCTTGCGATTGATGCCTGTGCCACAGGCCAGGCCGCTACGACATCGTTGAACGCAGCGAATGAAGTGGCGGTGGCAGCTTTTCTGCAGCACCAGATTCGTTTTACCGATATCGCCGCCATCAACAGCGAAGTGCTGGCGACCCTGAGTTGTCAGGAGCCGGGCAGCATTGACGAGGTGATGGAGATCGATCGGTTAGCGCGCGTGCGTGCCAATGAATTGTTGCCGCGCTTTCGTTTAGCAGGTTGATAGTTCCCGCTATTTGTTCGCTCTGGGTGAAAATGGTATAGTCGCTCGCTCGCGTTTCACAGCCCGACATTGTTTCGATGTCATCTGGCGTGTTTGCCGGAGTTTGCTGCAGGCGCAATGTATTCAGAAACCACAGCATTTCTGATGAAAGGAATTATTACGCGTTATGTCGTCCAACAATCACAACACAATCGATGACGAGTCGTACTGCACGCCACGTCACGTGGCCATCATTATGGATGGTAATGGTCGCTGGGCAAAAAATCAGGGCAAACTGCGTATTTCAGGCCACAAAGCCGGGGTAAAATCAGTACGCCGGGCTGTCAGCTTTGCGGTTAGCCATAAACTGGAGGCGCTCACGCTTTATGCGTTCAGTAGTGAAAACTGGAGCCGTCCGATTCAGGAAGTGACAGCATTAATGGAGTTGTTTGTCTGGGCGCTCGACAGCGAAGTTAAAAGCCTGCACAAGCACAATGTGCGTCTGCGCATTATTGGTGATATCAGCCGTTTCAATAACCGTATTCAGGAACGCATTCGCCGCGCCGAGGAACTGACTCAGCAAAATAATGGACTGACCCTTAACATTGCTGCCAACTATGGCGGCCGTTGGGATATTATCCAGGGTGCCAGAAAATTGGCCGAACAGGTTCAGGAAGGTTTATTGCGTCCTGACCAGATTACCGAAGAAAGCCTGGCTCCGTATCTGTGTATGCAGGAGCTGGCGCCAGTGGATTTAGTGATAAGGACCGGGGGAGAGCATCGGATTAGCAACTTCCTGCTGTGGCAAATCGCCTATGCTGAGTTTTGGTTTACCGATGTTCTTTGGCCTGATTTTGATGAAAACGTTTTTGAAGGTGCACTGAATGCATTCTCTACGCGGGAGCGACGCTATGGCGGTACTGCACCAGGCGGCGCCTAAGCAATTTGGGGGTAACCTTTGCTGAAGTCTCGTCTGATTACCGCGTTAATTTTGATTCCGCTGGTGATCGCTGCACTGTTCTGGTTACCCCTGTCCGGTTTTGCGATTATCACTATCATCATCTGCATGCTTGCCGCCTGGGAATGGGGGCAGTTTGCCGGCATGAAAACGCGTCAGCAACGTATCTGGCTCGCCGTGCTATGCGGTCTGTTGCTGTCCGCGATGCTTTTCACTCTTGAACCCTATCAACGCAATCTGCACCAATTCCAGATGGAAGGCTCGCTTTGGGCATCGCTGGGATGGTGGATTGTCGCGCTCATCTTAGTGCTGTTCTATCCGGCTTCTGCTGCATTATGGCGTCATTCACGTGCGCTGCGCCTGTTGTTTGGCGTGCTCACCTTGATTCCGTTCTTCTGGGGCATGATGGCGCTGCGTCAGTATCATTACGATACCGATCATTTCGCCGGCGCATGGTGGCTGCTGTTCGTGATGTTCCTCGTCTGGGGCGCAGATTCCGGTGCTTACATGTTTGGTCGTCTGTTTGGCAAACATAAGCTGGCACCGAAAGTTTCTCCGGGTAAAACCTGGGAAGGTTTCTTTGGTGGCCTGTTGTCATCTGCCATCATCGCCTGGCTGTTTGCGCTGCTGGCACCGCTTTCGGTGGCGCCGGGCACGCTGATCATCTGTGCGGTGATTGCCACGCTGGCATCGGTATTGGGTGACCTGACTGAAAGTATGTTTAAGCGTGAAGCGGGCATTAAAGACAGCGGTAACTTGATTCCGGGGCACGGTGGTATTCTCGATCGTATTGATAGCCTAACTGCTGCGGTGCCGGTGTTTGCCTGCCTGCTGCTGTTGGTGTTCCGCACCCTCTGAGGATAGCCGACGATGTTGAGTATACTCTGGAGTTTTGCCGCCTTTATCGTGGCGCTTGGCGTGCTGATTACCGTGCACGAGTTTGGCCATTTCTGGGTGGCGCGCCGCTGCGGTGTCAAAGTCGAACGTTTCTCGATTGGCTTTGGTAAAGCGCTGTGGCGTCGCAGCGATCGTCAGGGCACCGAATATGTCATCGCGCTGATTCCTCTCGGCGGCTACGTCAAAATGCTCGACGAACGCGTTGAGAGCGTTCCCGCCGAACTGCGTCATCAAGCCTTCAATAATAAAACCGTGCTGCAGCGTGCTTCGATCATCGCAGCCGGCCCTATCGCCAACTTCATCTTTGCCATCTTCGCTTACTGGGTCGTGTTTATTCACGGCGTGCCGGGTGTGCGTCCCGTAGTTGGTGAAATTCTGAACGGTTCCGTCGCTGCCGAAGCGCAAATTACCTCCGGTATGGAACTTAAAGCGGTAGATGGTATCGAAACGCCTGATTGGGATGCTGTGCGTATGGCGCTGATCGGTAAAATCGGCGACAGCGATGCCACGCTTACCGTCTCGCAATTTGGCGAAGAAGCCACGCAGCAAAAGCAATTAAATTTGCGCGATTGGCAATTTGAGCCTGATAAACAGGATCCGGTGGTCGCTTTAGGTATTCGTCCACGTGGGCCGCAGATTGAAACGACCTTAGCTGAAGTTCAGGCAAACTCACCGGCAAGCAATGCTGGTTTGCAAGCGGGCGATAGGATCGTTAAAGTCGATGGTCAGCCATTGTCTCAGTGGCAAGCTTTTGCGGCACAGGTGCGGGATAATCCGGGCAAAAACATGGCGCTAGATATCGAGCGCAACGGCGAACCTGTGGCGTTGACGTTAACGCCGGAAGCGAAACCGGGCAAGGAAGCGGAAGGCTTCGCGGGTGTAATACCGCGTGTGATTCCGCTGCCTGATGAGTACAAAACGGTAAGGCAGTATGGGCCTTTTGCGGCGATCGGCGAAGCCAGTGTAAAAACCTGGCAGCTGATGAAGCTAACAGTCTCCATGCTGGGCAAGTTGATAATCGGGGATGTGAAGCTGAATAATCTGAGCGGGCCGATTTCGATCGCGCAGGGTGCCGGGTTATCAGCAGAGTACGGGGTGATTTATTACCTGATGTTCCTGGCGCTTATCAGCGTCAACCTGGGCATCATTAACCTGTTCCCTCTGCCGGTTTTAGATGGTGGTCATCTGCTCTTTCTGGCGATCGAAAAGATCAAAGGTGGACCGGTGTCCGAGCGAGTTCAGGACTTTAGTTATCGCATTGGCTCAATCTTGCTAGTGCTGTTAATGGGGCTTGCACTTTTCAATGATTTCTCTCGTCTGTAATAGCTGGAACGCATACAGACGCGGGATGTGTTAGGAAAACGCATAACAACGATGGCGATGAAAAAGTTGCTCATAGCGTCGCTGCTGTTTAGCAGCGCCACCGTTTACGGTGCAGACGATTTCGTAGTGAAGGACATTCATTTCGAAGGTCTCCAGCGAGTCGCCGTCGGCGCGGCTCTGCTCAGCATGCCGGTACGTGTCGGTGATACGGTGAATGACGATGATGTCAGAAACACCATTCGCTCACTGTTCGCCACCGGTAACTTTGAAGATGTGCAGGTTCTGCGTGACGGTACAACCCTGATTGTTCAGGTGAAAGAGCGTCCGACCATTGCCAACATCACTTTCTCCGGCAACAAAGCGGTGAAAGAAGATCAGCTGAAACAGAACCTCGAAGCTTCTGGCGTGCGCGTTGGCGAAGCGCTGGACCGCACCACGCTCTCTTCAATCGAGAAGGGCCTGGAAGACTTCTACTACAGCGTCGGTAAATACACCGCCAGCGTCAAAGCCATTGCTACGCCGCTGCCGCGCAACCGTGTGGATCTGAAATTCGTCTTTCAGGAAGGCGTTTCAGCACAGATCCAGCAGATCAACATCGTCGGCAATAAAGCGTTTAGCTCTGACGAACTGATCTCGCGCTTCTCACTGCGTGATGAAGTGCCATGGTGGAACGTGGTGGGCGATCGCAAATACCAGAAGCAGAAGTTAGCGGGCGATCTCGAAACCCTGCGCAGCTTCTATCTGGACCGCGGTTATGCGCGTTTCAACATCGATTCAACGCAGGTGAGCCTGACGCCAGATAAGAAAGGCATCTACATCACCGTGAACATCAACGAAGGCGATCAGTACAAGATTGCCGGCGTGATCGTGAACGGCAGCATGGCGGGCCATTCTGCTGAAATCGAAAAGATGACCAGAATTCCAGCGGGTGAGCTATATAACGGCACCAAAGTCACCCAAATGGAAGATGACATCAAGAAATTGCTGGGCCGCTACGGTTACGCCTATCCGCGCGTAATGACGCAGCCAGAAATTAATGATGCTGATAAAACCGTCAAGCTGCATATCAACGTAGATGCGGGCAACCGTTACTACGTGCGTAAAGTGCGCTTTGAAGGTAACGACACCTCAAAAGATTCAGTGCTGCGCCGTGAAATGCGTCAGATGGAAGGTGCCTGGTTGGGCAGCGACCTCGTCGATCAGGGTAAAGAGCGTCTGAATCGTACCGGTTACTTCGAAACCGTGGATGTGGATACGCAGCGCGTTCCAGGTGCACCAGACCAGGTTGATGTGGTCTACAAGGTTAAAGAGCGTAACACCGGTACCTTCAACTTTGGTGTCGGTTACGGTACTGAAAGTGGCGTGAGCTTCCAGGTGGGTGTGACCCAGGAAAACTGGCTCGGCACCGGTAACACCGTTGGCATCAGCGGTACCAAAAACGATTACCAGACCTATGCTGAGTTCTCACTGACCGATCCGTACTTCACGGTCGACGGTGTGAGCCTTGGTGGTCGTTTGTTCTATAACGACTTTAAAGCCGATGACGCGGATCTGTCTGACTATACCAACAAAAGTTATGGTCTCGACGGTACGCTGGGCTTCCCGGTCAACGAAAACAACACCCTGCGTGTTGGTTTAGGTTACGTGCATAACGACCTGTCCAACATGCGTCCACAGGTGGCGATGTGGCGTTATCTGGATTCAGTCGGTCGTCATCAGGGCTTGAATGATGATGGTGATTTCTCTGCAGATGATTTCACCTTCAACTACGGTTGGACCTATAACACCTTAGACCGCGGCTTCTTCCCAACGCGCGGTAACCGTACCAACCTGAACGGTAAAGTGACGATTCCAGGCTCTGATAACGCGTTCTACAAAGCGACATTGGATAGCCAGCAATATGTACCGCTGAACCGCGATGGTACGTGGGTAGTATTAGGCCGTGGCCGTGTTGGATATGGTGACGGACTTAATGGTAAAGAGATGCCGTTCTATGAGAACTTCTACGGCGGTGGTTCGAGCACAGTTCGTGGCTTCCAGTCCAATACCATTGGTCCTAAAGCTGCGTATCTGAACGATGGCTCGTCAACCTGTAATCTCTCTGATCCGAACGGCGTCTGTAAGTCGGATGATGCGGTTGGTGGTAACGCCATGGCGATTGCCAGCCTTGAGCTGATCACGCCAACGCCGTTCTTGAGCGAGAAGTATGCGAATTCCGTTCGTACTTCGGTGTTTATGGATGCCGGTACCGTTTGGGATACCAAATGGCAGAACACCGCGGAAACACGCGCGGCTGGTGTGCCAGATTACAGCGATCCTAATAACATTCGCGTCTCTGCCGGTGTGGCACTGCAGTGGATGTCACCATTGGGACCGCTGGTATTCTCATACGCCCAGCCGATGAAGAAAGTCGAGGGAGACAAGTCAGAGCAATTCCAGTTTAACATTGGTAAAACCTGGTAAGGCTCTGAGCAGGGAAGTGAAAATACCGTCTTGCACGCGTGCTGCCTGATAATGCGGCACGCTGCAAACACACACGTTGAGGTAAGGAGTTTATAGTGAAAAAGTTGTTCTGTGCTGCTGCTCTGGGTGTTGCGTTAGCTGCTTCTGCGGGTGCCCAAGCGGCTGATAAAGTTGCCGTCGTTAACCTGAGCCAGGTTTTCCAGCAGTCTCCGCAGCGTGCTGCTGTTGCTAAACAGCTTGAAGGTGAATTCCAGAGCCGCGCCTCTGACCTCCAGTCTCAGCAGCAGAAGATCCAGCAAGAAATTCAGGATCTGCAGCGTAATGCATCGACCATGAAAGCGAGCGACCGCACCAAGAAAGAGAAGCAAATCTCTACTGAGCGTGCTGCCTTTGAACAAAAAGCACAGGCTTTTGACAAAGACAACCAAACTCGTCAGATGCAGGAGCGTAACAAGCTGCTGGCTAAAATCCAGACCGCTGTTCAGTCTGTAGCGAAAAGCGAAGGTTACGATCTGGTTCTGGACTCTCAGGCCGTGCTGTACTCTTCTTCTGATGCTAAAGACATCACTGCTGACGTTGTAAAACAGGTTAAATAATTGATGTCATCAATTCGACTGGCTGATTTAGCCCAGCAGTTGGATGCAGAATTGCACGGAGATGGCGATATCGTCATCTCCGGCATTGCTTCTATGCAATCCGCCACAACTGGCCAAATCACTTTTCTTGCAAACAGCCGCTACCGCGAGCAGCTCGCTACTATCCAGGCTTCAGCCGTGGTGCTGACGGAAGCGGATCTGGAGTGGTGTAAAACGGCCGCCCTGGTGGTGAAAAATCCTTACTTAACTTATGCCCGCATGGCACAACTGCTGGACACCACGCCGCAGCCCGCGCAGAATATTGCGCCCAGCGCGGTGATCGATGCAACGGCTAAGCTGGGTAAGAATGTTTCGGTAGGCGCAAATGCGGTGATCGAGTCCGGCGTAGAGCTGGGTGACGACGTCGTTATTGGCGCAGGATGTTTTGTTGGTAAGCAGACGCGCATTGGTCGCGGCTCACGTTTGTGGGCTAACGTCACGATTTATCACGAAATCCAGATTGGTCAGGATTGTCTGATTCAGTCCGGCACCGTTATTGGTGCTGATGGTTTCGGCTATGCTAACGATCGCGGCAATTGGGTGAAAATCCCGCAGCTGGGTACCGTAGTGATTGGTGATCGGGTAGAAATTGGTGCCTGTACCACCATCGATCGCGGCGCGCTGGATAACACTCTGATCGGCAATGGTGTTATCATAGATAACCAGTGTCAGATTGCGCACAACGTCGTGATTGGTGATAACACCGCAGTTGCGGGTGGTGTGATCATGGCGGGTAGTCTGAAGATTGGACGTTACTGTATGATTGGCGGCGCCAGCGTCATTAACGGCCATATGGAAATCTGTGACAAAGTGACCGTAACGGGCATGGGCATGGTAATGCGCCCCATCACAGAGCCAGGCGTGTATTCGTCGGGAATTCCACTGCAACCCAACAAAACCTGGCGTAAAACAGCAGCGCTGGTGATGAACATCGATGAAATAAGCAAACGCTTAAAAGCCATCGAACGTAAGGTCGGCAAAGACGACTAAACGCATCCCACGCTACTCGCTTTCATAACAAGAAGTGTATTTTCTGCCACCTTGGCTAACCCGAGAATGGCAGCAGGTATCGTAAGAAAGCGAAACGCCCCGAACTAATTTGCGGCCTGCGGAAGATCATTTTGATCGGTGCAGGCCGTGTTATTGTTGCCATCAGATTTTTTAGGACAGGAAGAGTATTTTGACTACTGAAACGCATACTCTGAAAATTGAAGAGATTTTAGAACTGCTGCCACACCGCTATCCTTTCTTGCTGGTTGATCGTGTGCTGGATTTTGAAGAGCATAAATATCTGCGCGCGGTGAAGAACGTTTCTGTTAACGAACCGTTTTTCCAGGGACATTTCCCTGGTAAGCCGATTTTCCCAGGCGTTCTGATTCTGGAAGCGATGGCGCAAGCGACCGGCATTCTGGCGTTCAAAAGCGTTGGAAAACTGGAACCAGGCGAACTCTATTACTTCGCTGGTATCGATGAAGCACGTTTCAAACGTCCGGTTGTGCCGGGCGATCAGATGATCATGGAAGTGACCTTCGAGAAAACCCGTCGTGGCTTGACGCGTTTTAAAGGCGTGGCGACCGTGGACGGCAAAATTGTCTGTGAAGCGACCATGATGTGTGCCCGTAGCCGGGAGGCATAATAAGTGATTGATTCAACCGCCAATATCCATCCCAGTTCTGTCATTGAAGAGGGTGCCGTTATCGGCGCCAATGTTCACATCGGTCCGTTCTGTTTTGTCGGTGCCAATGTGGAAATTGGTGAAGGAACGGTTCTCAAATCGCACGTGGTGGTGAACGGCCATACGCGTATCGGCAAAGACAATCAGATCTACCAGTTCGCTTCCATTGGTGAAGTGAACCAGGACCTGAAATATGCGGGCGAACCGACGCGCGTTGAAATTGGCGATCGTAACCGCATCCGCGAGAGCGTGACCATTCATCGTGGCACCACGCAGGGCGGCAATGTGACCAAAGTCGGCAGCGATAACCTGCTGATGGTGAATGCTCACATCGCGCATGACTGCGTGATCGGCAATCGCTGCATCTTTGCTAACAATGCCACGCTGGGCGGTCATGTCACCGTTGATGATTTTGCAATTATCGGCGGCATGACGGCGGTACATCAGTGGTGCACTATTGGTGCTCACGTGATGGTTGGCGGTTGTTCAGGCGTCGCGCAGGATGTGCCGCCATATGTCATTGCGCAGGGCAACCACGCAACGCCATACGGTATCAACATCGAAGGTCTGAAGCGTCGCGGCTTTAGCAAAGAAGCGCTGCATGCCATTCGCAACGCGTACAAACTGCTGTACCGCAGCGGCAAAACGCTTGATGAAGTGAAACCAGAGATTGAAGAGCTGGCGAAACAACACAGCGAAGTGCAGCCTTTCTATGACTTCTTTGCCCGATCTACGCGTGGATTGATTCGTTAATCCATGTCAGCGCGTCCCCTAACGATTGCCCTGGTCGCCGGAGAAACCTCCGGCGATATTCTTGGTGCAGGTCTCATCCGTGCGTTAAAAGCGCGCCATCCTGATGCGCGCTTTGTTGGCGTGGCCGGTCCGCTGATGCAGGCCGAAGGCTGCGAAGCCTGGTATGAGATGGAAGAGCTGGCGGTGATGGGCATCGTCGAAGTGCTGGGACGCCTGCGGCGTCTGCTGAAAATTCGTCGTGACCTGACGCAGCGCTTCACCGAACTCAAGCCGGATGTGTTTGTCGGCATTGATGCGCCGGATTTCAACATTACGTTGGAAGGGAGCCTCAAGCGCGCGGGCATTCGCACAATTCATTACGTCAGCCCTTCCGTTTGGGCGTGGCGTCAAAAGCGCGTATTCAAAATCGGCCGCAACACTAATCTGGTGCTGGCATTCCTGCCGTTTGAAAAAGCGTTTTACGATCGTTTTAACGTGCCATGCCGCTTTATCGGCCACACCATGGCTGATGCGATGCCGCTACAGCCCGATAAGTTGGCGGCGCGCCGCGAGTTAGGTATTGCTGAAGAGGCGATTTGCCTTGGCTTGTTGCCGGGCAGTCGTGGTGCGGAAGTGGAAATGCTCAGCGCCGATTTCCTGCGCGCCGCGCAGCTGCTGCGTCAGCGCTATCCAACGCTGGAAATCGTGGTGCCGCTGGTGAACGCCAAACGCCGCGAGCAGTTTGAGCAGATCAAAGCGCAAGTTGCGCCTGAACTGCCGATGCATTTGCTGGATGGCAAAGGTCGTCAGGCGATGCTGGCCAGCGATGCCGCTATTCTTGCATCTGGCACCGCCGCGCTGGAGTGCATGCTGGCGAAATGCCCGATGGTGGTTGGCTATCGTATGAAGCCGTCGACCTTCTGGCTGGCAAAACGTTTGGTAAAAACGCCGTACGTTTCCCTGCCAAATCTGTTAGCCGGTCGCGAGCTGGTAAAAGAGTTGCTGCAGGACGAGTGTCAGCCCGAAGCATTAGCCGCAGCGCTGGAGCCGCTACTGCACGCGGGCCCTGAGCGCGAAGCGCTGCTGAAAACCTTCACCGAGCTGCATCAACAGATTCGCTGGAATGCCGATGAGCAGGCGGCGGATGCGGTACTGGAGATCATCAATGGCTGAATTTATCTATCCCAACGCGCAACTGATTGCTGGCGTTGATGAAGTCGGGCGCGGTCCGCTGGTTGGCGCAGTGGTGACGGCGGCGGTGATCCTTGATCCCGCCAACCCGATTGTCGGACTGGCCGACTCGAAAAAGCTCTCCGAGAAGCGTCGTCTGGCGCTGTATGACGAGATCAAAGAGAAGGCGCTGGCCTGGAGTCTTGGCCGAGCCGAGCCAGAAGAGATCGATCAGCTCAATATTTTGCATGCCACCATGCTGGCGATGCAGCGCGCGGTCGCGGGTTTGCATATTGCGCCAGACTTCGTCCTGATCGATGGTAACCGTTGTCCCGCGCTACCGATGCCCTCGCAGGCGGTGGTGAAGGGCGATAGCCTGGTGAAAGAGATCAGTGCTGCTTCGATCATTGCCAAAGTCACGCGCGATCGTGAAATGGCCGAGCTGGATCTGCTGTTCCCGCAATATGGCTTTGCGCAACACAAAGGTTATCCAACCGCGCTGCATATGGAAAAGCTGACGCAGCACGGCGCCACACCTCATCATCGTCGCAGCTTTGCGCCGGTGCGTAACGCCTTGATTGATGCTGACGTGCTGGCAGCCCGCCAGCCAACTACGCTTTAATAGCCTGACGCTGTTTTAACCGGAAACTGATATGGCTGAACCTCGTTTTATACATCTGCGCGTCCACAGTGATTACTCCATGGTTGATGGTCTGGCGAAAACCGGACCTTTAGTCAAGAAGGCGGCTGCGCTGGGCATGCCGGCGATCGCCATTACCGACTACATCAACCTGTGCGGGCTGGTGCGTTTTTACGGTAGTGCGCACGGCGCGGGGATCAAGCCGATTGTTGGTGCTGATTTTCAGGTTGCCAGTGAATTAATGGGCGATGAGCTGACGCAGTTAACTCTGCTGGCGGCCAATAACACCGGTTATCAAAACCTGACCTTGTTGATTTCGCGTGCGTATCAGCGTGGTTACGGCATTGCGGGCCCCATCATCGATCGTGACTGGCTGCTGGAGCTGGGCGAAGGCCTGATTCTGCTGTCTGGCGGACGTCGTGGCGATGTGGGCCGCAGTCTGCTGCGCGGCAATAGCGCGATGGTCGCGCAGTGTTTGAGCTTCTATCAGCAACACTTCCCGAATCGCTATTATCTCGAATTGATGCGCACCGGTCGCGCCGATGAAGAGGCCTATCTGCATGCTGCCGTCGAACTGGCAATTGCCGAAGGTATTCCTGTCGTTGCCACCAACGAAGTGTGCTTCCTCAATGAAGAAGATTTTGATGCGCATGAAATCCGCGTCGCGATTCATGACGGCTACACGCTGGACGATCCCAAGCGTCCGCGCAATTACAGTCCTCAGCAATATATGCGCAGTGAAGAGGAGATGTGCGAGCTGTTCTCGGACATCCCGGAAGCGCTGGAAAATAGCGTAGAGATTGCTAAGCGCTGTAACGTGACGGTGCGCCTTGGCGAGTATTTCCTGCCGCAGTTCCCCACCGGTGATATGAGCACCGAAGACTTCCTCGTGGCAAAGTCGCGCGAAGGTCTGGAAGAGCGTATGGAATTCCTCTTCCCGGATCCGGCTGTGCGCGCTGAAAAACGCGTGGAATATGATGAACGTCTGGAGATTGAACTCACCGTTATCAACCAGATGGGCTTCCCCGGCTACTTCCTGATCGTGATGGAGTTTATCCAGTGGTCGAAGGACAACGGTATTCCCGTGGGTCCAGGCCGTGGTTCGGGTGCCGGTTCATTAGTGGCGTATGCGCTGAAAATTACCGATATCGATCCGCTGGAATTTGACCTGCTGTTCGAGCGCTTCCTGAACCCGGAACGTGTCTCGATGCCCGACTTCGACGTCGACTTCTGCATGGAGAAACGCGATCAGGTGATCGATCACGTGGCCGATATGTATGGACGTGATGCGGTATCGCAGATCATTACGTTCGGTACCATGGCAGCGAAAGCGGTTATTCGCGATGTGGGACGCGTACTCGGCCATCCGTACGGTTTTGTTGATCGTATCTCTAAGCTGATCCCGCCGGATCCAGGTATGACGCTGGAGAAAGCCTTTTTGGCTGAACCGCAACTGCCGGAGATCTACGAGGCAGATGAAGAGGTGAAAGCGCTGATCGACATGGCGCGTAAACTGGAAGGTGTCACGCGTAATGCCGGTAAACACGCCGGTGGTGTGGTGATCTCGCCGACCAAAATCACCGATTTTGCGCCGCTGTACTGCGATGAAAACGGGCAATTCCCGGTTACCCAGTTTGATAAGAATGACGTGGAATATGCCGGGCTGGTGAAGTTTGACTTCCTCGGCCTGCGTACGCTTACCATCATCGACTGGGCGCTGAAGATGATTAACCCGCGCCGTGAAAAGCAGGGTTTGCCACCGATTGATATCGCCGCCATTCCGCTGGAAGACAAAAAAAGCTTCGATATGCTGCAGCGATCGGAAACCACTGCGGTGTTCCAGCTTGAATCGCGCGGCATGAAAGATCTGATCAAACGTCTGAAGCCTGACTGCTTCGAAGATATGATCGCACTGGTGGCGCTGTTTCGTCCGGGACCGCTGCAATCGGGCATGGTAGATAACTTCATCGACCGTAAGCACGGCCGCGAAGAGATTTCTTATCCGGATATTCAGTGGCAGCACGAAACCCTGAAACCGGTGCTGGAGCCAACCTACGGCATCATTCTGTATCAGGAACAGGTGATGCAGATCGCGCAGGTGCTGTCGGGTTACACGCTGGGCGGCGCGGACATGTTGCGTCGTGCGATGGGTAAAAAGAAACCTGAAGAGATGGCGAAGCAGCGTTCGGTGTTCCAGGACGGTGCGGAGAAGATGGGGGTCGACGGCGAACTGTCGATGAAAATCTTCGATCTGGTAGAGAAGTTCGCGGGTTATGGCTTTAACAAGTCGCACTCCGCTGCTTACGCATTGGTTTCCTATCAAACGCTGTGGCTGAAAGCGCACTATCCGGCAGAGTTCATGGCGGCCGTAATGACCGCCGATATGGACAACACCGAGAAAGTGGTTGGCCTGGTTGACGAATGCTGGCGCATGGGCCTCAAAGTGCTGCCGCCGGATATCAATTCAGGACTCTACCCGTTTCACGTTAACGATGAAGGTGAGATCGTGTACGGCATCGGCGCGATCAAAGGCGTGGGTGAAGGTCCGATCGAAGCGATCATTGAAGCGCGTAATGAAGGCGGTTACTTCAAAGAGCTGTTTGATCTCTGCGCGCGCACCGACACCAAAAAGATCAACCGTCGCGTGATGGAAAAACTGATCATGTCGGGCGCGTTCGATCGTCTCGGCCCGCATCGCGCGGCCTTGATGAGTGCGCTTGGCGATGCCTTAAAAGCGGCCGATCAGCATGCCAAAGCCGAAGCCATCGGCCAGGCCGATATGTTTGGCGTGCTGGCGGAAGAGCCGGAGCAGGTGGAGAAATCCTACGCCAGCATCACGCCGTGGCCGGAACAAATTCAACTGGATGGCGAACGTGAGACCTTGGGTCTCTATCTCACCGGCCATCCAATTAATCAGTATTTGAAAGAAATTGAGCGTTACGTCGGCGGCATGCGCCTGAAAGACATGCATCCGACAGATCGTGGTAAAGTAACCGTCGCGGCGGGGCTGGTGATTGCCGCCCGCGTGATGGTCACTAAACGCGGCAACCGAATTGGTATTTGTACGATTGACGATCGTTCTGGTCGTCTTGAAGTGATGTTATTTACCGATGCGTTAGATAAATACCAGCAGTTGCTGGAGAAGGACCGTATCCTGATCGTCAGTGGACAGGTCAGCTTTGATGACTTTAGCGGTGGCCTTAAAATGACCGCTCGGGAAGTTATGGACATCGACGAAGCGCGGGAAAAATACGCGCGCGGACTTGCTATCTCGCTGACGGACAGGCAAATTGATGACCAGCTTTTAAACCGTCTCCGCCAGTCTCTGGAGCCTCATCGCTCCGGGACCATTCCGGTGCATCTCTACTATCAGAGAGCCGATGCGCGAGCGAAGCTACGCTTTGGTGCAGCGTGGCGTATTTCGCCCAGCGATCGTTTACTCAACGATTTGCGGTCGTTAGTAGGATCGGAGCAGGTGGAACTGGAGTTTGACTAAAACAGGAACATTATGAGTCTTAATTACCTGGATTTTGAACAGCCAATCGCAGAGCTTGAAGCGAAAATCGACTCGTTAAAATCGATTGGCCGTTCGGATGAGAAACACGATATTAATTTGGATGAGGAAGTGCAGCGTCTGCGCGAAAAAAGCGTTGAGCTGACCCGTAAAATCTTCTCCGATTTAGGCGCATGGCAAGTGGCGCAACTCGCGCGTCATCCGCTGCGTCCTTATACACTGGACTATATCCGCAACGCGTTTGATGATTTCGACGAACTGGCTGGCGATCGTGCTTATGCCGATGATAAAGCGATTGTCGGCGGTATTGCCCGTCTTGACGGTCGTCCAGTGATGATCATTGGTCATCAGAAAGGTCGCGAAACCAAAGAGAAAATCCGTCGTAACTTCGGTATGCCGGCACCAGAAGGCTACCGCAAAGCGCTGCGTCTGATGGAAATGGCTGAACGTTTTAAGATGCCGCTGATCACCTTCATCGACACGCCGGGTGCTTATCCAGGCGTGGGTGCAGAAGAGCGCGGTCAATCTGAAGCGATCGCCCGCAACCTGCGTGAAATGTCTGGCCTGAAAATTCCGGTGATTTGTACCGTAATCGGCGAAGGCGGTTCCGGTGGTGCGCTGGCAATCGGTGTGGGCGACAAAGTCAACATGCTGCAGTACAGCACCTATTCGGTAATTTCACCGGAAGGTTGTGCGTCGATTCTATGGAAAAGCGCCGACAAAGCACCGCTGGCTGCGGAAGCGATGGGTATCACAGCTGAGCGTCTGAAAGAGCTGAAGCTGATCGATTCCATCATTCCTGAGCCGCTGGGTGGCGCACATCGTCATCCAGTGGATATCGCTGCCAGCTTGAAAAAGCAGCTGTTAGCGGATCTGGCCGATCTCGATGTGCTGAGCACCGAAGAGTTGCTCAACCGTCGCTATCAGCGCCTGATGAACTACGGCTACGCTTGATAAGCGCCTAAGCTGAAGAAGCGGACTCCGGTCCGCTTTTTTTATGTCGAACGAACACCATCCTGACCGGCCATCCGTAGGGTAGCCATTCATGGCTACCTGGTTCGACGATTTCGCTGTGACTTCGGTGCAAGGTCCAGAAAAGACCAGCCCGATCGCAAAGAATAACTGCATCCATGCAGATCGGCCTCGCCATCCATGGCTCGGACGCTTTGCTCTTCGGGCTGGTCTTTCCTGTCCCCTCAGGCTTTATCATGGCTTTTCTGGAACATTAGCATTCGGTTGCAATTACTCAACAGCAGAGCATTCCAGGTTTATCCGCTCGCGCTTTTCGCTATCCTTATTCAGTGCCACAACACCACAGGAGGTGAGCATTGAATATTATTGCGATCATGGGACCGCACGGCGCTTTCTACAAAGATGAGCCTATTCGCGAACTGGATGCTGCCCTTAAGCTGCAAGGCTTCCAAACCGTTTACCCCAATAATGCCAGCGACCTGCTGAAGTTGATTGAACACAATCCGCGTATCTGCGGGGTGATTTTTGACTGGGACGATTACAGTCTGGCGCTGTGTAGCGACATCAATCAGCTCAATGAATATCTGCCGCTGTATGCCTTCATCAACACCCATTCGCAAATGGATGTCAGCATCAACGAGATGCGCATGGCGCTGCACTTCTTCGAATATGCCTTGAGCGCCGCCGATGATATCGCGCTGCATATTCGTCAGTACACCGATGAGTACATCGACAACATCACGCCGCCGCTGACCAAAGCGTTGTTCACCTACGTCAAAGAGGGCAAATACACCTTCTGTACGCCAGGTCACATGGGCGGCAGCGCGTTCCAGAAAAGCCCGGTGGGCAGCCTGTTTTATGACTTCTTCGGCTCGAACACCTTAAAAGCGGATGTCTCGATCTCGGTAACGGAATTAGGTTCGTTGCTCGATCACACCGGCCCGCATCTGGAAGCGGAGGAGTACGTCGCGCGCACCTTTGGCGCCGAGCAAAGCTATATGGTCACTAATGGCACGTCGACCTCGAACAAAATCGTCGGCATGTATGCGGCGCCAGCGGGCAGCACGGTGCTGATAGACCGTAACTGCCATAAATCGCTGACCCATTTGCTGATGATGAGCGACATCATCCCGATCTGGCTCAAGCCGACGCGTAACGCGCTGGGCATTTTGGGCGGCATTCCGCAGCGTGAGTTCACACGTGACAGTATCCAGCAAAAGGTCAATGCCACGCCGCGCGCCAGCTGGCCGGTGCATGCGGTGATCACCAACTCAACCTACGATGGCCTGCTGTATAACACGCAGTTCATCAAACAGACGCTGGATGTGCCATCGATCCACTTCGATTCTGCGTGGGTGCCGTACACCAATTTCCATCCAATTTATGCCGGCAAAAGCGGCATGAGTGGCGACCGTGTTCCCGGCAAAGTGATCTATGAAACGCAATCGACGCACAAACTGCTGGCGGCGTTCTCTCAGGCTTCGCTGATTCATATCAAAGGTGATTACGACGAGCACACCTTTAACGAAGCCTACATGATGCACACCACCACCTCGCCGAGCTACGCGATTGTCTCGTCGATTGAAACTGCAGCGGCGATGCTGCGCGGTAATCCGGGTAAGCGATTGATCAACCGCTCGGTTGAACGTGCGCTGCATTTCCGTCGTGAAATTCAGCGCTTACGGGAAGAGTGCGAAGGCTGGTTCTTTGATATCTGGCAGCCGGAGCAGGTCGATCAAGCCGAATGCTGGCCGATCCAGCCGGGCGAAGAAGATTGGCACGGTTTCACTCATGCCGACCGCGATCATATGTATCTCGATCCGATCAAAGTCACCATTCTGACGCCGGGCATGAGCGAGCTGGGCAAGATGGCGGAGGAGGGCATTCCAGCTGCGCTGGTGGCTAAGTTCCTCGATCAGCGCGGTATCGTGGTGGAGAAAACCGGGCCGTACAATTTGCTGTTTCTGTTCAGCATCGGCATTGATAAAACTAAAGCGATGAGCGTGCTGCGTGGGCTAACGGAATTTAAGCGGGCTTACGATCTCAACCTGCGGGTGAAAAACATGCTGCCGGATCTCTACGCTGAAGATCCCGACTTCTATCGCAACATGCGCATTCAGACGCTGGCGCAGGGCATCCATCAGTTGATCCTGCAACACGATCTGCCGCGCCTGATGTTGAAAGCGTTCGACGTGCTGCCGGAGATGAAGATGACGCCGCATCAGGCGTTTCAGCGCCAGGTGAAAGGTCAGGTGGAAACGGTGGATATTCGCGAGCTGGTGGGGCGCATTTCTGCCAACATGATTCTGCCTTATCCTCCTGGCGTGCCGGTGGTGATGCCGGGCGAGATGATTACGGAAGAGAGCCGTTCCGTGCTCGATTTTCTGCTGATGCTCTGCACTATTGGTCGACACTATCCCGGCTTCGAAACCGATATTCACGGTGCAACGCTGACGGAAGATGGCCGCTATCTGGTGCGCGTATTGCGTGAAGAAGTCGGATAATCACCTCTTTCCAACGCCGCTTTTGCCACGTAGGGTAAGCGGCTTATGTGAAAACCGGAGTCGCTATGCTGCAGATAAAACAGATCCACCACATCGCCATTATTGCTACCGATTATCAGCGCAGTAAGGCGTTTTATTGTGATGTGCTGGGTTTTGAATTGTTGGGTGAATATTACCGCGCCGAGCGCGACTCGTGGAAAGGCGATCTTGGTCTGAACGGGGTTTACACCATCGAGCTGTTCTCTTTCCCATCGCCGCCGCCACGCGTCAGTGGCCCAGAAGCCTGCGGTCTGCGTCATCTGGCGTTTTGCGTTGAGGATGTTGAGCAGTCAATTGCGGCGCTGGCGGAGAAGGGCGTGACGTGCGAGCCGATTCGAATTGATGCGTTAACCGGCAAAGCCTGCACTTTCTTCCCCGATCCGGACGGTTTGCCGCTGGAGCTGTATCAGGCGTAAACTAGCGTCCGCCGCGAGCCGCAATTCGGTGGCTCGCCCGGACGGAACGCGCTCATGTCTTTATCTCATCTTGCTTCGCTGCTGACACCCGACGCTGGCTATGTGCTGGCGTTCAGCGGCGGACTCGATTCCACCGTGCTGCTGCATCAATTGGTCTGCTGGCAACGTCAGCAGCCAGCATTGCGTGTGCGCGCGTTACACGTTCATCATGGTCTGAGCCCGAATGCCGATAGCTGGGCGCTGCATTGTCAGCATGTTTGCCAGCAGTGGCAGATTCCCTGTGAAGTACTGCGCGTGCAGGTTGATGGCCGCGCCAATGGCATTGAAGCGGCCGCCCGCGAGGCGCGCTATCAGGCGCTGTTTCAGCAGCTGCAACCCGGTGAGCACTTACTTACCGCTCAGCACCTCGACGACCAGGCGGAAACGCTGCTACTGGCGTTAAAACGCGGCAGCGGACCCGCGGGTTTGGCCGCGATGCCGCCGCAGCGCAGCGTTGGTGAACATCGGCATCTGCGTCCGTTGCTCGACGTTAGCCGTCAGCAACTGGAAAACTACGCTGCCGATCATCAGCTGCGCTGGATTGAAGATGAAAGCAACGCCGATAGCCGCTATGACCGCAACTTCCTGCGTCAGCAGGTTCTGCCGTTGCTGCAAGCGCGCTGGCCGCACTTCAGCGCCGCCAGTGCACGCAGCGCCGCACTGTGTGGCGAGCAGGAGCAACTGCTCGACGAGTTGCTGGCGGAACAGCTGGCGCAGCTTAGTGATGCGCAGGGCGCGCTGCACTTCCCACCGTTAATGAACATGAGTGAAGCGCGGCGTCATGCGCTGTTACGCCGCTGGATTGCCCAACAGGGCGGCGCGATGCCTTCGCGCGAGGCGCTGAAACGCATCACCGATGAAGTCATCAACAGCCGTGAAGATGCTAAACCCTGTTTGCGCTTCAGCGCTTTTGAGCTGCGCCGCTATCGCCAGAAACTCTATTGGTTAACGCCACAGCCTTCACTTAGTCAGCACTCGCTAACCTGGCAAGACCGCACACAGCCGCTCGATTTACCGGCCGGTTTAGGTTCGCTGCAGGCGAATGCGTGGATTGCCGAGCTGCGTCAGCCTGCAGCGGATGAAACGATCACGGTCCGCTTCCAGGCGCAGGGTTATTATCACTTGCAGGGGCGCGCAGGTGGCCGCGAGATGAAGAAGCTATGGCAAGAGTTGGGCGTTGCGCCCTGGCTGCGCGAACGTATCCCGTTGATTTACTTTAACCAGACGCTAATTAGCGCGCCGGGGTTGTTTATTACCTGTGAAGGCGCTGCCAGCAATGAGCAAGGCTGGCAGGCGATCTGGTCACCACAACAATAAAATGGAGAGCAATGATGAAACTTTGGATGGCAGTGACGTTATTCGCTGCGGCGCTGCCGGCGTTGGCCGATGGCGATGTGAATGCAGGCGCGCAAAAAGCGGCAAGCTGCATGGCGTGTCACGGTGCCGAGGGCAAAAGCGCGGTGCCGCTCTATCCTAATTTGGCCGGGCAGCATGCGCCTTATCTGCTGCATTCACTGCAAGCTTATAAAAAAGGCGAGCGTAGCGGTGGCCAGGCGGAAGTGATGAAAGCGTTTGTGGCAGGATTGAGCGATCAGGATATGGCAGATTTATCGGCGTATTACAGTTCGTTAAAGCCTTAAGCGAGGTGGGCGGGATGTGATTCCCGCCCGAGAGAGGTTTTACTCGTCTTCGCTAACGACGACGGTGCCCAGCTCCGGATGGGTGAAGCTGGCGATGTGGTCGAGCCGCACTTCGCGGGTCTCGCCTGAGAGATCGACGGCAAGGTACTCAACGTTTTTACGTGAGACCATGTCCACGGCTTTCGCCTTGAGCTGATCGCCGTTTTTTAACTCCAACGACAGCGTCCAGTTTTTTTGGCAGGCGAGTTCGAGGTTGTCGTAATCATCGCAGTTGATGGGTTTATAGGCTTCATTCGTCAACATAGTCGCTCACCAATAAGTTTGCAGCGGCATACGCTGCTTGTTCCCTGAGAGAAGAGTTTAGCGCAGAATCAGCGGCAATATCGTTGAGAGCCTTCAACGCACAACCTATGGCGTCTGGCACATACCCAAGGTCGCCGCTACCAATTTCGGCATACTTCTGGCGAACTAACTCACAATACTTTTGCACATACACCTCCTCAGCAGAGTTGATACTCTGGATGATAGGCGACTATATCACAGGAATTTCATGGAAATCAGCCCGGTCGTCACGGGAATGATGCAAGGAAATGGGCAAAAGTGACATTTCGCGCTGGTCTCATGCACGCAGCGTGCGCACAAAAGGTTAAGTTGATGAACAGGTTATTACACGACGCAACGTCGAGCCAAACGGTAGGTGACAGATGATTGTGCTGTCTCGATCGGTTTCACTTGCAGATAATGAAGTGGAACTCAGTGCCATCCGTGCGCAAGGTGCCGGTGGCCAGCATGTGAATAAAACCTCCACGGCGATTCACCTGCGGTTTGATATCCATGCATCGTCGCTGCCGCCGTTCTACAAAGAGCGACTGCTGGCGGCGAGCCATCATTTGATCACCGCAGAGGGTGTGGTGATTATCAAAGCGCAGGAGCATCGCAGCCAGGAAATGAATCGGGAAGCGGCCGTGCAGCGGCTGATTAATCTGATTCAGGAGTTAACCACGGTGGAAAAGGTTCGGCGTGCAACCAAACCCACGCACGGCTCCAAAGTGAGGCGGCTGGAAGGTAAAACCCGGCGCAGTAACGTGAAGGCCATGCGCGGAAAGGTGCAATAAAAAACGCCTCCAGTTGGAGGCGTTTTAGTGTTACTTGTTCAGGGCTTTCACCAGGAAGTCGACGATGTCATGTTGCTTAATCATCTGCTTCTCGCTGGCGGTACGCGCCTTGTACTCAATCTCTTCGTTATCGAGATTACGATCGCCAATCACGATGGTGTGCGGCACGCCAATCAGCTCCATATCCGCGAACATCACGCCTGGACGCTCTTTACGGTCATCCAGAATCACGTCAATACCTTTGGCACGCAGCGTGTTGTACAGCTCTTCAGCCAACTGCTGCACACGGAAAGATTTGTGCATGTTCATTGGCAGAATCGCCACTTCAAACGGTGCTAATGCTGCAGGCCAGATGATGCCGCGCTCATCGTTGTTCTGCTCAATCGCAGCCGCTACAACGCGCGTGATACCGATACCGTAGCAGCCCATGGTCATCACCTGGTTACGACCATCTTCGCCTTGTACTGCCGCTTTCATCGCTTCGGAGTACTTGGTACCCAACTGGAAGATGTGGCCCACTTCGATACCGCGTTTAATCTGCAGCGTACCTTTGCCGTCTGGGCTTGGATCGCCTTCCACTACGTTACGGATATCTTCCACACGTGGTTCTGGCAGATCGCGTCCCCAGTTGATGCCGCTCAAATGCTTGCCATCAATGTTAGCGCCGGCGCAGAAGTCGCTGGTTTTCGCCACGGTACGATCGGCGATCACTGGCATGGTTAAACCGACCGGGCCGAGTGAGCCTGGACCGGCACCGAGCAGCGCGCGAATTTGTTCTTCGCTCGCCATCTCCAGCGGTTCAGCGACGATATCCAGCTTCTCGGCTTTGATTTCGTTCAACTGATGATCGCCGCGCAGCAGCAGGGCAACCAGCGTATGGCCGCTCTCTTCGCTGGCTTTGACGAACAGCGTCTTAACGGTTTTTTCAATCGGCAGCTGATGTTGCTCGACCAGCTCAGCGATAGTCTTAGCGTTTGGCGTATCGAACTGCGTCATGGCGGCTGTTGCCTGCGGACGCTCGCCAGCCGGCGCTAAGGCTTCGGCTTTCTCAATGTTGGCCGCGTAATCGGATTCGCTGGAGAAGATCACGTCATCTTCACCGCTCAGCGCCAGCACCTGGAATTCATGTGATGCGCTGCCGCCGATAGAACCGGTGTCAGCTTGTACGGCGCGGAAATCCAGGCCCATACGGCTGAAGCTTTGGCTATAAGCGCGGTACATCGCGTCATAGGTTTCCTGCAGCGATTCCTGCGTGGTATGGAACGAGTAAGCATCTTTCATGATGAACTCGCGTGAACGCATCACACCAAAACGCGGGCGTACTTCATCGCGGAATTTGGTCTGGATCTGATACAGATTGATCGGCAACTGCTTGTAAGAGCTCAGCTCGTTGCGGATCAGATCGGTGACCACTTCTTCGTGGGTTGGACCCAGCACGAAGGGACGTTCGTGACGATCTTTAACGCGCAGCAGTTCCGGGCCGTACTGCTCCCAACGGCCACTCTCTTCCCACAGATCGGCAGGCTGAACCACCGGCATGGAGATCTCAATCGCACCGGCGTTGTTCATCTCTTCACGCACGATGTTTTCAACTTTTCGCAGCACGCGAATACCGGTCGGCAACCAGGTATAGAGACCGGAAGCCAGTTTGCGGATCATGCCGGCGCGCAGCATCAGCTGGTGGCTGATCACTTCTGCATCGGAAGGTGTCTCCTTCAGAGTGGAGAGCAGATATTGAGTAGTACGCATTGATTACGATTCCATTTATACGGAAGGAGACTGACAAAATTTTTCTGGCGGCTAGTGTACCAGCGAGAACAATCACTCAAAAGCGCGTTTTAACGGGGATCGAGGGCGATCACCTCGGTTCCTGCCGCATCAATGCGCCAGCGCACGTTAAAGTCGAGTAGCCAGGCGGCATATTCACGATCTTCGGTCTCACCTTTACGGTAAGCCGGACGTGGATCCTGCGCCAGCACCTCAATGATGAAACGCGCTAACTGTGGATAGGTTTTCTGCTGCTGTTGAAGCTGGCTCTGCGCCAGCGGCGAAAAGCGTACCGGCATGCTGGCATCAGGTGCCGCCTGCGCAAATCCGGCGCGGGCATCTGGCAGCGCTTCGGCAAATGGCAGATAAGGTTTGATATCCACCACAGGCGTGCCATCGACTAAATCGAGGCTGCCGAGCTGCAAGATCACCTGCTGCTTCTCGCAGCGAATGCCTTTTAACTCAACCAGCGACATGCCGACAGGATTGGGGCGGAAGGTTGAACGGGTGGCAAAAACGCCCATACGCGCATTGCCGCCGAGGCGCGGTGGACGTACGGTCGGACGCCAGCCACCTTCCATGGTTTGGTGAAACACAAACAGCACCCACAAATGACTGAATTCTTCGAGCCCGCGCACCGCTTCCGGCTGATTATAAGGCGTCAGCAAATGCAGCTCGCCGCCGCCGTCCTGCACCAGACCGGGCTGGCGCGGGACGGCAAACTTCTCTTTCCACGGCGAACGAATCACGCCGATTTGCGCGAAGGCAAAGTCACTCATTGATTCGAGACTTTCAGTGCAGAGCCTTGACAAACGGCCTGGCGATAGCATCCCGGCGTGCTGGTGACAATTTCGCACTTATGCAGCAGGACAGCATTGGCTTTCATGCCAGCCGCTCGGATCTGCAGGCGCTTACGCGCAGTGTTGATGTTAGGAGGCGAATCCTGGCTGCTGCTCTGGCAATCTTCAGCGGACACTTCGCCCAAATCGCGGAACGGGTTGCTGACCAGATCGGCCGCATCGGTGTAGATCTTCACCGGCGCAGGACGTGGAGTCGGTTTGCGTTCTGGCTCGCTGGATGCCTGTTGCGGGCGAGAAGGAGCACTGCTTATCGGGTGATATTCACGCACACACCCGGTTAGCATCAATGCCAACAAGCAGAGCGGTAAAAAACGCATGGCAACATCCTCAAGTAATAAAAAGTGGCGTTATTGAAACAAGGACGACAATAAATAACAAGTCAGGTGCAATTTATGGCAAAAGAAAGGGCGGCCGAAGCCGCCCTGCAAGGCATGAAAGGTGAAAATTACCAGCCTTTCACTGCACCGCCGTTGAAGATCTTGTTGGCCGCTTCAGACACTTCGTCTGACTGGTAAGCCTCAACAAACTTCTTCACGTTCTCAGCGTCTTTGTTGTCTTCACGGGTCACGATCAGGTTCACGTAAGGTGAATCTTTGTCTTCCACGAAGATGCCATCTTTCGCCGGCGTCAGACCAATCTGGCTAGCGTAAGTGGTGTTGATCACCGCCAGAGCGATCTGCTGATCGTCAAGTGAACGTGGCAGCTGCGGCGCTTCCAGCTCAACAATCTTCAGTTTTTTCGGGTTCTCAGTGATATCCAGTGAA
The DNA here is from genome assembly GCF_900116775.1 of Pantoea sp. YR525. Classification (NCBI taxonomy): domain Bacteria; kingdom Pseudomonadati; phylum Pseudomonadota; class Gammaproteobacteria; order Enterobacterales; family Erwiniaceae; genus Pantoea; species Pantoea sp. YR525. The sequence continues at coordinate 399,201 of NZ_FPBU01000005.1, forward strand.
GTTGGCAGCAGACCAACGCCATCTTTCAGTTTGATCAGGCCCACTTTCTGCAGCAGCAGTAGAGAACGTCCCAGGTTGGTTGGATCGTTTGGAATGGCGATCTGTGAACCGTCCTGCAGCTCATCCAGTGATTTGATTTTCTTCGAGTAACCCGCAATTGGGTAAACGAAGGTGTTCGCCACAGCAGTCAGCTTGTAGCCGCGATCTTTGATCTGCTGATCCAGATACGGTTTGTGCTGGAAGGCGTTAGCGTCGATATCACCTTTGCTCAGCGCTTCGTTTGGCAACACGTAATCGTTAAAGGTCACCAGCTCAACGTCGAGGCCATATTTCTCTTTCGCCACTTTTACTGCAGTTTCAGCAACCTGCTGCTCAGCACCGACGATCACACCCACTTTAATGTGGTTTGGATCTTTTGCTTTCTGATCGCATCCTGCCAGCGCAATTGCGCCAATCAGAGCACCCACAGCGGCAATCTTTTTAAATGTAAAAGACATATCCCTTCCTTAATAGAGGACTATTGATGTTGCTTGCTTACTTATGGGACACAGCACGTACGATGCGGTCGCCACAGAATTGGATTAAATAGACCAGCACAACCAGCAGAACCAGTACGGTGTTCATTACAGTCGCGTTATAGCCGATGTAACCGTATTGGTAGCCAATCTGACCCAAACCGCCAGCGCCAACCGCTCCGCCCATTGCGGAGTAGCCAACCAGCGTAATCAGGGTAATTGTAGCGGCATTCACCAGACCTGGCAGCGCTTCCGGCAGCAGAACTTTACGCACGATTTGCAGCGGCGTGGCGCCCATAGCGCGTGATGCTTCGATCAAACCGGTTGGCAGCTCCAGCAGGGCGTTTTCCACCATACGTGCAATAAACGGCGCGGCGCCCACGGTCAGCGGCACGATAGCGGCTTGCAGGCCAATCGAGGTTCCGACGATGGCGCGGGTGAACGGAATCATCCACACCAGCAGGATAATGAACGGAATCGAACGGAAGATATTCACCAGCGCCGACAGCACGCGATAAAGTGCATTGTTGGCCAGAATCTGGCCGGGACGCGTCACATACAGCAGCACGCCAACCGGAAGACCGAGGACAAAACCAAAGAAACCAGAGACAAAGGTCATCATCAGCGTTTCCCAGACGCCGCGCGTCAGTAACCACATCATCGCTTCAGACATAACCCAACACCTCTACTTTCACATGATTTTCTTTCAGCCAGGCAATGGCGGCTTGTGTATCTGTTTCACTGCCATCCATTTCAGCCAGCATGATGCCGAACTTCACGCCACCGGCGTAATCCATCTGCGCACTGATAATGTTGTTATTGACGTTGAAGCGACGGGCCGCTTCAGACAGCAGCGGAGCATCAACCGATTTGCCGGTGAATTCCAGACGCAGCAGCGGCACGCTTTCGGCCGTTGCCTGTGGTGCCATGCGTTGCTGGTAATCGTCGGGGATATCCAGATGCAGCGTTGACTGAATGAATTGCTGCGCCAGTGGCGTTTTAGGATGCGAAAACACTTCGCTCACGCTGTCTTTCTCTATTAACTCACCGTTGCTGATGACCGCAACCTGATCGCAGATGCGTTTCACCACATCCATTTCGTGAGTGATCAATAGAATGGTAATGCCGAGACGACGGTTAATGTCTTTCAGCAGCTCCAGAATCGAACGCGTGGTGGCAGGATCCAGTGCGCTGGTGGCTTCATCACACAGCAGCACTTTTGGATTGCTTGCCAGTGCGCGGGCAATCGCGACACGCTGCTTTTGTCCGCCAGAAAGATTTGCTGGCCAGCTATCATGCTTGTCAGATAATCCCACCAGATCCAGCAATTCGCTAACGCGCTTCTTTATCTGTTCGCGTGAAAGATTGCCCAACTCCAATGGCAGCGCCACGTTGCCGGAGACGGTGCGGGAGTTCATCAGGTTAAAGTGCTGGAAAATCATGCCAATCTGACGGCGTGCCAGCGTCAATTGACCAGATGAAAGGGTAGTTAATTCCTGGCCATCAACCAGCACGCGTCCAGACGTTGGGCGCTCCAGCAGATTGACGCAGCGAATCAGTGTACTTTTACCGGCACCGGATGAACCGATGACGCCATAAATCTGTCCAGCAGGCACGTGCAGGCTGACGTTTGATAGCGCCTGAATGGTGCGTGAACCTTGCTGGAACACTTTGGTGATATTCTCAAGTTTAATCATTAGTTTATTTATTATCGTGTTGCATAGTCCGTGGTGTATCGGGCTTCACTCAGCAGGGCTGTGCGAAATTTGGATGGATGTTAAGGCATCCAGACGGCTAAATCAATGGAAGTCATTCAAACTGCCATTCTCTCGCTATACGCAATCATGCGATACTTAGCGACACATTTTCAGCAGGAGTTTCTACGTGGCGAATAAAGTCCCGGCTATTTTTCTTGATCGTGATGGCACATTGAATGTCGATCACGGCTATGTTCATGAAATCGATAATTTCGAGTTCATTGATGGCACCATCGAAGCGTTACAGGCTTTGAAGAAGATGGGCTATGCGCTGGTACTGGTGACGAACCAGTCGGGCATTGCGCGTGGCATGTTTACCGAAGATCAGTTTATGCAGCTCACCGAATGGATGGATTGGTCGCTGGCCGATCGCGATGTTGATCTGGATGGCATCTATTTCTGTCCGCATCTGCCCGATGCCACAGTAGAAGCGTATCGCCAGCAGTGTGATTGCCGTAAGCCGCAGCCGGGTATGTTGCTCTCCGCGCAGCAGCATCTGGATATCGATATGGCTTCTTCTTATATGGTAGGCGACAAAATAGAAGATATGCAGGCGGCGTTAGCTGCGGGTGTAGGTACGAAAGTACTGGTACGTAGCGGTAAGCCGGTAACGCCAGAAGGCGAAGCAGCGGCAGATTGGGTGATTAATAGTCTGGCAGAGCTGCCTGCACGCATCAAAAAGGCCTAAAAACGGGCCTTTTGCGCAAATTTCAAGCGAACAGCAAAAAACTTGAAATTTGCACTTGTCAGCTCCGAATAACTCCCTATAATGCGCCACCACTGAGACGGCAAAGCGGCAACGCAGACGGCTCAGCAGGGAGTGAAGAAATTCATCCCGCCGGATGAAAACGCTGAAAAAAGTGTTTGACTCCGAAGGAGAGTAGCGTAGTATACGCCACCTCGCGACAGACGGTTCAGCCGCTGCTCGCAACGCTCTTTAACAATTTATCAGACAATCTGTGTGGGCACTCGCAGGATTGATATCAGTGTCTCCGGACGTAAAAAATATCAAAGCCTCACGAGTGAA
>NZ_FPBU01000017.1:0-51611 GCF_900116775.1 Pantoea sp. YR525
AAATAAAACAGAGCCGAAGTTAAATCATATGTTATTACAGAATATCGGACATCTCAGGTTTGCCTGAACCCGGTCACTTCTACTTGGCTTTGACAGATATGTAGAACTCCAATAGTAATGTCCGCCTGGGAGATCTCTGCTGATGCTGGTGACCATGTCGAACAAAGAACTTCACCGCCTTCCCGTCATTCAGGCCGTTATCGAAAAACGTCTGCGCCGCAGCGATGCTGCATCACAGTTACAGCTCACTAAACGTCAGGTTCAGCGATTCATGAACCGCTATCGCGAGTCTGGCGCTGACGAATGCTCGTCGTTGTAAACCCTGCACTCACCGGATTTATGCAGGTGCGCATGAATGCGCACCCTACTAAAACCTAGACAAATCCTTGTAGGGTCGCCATTCATGGCGACCGACTCGCAATTACCTCAATGACCATGCACCGTCAACCCAACTAACCTGACCACAATCGGGCGTACTACGAGTATGCAAAGAAAAGCTGCTGGCATTGCAACTTGATATGCATTCATCACATTTTCCATATAATGCGGGCCGATACCAAATTCGGCGAAGGTGATGACCAGGCTCATCAAAAACGCCATGATGGTCGCCATGTAAAGCGCAAAGATGTAAGGTGAAACGTGCTTTGGCATGTGGATACGTGCGGCGTTTTTCTCGGTTTCTGCTGTCATAGCGCTATCCTATTCAGTATAGTTTAAGCAAAACAGCCGCTAACCTATCAAGCGAATCATGATGCGGGTAGAACACTGTTGCTTTAATCATTATTAAATAAAGATTACGAATCACGCATTGAGGGATGTATGGACTTATTGGGACTGATTAACACTTTTATCCGCGTAGTGGAGAACGGAAGCATTGCCGCCGCCGCGCGGGCGAAAGGAATGAGTCCAGCGGCGGTCAGCCAGAGCGTTTCACGTCTGGAGACACATTTAGGCGTGCGGTTGTTATCACGCACCACCCGCAGTATGACGTTAACCGAGAGCGGTAAACGCTACTTTGAAAAAGTCCGACATATTCCCCAGGACATTGACCTTGCCTCGCAGGCTGCGGCGATTGAAACCAAACCGCAGGGCTCACTTTGCATCGCCACTACAGCTGCTTTTGGCAGACACGTTCTTGCCCCGCTGATGCCCACTTTTAAACAAACTTACCCGGATATTGATATCGAACTGATCAGTACCGACCGCAATGTTGATCACCGTTTAGAAGGCGTCGACGTCAGTATTCGTATTGAGGCGCAACTAAACGATCAACTGATCGCCCGTAAAATTGCCTCGCTACCCTTTATTTTCTGTGCGGCACCCGTTTATCTGGCGCGTGCAGGCATTCCTAAAACGCCTGAAGAGCTGAGCCAGCACGCTTGCCTGGTTTTCCGCTATCCAACCGACGGACGCTTTCTTCCGTGGACGTTTATGGTCAACGGCCAGCCGGTGAACGCAAAGCTCAATCCAGAGTTCATCAGTGACGATATTGATATCATTGCGAAAATCGCCGAAAACGGTGGAGGCATCGCCCGGCTGGCGAGTTTTATCGCTCAACCGTTGATTGAGCGTGGCCAACTCATGCCTTTGTTCCACTCAGATCAAGGAGAGAAAAGCGACGTTGCGGCCTTGCCAATGAATATTTATGCCTGTGTTAACGAGCGTTCGGCGCTAAATTCAAAGGTAAGAGCGTTCATCGCCTTTTTGGAACAACAGCTCGCCCATTGAGATTATTAACTCTATAATATTGGGTGTTAAAGTCACTTTTGGACGATAAGCCACAATATGCTGGATTTAAGCCTCACTAAACCCGAAGAAATCGTCAAGCTGTTATGTGGACGGTTACGTAAAGATCGTCTCGCACAGCGGATGACCCAAGCGGATGTCGCGGCCAGAGCGGGAATTGGCGTGAATACGGTCTCCAATTTGGAAGCGGGTCGTAACGTCGGCTTTGAAAACCTGGTGAAAGTGGCGATGGTGCTTGGTCGCGTTAACGAGCTGGAAGCGCTGTTTGCCCCGCAGATCGATAGTCTCGATGACCTGCTTCGCTACGAAAAGAACGCCAGCCGCAAGCGGGTGAAAAGGAGCAACGCTGATGGTGAGTAAAGTCGACGTCTGGTACGACGGCTGGGGCGAACGCTTTCACTGGGGCACGCTGGCCTCCTCGACCGCCCTTACCGGTCGTCCGGTGATTATGTTTGAGTACAGTGAAGCGGCCGCTCGTCGCGGTCTGGAACTCGCTTCCTTTACTTTGCCTCTGAAAGGTCCGCGATTGCGCAGAGACTTTCCTGCTCATCAGTTGGGCCTGCCCGGCCCGGTCTATGATGCATTACCCGATGGTTGGGGTATGTTGCTAATGGATCGCCTTTTCCGCCAGCGCGGGCTTAACGCCGCACGCATCGGCCCGTTAGAGCGGTTAACTTATGTAGGCAATAACGCGATGGGTGCGATGTCATTTGAACCGTCGCAACCTGAGACTGATGAACGAGCTAATGACATTGCGCTGGACCAACTCTCGGCTGAAGTACAGCAGGTGTTGGACGGCGAAGGCGGAGAATTTCTGCAGCGATTGCTACAAATGGGCGGCTCGCCACAGGGTGCAAGACCTAAAGCCCTGCTTTATCGCGATCCTATCAGCGGTGGTTTCACCACGGCGGCTTCAGCAGAGTTAGAAGCCTGGTTGATAAAGTTTCCGGCGCGGCAGGAACATCCTGAAGTGTGTGCCATTGAGGCTGCTTATGCGCAGTGTCTGCGTGAATGCAACATCAGCACGCCAGATACCGCTTATTTTGCCTTGCCCAATGGTCAGGCGGCTTTCGCTTCACGGCGTTTTGATCGAAAAGACGGGATGCGCGTTCCCATGCAGAGTCTGGCGGCGTTTACCGGCGCAAACTACCAGTCACCCGGCGCACTGGATTGCACCAACTTTCTGCGCGCCACCCAGCTCTGCACCAATGATGTCAGGGAAAAAGCGCGCGCATTTGAAAGAGTGGTGTTCAACGTTGTTTTCAATAATCGAGACGATCACCCTAAAAACTTTGCCTGGATCATGTCAGCCAGCGGGCAATGGCAGTTAGCACCGGCCTATGACGTCACCTATTGCGAAGGTCCGGGTGGCTATCATCAAATGGATGTGATGGGTGAAGCGCTGGATATTAAACGCACACATCTTTTAGCTCTGGGACAACAGGAAACCAATCTCACGCCCTCACAGGCAGGCGATATCATCGATCACTATTGTTCTGTTGCGTCTGGCTTTGCCAGCAAAGCGGCCGATATATTCCCGGAGCAAATAACTGCGGAAACACTGCGCTTTCTTCAGGCGCGCATTGATGAAAACATCAAAAACCTGACGAAATAGTTATTAATTGTGGCCCCAGAAAAGGGGCCAATCACCGCCCTAACCTACTTTTATTACTCTCGCTCATAAACCCATTCAGTGATTGCGGATAATGCTTTTGCAGATGCCGACTATGCTTACCCTTCTAAAACCATACAAAAATAAGTTGTACCTCAACATTTCACCCTTTTACTGGAGGTTTGGCATGAGCAGCCAACACTTAACAACACCCGCGCCTGCAATGATGCCAATCAGCTTCAAAGTCAACGGCATACAGCAGCAATTAGACGTTGATACCCGCACCACGCTGCTGGATGCATTGCGTGAGCATCTGCATCTGACCGGCACCAAAAAAGGCTGCGATCACGGTCAATGTGGCGCCTGTACGGTAATGGTCAACGGTCGTCGCATCAATTCGTGCCTGACGCTCGCCGTGATGCAGCAGGATGCTGACATCACCACCATTGAAGGCTTAGGAAATCCTGACCAGTTGCATCCCTTGCAGGCGGCGTTCATTAAGCATGATGGTTACCAGTGCGGCTACTGCACGCCGGGGCAAATCTGTTCCTCGATGGCAGTGCTGGAAGAGATCAAAGCGGGCATTCCCAGCCACGTCACACACGATTTGGTCTCCGCGCCGCAACTCACTGCAGATGAAATCCGCGAGCGCATGAGTGGCAATATCTGTCGTTGCGGTGCCTATGCCAACATTCTTGCGGCGATAGAAGAGTACGCGGAGGGCCTGGAATCATGAAATCCTTCACTTACCAGCGGGTAAAAACCCCGGCTGAAGCCGCTGCCAGCGCCCAGCAACATTCCAATGCCAAATTCATCGCTGGAGGCACCAATCTGCTCGACCTGATGAAGCTGGAGATTGAGACGCCCGCACATCTCATTGATGTGAATGGTCTTGAGCTGGATAAAATCGAGGCCACGGCGGATGGTGGATTGCGCATCGGCGCGTTGGTGCGTAACACAGATCTGGCGGCCGATGCGCGCGTTCGCCGCGATTATGGCGTGCTGTCGCGCGCGTTAGTGGCTGGCGCTTCCGGCCAGCTGCGTAATCAGGCGACCACCGCTGGGAATTTGCTGCAGCGCACACGTTGTCCCTACTTCTATGACACCAACCAGCCGTGCAACAAGCGTTTGCCAGGCAGCGGCTGCGCAGCGCTGGATGGCTTTAGTCGCCAACATGCGGTGGTCGGTACCAGCCAGGACTGTATCGCCACCCATCCTAGCGATATGGCAGTGGCGATGCGTTTGCTGGATGCGGTAGTGGAAACGGTCAGCCCGGATGGCAGTCAGCGCAACATCCCGATTGCTGAATTCTATCGCGCACCCGGCAACACGCCACATCTGGAAACCGTGCTCAATCCCGGCGAGCTGATTGTTGCGGTTTCACTGCCGGCCCCGCTGGGCGGCACGCACATTTACCGCAAGGTGCGCGATCGCGCGTCCTACGCCTTTGCGCTGGTCTCTGTCGCCGCCATCATCCAGCCGGATAACTCCGGTCGCGTGGCGCTCGGTGGCGTGGCGCATCAGCCGTGGCGGCTGGAAGAAGCGGATAACGCGGTGATTCAGGGCGCTAAGGCGGTGAGCGATCGGCTGTTTGCCACGGCGCAACCCACCGCTGAAAACGAGTTCAAAATCATTCTGGCGCAGCGAACGCTCGCTTCCGTATTGGCAGAAGCGAGGGGATAACACATGAAATTCGAAAAACCCGCAGGCAACAACCCGATTGATCAGCTCAAAGTGGTCGGTCAGCCACTTAATCGTATCGATGGACCGTTGAAAACCTCCGGCCTGGCGCCTTACGCCTACGAATGGCATCGCGAAGCGCCCGATGCGGCATACGGCTATGTGGTCGGCGCGCCGATCGCCAAAGGGAAAATCACCTCCATTGATGTGCAGGCCGCGCAAAATGCGCCAGGCGTGTTAGCGGTGGTCACGGCTAAAAACGCGGGAAAGCTGGGCAAAGGCGATAAAAATACTGCCAATCTGTTGGCTGGCGACACCATCGAACACTATCACCAGGCCGTCGCATTGGTCGTAGCCGAGACGTTTGAGCAGGCGCGTGCAGCGGCGAGTTTAGTCAAGGTGGATTATCAGCGCGAGCACGGTGCTTATGATCTCGCGCAGCAAAAGCCGGGCGTCACTTCCGCACCCGAAGACACGCCCGATAAAGCCGTAGGTGATTTCGCCGCTGCGTTTGCTGCGTCTGAGGTCAAGCTGGATGCGCACTACACCACGCCGGACCAAAGTCATACCGCGATGGAACCTCACGCCTCGATGGCGACATGGCAAGGTGACAAACTCACCGTCTGGACCTCGAATCAGATGATTGACTGGTGCCGCACCGATCTGGCCGCCACCCTCAACATGCCGATGGAGAAGATCCGCATCATTTCGCCCTATATCGGCGGCGGATTCGGCGGCAAGTTGTTCCTGCGCAGCGATGCGGTGTTAGCCGCGTTGGGCGCGCGCGCCGTTCAGCGTCCGGTCAAAGTGATGCTGCCTCGACCACTCATCGCCAATAACACCACGCATCGACCGGCCACCATTCAACACATCCGCATCGGCACCGATAAAGCCGGCAAGATTCAGGCTATCGCGCATGAAAGCTGGTCCGGTAATTTGCCGGATGGCACACCGGAAACCGCCGTGCAGCAGACGGAACTGCTTTACGCCGGTGCCAACCGTTTTACCGGATTACGACTGGCCAAGCTGGATCTGCCCGAAGGTAACGCCATGCGCGCACCGGGCGAAGCGCCGGGGTTGATGGCGCTGGAAATTGCCATCGATGAAATCGCGGAAAAAGTGGGCATCGATCCTATCGCCTTTCGCATCCTCAATGATACGCAGGTCGATCCGGCCAAACCCGAGCGCCCTTTCTCCCGTCGTCAGCTGGTTGAGTGTCTGAATACCGGTGCCGAGCGGTTTGGCTGGTCAGATCGCAACGCCAAACCGGGTATGGTTAAGGATGGACGCTGGTTGGTCGGTATGGGCGTTGCGGCGGGCTTTCGTAACAACATGGTGACGCCTTCCGGCGCACGCGTGCATCTGGACAGCAAAGGCATCATCACCGTTGAAACCGATATGACCGATATCGGCACCGGCAGCTACACCATCCTCGCGCAAACCGCCGCAGAGATGATGGGTGTGCCGATTGAGCGTGTGGTGGTTCGCTTAGGCGATTCAGACTTCCCGATTTCTGCCGGTTCCGGCGGTCAATGGGGCGCGAACACCTCAACCTCCGGCGTTTACGCAGCGTGCGTGAAATTGCGTGAAGCTGTGGCCAGCAAACTGGGCTTTGATGCACAACGCACCACCTTCAGCGACGGTCAGGTGCATGACGGCAACCAGAGCGCGCCGCTCGCCCAGGCCGCCGCCGCAGCCACCCTCACCGTGGAAGATACCATCGAGTTTGGCGATCTTGATGAGCAATATCAGCAATCAACTTTTGCCGGGCACTTCATTGAAGTTGGCGTGGATGTTGCCACCGGCGAAGTGCGCGTGCGGCGCATGCTGGCGGTGTGTGCCGCCGGACGCATTCTCAATCCAAAAACCGCGCGCAGTCAGGTGATTGGCGCCATGACGATGGGCCTTGGTGGCGCGTTGATGGAGGAACTGTTCGTCGATGAACGCCTCGGGTATTTCGTTAACCACGATATGGCGGGCTACGAAGTGCCGGTTCATGCTGATATCCCGCAGCAAGAGGTGATTTTCCTCGATGATACCGATCCCATCTCCTCACCGATGAAAGCAAAAGGTGTCGGTGAGCTGGGCTTGTGCGGCGTCAGCGCGGCAATCGTCAATGCCATTTATAACGCTACCGGCGTGCGCGTGCGCGACTATCCGGTGACGCTGGATAAGTTACTCAAAGGCTTGCCCGCCCTTGTCTAACGCTGAGGAGAAGCGCAGTGCAGCAGCTACTGATTGATGAAGATCTGCAACCGCAGATCAATCCGCAGCAGGCTTTGCAGACCGATGACAGCGAAACTATTTTGCGCTTCGCATTAGAAGCAATGAAGGCGGATTTCGCTGCGGTGCTGATCACGCTGGTAGAAATCCGCGGTGGCGCGGCGCGCGCATTAGGTGCGCAAATGGTGGTGCGGGAAGATGGCCGCTATTGCGGCTATGTCTCCGGCGGCTGTGTAGAAGCGGCGGCGGCTTACGAAGCGTTGCAGGTTATCGCCAGCGGAAAAGATCGCGTTGTGCGCTATGGCGAAGGATCGCCTTATCTGGATATTGTGCTGCCCTGTGGCGGCGGGATTGCGCTGGCTTTCCATCGGTTACGTGATGCGCAGCCGTTGAAAAACGTGCTGGATCTGCTGGCAAATCGACAACCCGCTGCGTTGCGCTATTTGCCGAAGTTTCAGCGGCTGGCTAGAGTGGATTGTGCTGAAACAACAGGCTGGCAGGATGATGCCTTTGTTATCGGCTATCTGCCAAAAACGCGTGTCGCGGTATATGGACGTTCGGTCGAAGCGCTAGCGACCGCATCGATTGCGCAGGCCGCCGGTTACGAAGTGCTATCCGGTGAGGATGTGCAGGCGCAGGCTATCGATCCCTTCACGGCGGTGATTTTGCTATATCACGATCTGGATCGTGAACTGCCGGTGCTGCTGGCAGCGCTGCGTTCTACGCCCTTCTATATCGGCGCATTAGGCAGCCAACGCACGCATGCAACGCGCGTTGAGAAACTGCTGTCGCTGGGATTTAGTGAAGATGAGATTGCGCGCATCAAAGCGCCGATTGGCATCTTTGCGCAGGCGCGCGATGCTCGTACGCTGGCATTATCAATTGTTGCCGATGTCGCTGCGGCCCGGCTCAACGTGGTTTAGCAACCACATCAATATCACGATGCACATCGGCATCCGCTTCAAGGGTGATCAGTATGCGCGGATCCAGCAGCGCTCTGGCGCCTTCATCGCCGTTCAAATTGCGTAACGCCTCAGCGTAGCGCCGATCAAACCCGACCGGATGGCCGGGTTTTCCTTGATGAGTAAGACGTACCTGCGCCGCCCCCTGCTCCAGCGCCTCATTGACTCGCCGATAATGCGCCGCCGTTAGCCACGGCATATCTCCCAGCGTAATGATCCATCCATTCCAGCGATCGGTCATCGCCACGCCCGCCGCAATGGATTCACCGCTGCTGCCACTTTCACACAGCACAAGCTGCACGCCCGCGCGCTCAGCTTGCTCTCGCACCGCCAGATAGTCTGGACGCGTCACCAGCGCCACCGGTAACCCACTCAGCTTCGCCTGTTCGATGACGGTTTCAATCACCGTTAACGCATCATCGCCCATGCTGGCAAGCAATTTATTACCGCTGCCGCCGCTGGCGATATAGCGCGAACCTTTACCTGCCGCGAGGATGAGAATGCCTGCTGATGATGTGATCATTTGTGTTAGAACCTTGTGGCATAAAGATATTTTTGCTTACAGTTTAATACGTTAAGTTCACCGAGGATAACTACAATCAGCCTGTCGATAATAAATAAGGAAGTAAACCAATGCGTAAATTTTCTCTGATTGTATTGACTGCGGGCGTGCTGCTGTCGGTAACTTCTCAGGTTGAAGCCAAGGGCTGTATTAAAGGTGCGGTAGTGGGCGGCGTTGCGGGCCACATGGCGCATCACGGCGTGGCTGGCGCGGCGGCCGGTTGTGCCGTTGGTCATCATATGGCGAATAAAAAGCAGAAAGAAGAAGACAGCAAACAGCAGCAGTCTAAGTAATAGCCTGAGCTGCCTGCGCTTGCAGGCAGCTCAACTCACAGATTTCAACCGCTTAAGCGATCAGCGATTGATGGTTGCCTGCATCTGCGCCGTGTAACGGTTGCCGGTCACCGGCATTTTTGCCAGTAATGTTTCAATCTCTGTAATATCCGCCGCACTAAGCGTGACAGCCGCGCCGCCAATATTTTCATCTAAGCGATGTGTTTTGGTGGTACCGGGAATCGGGACAATCCACGGCTTCTGCGATAGCAACCAGGCGAGTGCAATCTGACCCGACGTAACCTGCTTACGGGCCGCAATTTCACCAATCAGCGAGACAAGACGCAAGTTAGCTTCACGCGCTTCACCAATAAAACGCGGCAATACGTTGCGCACATCCCCCTCAACGAATTGGGTATTGCTATCGATTTTCCCCGTCAGCCAACCTTTACCCAAAGGACTAAAGGGCACGAAGCCGATGCCTAATTCTTCCAGCACTGGCAGAATTTGCTCTTCAGGCTCACGAGTAAATAGAGAATATTCACTTTGCAGAGCGGTAACAGGTAATACCGCATTGGCGCGACGAATCATTTCAACCCCGGCTTCAGACATGCCGAAATGCTTTACCTTCCCTTCTTTAATTAAATCGCTTACCGCACCCGCGACATCTTCAATCGGAACGTTAGGATCGACGCGGTGTTGGTAGAAGAGGTCGATGCAGTCGATATTCATGCGTTTTAGCGATTGCTCTGCCACATGGCGAATGCGCGCGGGGCTGCTATCTAGTCCTGCCGCTGGCGTACCGTCTTTAAAGCCAAATTTCGTGGCAATCACTACGTCGTTGCGCATGGGTGCTAACGCCTTGCCAACTAACATTTCATTGGCTTCGCCGTAGGCTTCTGCGGAGTCGAAGAAGGTCACGCCTTGAGCATAAGCATGGCGAATTAACGCCACCGCATCAGCTTCATCCATTGCCGGGCCATAACCAAAGGTCATTCCCATGCAACCAAATCCCAGGGCAGAGACTTCCAGACCGCCAGTTCCTAATTTACGTTTCTGCATTTGCACTCCTAAGCGCTGAAAACCAGTAGCGACGAGTATAGAAAGCGCATGGGTATGCCGGTAGAGAGGTTTTAACCATTGCCCTTATGAGCTTAATTCATCAATGGGGCAACGCGCAGCGCCGGCTACGCGTGAATATCCTTTATTACTTATTTAATATCTGCCAACGTTTATACACGTCTAATGCCTGCGGCCGGGGATCATATTTCATCGGCAAGCGACGTTGTTCAATCGGTTTACTGTATTCGTCGTAAAAGGTGTCAAGTTCAAAATATTTACGGTCGTCGCGGTAATATGTCGAATACTCTTCGCGTTTGGTGATGTATATCACTTGTTTCGGGCTGCAATAATAGAGTGCACCCAGGCACATTGGACAAGGGCTGGCGAGAATATAAATGTCGCAGTCGGTGAGGTTTTCGCTGCCTGTTTCGCGGCAGGCTTCGCGAATGGCCAGAATTTCAGCATGAGCGGTGGGATCATTGGTCTGAGCCACGCGGTTTGCGCTTTCAGCGATCACCTTGCCATCACGGACAATGACCGTCGCAAACGGGCGACCGCCCTCCTCAACATTCTTCATGGCTAAATCGATAGTGCGTTGTACAAAATCCATTCCTTCCTCGCTTATATCCAATAAACCGGTCCATCAATAACGATGGATTTTTTAGCCTGGTTCAGTTTTGTAGAATGCGAAAGCGATGCTCGGTTTGAACGTATACGATTTAACCGTTGAGTGAGTAAGATTTTATTTCAGATGGAGGCGTTGCTAAATATCCCGTAGGGTCGCCATTTATGGTGACCAGGTGCGCATAAATGCGCACCCTGGGAATTGTCAGGTCGCCATTAATGGCGACCCTACGTGATTCGGGCTGCCTGAATATTTAATAGCGTCGCGATATTCTCAAGCACCTCGCCAAGATGTCCGCGACCAATTGCGCAGTGATGTGCGGCGCCGCCTTCACACCATAATCGGGTGAAATCCCGCGCGCTGAGCGCAAAGCGGTAATTACTGTTGGTATTACCGATATCGAGCGTTTCACCAGCTACAGCTTCGCCTTCCGCGTATTGCAGCGTGACGTTGCCATCGCGATGCTCCACCACCGATAAAAAGGTTACCGGTCCGTGGGCCACATTCATCTGAATCGATACCCCTTTCCCTGGCTTGCCGTGATAGACCGGCAAAGGGACCAGCCGGACTTTCGCCGACGACATGGCTGGATGCGCAGGCCCATCATGGCCCCACTGCACGCTGTCATCGCGGAAATTGATGCCATAAGGCTCGGAAAAGGATCCGCCTGCTTTGAGAAGACTAAGGATCTTCATCGCAATCACGTTTTTGACTTCACACTCACCGGCAACAGGAACGCCTCGGTTGGTCAGCAAGGTGTTACCGGCAATCACCGACGTGACAATATTTTCATGCGCTGAACCGGGAGCGCCTTCATAGTAATAAGCCAGCGCGCCAAGCTGATGTTGATCGACCAACTTATCGAGCGCCACCGCTGTACTTAATGCGCGTTGAATTTCTACCTCTTCGCAGGCTGGATCGACATCGAGCACGCTGAAAAGCTCATCCCTTTTAGCGCTGGCTTCGCTTTTTTGCAGTTGGCTGGCAAGCGTGACTAACTCACAGAACTCAACGATTTTGAAGCGCACGCCAAAGCGACCGGAGAGATTGGTGATATCCGCATAGACATCGTACATGCCGTTGTAATAGTGACCGGCGATGCCAATTTGCGTGCGCTTAAGTGAACGCACCACGGATGCAGCGCTGAGCCAGTTTGCGATCTGCCGCCAAGCCACATCGTCATCCAGATAGCCCACAACCAGCTGATGCTGAATGCCGGTTCGCTGGAATACATTAACTAATTCTGGTGCCGTGCAGGCCTGACAATGTGCCAACCATTGACCGGTGCGATCTTCACGCTTGGTAAGTAGATTGATTTGCTGACAAGGCACCGACATTTCCGGCTGCAAAGCCAATATCAGAACTGGCTTGTTAAGGCTTTGCACCAGCGGAAGCACGGTAGAACTGAGGGCATAGGTGGTGATGTATAACACCACAACGTCAACATTCTCCTTAGAGAACAATTGCGTCGCCTGCTCGGTTTTCTCACTGTTATCAATCAGGCCGGCATCCACGACCTCAGCGTCGTAACGTTGCAGCCGCCCGGATACCACAGCAAGATAGTGCTCAAGTTGCTCCCTGAGCCCAACAAACTGTGGCCAGTAGGTTTCAAGCCCGATACCAAAAAGTCCGACTTTAATGTTGTCCACAACCATTCCTCGCACTGAAAAGAGAAGCTTTCCATTGTGCGAATTTATCGTTGGGAAACCTGTGTCATTCTGACAAGCAAAAGCCGTTCATGGCAGGAGACCAATAATCAGCCTGCAATGGCTCGCAGATTTTTACATCCCACGTTGGTTGTGCAAATAGCCCGGCAGAATTTCAAGTTCTGTTTGGTGATTTAACCGCGTAGAAGCTGTGTTTCTGGCTAAAGGCGCAATTTCTCGCAGCTTCATTTCACGGTTTAATTTTGGCAGCCACTCTTCGAACTGTTTAGCGTAGGAATCCGCAAGATGTTGATCATGGGTGCGCCCCACGAAAAGCTTACTTTTAGCGAGACGGGAAATATCCGTAGCATATATCTCATAGAGATCGCCGCACTGTTGAATTTCAATCGCGGTGAAATGCATATTTGGCCAGAAACTCACTTTTGCTGAAAAATTGCTGTAATTCATAAAATATCACTTATTAATGGATTTATCTGTGTGCCAGATTATTCTGGTCGGTCCAGTAATTATAACGCATTTGGCATGGCAGTAGACTGTCAGACAAATCCTGATCTTTTGAAATTGAAAACCATTTAAAAACCGATAATCCTATTTATGGGCACTATTCTTAACCTAAAAAACCGTCATCATCCGGCGTCTTTCCCAGCACGATTTGCAGCGTACTACGCAGGCAATCCTGGAATGCAGCATCATTGGTAGTCTCTAGCTCTGCCAGAAGATAGGCGATAATGCTTTTATTGGTAACGGTTTTTTTGTCCGCGATGATTGCGGTGATGATTGAGCCCAATATTTCGGCCTCGGATTTTTGCTGCACAGAACCACAATTGAAATAGGCTATAAAGTTGGTGCTAATATTGATTTTTTGCATGTATTTCCCCTGGCAACAGTAGTGCCAATATTTTATTTAGTGATAAATGTTTTAATGGAATGGTCTAAAAAGAGAGACCACTAAAGATCTAACTAAATTGATTAAATTTGATGAACGGGGAATAGTGTTAATTTTTGAGAATATATCTATCAAGAGAGCCTGCTGAGATTAATGTTTGAAAGCGCGGGTTTAAGTGGGGACAGTTGTCTCATCTCCGCTTGGCGACAAAAGTATACAAAGCCGTAATCCGTGTACAGAATTTTCTTGTGATAAAAACGCTTTTAATTTAAAGAGTTGAAATAACATTAGCGATAACAGTCAGTTGGGTGATAGTTAGAGCTCAAAGAAAATTGTAAATTAGTCCTGCCCGGTGACTAATGTGCAATTATGGATACGGGGTTTCAAGATGCAGAAGCGCACATTTATGCGCTTCTGCCATGTCATCAAGGCGTTACCGCTTCCCCGCTCACAACTTTTGCTTGCTGCAGGCTGGCCTCTTCCTCGCGGAACTTCAGTCGATCCCAAACACGGAAGAACGGATAGTAAATCACCAGAGAAATCGTCAGATTTACCACCTGCAATACGGTGCCAGAAATGTGCCCGCCGGTGGCCAGATAGCCGCTAACAAAAATCGGTGTGGTAAATGGCAGCGCAATGCCCGCTGGAGGTGCCACTAAACCGGTACTCATCGCCGCCCACGACACAATCACCAACACCACCGGCGTCAGGATGAAAGGCAGGAACAGATACGGGTTCATCACCAGCGGTATGCCGAACACCAATGGCTCGCTGATGTTGAATAGCGCCGCCGGAGCGGCAATTTTACCGAGCTGTTTCATCTGGCGACTGCGTGAGCGGATCAGCATAAAGATTACCAATCCTAGCAGCGCGCCGGTGCCGCCCGGCGCAATCCACAAGTCGTAAAACTGCTGAGTAAAGATGTGCGGAATTGGTTGGTTGTGCTGGAATGCCTCGAGGTTTTCACTCATGTTCGACAGCCAAACCGGCTGAATAAACACCAGCACAATCGCATCGCCGTGCAGCCCAAGCGTCCAGAGAATGCCAATCAGCAGCACTGAGAAAATCATGCCGGGCAGCGTGCCGCCGACGTGATGCATTGGCAATCCAATCACAGTAGCAATCAGGTTATTGATATCGCCGAACGGTGAAGCTTCTACTGCCAGACGAAGCATCAACACCACCGCCAGCACGCAAAAACCAGGCACCAGCGCGAGGAAGGATTTCGCTACTGCTGGCGGCACGCCTTCTGGCATCTTGATCACCAGATTACGGTTGTGTACAAAGCGATAAATCTCAGTGGAAAGCAGCGCAATCACAATAGCCACGAACAAACCCTGACTGCCAATCAGCGAAATCGGCAACACGCCGGTGACCAACTGCGTCGGCGCGCCTTCCACCGGGGCAAACAGCGTCTGCTGCGGAATGGTCATCACAAATGCCACTAACGCCATCGCGCCGCTGGTGAGCGGATCGAGCGTGCGATACTTCTCCGCCAAACGGTAGGCAATACCGAAGCTGGAGATCAGCGCCATGATGTCGTAGGTGGCGCGCACCGGATAAAGCAGTTTGTTGCGCCACGTGTCGCCAAACAGATCCGCCATCAAATGGCCCCACGCCGGAATCGGCAGATAGGCAAAGATCAGGAAGAAGCTGCCAATCAGCATAAACGGCATGTTGAGAATGATGCCGTCACGCACGGAGAGCACATGCTTCTGACCGGCGATTTTCAGTGCGACGGGCAAGACATAACGGTCTATAAAAGTACGATTAGACATAAGTGTTCCTCTGGCTCGGTGGCGCAACGGATTATGGCGTGGCGAACTGCGGCAGCCACGGCTTATTTAGGGTCAGCACTTCTTCCAGCAACGCTTCGGCGGTTGCGACATCACCGACTAATGGATTGCCGAGCAGCGCCAGCAGCGCTTGCTCACGATCACCATGCACGGCGGCTTCGATGGTTAGGCGTTCAAACGCTTTGATCTGCTGCGTCAGGCCATTCATCAGCGGCGGCAACTCGCCAAATACCAGCGGATGCGCGCCTTGCGCATCAACCAGGCAGTTCACTTCCACCACCGCATCATCCGGCAGGCCATGAATCGCGCCGTTGTTGCGACAGTTCACCACCAGATTTTTGCCGCTGTTATTGTGAATCGCGCTGATCAGTTCAACCGCCACTTCGGAGTAATACGCGCCGCCACGGAAGCTCAGTTGCTCAGGTTTGTGCGCCAGATGTGGATCGGCATACAGCTCGAATAGCTCGGCTTCCACTTTCATTACCTGCTCGGCGCGCGTGCCTTCGTTACCGTTTTGCGCTTTCTCCTGCTCTTCAGCCAGCATCTGCGGCGTTTGCCAGTAATAGCGATGATACGGGCATGGAATCGCCTTGAGCGCGCGCAGGAACTGCGGCGACCACGGCATATCTTTGATGTTATTCATGGTGAGCGATTGACCGTCGCACAGTTGTTCAATCACCTGCGAAGTGACATCCTCGCCGCGACAGGTCACTTGATGCACCCACACCAGATGATTGAGCCCGGCGAAGCGAAGTTGCACCTCATCCCAGGGCGCGTCGAGCATACCGGCAATCATGTGGTGCATATTTACCGGCACATTACACAGGCCGATAATTTTCGCCTTGCTGTAGCGCGACACCGCTTCCGTCACAATGCCCGCCGGATTGGTGAAGTTGATGATAAAGGCATCTGGCGCCAACTCTTCCACTTTGCGCGCCACGTTAAGCATCACCGGAATGGTGCGCAGCGCTTTGGCAAAACCGCCCACGCCGGTGGTTTCCTGGCCGAGCCGTCCATATTTCAGTCCGAGGCGCTCATCTGCGGCACGCGCGGCAAGCTGACCCACACGCAGCTGCGTCAGCACAAATCGGGCGCCGCGAATCGCTTCATCGAGTTCAAAATGCACGCTGACTTTAACCTGCTCCAGCCCATTTTGCTGTAGCATGCGGCGAGTGAGATCGGCGATGACATGCACCTTTTCACGTCCCTGCTCGACATCCACCAGCGCCAGCTCCGTTACCGGCAGCTGTGCATAGCGATTGATGATGCCTTCTACCAGCTCCGGTGAGTAGCTGCTGCCACCACCAATAATCGCCATCTTAAGCATTCGTGCCTCCTGCCGCAGTGCGGCGGTAAAGTTCAATGATTTCGCCTGCCAAATCCTGAATCAGCATGGCGTTCATCAGATGGTCCTGTGCATGGACCAAAATCAGCGTGACCGGCAACTTGCCGCTGCCTTCATCCAGACCAATCAGCGCGGTTTGCTGCTGGTGCGCCGCGCTAATGCTTTCGCTCGCCGCCGCTAACTGCTGCTGCGCCTCGCTGAAGCGCCCTTCTCGTGCCAGCCGCAGCGCGCTGATTGCCGCGCTGCGGGCTGCGCCGGCTTGCACCAGCAGCAGCATAATTTCCTCTTCAAACTCGATAGCCACGATTTCAGACATGCAAAATCCCCCACAGCACAAAGCCGTGTAATGTCAGACGGATGGGTTAAAACGGACGGTTAGGAGGTGTGTAACGCCAGCGCTTTATCGAGCACCTGTTCGCCACGCATCATGCCGTAATCCATCATGTCGATGACGGCGACAGATTTGCCCTGTGGCGCGGCAATCGCGGTAAGACGGGCGGCTTCAAATTGCACCTGCGGGCCGAGCAGAACGACATCGGCATCTGGCAGAATACGTTCGAATTCCGCCACCGGCACGGCTTTGATGTCGATTTCCAGACCGCGACCTAGAGCGGCGTGCTGCATTTTGCTCACCAGCATGCTGGTTGACATGCCCGCAGCACAGCAAAGTACGATGCGCATATTTTCTTCTCCTGTGATTTGTCCCGGCCATTTAAGACCTGTCTCAGAGAAGCTGTAAAGTGGCTGCGGGCAGAGGATTTTCTGATGGTTTGATAATTTACCAATATAAATCATCGAGATATAACAAAACACATCATGAAAATATTTTTCACGAGTGTGATCTTAACCGTAATTTAACAGTCACAATCCCAACAAAAGCCGATAAAACCCGATAATCAGATGAAAAAAAGCTCAACATGAAAAATAATTTCATGCATGATGGATACTCGCTACTGAGGATGTGATGAGCTGATGGATATTGTCTGGCAATTACGGCAGCAATCGGAGCGCGCGGATGCGCAGGAATCGAGGCTGGCGCGGTTTTTTCTGGCTAAATTGGGTGCGACGGAGCAGGCCACCATGGAAAGTCTCGCCACGCAGGCGGGCGTGAGTCCGGATGTGCTGCGACGCTTTGCCACGTCGGCTGGCTGTCAGGATCTCGATGATTTTCTTCATCAGGTGCGTAAAGCCGGTCAACAGCGGGACGTAGAATTTATTGATGTCATTCGCCAGCGGCAATCTTCACTAAGCCAGCAGGAGAAACGCGTTGCCGAGGCGATTCTCAGCGACACCGCTTTTGCTGCCTCCGCCACCATCGAACAACTTGCCGGACGTGCCGAAGTTAGCGCCGCCACCATCACCCGCTTTGCCCGTTCGCTGGGTTGCGAAGATATCCGCGATTTACGCATGCGGCTGGCGCGAGCGCCACAGGTGCGAACCAGTAACACGATTGCGCCCATCGAGGCGATTACTCAGGCGTTAAGTCAGCAATACGCGCAAGCGGAAACGGCAACCTGGCAACGTGCCGCAGAGATGTTGCGCAAGGCCAGAAGCGTGTTGCTGATTGGCGCATCGGGGCCACAGACCGCGCTGGTGGCGGAAGTCCATCAGCGTCTGCAAAGCGCTGGATTGCCCATCGCATGGATTCAGGATGACAACCTGCTGAGCATGACGCTGAGCCGTTTACAGCCGGATGATCTGTTGCTGATTCTCGCGCCGGACGCGGTCAACAGCCACGTGCTCAGCGCGGTACATCATGCTCATATTCAAAAAACGCCGGTGATCGCGCTCTGTGCGCAGACCTCAGACCTGGCGAATCAGGCCGATATCTGGCTGCCGCTGCCAGAGGCAATAAACGCACGGCGTTATGGCATTTTGTTTGCGCTGGATCAGCTGGAAGCCGCGCTTTAAGCGTTGGGTTACTTAAACAGATCCCCACGATATTTAAACAGCTCTAAATCCGAGGCGATGCCGAGCTTTTTCATGCCGGTCTGCTTGTGAGCGCTGATGGTTTTGCGGCTGCGATTGAGCTTTGCAGCGATTTCGATCACTTGCATGCCATCAATAAAACAGCGAATCACTTCCGCTTCACGCGCCGTGAGCAGTTTACTCAGCTGTGAAACACGCGAAACCTCATTCGACTCTTCCTGCAAAATAGGACGATCGCGCTTACGGCCTGGCAATTGGCTTAGCTGGCTTGCGATGTCATCCGGCAGCGAGCGCTTGCCAGCAGCAATGTTACGAATTGCCGAAAAGTAAGCCGGCGTCTCTTCACGTTTGGTGATGTAGCCTTTAATGCCCAGATGCAGAGCTGCACGGATCACTGCAACACTTTCCATCGACGATGAGAGCAAAATTTTCAGCTGCGGATGATGTGTACGAATGTGCTTGATCAGCGATAAGCCATCCAACTGATCATTGCCCAGAATGTAATCCAGCACCAACACATCGGCGCTGCTCTGCCCCAGCCAGGCCATCAGCGCTTTGCTGGTGCCAAACGTCGCCAGCATGGTGATATCTGGCTCACGCGTGGCAGCGACTTCGAATGAGAAGCGCATCATGGGATGGTCATCCAGCATCACCACCCTAATTTTGTTTGCGTGAAACACTGCCATCTGCCACCTCGGTAACCTGAAACTCATGATGAAAATCTGTTCGTATCAGGCCAGCAATAATTGGCGTGTCTTCAGGCTGTATCGATACGGTTTGACTCAGCATAGGCACAACCGGGACTTTTCTGAAGCGCCGAATGCTTAGGCGCGCGTAGGAAAATACTTATATTATTTTTCATGCACTTACTGTCATATCTAAGACCTGGCCTGGCTATTTCCATGCAGCATTACGTCAAAATGCAGGGTAGAAAATTTACCGATTATTTGACGATGAAAAACGGACTGCTCCTTTACCTCTTGCTCGCCCTACTGACCTTGGTTTTCATGCCAGGGCTGCCGCATGCGCAAGGACAAGCGCTAACGCTGGCCCCGCGCATTGAAGTCAATCCGCCGCCGGTAACCTTTGCCGCGAATGTTCGCGCGTGGCTGCAAACACATCCCGTGGTGCGCGTCGGCGTGTGGGGCGCGTCTCAGCCGCCGGTCAGTTTGGGCATGGAGCGTGGGCAGTTGGCGGGCATAGATGCGGATTATCTGGCGCTGCTTGAATCAACGCTGCAGGTACATTTTGAGCTGGTTCACTATCGCAGCCGGGATGAGGCGATTCGCGCGTTGAACCACAATGAAGTCGGCATGCTGGCGATCTGGACCCCCGATCTCGCGCCGCACACATCGGTGCACGCTTCGCTGCCGTGGCTGAACGATCGTGCGGTGGTCGTCACGCGCGCCGGACAGCAAGCGCCGGGCGGCAAGCTGCCATTGCTGGTGATGGACAGCCAAACGCTGCCGGATATTAGCCCTTCGCCAGAAGCGTTTGAGGATTACTATCAGGCGATCAATTCAATTGCCTTTGGTCAATCCACTGCCACTGGTTTTAGCCATGCCACCGCCAGCTATCTGCAGCGCAATAATCAACTCGATAATCTGTGGCTGCTGCCGCATCCTTCACTCGGTGAATTCCGGCTCACTTTTGGCGTACCGGCTGCCGAACCGCAATTGCTGAGCGCCATCAATAATGTGCTCACTCATCTGCCGCTGGTCAGCCGTTTGCGCATTGCGCAAGGCTGGGGCATGGATCGTGAAGCAGTA
Organism: Pantoea sp. YR525; assembly: GCF_900116775.1. Classification (NCBI taxonomy): domain Bacteria; kingdom Pseudomonadati; phylum Pseudomonadota; class Gammaproteobacteria; order Enterobacterales; family Erwiniaceae; genus Pantoea; species Pantoea sp. YR525. The sequence goes on from NZ_FPBU01000017.1 coordinate 20,137, forward strand.
CTCGGCAATCCCACATTATCACTCACGTCGCAAGAGCTGGCATGGAGCCAGCAAAATCCCGCCATCACCGTATTGCTGGATGGTCGGCGCGAACCCATCAGTTTTGTCAGCCAGCAAGGTGAACCCTCCGGCCTGGCGATCGATGTGCTGCGCCAAATAAGCGAGCGCTTCGGCTTACAGTTCAACTATCAAATGGCCGAAGACGATGCGCAGCTAACCGCGCTGTGGGTGAAATATCCGCAGGCGATTATGGCCAGCAGCCTGACGGTGCCGGGTGAACCAGAAGCCGCCGATCCATCAATGACTCAAAGCGAACCCTGGCTGGTGACGCCAGCGGTGCTGGTGATGCAACTCAACACCATTCAGCCTGCTTCACTGCACGAGCTGGCGGGCGAGAAAATTGCTATTCAGCAAAATAACCCGCTGATTCCGTGGCTGAAAACCTGGTATCCGACTTTGCAGTTGATCATCACCGATACGCTTCAGCAGGCGCTGGTGCTGGTTAATAACGGTGAGGCGCACGGCGCGATTGGATCGCAATTCTCCGTGCAGTATCAGCTGAAGCGCAATCCGTTCCATCGTCTGCACCAGTCACTTTCGCTGCCGGTAAAACCTTACAGCGTGGGCTTTGCCGCCCAGCGAGCAGATTCACCCGCGCTTAGCATTATCAACAAAGCCCTACAGCAAACGCCTCCCGACAGACTGATGAGCATGGCCAGCTCCTGGCGTGACACGCTGCTGGCACCGGATCAGAAATCAGCACGCGAATTTTCCCCCACCTTAGTCGCGATCACCATGTTGCTGGCGCTGCTGCTGTTCCTGTTGGTGGGCTGGTGGATTGGTCGGTTGTGTCAGTCGCTCAAAGCCTTGCGCGAACGCCTCAACAGTAATCAGACATTGATTCGTCAACTGCAGGAAGCCAAAGCAGAGAATGATCGGGTGCTCGAGGCGCGTAATGCCTTTATGAAGAGCATGGGCCATGAAATTCGCACCCCGCTCAACGCCATTACCGGCCTGCTGGAACTGGAGCTGGAGCGGTTACACAGCCAGCATCAGCACAATGAAAATTTGCAAACGGTGTATGAATCCGCCTGTTCGCTGCTCTCTATTACCGGCGATGTGTTTGATATTTTCCGCGCTGAGGCGCGTGATGAACAGAGCCGCATTCGCGTGGTGAATCTGCCTTCGTTACTGCGCAGCACGGTGGCGCTGTTCCAGCAGCAAGCTGAGGAGAAAGGCTTGCGCCTGCATGTCACGCTGGATCCCGATGCGCCGAGCGTGGAGTTCGATCCGCTGCTGATTATCCGTATTACCTCCAGCCTGTTACGCAATGCCATTCAGCACACCCAGCATGGCGATATCACGGTAACGCTTTGCTGCGAAGCGCAGAATGCCAATGGCTATTTACCGCTGGCGATCGCCGTCAGCAATCAGAGTGACGGCCTGCTCGCGCAGCAGTGGCAAGCGTTACAAGGCGCTGATGATACGCGTGCCTGGGCGGAAACCGGCTTTAGTCTGGCGGCCTGCCAACGCATGGCCCAGGATGCTGGCGCGCAGCTCTTGATCGAAAGTGTGTCCGGAGAGAGCAATTGCGTGAGCTTGCACTTCTCCGCAGCACCGGTGAAAGCATCATCTATTGCGCCACGCGCTGCGGAACAATCCAGCCTTAAAGTGCTGATTGTTGACGATTATCCGCCTGCTCGCCTGTTGCTGAGCCAACAGCTGCAAAAAGCGGGCTGCGAGGTGCTGAGTGCGATAGATGGCCAGCAAGGGCTGACGCTTTGGCAGCAACATCAGCATGAGATTAGTTTAGTGATTACCGACTGCACCATGCCGCAGATGGACGGCTTTGCCATGAGTCGTGCGATTCGGCAACGAGAGAAAAACCAGCAGCTGACCGCGACACCAATCTACGCCTTAACGGCGATGAGCAGTTTTGATGCCGCTGAAGATTGCCGCAAGGCAGGCATTGATGGCTGCCTGACCAAGCCGATTGCGCCAGCAGAGCTACGTGAAATTCTGGCGAACTGTCTACGCACTGAGGAAACCGCATGTTAAAGCGCGTCATTATTTTTGATCGCCATCCGATTATGGTTGAGGGCATTTCTCAACTGATGAGCGCACGCGGCTATGTGATTGCCTGCGCCACATCCGATGCGACGCAGTTGATCCACGCATTGCTGCTGGATAAACCGACCTTGCTGATCATGGATATGGCCGGGCTCAGCGAACATCACCTGAAAAAATTGCACGCTGCGCGCCAATGTTGCGGCCCTTTGCAGCTGCTGATTTATGCCAGCACTGACAGTTGCTGGCATGAGATTAAAAGGCTGAAGTGGCAGGTGCAGGGCTATCTCAGCAAAGGCTTCGGGGTTGAGATGCTCAACTACGTGCTGAGTGAAATTGAGAAAGGTGAAACGCTGATGATGCGCAGTGCCGATATTACGCCGCACCATCCGCAGGATCAGGCGCTAATTGGCTCGTTGACCAACCGTGAAATGCAGATATTGCGTGAACTAGGCGCAGGAAAAAGCAATAAGATCATCGCCAGTGAACTGCACCTCAGCAGCAAAACGGTGAGCACCTACAAGCGCAGCATCATGCAGAAAATGCACACCGTGAAAGTGAGTGATGTGGTGGATTTCGCCCAGCGCGCTGGCTTTTGACCCTTTACTCCTCTTCGGCAATATCACTCAATACCGCCGCACTCTCTAGCTTATCCTGATAAGCCTCCAACCGCGTGACCAGCTCGCTAAATCGTGGCTGCAATGCTTCGCTCTGCAGCTGTGGATCGCGGCAGGCAATTTCCAGCTGCAGGCAGACATCGGCCAGCAGATGCTGATGGGCGATACGCACGCTGCCCGCAATACGATGCACAACATCGGCAATTTCAGCACGATGCTGTTCGAGGCTGAGCGTGTCTAACTGCGCCAAATCCTCCGCCAGTGTGGCTACCATCAAATCACGCATCGCCGCTTCCATCTGACGATCAACCTCGCTACTTTCCGGCATTGCAGGAATGTTCACATCCGCTGGAGAATGTTCCGTGCCGATTGCGCGCAATGCCGCCGCCAGGCTGCTGATCGAGCAGGGTTTAAACAGACAGTTGTTCATGCCAGCTTCCAGGCATCGTTTGATTACCACATGCATCGCATTTGCGGTAAAGCCCATAATCCAAATCGGCTCACGCCCTAAATCTTCCTCCGATTCACGAATAATCTCTGTTAGTTGATAACCATTTAACCCCGGCATGTTGCAGTCGGTGATCACCACATCGTAATTGCCACGCTGCCACATCTGCAGCGCTTCGTGACCATCGGCAGCTAAATCCGCATGCTGGCCCAACCAACTCAACTGTTTCGCCAGCAGCATACGGTTCGCGGCGTTATCGTCTACCACCAGCACCGAACGGAGCGGCAGTTTTTCACCCTCTTCCGCTTGGTCTTCCAGCTCAAGGCCCTGACTTTCCGCCATCGGCAGCATCAGGGTGGCGCGCGCGCAGGTTCCCACACCTTTTTCACTGCTTAGCGTTAGGGTTCCGCCCATCTTTTCACATATGGTACGGCTGATATAAAGACCCAATCCGGTCCCCGCGCGGCGGTTATCGGCCTGGCTAAAAGGTTTAAACAGCGCGGCCTGCTGTTTTTCATCAATACCAATGCCGCTGTCCTGCACTTCAATAACCAGATACACGCGGCCCGCAGCAACATCCTTCTGTTGGCTGAGCGTCAGCGATACACCGCCCTGATCGGTGAATTTGATTGCGTTGCTTAACAGATTGGACAGCACCTGCTTAATGCGCAGCGGATCGGCGAGCACCTGCTCCAACCCTTCTTCGGGAATGTGCCTGGTCAGGGTGATATTTTTGTCGATCGCCAGCCCCTGGAACACCTTCATCAGATTATCGATCAGCTTGCCGGGATGCACCGCTTCAGGGTGATATTCCAGCTGGCCGCCCTCAATGCGCGAGATATCGAGGATATCGCCAATCAGGCCCACCAAACTTTCCGCTGAATCGTACGCCACTTCCAATGCCTGCAAATCCTGCTCGCCGCTGCGCCCTTTTTTCAGCGCCATATCCAGCATGCCGATAATCGCATTCATTGGCGTACGGATTTCATGGCTCATGGTCGAGAGGAATACCGATTTGGCGCGGCTGGAATCTTCTGCCCGCTCTTTGGCCTCGCGCAGTTCGGCAAACAGCGCTTCACGTTCCGAGATGTCCATCCATCCGGCGATAACACCGACCACGTTGCCATCGCTGTCATTGAACGGCTGGATCCACTGATAAACGGTGACGCCAATCGAAGAATCCGGGTTGTCCCACAGGTCATAACGGCGATCTTCGACGATCGGAATGCCGGTTTTCACCACATCAATCAGCTGATTATGATAAAACGCCGCCTGCTCTGGCGTACGTAATCCGGGATGTTCGCGCATAGTTTTGCCCAGCGCTTCTTCATAAATCACGCCGGTTTCCACTAAATAGCGCTGGTTGCAGTAGGTCAAACGACCATCTTTATCACGCAGCGAAACCGGGAACGGCATGCTGGTCACCAACACCTGAAGTTGCGCCAATTGCACATTCAGTTCGCGGCGCAATTCGGCTTTACGGCGGATGATTTGTCGCTGATACAGCGCCCAGCCGATCACCATCAGCATGATCAGCACGAAGAAGATGATGCTGGCGATCAGCACAGCCTGATAGCGCTGCCAGAAACTGTCGTAAACAATCAGATCGCTGGGCCGCCAGCGGTTAGCCAGCTCCTCAATTTCTACCGGCGGAATACTCAGCAGCACTTTATCGAGAATGCTGCGCAGTTCGGGATCGGCGCGTCCGACGCCAAACGAGACCCACGCGGGTGAACTGCCAATGGCGCTGACCATCTTCAGCTTATTCTGGAAGTGGGTTTTGATCTGATAATCCACCATCACCAGAATATCGACGCCCGCATCCGCCTGGCCCTTTTCCACCTTCGCCATCATTTCTGTGATGTTCTGCACCGGCACAATCTCGATTTCCGGATAACGCGCATGCACCATATTTTCGACGCTGGTGTTGGCGACCATCGCGAGGCGCTTACCGCGCAGATCGGGCAGCGAGTGAATATCGTTATTGCCGACGCGCGTGGTCAGCGCAAAGGTGCTGCGCAGATAAGGTCGGGTAAACAGAATCTGCTGCTCGCGTTGAGCGCTCGGCGTGAGCGAGGCGAACATATCAAAATCGGCGCTATTGACGCGGTTAACCAGCTCTTGCGAGGTATCAACGGTTTCGAAACTGAAGCGCAAGCCGGTTTTTAATGTCACCAGCGTAATGAGGTCGCTGACCATGCCGCGCAATGCGCCACTTTGATCGATGATGGTCATCGGCGCGGCTTTGTCCTGGCTGAACATCACCATTTTTATCACCGGATGCGCCACCATCCATTTGCGTTCCGCGTCGGTAAAAGGTGGCGTATTCAGCGATTGATTCATCCCCACCATGTCGGGTTGCCAAATACGTAACAGCTCGTTCTTCTCTTCCTGCGGCACATTGCTGATTGCGCGATTAACCAGCGCCTGAAGTACTGTCGCCTGCGCGGGAAGCGCAAAACTGATCATCTTCTGCGGCAGCTGGCTGAAGCGCACCATGCGCAAATTATTCAGAAAATTGCGGCTGAGGGAGAAACTATTACCCAGATAGACGCGCGCGGCACCAAAGGAGACGGCGCTCAGCGCATCCTGATAATTGTTGTACATGCGGAAGTTGGCGTGCGGATAAGCGTGGCGTAACAGACTTAATGGCAGATAGGTATTTACCACGGCAACATCAATGTTGCTGAGATCGCCGGGCAAAGGAACGTTATCGTTGACGCGCATGCCGAGAACCGGTTGTTCGCTGGCATAAGGATCAGAAAAAAGCAGCGGACTTTCATCCTGCCGTGCGGTGAGCGAAGGCACCAAATCGATCTTGCCACTTTCCAACGCATTGAGTGCTTGCTCCAGCGACTCAAATTGCTCGATGCGCAGCGTTAAACCGAGCTGTTTTGCTACCAGTCCCGCATAGTCGGCGCTTAATCCTTCATATTCGTCCCGCACGTTAGTCATGCCATAAGGCGGCGACTCGCTGGGAAAAATGCCCATCACTAACTGCTTCTTGTCATGGAGTAAATGACGCTCCGCCGCCGAAAGCACCAGCGGTTTGAGCCCCTCAAATGAGGCGCGAGTCAGCAAATGGAACTCTTTCGCCTGCACAGGAATAAGCGCGGCACAGAGCCAAATCAGGAGAAAGCAGCAAAGCTTACGCATAGCACCGGTTATTTGATCAGGTTGTTACGACGGGCAAAATCGATTAAATCGATCAGCGACTGCGCATTGAGCTTCTGTTTCAGGCGATGTTTATAAGTGCTGATGGTTTTTTCACTCAGCAGCAGTTGTTCGCCAATCTGTTTATTACCCATGCCCTTGCCAATGCTAATTAACACGCTCAACTCACGATCGGAAAGCTGCTCCAACAAGCCGGCGTCATCGTGTTCGCTGTGGGTCTGTTCATACGTTTGATGGGTTGATTGCGGAAAAAAGCTGTAACCGCGCATCACCATTTTGATGGCATCTAACAGCTCGCTCATATCATCGGATTTGGTGACGAAGCCATCGGCACCGGCTTGTTTACAGCGCTGGGCGAAGTGACTGCTCGATTGCGATGTCAGCACTAAAATTTTCAGCGGCAGATTCAGGGTGCGCAGCCGCTCCAGCACCTGGAAACCATCAATCTTTGGCAGACCAATATCCAGCAGCACCAAATCAGGCAAACATTCCCGTGTTTTTTGAATGGCATCGACACCATTATTGGTTTCGGCCACCACTTCCATCTCATTGCGTTCCAGCAACATTTTTACTGCAAATCGGATAACCGGATGGTCATCAACAATGATTACTTTTTTCATAAAAATGAGATCCTGATGACTACGCTGAGCAGGTTATCAATGTGTTCCCAGGGCGGCTTACACTATCCCGTTTTAACAGAATGGTCTGTAGGAAATTACTTATGCTGAAGGTTTACAGACCACAACGATCTCCTTCATCTGAGTAAAGCCCCATTTATCGGCACTGTGGTAACAATATAACTTAGCAGGGAATTTTGCCCAAATGTAAGAAGATGCTTTGCGTTTCTGCAGGAAGTAGCGGTCTCGTAAGAAGCGGAATGGTCTGGGACCAGAGAAATCCTCTGAGCCCAGGCCATGAATGAAAATTCTGATGCGGCGTGGCAAGAAACTAATAGTAGTTGATGGTGTAAGTCATGGTGGCATTCGCATGCCCCGGCGTTACCGTAGCATTGGTTTGAATATAGCGGGCAAACAACGGCAGGGTAACTATTCCGCTGCCGTTATTAGTGGTGGGATAACGCATTTCACTATTAAATTGCGCGGGTGTCCCCGCTCCGGCAGTGTTGGTTACTAGTTGGATGCCAACACCTGTCGCGACGTTAGCCTCATTTCTCAAACCAATGATGCCCCTGGTGGCGTCAATAATCGACGTGTTGGGCTTGAGGGTTAATCCCAGCGTGTTCGCTTGCGGTGTTCCCGCCTTACCGCGATCGGTAATTGAATCAGAACCATAGTTTGATTGCCCGCTGTCCATCAGCCCGTAAAAACGCGGACAGTTGGTGAGCCGCAGGCTGGCATCAGTCCAACTGGTGGTTGTGCCGACGTTTTTAAACACCTGACTGGCGTTATAGCTTCCCAGCTGCACCACCGGATTTGGCGTGGTGCAGGTTTGTGAGACCACATTCAGCGTGCCAGTAAAGCTAACGGATGATAAACGCACGCTGGCGCCACTGTCTGGATTGAAATCCATCACGACAGTGGGTAAATCCTGTCCTCGAATGATTCCTGGCGCGATTGGACCGATTTTAATAAATGAGATATCAAAGGAGACTTCAGAGCGATAGGTATAATCAGTATTTACCGGGACGCTGTTGCCGTCTCTTCTGTAAGGAAATGCATTCCCACTGTACCAGGCCACAACACCAATCCCCGGAACACCGGTTTCATACACTTTTCCCGCCCAGGCGCCACTGTTCCATGCAGACAACGGTTTAGGGCTAAAACCGTAACTTGAACGCGCTTCCCAAGACCAGGCGGTGGGATTGCTAGCACAGTGCACTGCGGGACCGTATGAGGGTTTGAAATATTGGCGAAACAAGGTGGTGCCAACCGGCACATCTTGCCCCACGGTAATATTTCCGCCCTGAAGTGCCACCGTGGTCATAATGCCAGGCGCTGAAGCGTCGACGGCGCAGGTGACAGCCTGCACCGAAGTGAGCGGTACCGCCAACAGCAGCACGCTAAATATCCATTTTTTCATACATTATTCCCTGTTATTGACGGCCGCACACCGCATTGAATGTCTGCAATCCCGGCTGGCTATTTTGTGCCTCAGGCACACGCTTGTAAGGCAATACGCAGGATTGCTGCGCTTCACTGCCCCAGCGCACCGTCAATGCGCCCTGTTCCTGTTCAACCAAGGCGTAAGCTTGTCCAGCCTGGCCCACGGAACCCACCACATTGCCTTTGCTATCCAACACATCAGCACCAAACGGCAGCGGTTTACCTTGCAAATTGGCGGTGATAAGAATGGGCAGACCGCGATGTGCATTAAATTTCACCTTCACTACCGCACCTGAATAAGGTGCGATGCGCGATGAGGTATTCTCAAGCTCAACGCCCGCTGACGTACCTTTTGGATCCAGTACGATCTCATTCATCTGATAAGGATTGAGGTACGGCACCAGCGCATATCCGTTGTTATCGACATACACGCCCGGATAGGAGGAGACGCTCGCGCCCTGCGCACCTTTGGCTTCCAACAGCGCATAAGTGTCGCCGCTGTACGGACTTAAAGTGACGCCGCCGCTGTGTGCCACGATGGTACCGTTAAGCCCAGCAGAAGCACTCTGATAGCCCTTACCGCTGCTGACCGAACCACTTAGATTGGTTGTGCTGGCACGATATTGTCCGTTCAACGCGCCGCTACTGCCCTCATTTGGTGAGGCATGACGCACCGTCGCGCCATAGCTGAACTGGCTATCATCGCCTGCGGTGCCTGAAAGCGAAGCCTGTTGTCCCCAACGTCCACCGTTATCATGCGAGAGTTCGGTACGCAGCAGTGGCGTATGGCGCTGATTATCACTACCCAGCGGCATGCTGAAGCTCAGCAAGTAACTGTTTTGCGAACTGCCGTAGCTGCTGTAGCTACGGTTGACGGAAATGCCCCACGACACGGAACCGATGCGATTGTTATAGCCAAGCTGGAACTGTTTTTCGTTGCCTTCACGATTCCAGTAATCCTGCACCGAGCCGCTGAGGTAGAAGTTACCCCACACATCCGGCAGCGCTTGTCCGGCGGTGACCGAAAAGCGATTTTTGGCGCGATAAACCGAATCCAGGCTGGCGCCACGCTGTAAAGCTTCACGGCTTTGCATCGCCGTCATAAAATCCATAAAGCCGGATGTTGAGAAGCGATACGCAGCGATTGACAGATTACTGCCGGTTTCTGGCACCGCTTTGCTGTAGCTAACGCGGTAACTTTGCCCGGTCATGCTGGCATCTTGCTGCTTATCGGCACTGCGCAGATGGGTACGCGCCTGAGTAATATCGAAGGCGAAGGCGCCCAACGGTGTACCCAACGCGGTTCCGCCTTGCAGCGCGTAATAATCCTGGCTCGCCTGCAAACCCGCGTAACCAGTAACATCGTTAGTTAAGCCATATTGCCAGGTGCCCTGATAGAGCGCGACGTCATCACGGATGTAGTCGGCACGCAATTTACCCGCTGTCACGTCATAGCGGGATGTGCCTGGACGCAGCAATTGCGCCACCGCTGCGTAAGGCACGCGGAAACTGCTTTTGCTGCCATCCGCTTCATTCACCGTTACGTCGAGATCGCCGCCATAACCGGTAGGATAAAGATCGTTAATCAGGAACTCGCCTGGCGACACGGTGGTTTCATAAATCACCTGACCTTGCTGGCTCACCGTCACGCGGGCGTTGGTGCGCGCGATGCCGCGAATCTCCGGCGCATAACCGCGCTGAGATTCCGGCAACATCCGCTCGTCACTGGCCAGCTGAACGCCACTAAACGGCAACGTATCGAAAATAATCCCGCTGGTATTTGATTGTCCGACCACTAAGCGGCCACGCAGCGGCACCACATCGTGCTGTACAAAGGTATTAAGCGACTGATAGCCGCTGCCGCCTTGTTGCTGCCAGTTGTAGTTGCCGTTATGACGCAGATACCAGCCGCCGATGTTCAAACCCGCATTAATCCCGCCAAAGAAGGATTTATACACTTGTCCCGCCGAGCGGCTGGTGTAGGCATTGGTTGAATATCCCAGCATCAGCGCCGGAATCCCCGCATCCCACAAAGCCGGATCAACATAATCGTGCGGCACGCTGGTGAGGTAGATTTGCGGAATGGAGATGTCGAGGCGCAGTTGGTTGCTGTCGTAGCTCACGCTGGCGTCTGGCAGTACAGATGCCAAATCGCTGCACTCGGTTTCTGTGGTGAGCAAACCCGCAGCCGAAGCTGGCAGCGCCGAGGCGTTAAACGGGATCTTTTTCAGCAACGGCGCAGGTATGCAGGCGCGCACCTGCTTATCCGCCATCTCGTGGAAGTTGATGTCCTGATTGGCAATCAAATGTTCATTAACATAGACCAGCGTGCGATAGGTTCCCGGCATTGCCGATGCGCCCTGATTAAAGCGCGCCAGATCGATGGCAGCGCCTTTGCTGACCTGCAAAAAACTGGCGTCGAATTCCGCCTCTTCAGCAGCAAATACCTGCTCTGCGCCACTTAATAACGCAGCAAACACAGCGCTGGCCAGCAAGGTGTAGCGCAGCGGCAGTGCTGATTCTCTGGTAAAAGTCATAAGCATGCCTTCCGGCACGTCTTGGCATGCCGGCTATAGGAGATTGAAATTCAAGAGAGAAATTATTTAATTGCAGCGGTAAAAGGCTGAACGGCACCGAAATCGTTAACGTACTCACCGCTGACGTTGGCACCCGCACCCGCGTTGATCTTCAACGTTAGTGAGGAGAGCGGCGGCACCATTTCACCGTCAATGGTGTGTCCATTTACCTTCACCGTCACCAGCGAGACATTGTAAGGCGTTGGATTGCTGGCCTTTAGCTGACCGTTACTTACAGACCAACTCAACGATTTCACCGCTTCATTGGCATCACCTTTCAGGCCAGCCGGACGGTAGAACAGTTTGATACGCGTGCGGAAAGCCATCTGTAACGTGTTGAGTTCTGTTTTCTCTTTGGTTTTCGCCGGAATCTCCAGCACGTTCAGCCATGACACCGATTCACGATCGTGGGCAAACACGCCTGGATTGGTCAGCGACAGGCGTAATGTCTGCCCTTTTCCGGCATCAACACGGTTCACCGGTGGCGTGATGATGTAAGGCGTTTGAATGTTCTCTGGCGTCGCATTGGCATCCCCGTTATCAACCCAGCTTTGAATCAAAACCGGCGACGCACCCACGTTCTTCATTTGCACGGAGACTTCTTTGTCATCCTGATGATAAATAACGCGCGTCCCGGTAATGACGATGCTGGCCAAAGCCTGGCCGCTGATGAAGGTGGCGCAAAGCAAAGCGAATATGGGCAGGGTTTTGCTGATGGAGATGTTCATGCGTGAATCCTGAGAAAGAAAGGTGGGATTGCTCCCACCTGTCGGTGATTACTTGTACATAATCGAGTAAACGACGCTGCTTTTTACCAGACCGGCGGTGGTGGCACCTTCAGCGTAATACTGCACGGCGTACGGCAGAGTTGCGCTACCAGTCGCGACGCTGGCGTAGGTGTTTTTGGTGATCTGGTTTTGGTTGCCTGCCTGAATCACACTTGAGTTAGCACCATCCAGCAGCTGCAAGCTGACGTTGGTTGCGCCACCGGTGGTAGTGTTCTTCAGACGGCCATTGACGGTGTCAACGGTTGCGCCCGCTTCGAAGAACGCCGCTGCGGTTTTCAGCGTGCCCGTACAGTTGGTTAGCGCCATGTTGAAGCCGGTACGACCCGCAACCTGAGCTGCGGTTTTCAGCTGGTTAGTTGACACTGTTGGCAGCACGACAGTGGCGTCTGCCGCCTGGCCGTCAACGATAACGTCACAGGTGCTGGCGGTCAGTTCACCGTTAAAGGTGATGGTGCCGGTTGAAGCAGCCTGAGAGGCCGCGCTCATGACCAGCAAAGCCAAAGCAGAAGCAGCGAAAATAGATTGAGTAGTTTTGCTCACGAGAAAAAATCCCTGTTTATCGTTTTTACGTGGAGGCTAATTGCTCCGGTCCTCAGACTGAGCTTCCTCAATAAGACCTGGTGCTGCTTAAGGGAAGTCGTCTGTCTGATGAAGCAAAGTTTACGGTTAGCAGGGAATGTCAGATATCGGAGCGGAGGCCTACATTTGTCAAACAAGGCTGCAAATTATGTAGGCGCTTATGTCAGGATTTGTAGTCTTATGTAGGCTGTCGGCTCACCATTTTTGGGGACCGATTCACGATTACGGATGTGCGTGCAGAAAACAACCGATGCTGGCATTGATCTCTTCAACCGCATCACGCGCTTCGGACCACAGGTTGGCTAATCGGAACAATTCAGGGGGAGATGACAGGCAGGCCTTTTCTAACTGGCGACAGGCATTTTCGGCACGATGTGCGCCAGTAATCTGCGCGGCACCGGAAATACGGTGCACGCTTTTGGCTAATTCACCCCAATCCGCGCGGGCATAAAGCGCTGCAGCTTCGTTTAAATCCGTAGAATTACTTTTCAGCGTCATGGCAAGCATGGCGCACAGCAGGGATTCATCGTGGCCAGTTAACGAGCGCAGACGTTCCAGGCTAAGTAATGAATCTAAGGATTTTGCAGATTTAGCCAAGAGAGCCTCTTTCTGTGCAGCACAGCGCATTAATCGAGATGATGACGGCGCGCAAAATCAATTAATTCAAGCGTGGAACTCAGCGCCAGTTTGGTCAGGATGCGGGTTTTGTAAGTACTGACGGTTTTATTGCTGATGTGCATGATCTCAGAGATATCGATCACTTTCATACCGCGCGCCAGATGCTGCAGAACCTGAAACTCGCGGCTCGAAAGATTTTTAATCGCATCGACTTCCGCTTCGGGCATTTTATTGGTGCCTTTATTATCGCGACGCTTCAGCGGAAAGTAGCCGTAACCGCGCATCACAGCACGCACCGCATCACCCAGCTCTTCCAGATTATTACGCTTACCGACAAAACCATCGGCACCGGTACTCATACAGCGGCTCAAATAGTGGTCATCATCGCGGGCGGTTAATACCAGAATGCCACCGCGATATTCCGCTGCGCGCAACTTCACAATCAGCTCAATGCCGCTCAGTCCAGGAATGTCGAGATCAAGCACGATGAGATCAGGATGGTGTTCGTTGATCATTTTCAACGCCTGATGGCCCTCATCGGCTTCAGCCACCACGGTATGCCCATCTTTTTCCAGCAAAATACGTACGGCAAGACGTGCGACTGGATGATCATCAATTATCAAAATACTCGCCATCTTCACCTCTCCTAAGACGACAGTCATTGTCCCATGTAGTTTAAAATAACTTACCAATAAAACAATCAGATAAGCGGTGCGATATTCCAGACTCTGAGGAAATGTCCTACAAATCTGACGAAATGGATGACGAGTCAAACTTGTAAAAGTAAAACGATCGGTTTACTTTTTAAGTATGAAAAAGAAACTGGATATCATTAATGCCGCTGAGCGGCTGTTCTATCTCAACGGCTTTCATGCCATCAGCACCGATCGCATTTGCAGCGAGGCGAACGTCTCAACTCGCACGCTGTATCGCCATTTTCACTCGCGTGAAGCGCTAACGGCTGCGGTGCTGGAGACGCGTCAGGATCGTTTCTTTGCCGCATTACCGCCGCCGGAACATGCGCAAGCGGTCAGCCAGATGTTTGATGCGATGGCCGACTGGATGCAGCAATACGGCAATAACGGATGCTTATTTCTAAAAGCGTGGGGCGAATATGCTGGAGAAGATGCCGCTTTAGCCGAACAGGCGCTGGCTTACCGTTACAAGATGCGGGATTACATTGCGCGCACCGTCGAACAGGCGCTCGGCAAGCAGCATCTGGCGTTAGCGGATGCGGTGTGGCTGCTGTTCGAAGGTGTTCTCACTTCAGCGCTGATCATTGGTGCGTCGCAGGCGTGCGAAGCCGGTAAGCACGCCGCGCTGCAGCTTATCGCTCTCAGTGAACAGGCATGAAGGCCACAACGCTCGGCCTCACCGGATTCTCTCTTATCGCCGTCACTTACGGTATGGCGCGTTTCGCCTGGGGCCTGATGATGCCCGAGGTGATGCACGCCATCCCGTTCACGCCACGCGTTTCCGGCGTGCTGTCAGCCTGCAGCTTTGCCGCTTACTGCGTGGCGGTGCTGATCGCGCCGATGATGACCGCCCGCGCGGGACCGCGTTTTCCTGCTGCCGTTGCCGCGCTGTGTGCCGCATTGGGTTTGCTGATTATCTCGATCGCGGTTTCAGCGTGGATGCTGGGCGTCGGATTGTTTATCGCCGGCATGAGCGCCGGTCTCGCCTCGCCTGCGTTAGCGAGCGCCGTCAGCCAGCGCATTGAGGCTGAACAGCAGCCGCAGATGAATACCGTGATTAATGCCGGGACCAGCATGGGGATTATGCTGTCTGTGCCAATTTTGTACTGGCTGCCCGGCGGTTGGCGCGTCGCCTGTGGCGTTTTCGCCATGCTGGCGTTGAACTGCCTGATGCCGATTTGGCGTCAGCTGCCCCATCAAAGTGAAAACAGCGGACATGAATCCTGGTTAAGCCATATGCGACAGCGTTCTATGCAGAAACTCATCATCATTGCGTTAATTAGCGGCATCGCCAGCGCGGCATGGTGGAGCTTCGGTCCGGATTTGCTGCATCACATTGACGTCAGCGATCGCATAGTGAGCCTGCTGTGGCTCATGGGTGGCGCAGCAGGCATCATCGGTGCCTTCACTGGCCCGATGGCGAAATGGATAGGGATGAAGTGGGTTTATTGGCTGTCGCAGTGCTGCCTCGCCGTTCCCTTACTGCTTTTGGCATTCAGCCATCACTATTCAATCTGGCTATTTCCCGCCGTGGCACTGGGTGGTGCAGCATACGTTACGCTCTCGGGCGTGTTGCTGGTGTGGGGAGCAGCAGCAACGGAAAATGCCCCCGCCATCGGCGTGGGCATTCTGTTCTTCATGTTGGCTACGGGCCAGGTCATTGGATCGCTGCTGTTCGGACAATTCTATGCGCAGGCAGGCGCGTCAACCGCATTAATGCTGTTTGCCGCGCTACCCTTGCTGATGATGTTAGTTATTCGTCGTTAAACGGATCTTTTTTGTCATCTTCACTGTCATCTCGCGTTCTGGGGATCTCACCGTGTTCACTGGGGTTGTCCTTCGCGGGATGCTTTTCGTCATTCACGTCACGTTTATCTTTCGGGTGATGGCTCATCTGCAGCTCCTTTATTAATCACCCATAAAGTGTAGTTGATCTGGATGGGACGATAAGTTCGCCCCACACGCTTACTGCAACGCTTTCAGGATTTGCATCGCGGCTTTAACCCGCTCGGTATTGGGATAATTTTTGTTCGCCAGGATCACAATGCCGACCTGCTTCTCTGGAATAAAGGCGACGTAGGCACCGAATCCGCCCGTTGCGCCGGTTTTATGCACCCACGACGCTGTTACACGCGGATGAGCTTTCGCATCCCGAACCGGCTGCGGACCGAGCGCTACCTTGTTATCTGCGCCCTTCACTGCCATGTCAGCCTGTGATGGCCAATCGAGCATCTCCCAACCCAAACCCTGATATAACGCATCGGTACGATAGAAACGCGTTTGCGCGAAATTCAGCGCCTGCTGCAGCGTTTTGTCTTTAACCTGCTGCGGATCCATATTGGCCTGCATCCAGCGCGCCATATCTTTAATCGACGACTTCACGCCATAGGCTTCGGCATCCAACAGGCCCGGCGACACGCGCACCGGCTTGCCTTCGCGGTAACCCCATGCGTAAGCATCCTTCTCACTGTCGGGCACGGTGATAAAGGTGTGCTTAAGCTGCAACGGCGTAAAAACGCGTTGCTGCATCGCTTGCTCAAATGTCAGCCCGCTGGGTTTCGTCGCCAGCCAGCCAAACAAGCCGATGCTGCTGTTCGCATACTGACGCGTGTTGCCCGGCGCCCACTGCGGTTGCCACTGTTGATAGAAGTTCGCCAGCGCCTTTTCATCGGTCACCGCATCGGGAACCTGCAGCGGCAAACCGCCGGCGGTGTACGTCGCCAATTGCAGCAGCGTGATGTCACGCCACTGCGGCGTATTCAGCGCGGGCCAGTATTTACTGGCGCGATCGCTCAGTGCGATCTCGCCTTTGTTCACCGCGACGCCACTCAGCACGCCGGTGAAGGTTTTACTCACCGAACCCAGTTCAAACAGCGTCTCTTGCGTGACCGGACGCTGCTGTTTTTCATCCGCCATACCCCACGTAAAATAGTGCGGCTGGCCTTTAACCACCACCGCCACGGCTATACCGGGAATCGCTTGCTGCTGCATCAGAGGTTTGATGGCCTGATCAACGATGGCGTCCACATCTGGCGTCGCGGCGAACGTCATTGAGCACACCGATGTCAGTGCTGTTGCTATCAAAGTTTGAGAAATCAATTTCACTGTTATTAACCTTCCGGGTTGTTGTTCCGCGGGCAGTTTGCCCAATTTGACAGGCAGCAACAAACTGTTAATTTTAGCGTCAGACAATAGAAATTCTTACAGGTCTCCGTATGACTCGCCCTTACATCCCGCTTAACGCGCTCAGAGCCTTTGAAGCCGCTGCACGTCATCTAAGTTTTACTAACGCTGCTATTGAGCTGCATGTAACCCATGCAGCCGTCAGCCAGCAGGTGAAATCGCTGGAGCAGCAGCTCGGCTGCCAGCTGTTTGTGCGGGTATCACGCGGATTAATGCTGACCACCGAAGGCGAAAGTCTGTTGCCGGTTTTGAACGATTCATTCGATCGTATTGCCGATACGCTGGACCGCTTCTCATCGGGCCAAATGCGCGAGAAATTAAAGGTCGGCGTGGTGGGAAGCTTTGCCACCGGTTTGCTGTTGCCGCGTTTAGAGGATTTTAACCGCCGCTTTCCGCACATAGAACTGCAACTCTCCACCCACAACAATCGCGTCGATCCAGCCGCCGAGGGCCACGATTACACCATCCGCTTTGGCAGCGGCGCATGGCACGGCACCGAGGCGCAGTTTATTTGCTCGGCCCCGCTATCGCCGCTGTGTAATCCGGCCATTGCCCGGCAGTTGCAGCAGCCTGCAGACGTGCACAAATTCACCCTGTTGCGATCGTTCCGCCGTGATGAGTGGAGCCAATGGCTGCACAGCATTAATGAACATGCGCCATCGCCTGCGCATCCGGTGATGATTTTTGACTCATCACTAACGATGATCGAAGCGGCATTGCTGGGCGCAGGGATTGCGCTGGCACCGGTGAAAATTTTCAATCACCTGCTGCAAAGCGAGAAGCTGGTGCGCCCTTTCGCCGCAGAAATCGATCTCGGCGGCTACTGGTTAACGCGTTTGCAGTCGCGGCCAGAAAGCGCCGCGATGATGGTGTTTTCTAGTTGGTTGATAAATGCGCCTCAGACGTCGTAGGGTCGCCATTCATGGCGACCGAATCACCTACTGCACATTTATCTGTTTCGCTTTCGCCAGCGTGCGCGCAAGAATTGAGGAGTACAGCGGTTTGCCGCCGAAGAATTGCGCGGCCAGCGTCGCGCCGAGACAGGTAATGATCATCGGCAAAATTAGCTGATAATTGTTGGTCATCTCCAGCACCAGCACAATGCCGGTCAGCGGCGCACGCACCGAGGCCGCAAACAGCGCGCCCATACCAGCTACAGCAAAGGTTGCTGGCTCCAGATGCAAACCCGGTAACCACTGCATGCAGAGTTGGCCGAAACAAGTACCTAACAGCGTACCCAACGTCAGCATCGGGGCAAAAATACCGCCCGGCGCGCCGGAGGAAAAACAGCAAATAGTTATCAACGTGCGCAGTGCGAAAATGGCAAAGAGCGCCAGCGCGCTGTAAGCTCCGCTGGAGAAATCAGGAATCAGCGCAATCCCGCCGTTAATGGCTTGTGGCAGAAACAAGCCAATCACGCCACACATCCCAGCCAGCAAACTTCCCCACATCACCCACGGTGCCACGCGGCCTTTATGTAAGCGCTGAAACTGATCCTGCGCGAGGAAAATGAAGCGGTTAAACGCCACGCCGCAGCCACCAAATAACACGCCCAACACTAAATAAAGCCACAGCGTATTGGTTGGCGCATCCTGCAGCTGACCAATATTAATGATCGCTTCATTGCCATTACACACGCGGAAAACAATGCTGGAAACGATAACGCCAACAAACACCGCTTTGATGGAAATCAGGCTGTAGCGAAACTGCGGACGCATCTCTTCGATAATAAACAGGATGCCGGCCAGCGGCGCGTTGAAGGCGGCCGACAAACCCGCGGCAGCGCCGGTTGCCAGCAACGTGTGGCGAGACTCAGAAGATTTTACGCGGAACAGATCAACACACATGCCGCCAATATTGCCGCCCAACTGCACGGTTGGTCCTTCGCGACCCAGCACCATGCCCGATCCTAACGCGCCCATGCCGCCGATAAATTTCACCGGCAGTACGCGCCACCAGCGCACCGGACGAAGTTCCTCCAGCGCGCCTTCAATTTCGGGAATGCCCGATCCGCCCGCTTCCGGCGCGAAGCGTCGCACCAGCAAGTAGCCGACAGCGCCTAATAGCGCAGAGAGCAGAAACGCGCCGGCGATTTTCACCAGCAGATTGTCACCCACATCCTCAAGCCAGCTTAAGCGCGTATGCACCACAAAATTGACGGCTTTATCAAAGGCCACGCCAACCAGGCCGGTTAACACACCGACCAACGCGGCCAGCAGCAACAGCGCGACGGGCGTTTTGTCGCGGCGTAGTAGTTTCTGCATCAATAAGAAGCGCCCAGCACGTAATGTCGTGTTGGGCTCTGCGGAGTGACCGTTGGCAGGCATGCAAATCCTCTGTTTTCGTAACAGTGTTCAAACGTAAGTTTGAGAAAAGAGGCATTAGCATACTGAGAATGAAGTGATTTTTAACCCAGGAATTCGCAAGCGGATTTTTCAGTTTGGAAGAGGCTAGCTGCATTAGCCTCCTCCACAGGGAATTAATCCTGCTCTTCAGCAATCAGCGTCAGTTTTTCGTCGGTGGCTTTTTCTTCTTCCAGCGTTTCACCCAATAATTTCGCGGCGTCCTGATAATCCAGTTTCAGGGCTAACGCGCGTAAAGTACCGTAGGTGGCGATCTCATAATGTTCAACCTTCTGCGCAGCACCGATCAATCCGGCATCGCAAACCGGCCCTTTCTCCACTTCATCGATAATCTCCTGCGCCTCTTCAGCCAGCCCTTCCAGTGCATGACATTTCATCCGTTTGATCTGCACACCTTCAGTGAGCTCAACCAGTTGATCGATACGTTCAATTTGTCCGCGCGTCTCTTCCAGGTGCTGTTTAAAGGCCGCAACCAGATTAGGATCGGTGGCCGCACGAATCATTTTTGGTAGCGCTTTAGTGATCTGTTTTTCTGCGCTGTAAATATCCGAGAGATCATGCACAAACAGATCTTGCAGTGTTTTAATCGTCATAATATTGCCTTTTGATAAAGTAGGATGTCAGGTAGGTAAAACGTGGGCGAGAAGGAATAATAGATTGCGCCGACACATAAGACTGACTTAATCCTGGCGGACATTACACAATTAACAAGCGAAGCCTTAAAAATAAACACCACGCATTGTTTAATTCATTGCCAGAATTAAAATAGGTCAAGCGGAGACATAATCATGAAAAAGCCAAGGCAACCCGAACTGAGCGGTGAAATTATTCACGAACGTGCTTTACTCCCGCTCGGTTTAATTTCTCTTTACGAAGTTATCTTCAATAACGGCAAATATGCCGTTATGCGACTGGATAAAGATCAACCATTTCATCAGGGTGACATTTTTAAACGAATAAATGATCGCTGGTATTGTGATGAAAAATTAATACATCCACTGGGATTTCAGTTTGTCGATCGGGCTGAAGCGCAGCGGTCATTTATAGAATATGAGCGATAATATTATATTGCTGTTTTCATATTATAGAGTGAACAGTCGCAAGCTGGTTCGGTTGCGCGGGTGGCAATGACATCCAAAAGTTAACACCCATGCTGGTCTCATATTCTGCGTGTGACTCAAGGAAAATATGCTCACCGCTGCGCGACTGCCCGCCGTAAAGCCAGCCGCCCTGCACCTCGCCATTATCAAATTGCACAATGCACTCCTGCTTGTAGCCCGGCGCTTGTTCATTTAAATCAATCCATTCAAGAATATGGCGCATGCGTCTATACCTCAGCAATAAACAGTGATTTACAGTGCGGGCACAACATAGCCTGCCCGCGCGCTTGTTTTAAGGACGATTGCGGGCAGAATTTTTTACACACTGGACACTGCGTTTTTATTTCCCGGCGCGATAAGCCTTCTAAAAATTGATTTAACCAGCTCATGATTTTTTCCTTTTTCAGTTAACTTATTCTAACACACCTCACTTTTTTCACTGCAACTAACACTTGACAACATTGTTAATGATCTTCAACCCCATCATTACGCTCAGTTAAATATTTTAAATTAACTTTTATCTTATAAAGCCAAACGTTAAATCACTTTAAGGCTATACTCATAAAAGATAGATATTTCCCTCGCCCTTTCTTATACCGTCAATCTTCCTGTTGATAGTGCTGACTTTTATAATCCATTGGATTTTTTGCGACGCCATTATGAAAAATAAAATTCCCACCGGATCAATCATCGGCAGTAGTGCGCTTCCAGCAACGGCACGCGCTAGTCTTGAATTATTGCCTGACAGCGGCATCTATCAGGCGAACCGGCCAGACGTTTTTTCCGAACAGCAAATGGCAATATATGGCGAGCGACTGGCAAAGACGCATCATCTTTCTGACGCCAAAAAAAGTTATAAATTATTGCAGCGGCTGACTGAAAATGAACAGGCGCTGATAAAAAGCGCAGAAATATTAAGTACCGGTGATAAGCGTAATCTGACGCCGGCTGGCGAGTGGCTTTTAGATAATTTTTATATCATCGAAGAACAAATTCGTATGGTACGCCATCTTTTGCCCACCAAATTTGGTCAGGGTTTACCCGCGCTTGAAGAGCCCGCCCACGCTTTACGTATTCAGGCGATTGCTGATGAGATGATCAGTCACAGCGACGGCCGCTTAGAATCGACGGTGCTGGCGACCTTTATTCATGCTTATCAGAGAACTACGCCGCTGCTGATGGGAGAACTGTGGGCGCTTCCCGCCATGCTGCGTTTTGCGCTGCTCGATAACCTCGCGCGCATTGCGCAAGGCGTTGCCGAGATCCATCAGGAGCGAAGCCAGGCCGAAGCGTGGATTAATGAGATCGTTCATCACTCCGCTAAAGACGCCACGCGGGTGATTCAGGTCATTGCCGATATGGCGCACAAAAACGACCAGCTTTCAGGCGCGTTCGTCGCTGAACTGGCGCGTAAGCTGAATGGTCAGAATCACTCGCTGGCGCTGACGTGGGTGGAGCAACATCTGCTGAATACCGGGCGCAATACCGCGGATGTGATTGAACAATTTAACCGTCAGTTGGCACTGAGCCAGCTCTCAGTAAGTAACAGCATTGCCGGATTGCGCCAGCTCGGCGAAATCAACTGGCAGGATTTAGTCGAATCACTCAGTTTGGTGGAGCAACTACTGCTAAAGGATCCTGCCGGCATTTATCCGCAGATGCATTTTGACAGCCGCGATCAGTACCGACACGTGGTGGAAGAGCTGGCGCGTCAGAGCGAATTCGACGAGCTTAGCGTGGCCAATCAGGTGCTGGCGCTGAGTCATCAGCCCGAATTACCGCCGCGCCAACAGCATATTGGTTACTTTTTGCTGGATAAAGGACGCGCGCAGCTTGAGCAACAGTTAAAGCCGCGCCGCTCCTGGCTCAATCAGGCGCGTCATCATCTCAGCCAAACGCCGCTGCTCTCCTGGCTTGGCAGCCTCACCTTATTGACCACCGCCTTCAGCGCCGAAGCGCTGTTTTTCACCCATCAGGCCGGGATGTCGGTGGTGCTGTGGCTGTTGCTGGTACCGGCGGTGATCATCATCAGCAGCCAGCTCGCATTACAACTGCTCAGCGAAGTGACAACCCGCACCCGCCATCCGGTTCCCCTTCCGCGACTCGATTATGAGCTGGCGGTGCCGGATAGCGATCGCACCTTGGTGGTGATCCCTTGCCTGATCAGCAGCAAACACGGCACCGATACGCTGCTGCGCTCGCTGGAAACCAGCTATCTCGGCAATGCGCTCGACAACATCACCTTTGCGCTGCTGGCCGACTTCACCGACAGCGTGGACGAACATCAGGTTGATGATGATGAAATCATTGGTTACGCAGTGCTGAAAATTCAGGCGCTTAACCGCCGTTACAGCAGCAAATCGCACCACGACGTGCTGTTTTCGCTGCTGCATCGCAACCGGGTTCATAATCCTTCGCAGGGCGTTTGGATGGGTTATGAACGCAAGCGCGGCAAACTGCATGCGCTCAATCGCTGGCTGCAAGGTGAAGCGGAGATGTTTAACGTTATCGTAGGTGCCAGCCAGGCGCAGATGCGCACGGTGAAATACGTCATCACGCTTGATGCCGACACCATTCTGCCGCGCGAAACCGCACACAAGCTGATTGGCATCATGGCGCATCCACTTAATGCGCCGGTATTTGACGATCGCCTGAACCGCGTGGTGGAAGGCTACGCCATTCTGCAGCCGCGTCTGGCGGAAGAGATCCCGCCCTTTGGACAAGGCCGCTACGCGCGGCTTTCAAGCAGCGTGCCGGGCAACGACGCCTATTCATCGATGTCTTCCGATATCTATCAGGATCTGTTTGGCGAAGGTTCGTTTGTCGGCAAAGGCATTTACGATGTGGCGGCCTTCACTCGCGCGACGCGCAATACCTGCCCGGAAAATCTGGTGCTGAGTCACGATCTGCTGGAAGGTTGTTACGCGCGTTCCGGCGTGGTCAGCAATGTGGTGCTGTATGAACACTATCCGGATAACTATCTCAGCGATGTCGCGCGGCGTTTCCGCTGGGTGCGCGGTGACTGGCAACTGCTGAACTGGTTAAAACTGCGAGTACGTCTTGAGGATGGCGGTTATCAGACCAATCCGCTGAGCGCACTTTCGCGCTGGAAATTGTTCGATAACCTGCGTCGTAGCCTGGTGGCTCCTGCCTTGCTACTGCTGATGTTTCTGGCCTTCACTTGGGTAGCGAATCCGCCATTTTGGCTCGGCTGTATTGCGCTGTTCCTGCTGCTGCCGAGCACTTTTGCGCTGAGCATGGAAGGCATGCGCAAAAGCAAGAAGCGCGCCTGGCAACATCATCTCTCTATCTTGTCCTCAGACGCGTTAATGCGCCTAAGCCGCGCAGGACTGACGCTGGCGGCATTGCCGCATGAAAGCTATTGGTCGCTAAAAGCAATCATCGTCACGCTGTGGCGATTAAACGTCAGCGGGCAGTTTCTCCATGAATGGAAAAGCGCGTCGGCGGGCAGTTCATCGCCCACGCCGTCACTGCGCCATTTTTATCAGGCGATGTGGTTTAATCCGGCGGCAGGCGTTGCACTGTCACTTTTAACCGCGCTGATCAATCCACAACTGATCGCGTTAGCGCTGCCGCTTTCCTTGCTGTGGCTGATGACGCCGTGGCTGTTATGGCAGTTGAGTAAACCGGCGCAATCGCGGCAGAAAAAACTCTCCGCCGAGCAGCAGCAGTTTTTGCGCCAGACCGCGCGCCATACCTGGGCATGGTTTGAAGATTTCGTCATCGCCGAACATAACCACTTGCCGCCGGATAACTTCCAGGAAGTGTTGCAGCCGGTGGTGGCGCACCGTACTTCGCCGACCAATATCGGCCTGTCGCTGCTGGCCAATTTAACCGCGTGGGATTTCGGCTACATCACGCAGAAGCAGGTAATTAGCCGTTCGCTCGCCACGCTGGATAGCCTCGATCGCATGGAGCATTTCCGTGGACATCTCTACAACTGGTACGACACCTACACGCTAAAACCGTTAAATCCACGCTACGTTTCTACTGTCGATAGCGGCAACCTCGCTGCGCACCTCGCCACTTTGCAAGCGGGCCTTGCGCAGTGGAAGCATCTGCCAGTAATTGCTTTACCGGTGATCATGGCTGGTCTGAATGACACCTTGATGCTGGCCAAAGCGCAAATGGGCACAGAGCGTCACGATCGCTGGGATGAGCTAGCCGAGCAGTTTGTTGCGCTGCAACAAGTCGCACCCGCCGCGATTGCCAATCATCTTTCATCCTTGATCGCGCTGAGTGAGATTCTGCTGGCACAGCTCAAGCTGCCGCCGTCGCAGGTGAAATGGTTTGAACGCTTCATCCATCAGCTCAGTGATTTCCAGCAAGAGTGGATGCGCTATTTTAGCTGGATCGGGCCGGATGATGTGCTGCCTGACGCTTTACCCTCGTTGCTGTGGCTGAGTGAATTAAAGCTTCATCGCCCCGGCCTTAATGCCCAGCTCGCCGCTTCCGTAATGTGGGCCGCGCGAGAACGCATGGCGACCTTGCTGGAGCTGGAAGGACGTCTGGAAGATCACGCTAAAATGGACTTCCGTTTTCTCTATGTTGAAAAAAACGCGCTACTCAGCGTCGGTTACAACCTCGATAGCGGCCTACTCGACAAAGGCCATTACGATCTCTTCCCCTCCGAAGTGCGCCTGACGCACTATTACGCCATCTCTGCCAATCAGCTGCCGGTAAAAAGCTGGTTCGTACTGGGCCGCCTGTTTACCCAGCTGGATAACAAACCTGCGGTGATGTCGTGGAGCGGCTCAATGTTTGAGTATCTGATGCCTCATCTGGTGATGCCGGTTTACCCGGATACGCTGCTGGAAAAAATGGCGCTCTCGGCGGTGAAGCAGCAGATCGCCTCTGGCGACGCCGCGCAGATTCCGTGGGGCGTTTCCGAATCGGCCTATGCCGCTTTTGATGACAACCAGAACTATCAATACAAAGCCTTTGGTACGCCCGAGTTGGGGCTAAAACGTGGCCTCAATAATGACCATGTGGTTGCACCCTATGCCTCGCTGTTAGCGCTAATGGTGTTGCCGCATCAGGCCAGCGACAACCTGATGCGGCTAAAAAAAATGGGTGCCTGCGGCAAATACGGTTTCTACGAAGCGCTTGATTTCACCGCACATCGGCTGGCGCGCGGTCAGCAATTTGTCGCGGTAAAAACCTACATGGCGCATCACCAGGGAATGGGTTTTCTGGCGATCTCGCATCTGCTGCATGAAGCACCGATGGTGGCGCGGTTTATGTCCAGCGCGCGCTTCCAGTCTTCTTATTTACTGCTGCAGGAGCGCGTGCCGGACGACATTGAGCTGTATACGCCGCGTCGTCAGTTCGTTGACACCAGCGAGATCAAGCCGCATTCGGACACGCCTGAACTACGTGAGTTCAGCGGTTCGGCTGCGCACTTGCCGCAGGTGCAGCTGCTGTCGAATGCCAATTATCATGTGATGGTGACGCAATCCGGCACCGGTTACAGCCAGTGGAAAGGATTGGCGTTAACCCGCTGGCGCGCCGATGGCACCAGCAATCAACACGGCATCTTCTGCTATATCCGCGATCGTCAATCCGGCGAGTTGATCAGCCCGACGTTCCAGCCGAGCGGCGATGCGCGACCGCAACACATTGCGCGCTTCACCGATGCTGGCGCTGAGTTTGAGTCGCGCGCTGAAACCCTCAGCACCCACACTCATGTGGTGGTGTCGCCAGAAGATGATGTGGAGATTCGCCGCATCGTCCTCACCAACCATTCACGCCAGCTGCGTGAGATTGATATCACCAGCTATGCCGAAGTGGTGCTCGCCTCCGCCGCCAGCGATATGGCGCATCCGGCGTTCAGTAATCTGTTTGTGCAAACCGAGATTGTTACCGAGCTGGAAGCCATTCTGGCGCATCGCCGCCCGCGTGATGAGAAAACCGAGCCGGTATGGATGTTCCACGCCCTGCTGATTCACGGCACCAGCGAGCGCGATACGCATTATGAAACCGACCGCGCGCAGTTTATTGGTCGTGGCAGAACCACCGCCAATCCGCAGGCTATTTCAGCGGAAGGCGTACTCAGCGGTAGCGCCGGTGCGGTACTCGATCCACTGATGTCGATTCGCCAGAAAATCGCGCTCAAACCGGGTAAATCTATCACCCTCGATCTGGTATACGGCGTCACTACGCAGCGTGACGCCTGCCTTGGGTTGATTGAGAAGTATCGCAACAATGTCTATGCCAATCGGGTATTTGAAATGGCGGCTTCGCACAGTCAGGTGGCGCTACGGCAGCTGAATATCCTCGCCGAAGATGCCAGTTTGTATAACCAGCTCGCCAGCGCGGTGATCTTTGCCAGCCCTGAAATGCGCGGCGACAGCCAGCGTATGCAGCAGAATCGTCTGGGGCAAACCTCGCTATGGCGCTACTCCATTTCAGGCGATCTGCCTATCGTGCTGGTGCGCATCGAAAATGGAACCCAGCTTAGCCTGGTGAGCAATCTGATCAAGGCGCATCAATACTGGCGTCAGAAAGGATTAACCGCGGATTTGGTGATCCTTAACGGCGAGCAAGGCGGCTATCAGCAGCTGTTGCAGAATCAGCTGATCAAGATGATTTCATCCGGCGAGGTGCAGTTGCTGGCCGACAAGCCGGGCGGCATCTTCCTGCGTCAAAGCGATCACTTTGCCGCCGAGGACGTCACGCTGTTACTCAGCGTGGCAGCCGTGGTGCTGGAAGGACGCAATGGCAGTTTGGCCGATCAGCTGACGGTGCTGTTAAAACCGCAGCCGGTTGCGCCACCTTCCCGCTTCCTGCCGCATAAACAGGCTTTTCCTGCGCCCGCTCGCCTCGCCGCAGCGGAAACCTTCCAGCTATTCAATGGCACCGGCGGCTACAGCGTCGATGGCAGTGAATATCACATTCTGCTGTCCCCACATCTTCAGACGCCCGCGCCCTGGTGCAACGTGCTGGCGAATAAACAGTTTGGCAGCGTGATCTCGGAAAGTGGTCAGGCCTACACCTGGTATGAAAATGCGCACGAATACCGCCTGACGCCGTGGCACAACGATCCGGTCAGCGATACGTCGGGCGAAGCCTTTTATCTGCGCGATGAGGAGAGCGGCGATGTCTGGTCGCCGATGCCGCTGCCGATGCGTGGCAACGGTGATTATCTGACGCAGCACGGCATGGGTTACAGCCGCTTTGTGCATCAGGAGCAAGGCATTCGCAGCACGCTCACCACCTTCGTCGCGGGCGAACAGGCGGCGAAAATCACGCTGATCCAGCTGAGCAATCTGTCTGGCAAAACGCGACATCTGTCGATTACCGGTTACGTCGAATGGGTGCTGGGTGAGCTGATGAGCCAATCTGCTCGTCACGTGCAAACCTCATCGGCGATAGTGGCCGATGGCAGCGCCATTCTGGCGATGAATCCGTACACCAGCGCCGGATCGGCGCGCACCGCTTTCTTCGCCGCATCTGGCAATCAGATTGCTTTCAGCGGTAATCGCCTTGAGTGTCTGGGCCGCAATGGTTCAACGCGTAAACCCGCGATGATGCAAGCGCGTGGCTTATCGGGCAACACCGGCGCGGGGCTCGATCCCTGCGCCACCTTGCAAACGTTGACCAGCTTAATTGATGGCGACACGCGCACCTTGGTATTCGTATTAGGCGCGGCGGAAGATACAACATCGGCGCTGGCGCTGATGCAGCAATTTCTCCCCAGCGAACAGGCGGAAGCCGAACTGGCGAAAGTGCAGCAGCAATGGCGCGGTCTGTTAAACAAAGTCGAGGTGCAAACGCCCGATGCGGCGGTGAACCTACTGGCGAATAACTGGCTGCTGTACCAAACGCTGGCCAGCCGTTTGCTGGCACGCAGCGGTTATTATCAGTCGGGCGGCGCGTTTGGCTTCCGCGATCAGTTGCAGGACACGCTATCGCTGACCCACGCCGCGCCACACTTGTTGCGCGATCAGTTGGTGCTGTGCGCGTCCCGTCAGTTCCTCGAAGGCGATGTGCAGCATTGGTGGCATCCACCCGCCGGACGCGGCGTGCGTACCCGCTGCTCGGATGATTATCTCTGGCTGCCCTTTGCACTTTGCCACTACATCACTGCCACTGAGGATTTGGCGCTGTTAGAACAGCCAGTTAGCTATCTTGAAGCGCCGCTGCTCGTGGCCGAAGAAGAGTCGGTTTACAGCCTGCCTAACGTCAGTCAGCTGCAGGAAAACCTGTGGCAGCATGGCTTACGTGCCATCCAGCATGGTCTGAGATTTGGCGAGCATGGTTTGCCGCTGATGGGTTCTGGCGACTGGAACGACGGCATGAGTGAAGTCGGGATTGCTGGCAAAGGCGAGAGCGTCTGGCTGGGCTTTTTCCTCTACAGCGTGCTCACACGCTTTGCCGCGCTCTCGACACGTATCGGGCAAGCGGAAGCCGCTACGTTGTGCGAACAGCAGGCTGGAAAGCTGAAAACGGCACTGAATCAGCGCGCCTGGGATGGTGAATGGTTCCTGCGCGGCTACTTCGATAACGGCGAAACCCTGGGTTCACAGCGCAACGCCGAGTGCCGCATTGATGCCATCGCGCAGAGCTGGTCGGTGCTTTCCGCTGCAGGCGATCACGATAAATGCATCTCCGCGATGCAGGCGCTCGATCAGCAGTTAGTTGATAGCGATAACGGCCTGATCAAGCTGCTGACGCCGCCGTTTAATGGCATCGGTCCCAATCCGGGATACATTCGTGGTTATCTGCCAGGCATTCGCGAAAACGGTGGGCAATACACGCACGGCGCGCTGTGGGCGATTATGGCGTTCGCCGAAATGGGCCAGGTCGATCGCGCATGGGAATTGCTGGCGCTGATCAATCCGATCAATCACAGCCTTGATGCGCATGCTGTTGCAACCTACAAAGTCGAACCTTACGTGATGGCGGCGGATGTCTACAGCGCCGAGAACCACCAAGGTCGCGGCGGCTGGACGTGGTACACCGGATCGGCGGGCTGGACGTATCAACTGATCATCGAGACCCTGCTCGGCATCACGCGCCACGGCGATAAGTTGCAACTGCGTCCACGTCTGCCTAAGGCGTGGCCGGGCGCGAAGGTGATTTATCATGAAGGTGACGCGCGCTATGAGATTGAGATGCTGCGTACGCCAGGCGCTTATCAGCTGTGGCTGGATGATGAGCTAAGTGCGGATGATGCCATTACGCTCAGCGGTGAAGCTGCGATTTATCAGGTACGAATTCATCTCGCTGAGTAGCAATCACTGCGGTCATTAGTTTTCACCATAGCCAGCAGTGGAAAATATCGCAGCGCCCTGCCAGCGGCTATTTTAGGGTAATTCTCCCCTACAAGGAGAATGACTAATGAGCCTCTTATCACCCGGTAATCGCCGGGATTTTCTTTCCGCTGGCATGAAACTCACCGCCGCAGGCACCTTACTCAGCGCGGGCATGAGCCGCAGCGTTCAGGCGGCGGCAACCTGCCAACCCGCCAATGCCAGCCGCGTGGATGCCACACACTATCTGCTGCGCAATGTGCGACTGGAAGAAGCCTTTATCCGCAAACAGGATGTTATTACCGCCACGCGCACCGGTTTGTATGATGTCGAAGTGAATGCCGGAAATATTGCCGTAGTGCATCCCGCAGGCGTCAGGCTTAATTTGCCCGCATGGGACGCCGCCGGTTATCTGCTGCTGCCCGCCACGCGCGATATGCACATCCATCTCGATAAAACCTTTTACGGCGAAGGCTGGCGTGCCCCGCTGCCGCGTCATAGCGTGATCGATATGATTCACCAGGAAGAGCAGATCCTGCCCGAACTGGTGCCGACTTCTGAAATCCGTGCCGAGAAACTGATTGGTCTGCTGCAATCGAAAGGCAGCAGCTCCGCACGCAGCCATTGCAACATCGATCCGGTCAGCAAGTTACAAGGTCTCGAGCATCTGCAGCAGGCGATTGCTAACCATCGCGACGATTTTCACGCCGAAATTGTCGCCTTCCCGCAGCACGGATTACTGCGCTCAAACATCGAAGGCATGATGCGCGAAGCGATGAAGATGGGCGCGAACTATGTCGGCGGGCTGGATCCGACCAACGTTGACGGCGCGATGGAGAAGTCGCTGGATACCATGTTTAGCATCGCGCTCGATTTCGCCGCTCCCATCGATATTCATCTGCACGAAACCGAACCGCACGGCGTGGCGGCGATTCGCTACATGCTGAAAACAGTGCGTGACAATCCGCAACTCAAAGGCAAGGTGACCATCAGCCACGCTTTCGCGCTGGGTACGTTACAGGGTAACGAGTTGGCGGCGATGATTGAGGAACTGAAAGAGCAGCAATTTAACATCGCCACCACCGTGCCAATTGGCCGGGTGATCATGCCGTTGCCGCAGCTGCGCGCCGCTGGCGTGCCGGTGTGGTCGGGCACTGACACCATCGCCGATCACTGGCAGCCGTTTGGCAGCGGCAGCATGCTGGAAAAAGCCAACGTCTATTCGCAGCTCTATCGTGGGCCGGATGAGTATTCGCTCAGCCGCGCGTTAGGTATCGCTACTAACGAAGTGCTGCCGCTGAATAGCCACGGCGAGCAGCAATGGCCGAAAGCGCAGGATCACGCCACCATGATGCTGGTTAAAGCCAGCTGTTCTGCGGAAGCCGTTGCGCATATCGCGCCGGTGATGGCGACGTTCTATAACGGTAAGCAGACATTTGGTGGATTGGCGAAGATGTAGACATCATGCAAATACCGTAGCGGCGCGATTTATCGCGCTCTTTTGACCTTTTCACCGCAACCAAATTAGTGCCCGATTATTTTTCCGTCGGGTTCGCCTTCATGCGCGCCAGGTTGCCATGAATGGCAACCCTACGGGATTTGTAGCGATGGTGAGTCAGGAAAATGCATAGTCGCTGCAGCGCGGGTGTTGAGGCGACATCCTAACCCGCTGAGCGAATGAGGGATTCCAGGGCGAGCCGCATGGATGCGGCGAGAGGTGGCGCTGAGCAGGAGCGAATCGACACCGGTCCGTCAGGAATCGTGAATGAGTGAAGGTACCGCGTAGCGGCGGGTTGGGCTGGCGCAGGGCCCGGGAGTGCAGAGGGCGCGGCCATGCACTGAACCCCAAAACCTGGACACATTTTACATCTCTTTTGATGCCCGGTATTCCACCGGGCTCATGCCCGTTCTGAGACAAATTCGTTCGTG
>NZ_FPBU01000021.1:2295-5510 GCF_900116775.1 Pantoea sp. YR525
ATAGGAAATGAATAACAACATGTTCGAGTCTCTCAAATGCTTGCAGTCTGCAGCGTTGCAAAACGCCTGTGGGTTGTGAGGTTAAGCGACTAAGCGTACACGGTGGATGCCCTGGCAGTCAGAGGCGATGAAGGACGTGCTAATCTGCGTAAAGCGTCGGTAAGGTGATATGAACCGCTACAGCCGACGATGTCCGAATGGGGAAACCCGGTGCACTCAGTGCATCATCGCAACATGAATACATAGTGTTGCGAGGCGAACCTGGGGAACTGAAACATCTAAGTACCCAGAGGAAAAGAAATCAACCGAGATTCCCCCAGTAGCGGCGAGCGAACGGGGAACAGCCCAGAACCTGAATCAGTTTGTGCGTTAGTGGAAGCGTCTGGAAAGTCGCGCGATACCGGGTGATAGCCCCGTACACGAAAGTGCACATACTGTGAGTTCGAAGAGTAGGGCGGGACACGTGGTATCCTGTCTGAATATGGGGGGACCATCCTCCAAGGCTAAATACTCCTGACTGACCGATAGTGAACCAGTACCGTGAGGGAAAGGCGAAAAGAACCCCGGCGAGGGGAGTGAAACAGAACCTGAAACCGTGTACGTACAAGCAGTGGGAGCCTTGATTTATCAGGGTGACTGCGTACCTTTTGTATAATGGGTCAGCGACTTATATTCTGTAGCAAGGTTAACCGTATAGGGGAGCCGCAGGGAAACCGAGTCTTAACTGGGCGTTAAGTTGCAGGGTATAGACCCGAAACCCGGTGATCTAGCCATGGGCAGGTTGAAGGTTGGGTAACACTAACTGGAGGACCGAACCGACTAATGTTGAAAAATTAGCGGATGACTTGTGGCTGGGGGTGAAAGGCCAATCAAACCGGGAGATAGCTGGTTCTCCCCGAAAGCTATTTAGGTAGCGCCTCGTGAACTCATCTTCGGGGGTAGAGCACTGTTTCGGCTAGGGGGCCATCCCGGCTTACCAACCCGATGCAAACTGCGAATACCGAAGAATGTTATCACGGGAGACACACGGCGGGTGCTAACGTCCGTCGTGAAGAGGGAAACAACCCAGACCGCCAGCTAAGGTCCCAAAGTCATGGTTAAGTGGGAAACGATGTGGGAAGGCACAGACAGCCAGGATGTTGGCTTAGAAGCAGCCATCATTTAAAGAAAGCGTAATAGCTCACTGGTCGAGTCGGCCTGCGCGGAAGATGTAACGGGGCTAAACCATGCACCGAAGCTGCGGCAGCGACGCTTAGGCGTTGTTGGGTAGGGGAGCGTTCTGTAAGCCGTTGAAGGTGTCCTGTGAGGGGTGCTGGAGGTATCAGAAGTGCGAATGCTGACATAAGTAACGATAAAGCGGGTGAAAAGCCCGCTCGCCGGAAGACCAAGGGTTCCTGTTCAACGTTAATCGGAGCAGGGTGAGTCGACCCCTAAGGCGAGGCTGAAAAGCGTAGTCGATGGGAAGCAGGTTAATATTCCTGCACTTGGTGTTACTGCGAAGGGGGGACGGAGAAGGCTAGGTTATCCGGGCGACGGTTGTCCCGGTTTAAGCGTGTAGGCTGACATCTTTGGTAAATCCGGGGTGTCTTAAGGCTGAGGCGTGATGACGAGTCACTACGGTGATGAAGTAACTGATGCCCTGCTTCCAGGAAAAGCCTCTAAGCTCCAGGTAACACGAAATCGTACCCCAAACCGACACAGGTGGTCAGGTAGAGAATACCAAGGCGCTTGAGAGAACTCGGGTGAAGGAACTAGGCAAAATGGTGCCGTAACTTCGGGAGAAGGCACGCTGGCGCGTAGGTAGAGGGACTTGCTCCCCGAGCCGAAGCCAGTCGAAGATACCAGCTGGCTGCAACTGTTTATTAAAAACACAGCACTGTGCAAACACGAAAGTGGACGTATACGGTGTGACGCCTGCCCGGTGCCGGAAGGTTAATTGATGGGGTTATCCGCAAGGAGAAGCTCTTGATCGAAGCCCCGGTAAACGGCGGCCGTAACTATAACGGTCCTAAGGTAGCGAAATTCCTTGTCGGGTAAGTTCCGACCTGCACGAATGGCGTAATGATGGCCAGGCTGTCTCCACCCGAGACTCAGTGAAATTGAAATCGCTGTGAAGATGCAGTGTACCCGCGGCAAGACGGAAAGACCCCGTGAACCTTTACTATAGCTTGACACTGAACATTGAGCCTTGATGTGTAGGATAGGTGGGAGGCTTTGAAGCGTGGACGCCAGTCTGCGTGGAGCCAACCTTGAAATACCACCCTTTAATGTTTGATGTTCTAACGTAGGCCCGTGATCCGGGCTGCGGACAGTGTCTGGTGGGTAGTTTGACTGGGGCGGTCTCCTCCCAAAGAGTAACGGAGGAGCACGAAGGTTGGCTAATCCTGGTCGGACATCAGGAGGTTAGTGCAATGGCATAAGCCAGCTTGACTGCGAGAGTGACGGCTCGAGCAGGTGCGAAAGCAGGTCATAGTGATCCGGTGGTTCTGAATGGAAGGGCCATCGCTCAACGGATAAAAGGTACTCCGGGGATAACAGGCTGATACCGCCCAAGAGTTCATATCGACGGCGGTGTTTGGCACCTCGATGTCGGCTCATCACATCCTGGGGCTGAAGTAGGTCCCAAGGGTACGGCTGTTCGCCGTTTAAAGTGGTACGCGAGCTGGGTTTAGAACGTCGTGAGACAGTTCGGTCCCTATCTGCCGTGGGCGCTGGAGAATTGAGGGGGGTTGCTCCTAGTACGAGAGGACCGGAGTGAACGCACCACTGGTGTTCGGGTTGTCATGCCAATGGCATTGCCCGGTAGCTAAGTGCGGAAAAGATAAGTGCTGAAAGCATCTAAGCACGAAACTTGCCCCGAGATGAGTTCTCCCTGACTCCTTGAGAGTCCTGAAGGGACGTTGAAGACTACGACGTTGATAGGCCGGATGTGTAAGCGCAGCGATGCGTTGAGCTAACCGGTACTAATGACCCGTGAGGCTTAACCTTACAACGCCAGAGGCGTTTTGGTCTGAGAGACCGATATTTTCAGCTTGTTTTACGGATTAAAGATTTAGCGGAAGCGAAGGTTATTCGTTTTTGCACAAAGAATTTGCCTGGCGGCTTTAGCGCGGTGGTCCCACCTGACCCCATGCCGAACTCAGAAGTGAAACGCCGTAGCGCCGATGGTAGTGTGGGGTCTCCCCATGCGAGAGTAGGGAACTGCCAGGCATCAA